>JAFCUE010000004.1:0-127974 GCA_051990185.1 Flavobacterium sp. DT2-2 | reverse complement strand
TATTGAGACTCTTATGTAATAAAAACAAAGTTGATCTTCCTATGCGTCAATATCATTAAAATGTATCTAGCCCGACCACGATTATGCAACTTTGTTTTGTTATCAATTAATATTTCAAAAATAACTAATTCATATATTTGAATCCGATACAAAGATATGAGCCCGACCGGAATAAAAAAGAGGCTATTATCGATATCGATAATAGCCTCTTTTTTATAAACGGTAACGCCCAAATGAAAATCTAATCGAAACGTATGGCTTTGACTGGTGAAATTTTGGTTATTATGTAGGAAGGAATTAATAGTACCAGGAAACAAACGGTCACGGTAAGCAGGTTTAATAAAAGTATGTAACCCCAATTTAGATAAACTGGCGCTTGATTGACGTAATAGTTCTCTGGTGGAAGTTGGATTATCCCAAATTGTTGTTGGATTAACAATAATGAGATACCGATTAGGTTTCCCCAGAAGAGTCCTCTTACTATAAGATAGAAGGCGTTGTACAGAAATATTTTTCGGACTGACCAATTATTAGCCCCTAACGCTTTTAAAATTCCAATCATTTGGGTTCGCTCGAGAATCAGCACTAATAAAGCTACTACCATATTAATTGTGGCGACAAGAATCATAACTACTAATATAACAATGATGTTGAAATCGAATAGTTGAAGCCACTCAAATATATAACTGTATTTCTCGATTATAGTTTTACTGTCTAACGTAGATGCTGTTTGTGCGTAAATTTGCTCGCCGATTGATTCTATAGCATTAAAATCATCCACAAAAATCTCGAAAGCGCCTATTTGATCTGGAGCCCATTTATTAATACGCTGTATGTGACGAATGTCTCCAATTATATAGGTAGCATCAAATTCTTGAAAACCAGAATTGAAAATCCCAACAACATCAAAATTCCTGAGGTTATACCCTTTCTCTTTCATGAAGAAAGTATTGAATGCATCGCCCACTTTCAAATTTAACCTATTTGCAATAAACTGCGAAATCACAACTTCTTCATTCAAATCCTCTTTGTTATTTGGAATTCTACCTTCAACAATGTATTCCTTAATATTGTCCCACTTATAATCAGTCCCCACTCCTTTAAATACAATTCCTTCGAAAGTAGTTTCAGTCCTAATAATTCCAGCTTTACTGGCAATGGCCTGAATATGTTCTACTCCACGAACTGACGTAAACTTTGGATAAAAATCCTGTTTTTTAGAAATTGGAACTAATGTGACTTCAGATTGATTGTTGTCGTAATTTGAAATAATGATATGTCCATTGAAAGCCGAAACTTTTTCTCTGATTTTTTGCTGCAGTCCAATTCCGGTTGCTACTGAAACAATCATCATAATCATACCAATGGCAATTGCAGAAATCGCAATTTTTATAATTGGAGCAGAAATGCTACTTTTATAATCTTTAGCGGTGATGAGTCGTTTGGCGATGAAATATTCTAAATTCAATTTGATTGCTTTTCTAATTTGGATTTGCTTCGCCAGTCTGCGTTGCTTAAGCCAAAAATACAGCTAAAACACGAATTACACTAATTGCTATTAATTTTATTTGAACCTACTATATGATTCAATTTTTCAGAAAATCGCTAAGTTTTATATTTTTAACAATGATTTCAACTTCTTGTTCTGCCAGTAAAACAGATACTAGAGAAAATGTAAAATCAGAATTAGAAAAAGTTGAACAATATCCAAATAAAGAAATAAAAACTGGAGCTGATAATTACAACAACTATTTACCATTATTAAAGGAGAAGAAAATAGGAATTGTAACCAATCAAACCGGTATTCTCTCTAACAAAATGCATGTAGTCGATTTTCTTCTGGAAAAAAAGATTGCCATCCAGAAAATATTTGCGCCTGAACACGGTTTTCGGGGAACTGCAGATGCAGGCGAACATGTGGTTGACGGAAAAGATTCTAAAACAGGACTGCCAATTATTTCACTTTATGGTGACAATAAGAAACCAAAACCAGAGCAACTCGCAGGAATCGATATTATGGTTTTTGATTTGCAAGACGTAGGCGCACGATTTTACACTTATATCTCTTCGTTACATTATATAATGGAAGCCTGTGCCGAAAATAACATTCCACTTTTAATCCTTGACCGACCAAATCCTAACGGAAGTATTGTTGACGGTCCAATTCTAGAGACAGCATTCACCAGTTTTGTGGGAATGCATCCAATTCCTTTGCTTCATGGAATGACAATTGGAGAATATGCTAAAATGATAAATGGTGAGAAATGGCTAAAGAATAAAGTTTCATGCAAATTGACTGTCATTCCATGCGTTAATTACAACCGAGAAATGAAGTATAGTTTGCCTGTAAAACCTTCACCGAATCTTCCGAACGATCAAGCTGTGAATCTTTATGCGGGATTATGTCTTTTTGAAGGTACAAATGTAAGTGTAGGACGAGGAACTGAACTACAGTTTCAAATTTATGGCTCTCCATATTTACCGAAAAGTGATTTTAGTTTTATTCCAAAACCAAATTTTGGCGCACAAAATCCCGTTTACAATGGCGTCGAATGTTACGGAGAAGATTTATCTGCAGTTGCAAAAGTAAATCGACTGGAATTAAAATGGTTGATTAAAGCCTATGCGTCGACAACTGACAAATCAAAATTCTTCAACCCTTTTTTTACAAAACTTGCAGGAACTAAAAAACTACAACAGCAAATCGAAGCAGGAATGTCGGAAAATAAAATAAGAGAAAGTTGGAAGAAAGGGTTAGTTGACTTTAAGGAAATGAGATCGAAATATTTGATTTATTAATTCTCATCCCTGTCCACTCCAAAGTAGCGGGAGACGATGTATAAAATTTTTAAAGAATCAACTTCTTTTTCATTTCTTCGACAATGTTAAAAGCAGCTGGACAAATAGCTACGTTTTTCAATGTTAAGTCCGTGATTTGTTGAAACTTTTTTCTATCTGTATGCGGGAACTCTCTGCATGCTTTTGGGCGAACCTCATAAATCATGCACGCATTTTCATTATCCAGAAAAGTACACGGGACGCTTTGCAACACATAATCTCTATCTTCATCGATGCGAAGATATTGCTCAACAAACTGTTGTGGTTTTTGCCTCAAGTATTTTGAAACACGTTCAATATCGGCATCGGTGAATAATGGACCTGTCGTTTTACAACAATTGGCACATTTTAGACAATCTGTTTTCTTAAATTCAGCATCATGCAAGTCCTGCATCACATAATCTAAATTCTTTGGCGTCTTCTTTTTCAGCTTATCGAAATACTTTTTATTTTCGATATGCTTATCTTTGGCTTCTTTAGGGAGATTGTTTAGTATGTGTTTCAAGTTTAAAATTTAAAGTTTGAACCACAAAAGTAAACAACTTCTGCAGTAATAACTAAATAAGTAGGCGCGATTGGTTCGTTCCTTACAAAGACTATGAAAGACCTTTTTGGCAAAGCCATACTTGATTTTCAAACTAATAATTCCCCAGAAGATTTAACCACGGAAACCTCCATTTCTGAAGAAGATGAAATGAATGTTGCATATTTATTTCGATCGTATACCGAAATGCCAAAACTAGAGCAAAAAGCTTTACAACTAGCAAAGGGGAAAATTCTCGATGTGGGATGTGGAGCAGGAAGCCATAGCTTATATTTACAAACCGAAAGAAATCTTGATGTTCGTTCAATTGATATTTCTACTAATGCAATTGAAGCCTGTAGACTTCGAGGATTGAAAAATGCACAAGTTCAAAATATTCTTGAAATGGACTCTGATAATCCCGAAAATAAATTTGATACTATTTTATTATTAATGAATGGTACCGGTATTTTTGGAACATTAAAAGAAACCACCAAATTTTTAATAAAACTAAGAAACTTACTTAATCCAAACGGACAAATTCTTATTGATTCTTCGGATATCATTTATATGTTTGATAATGATGAAGATGGTGGCAAATGGATTCCCAGTACTGGTTATTACGGCGAATTGACTTTTACAATACGTTATAAAAATGAAAAAGAGGACCAATTTCCTTGGCTTTACTTAGATTATAACACGTTACAAAATGCGGCTTTCGCCAATGGATTGCAAAGCGAGTTAATTCTTGAAGGGGAACATTATGACTATTTAGCGAAGCTTTCCATTCACTAATACAGAAATTTAATTTTACCTCTCAAAATATAAAAAAACCTCAAACAGAAATTTTGTTTGAGGCCAATATGTTTAAGGAATATTTAAATATTTATGCGTTTGAAGAGAAACACGCCATTTTGGATTGTTCATCACATAATCTACAATCAAAGGAGTCATTTCTTCTTTTTTGCTCCATTCAGGCTGCAAGAATAAAATCGCATTATTGTTCACTTTTTCCGCTTGCTCTTCGGCAAAAATAAAATCATGTTTATTGTAAATGATAACTTTCAACTCATGTGCATTATCATAAACAGTTTTTGTTGGTAATTTATTTTTCTTTGGAGACAAACAAATCCAATCCCAAGTTCCTGTAAGCGGATATGCACCCGAAGTTTCGATATGAACTTTTCTATTATTTTCTTTTAGCTTTTGCGTCAGCAGCGTCATATCCCACATTAATGGTTCACCGCCAGTAACAACAACAGTCTCTGAATAAATACTTGCATTTGTAACTATTAAATCAATACCTGTTGGCGGATGCAATTCAGCATTCCAACTTTCCTTAACATCACACCAATGACAACCTACATCACACCCACCAATTCTAATAAAGTATGCAGCGGTCCCAGTATGATATCCTTCGCCTTGTATGGTATAAAACTCTTCCATCAGCGGAAGCATAGCACCTTTGTTAACTTCTAATTGTATTTCTTTTGATAACATTATTATATTTTGAAGTGCAAAGATAGGTATTTTGAAAATGAGTTAATTTGAAAATAGTAACTAAAAAAAATCCATAACAAACAAAAAAACCGATAGTCTAGTGTAGACTATCGGTTTAATTTTAACCTTTAAAAAATTATTTTAAAATCTTAATAGAATCTAAAGCATACTTATTTGCAGGGTCTAATGCTAGTGTTTTATTGAAATATTCAATAGCTTTTAACTTGTCTGTGTTAGCAAAACTGGCAGCCATATTGTTATACGATTCAATAAACTTAGCTTTAACAGCTGGTTTAGCCACTTCCTCAGCGCCTAAAGTGGTAACTTTTGCTACATAATCTTCATAGTTTTTCGTCATAACATCATCTTTTTCAAGCAAACGATTTGTTCTCGCTCTATAAAGGTATGCTTCATAATATGTTGGTGATGCTACTAAAACTTTTTCAAAGGCAGCATCTGCTTTTTGTAAAGCTACAGCATCAGCTTTCACATCTTTAGAACTATTAGCATAATAATTGGCTAAACCATAATACACGTTATCATCAAGAAATGTTCTAGAATCCGGAACGTTTGTACCAAATTCAAAAACCAAGGCAGCTTCTTTGTATAGTTTTTGAGCGAATAATTTTTTACCAACTTCACTTAAATCTTGAACCGCTAAAGGTTCCATTTCTACTGCCTTCTTGATATCTACTAATCCAGCATTAAGAGCTACTGCATCTATAGTTGCACCGTCAACACTAGTTCCTTTTTTTATTTTTGTTAAACCCAAGTATAAATAATCTAAAGCAATTGCTTTATTTCCTGGAGTATTAATAAAACTGTCCAAAGATTTTATTGCAACATCAACATTACCGTTTTTATAAGCAGAGTACCCTAAATAACGATAGATCCTAGGATTTACTTTGTCTAATTCTATCATTTTGTTAGCTTCTACCTCTAATGCAGCATAATCTTCTATTAAAATTAAGAAGTCGGCACGACGCATTCTAGACTGAATAGAATAATCTGTAAATGACATATACTTGTCATAGTTTTCTAATGCAATTTTATAATTTGCTGCAGCTTGCGATGGTTTGTTACGCGCCATTTTATAGTAAGTCTCGGCTAACTCTCTGTAAACAGGACCATAATTAGGATTCAATGCAATTACTTCATTATACGCTTTCAAAGCTTCGTCGTATGATTTTGCTCCTTTAAGCAATACACCCAATTGCATTTTAGCCCTTAGTAATGAATTGTCTAATTGAAAAGCACTTCTATAAGCAACATAAGCTTCATTTTGTTTTCCATCACCATAATATGCATCCCCTAAAGCAAGTTGTAACTGTGGATCTTGAGAATTAGTAATAGCCGCACGGGTTAAAACTGCAATAGCATTTTTAAAATCAGGTTTTACAGTATTCATATACGCTCTTGCAATATAGACATACTCTTGAACGTCTTTCTTTTTAAGGTCTTTGGTAACCAAAGCAAACTTTGCTTGTGCTCCAGTAACATCACTTTTATCAAGATCCATTTGACCTAAACCTATATAATTCAATTTAGCACCTTCAGATGCATTTAAACCATTTTGAAAATATACTTTTGCAGAATCTTCTACATTTTGAGTAAGGTATACATTCCCTAAAGTTAAGAAAGCAACGCCATTACTTGGTTTCGCTTTAATAATCGATTTCAACATCGATTTAGCACTTTCAAATTGCTCTGCATCGACAGCCTTTTTAGCTTGATTAATATCTTGTGCTTGACTTGCAAACGCAGAGGCCAAAAATGCAACACTAAAAAATTTAAATTTGTTCATCGTAATTGTAATTAATTTATTTTTTATCATTTTGGTCTTTACCTACAATCGTAAATTTCCTTGTTGGAATACGAACTGGTAACAATCCAGATTTTAATACTATTCTTTGCCCAACATCTCCAGCAACAAATGAGGCAAATCCCATTCCCAAACCAGAATATCCTTGACAATTGATTATATACAAATCACGTGCCAAAGGATATTTTCCCTCTGCTATATTATTTTGTGATGGCTTATAATATCCATCGTATTTAAATCCTTTGACAGCTAAGGAAGTTACATTATCAACATATTTTTGCATAGAAGGTAAGGGCTGTGTCAACCAATTAACACCTATAACACCAATCATACCGTCATTTTCAGACACGTATTTAATAACTTCGTTATTAGATTTAAATGAAAAAACACCTTTATCCGGTACAGACTTAATTTTAGCCAAATCAGACATAAAGCGCACCGTACTTGAATTCAAATCATCAAAAACAAGTCCTTTAATAGACGGAACTGATTTGCCTTGTATAAAATCAACCACATCTTTCAACGCAATCACGGTATCTTTATTATTTTTATTTGCGATAAAAGCTATTGCATCAGTAGCAAAAACAGTTATTTTAGGATTAATTTTCCTTTGTTTGAAAATGCTTAATTCTTCGGGTGTCAAATTCCGAGATAAGATCGCAATAGCAGCTTTCTCTTTGAATAATGAATTTACCGTTTCAGTCTCCGATTTGGGAATTAATTTAACTTTAGCTTCATATTCGTTTTCAAAAACATCCACTTGATCTTCAATAATAGGAGTTAAAGTTTCATCAACAAAAACAGTAACTTTACCTTTTAGAATGGTTTCCTTTGCATTTTTGTCTGATATTTGATTACATGCAAAAACAAATAGTACAACTACAAACAAAATAAATAATGGAAGTTTAGAATACTTTTTCATAATCTAGTTATTATTATCATTTATAATTCGGAAAAATCTAAAGGAAGCATAAGCGATAAGCAAAACTCCAAAAGCGACACGATACATTGGCTGCATATCAAGAGGAAAGTTATTCATAAAGATAATGAACAAACCTAGAACGAGGTACAAACAAAAAAACAAAATTCCTAAAACAAGAAGAAATCGCTCTTTAAGCGATTTCTTCTTAATATTATTAAGTATGATATTTAACATTATTCTGCAGATTGAATAGTAATTGGAAGCGAATATAGCACTCTAACTTTCTTTCCATTTTGCTCACCAGGTGTCCATTTCGGACATTTTTTCAAAACACGAATTGCTTCTTTTCCAGTTCCGTAACCAATATCTCTGATAACTTTAATATCTGTTAATGAACCATCTTTTTCTACTACAAAAGTAACATATACTTTACCTTTTAATCCTTCTTCGTCTGGAGTTTGATAGTTGTTACCAACGAATTTGTAAAATTTCTCAATTCCTCCAGGAAAATCAGGTTTAACTTCGATACCAGCAGTGTTGTAGATTTGGTTATCCACTTCTTCAACTACTGCCGCAGTTCCAGTACCAACTGGCTCAACAGTTGGAACAGCATCAGGGTCACCTTTAATCGTTTCAGCACCTAATTTTTTATCTTTAATTTCTACTGTTTTAGGTGGTTCTTCTGTTACTTCCTCTGCTTTCGCAACCACTGGTTTCACGAATTTTACTTGATCTACTTTTGGTGGTGGCGGTGGTGGCGGTGGGATATCTTTTTTAATTTCTTCTTTCTTAGGAGGCAATTTAATACTAACAATTTTAGTATCTAAAGTGTCATCGCCATCTGAAGAATTTGGCAATAAACCTAAAATAAGAGGCATACTAACTGCTATAGCAAAAACAATTGCACCAAATATAAGTGCTCTAACAGTAGTCTTGTTATTTGATTTTCTTAGTTCGTAAGCGCCATAAGCTTTATTACGACCTTCGAATACAATATCAAGCCATTGATTTGTGAATATATCTAATTTCATTTTTCTTAATTATTAGGTTATAGAGTAAATACGAAAATATTATTTACCTTCTAACAATTTTAGTTCTTCAGGAGAAAAATCATTTACAATTGCATTTGAAGGTACTCCTACAATAGCCATCTCATCTAGTATATCAACTAAATTACGGTAATTTGATTTTTTACTTGGTTTGATAATTACTATTAAACCTTTGTCTTTGTTACCAGTAAATTCAACTACTGACAACTTTCTTTTCAATAATTCTTTACGTATCCCCTCTTTACCATAAGAAATATCTTTAGGACCAGCAATTGGAGTTGCTAGTAAACCCATATAATAAACCATCTTATCATTGTCTCCTAACAAAACCGTTAGTGTACGATTTTCATCAACTTTAATTGGTTTATCAGTAGGATCATCTTCTTTATCAGGCAAACCCAAAGGCATAGATTGCGGTTTAGACAGCGTAGTTGTAAGCATAAAGAACGTAATCAATAGGAAAGCCAAATCAACCATAGCAGTTAAATCTACTTTTGAGTTTGCTTTTTTACTTCTTACTTTTCCACCTTTTTTGCCTCCGTCGTCTCCGGTATTTAATTCAGCCATTTTAGTGTATTTTTTTAGTTATTTTTCGGTAGCTCTTAAACCAGTAACAAGATTGAAGTTATTGATTTTTTGATCTTGTAGAATATCCATAACCCGTTTGATTGCTGGATACTCTTCCTTTGCATCGCCTTTAATTGCGATTTGCAATTCCTTTTGGTTTATATCTATATTGGCAATACGAGAATTATAAATCCACTCTTTTAATTGATTGTCCAATGAATCCTTTGGCACACCAGACTGAATACCTGGCTTACTTCTGTCAGCCGTTTTCATTGCAATTAATTGCTTTAACCCAGATATTGGAACACCAATGCCTTCCATTAAAGCGAATTTTGCAGATTCGTCTTCCGTAAACGCAACACCGTATTTTTGGCCCATTAACTCCAGAGCTTTCTTTCTAACCTCTCTTCCTTTCAGATCGTAGAAAACTTTTCCTTTTCCAACAGTTATCGTCGCTAAATTATCATCTGGCAATTTCGATTGAACTGTTGAGGCTGGCGTATCTACTGGTAATGCTTCAGGTATCTTAGCTGTTGCGGTCATTACAAAGAACGACAACAAAAGAAAAGCAACATCACACATAGCAGTCATGTCCGTAGACCCTGCTTTTTTCTTCATTTTTATAGCCATTAATATTTTTTTTTACACTTACAAGAAAATAGAATCTGTTGTTGCACAGATTTCTATTTTCATGCAAATCAAATTATTGATTATTTTTGTGAACTTCTGAAATGTCTGTACGTATTTACAATTGTATTCCCAGCCTCATCAATAGAATAAGTCAAAGTATCAATTTTAGAAGTAAAGAAGTTGTAAGCTACGATTGCAAGTGCAGAAGTAGAAATTCCTGTTGCAGTGTTGATAAGTGCTTCAGAAATACCATTTGCAAGTGCAGCTTGATCTGGGGTACCAGCGGCAGATAATGCACTAAACGCTTTAATCATACCTGTTACTGTTCCTAACAAACCAGCTAAAGTCCCTAAAGACACCATTGTAGAAAGTATAGTCATGTGTTTCTCTAACATTGGCATTTCTAATGAAGTAACCTCTTCAATTTCTTTGTGGATAGTTTCAGCAGCAGCTTCGCTGTCTAAACCTTCTCTTTTAACTTCTTGATATTTCAATAAAGCCGATTTAATAGGGTTAGCAACAGAACCTTTTTGTTTGTCACATGAAGCAATAGCTCCTTCAATATTTCCAGCTTTAATATCTCTTTGTACACTTGTCATGAATTGATCAAGATTTCCTGAACCAGCCGCTTTTGAAATCACAGCATAACGCTCAAATGAAAACACAATAACCATTAATAAAAATCCTAACAAAACTGGTACAATAGGACCTCCTTTGTATACCATTGCTAACATATTTCCTGGTAATGGGTGACCTGTATTTACACCGCCTTCAAAGTTAGCGCCATTACCCATTATGAAATTCCAGATTAACCATCCAACAAAAATACACGCTACAATAATGATTCCAGAAATCATTCCTCCTCCGTTTGCACTTTTTTCTTTTTTAACGTTTGCCATTTTTTTTAATTTTAATAGTTTTAAATAAATTATCTTAGTTATATTAAACTTGTAGTAAGGCAAATTTATATTTTTAGTTTAAATAAAAAAACTTTTTTTAATTTAATTGTAATTAAATTTATTTTAAAAATACATTTATAATCTAATATTCATTATTTGTGTGTACATCCGCAAAAAAACAGTAAAAAAATCAAACATATAAAAAAATATTAATAAAAATAAGCACAATATTTCAAAATTAGTCTAATTAGCAAGAAAACTATTATTTTATGACATTAACAATAAAAAAGCAAGAAAACTGCGGTAAATACTAAAATTAGACTTTTATAAAAAAATAATATCTTGCAACTTATTAAACAAAAACCCATTATGAGCAGTAAAGAAGATTTCATACAACAAATCACTGAAGGATATAGCTCTAAAGGAGATAGTATCATTCTTGGAGGAGCATTATTAGATGGAGAAGCATTAGGTAATGCGACAGTAAAAATACCGTTAAAAACATTAAACCGTCATGGATTAATTGCTGGTGCAACAGGTACAGGAAAGACAAAAACCATTCAAGTACTTTCTGAACAACTATCGACTTTTGGGATCCCAGTATTAATGATGGATATTAAAGGGGATTTTAGCGGAATTGCAAAAGAGGGAGAAGAGAAAGCCTTTATCACTGAACGCCATGCCAAAATAAGCATACCCTATCAAATTGCAAGTTTTCCAGTTGAATTACTAAGTTTATCCGAACAAAATGGTGTTCGGCTTCGCGCAACTGTCTCTGAATTTGGTCCCGTTTTGTTTTCCCGAATCTTAAATTTAAATGATACACAAGCGGGAGTTATCGCGGTAATCTTTAAATATTGCGATGATAACAAAATGCCTTTATTGGATTTAAAAGACATCAAAAAAGTCATCAATTTCATTACTGAGGAAGGAAAAGAAGAAATTGAGGAGAATTATGGTAAAATTTCCACTTCTACAACCGGAACTATCCTGAGAAAAATCATCGAATTAGAGCAACAAGGTGCCGAACTATTTTTTGGAGAAAAGTCTTTTGAAATTGATGATTTAATGCGCTTTGATGAGAATGGAAAGGGATATATCAACATCTTGAGACTAACTGATATTCAAGACAAACCCAAATTATTTTCGACGTTTATGTTGAGCTTGTTAGCTGAAATCTATCAACAAATGCCTGAGAAAGGTGATGCAGATCAACCCGAATTAGTCATTTTTATTGACGAAGCTCATTTGATTTTTAATGAAGCCAGCACCGCATTATTAGAGCAAATAGAAACTGTAGTCAAATTGATACGTTCCAAAGGCATTGGAATCTACTTTATCACTCAAAACCCAATGGATATTCCAAGTGGAGTACTAGCACAACTGGGCCTAAAAATCCAACACGCATTGAGAGCTTTTACCGCCAATGACCGAAAAGCGATTAAACAAACCGCTGATAACTATCCCATATCTGAATTTTATAAAACTGATGAAGTCATTACAAGCCTTGGAATAGGAGAAGCACTGGTCACCGCTTTAAATGAAAAAGGAATTCCAACTCCGCTTGCAGCAACTATGATGCGTGCTCCTATGAGCCGTATGGACATTTTGACCGAAAGTGAAATTCAAGAAATTAATATTAAATCGAAACTCGTTAAAAAATACAGCGAACTAATTGATCGTGATAGTGCTTATGAGATTTTGATTAAAAAAATTGCTGCTGCAAATGAGCAAACTATAGAAGAGGATGAAACAAAAGCAGAAAAAAACGAACCTAGTACCGCCACAACTCTAGGCAAATCGGCACTGAAAATAGTTACCAGCGCCAGTTTTATCAGAGGTGCTTTTAGTATATTAGCGAAGATCTTGAAGAAGTAACTATAAATCATATGTAATGAAAGGCATTGTTTCAATAGGATTATTAATCCTGACTAATATCTTCATATTTTTAGCTTGGTATGGCCACTTAAAATTTAGGGAATTTAAATCATTAGAAAATATTGGAATATTCGCAACTGTAATGATAACTTGGGCTGTTGCTTTTTTTATATGTCTTTTTCAAGTTCCAGCTAATAAAATTGGGTACCGAGTTAATGGAGGCCCATTTTCCTTGGTGGAATTAAAAGTGATTCAAGAAGTGATTACCTTGTTTGTTTTTGTGATTTGTTCGACGCTTTTTTTTTAAAAATGAAACCTTTAGATGGAATCAAGCCATAGGCTTTGTGTTCTTGACATTGGGAGCTTACTTTATATTCAAAAAATAATAAATCAGCAATTTGAATTGCTCAAAAAATTAAAATGAAAAAATACTTTGTACAAACAGCTCCTTTCGTAGTGCCTACAACAGATGGTAAATTAATAGAAGAACACCATGGTGTTGCAGCCACCAACAATCTAGAAATATCCATTGCGCATATGATTGCGCCTCCAAAATGGTTTGAACCTTTCCAAACGCCAGAATTTGAGGAATACACCTATATTATTAAAGGTAAAAAGCAATTTAGTATTGAAGGAGACATTATAATATTAGAGGCTGGACAATCAATACGTATTGAAGGAAACACTCGCGTGCAATACTCGAATCCTTTTGATGAACCTTGCGAATATATTGCCATTTGTAAGCCCGCTTTTGACTTTCATAAAGTACACCGAGAAGAGTAATTCATAGAAGAGTAAATAGCAGTCGTACTTATTGCAATTCAAAAAACGACTGCTTTTTATTTATTGCAGTAGCGATATAATTTTATCTTCTACTTCTTTTGTGTTCCAAATAGTTTTAATATTTTCCATTTTTAAAACCTCTTGCATAATTTCATTTTGATAATCTCCAATAGCCAAGGCTTCGGCATAAGGGCGATCACTAAAAGTCACTCTGCTGTATAATGGAATCCATTTTTCAGGATATTTATCGGAGAACCATTTTTCAATTTTCTTTTGCAACAGAAAATTTTCATCGGCTGTTTTCGAGCTCATCTCTAAAAAATTACGATAGGAAAGTTCGGCTATTGCATCAGCATTCGGCTTACGAGATTTTTGATATTCAGAGAAAATCGTTTTCCAATCGTCACCATACTTTTCAATCATCTCGTTCAGAATAGAAATATCTTCAAAACCAGAGTTCATTCCCTGTCCATAAAACGGAACTATAGCGTGACTTGCATCTCCAATAAGTGCCACTTTATCTTCATAAGTCCACGGATAGCATTTCATTGTAACCAATGTACTGGTAGGATTTTTGAAAAAATCTTCGGCTAGTTTTGGAATTACATCAATAGTATCTGGTAAGTTTTTTTCAAAAAATGCTTCGACAGAAGCTCTAGTTTGCAGGGAATCAAATGAATTTTCTCCCTTAAATGGCATGAACAAAGTACATGTAAAACTACCATCTAAATTAGCCAATGCAATCAGCATGTATTCGCCACGGGGCCAAATATGAAAAGAATTTTTATCCAATTTATGCGTTCCGTCGGCATTCGCTGGAATATTTAATTCTTTATAACCAATAGGTAAGAATTCTTGGGAATAATCAAACATGCTCTGGCGTTGCATGCGGTGACGAATTCTGGAAAAAGCACCATCTGCACCAAAAACCATATCATACTTTTTATCTTCCCATGCTCCTCGTTCAGTTTCACCAATATGAAGTGTGGCAGTATCCAGCGACACATCCCATATTTTATGCTCAAAAAAGAATTCAGCACCAGCGGCTTCTGCCAAATTAATCATCTTCCTGTTCAAAATTCCTCTAGAAATAGAGTCGATGGTCTCGCCATCTTGTCCGTAATTTTGAAAATTAAGCTTATCAACTAAGTGAATTGCTCTTTTTTCCATAGGAATGGCGATTTTCCTAATCTCATCTCCTATTCCTACTGTATCTAGTGCTTTCCATCCTCTATTTGACATGGCCAAGTTGATCGAACGACCTGAAAATTGTATTTTTCGAATATCGGGGCTCCTGTCGTAAATATGTACTGTATGTCCCGCTTTACGAAGATAAATAGCCAATAAAGATCCTACTAATCCAGAACCTACAACTGCTATTTTTATATGAGTTTGCATTATTTTATTATCAAAAGTTACGCAAAATTACAGATTTATATTTTTAAGCTCTTTATAAACAATCAATTTTTACCAGGAATAAAAAGCAATTTTGTTGAAGTTCTAACAATCTCATCTTTATTTAGTAACATTCGCCTGAATTTCCCAGCATTGTAGAGCTTTGCTTGATCGCTGTAATGTGCACTAAACGGATTACCCGATTGTCCTGTTGGCAATATACTCCAGCTGTTTTCAATATCCGAAAAATCGATAACGCGTCTTGTCGATGGACCGCCTTTTACGATATAATTCCCATCTGCAGTAAAATCAAAAAATAAATTATTAATTACTTCTGTTGATCCCGAAACTTCAAAAGGCCCCACATTGAAAAAACCTCTTAAAGCGGCCACTTTTCCTAATGGATGCTGATGCTCTACGGTATGGACTTTGTTCCAAGTCCAGCTAGAAACAGTGCTTCCTAATTGTTTTTCTAAAGCTGCAACTGACTCTGTGAAGGATTGCGATACAATTTGACTTCGAGTTTCCTTTAGATTTTTTGTGCTGATATTATCCCACCATAGTGACTTTTCATTTACAATTTGCCGCGCTACTATTTGTTTTATAATGTGTGTCCCTAATAACAATTTGAATTGCTCTGGTCCTAATTCATCTTCGAATGTATTTTTTAGATAGGTATAAATCCATTTATTATATATTGTAGGTGCTACATCGGTAAGATTATTAGAGCCTTTCCATTTTTTTAAAACAGCAAGCGCTTCTTTCTCCTTGCTGGATAGTGGTTGTTGCGCAAGATTTGAAATTAATTGTTTTACTACTTCTGGAGCGACTGAAGACGTATTGTCATAAATCATTTGTCCCACAGCGGCTTTATCCCAATTTGATTTTGGTTCTAATAATTTTGTAATTCGTTTGGCTCTGTCTTCCGGGAGATAATATCCTGGATAGGAAAACCCATCGACTGGCTCTGGTTGATTGTTTGCGGAGTAGACATAATTCCATTTTGGATTTACTGCAGACGGATTTTTGGAGAAATCCAAAAATTCTTTGATATCCTCTTTACCACTAGCGCCGTCCAAAATAAAATTAGGATTGACACCTGCTTGATGTTTGTATAACTTGCCCGTAGCCCACCACGCCACGTTACCCTTAGCATCCCCATACATAACATTCAATCCCGGAGCGGCGATTAAAGCGACTCCTTTTTGAAAATCCGTTTTGCTTTTTGCATGCGATAATTCATAAACAGCATCGAGAATTTGTATGGGTTGTTGGGTGTAAATCCAAGACAGCGCAACCGGCTTATCGTTCTTTAAACCATCAATAAAGTCATTGACAACAGGACCGTGGCGTGTGATTTTTACATTTAAAACCACATCCGATGAATCCTTAACCTTAATTGTTTTTTTACGTATTTCGTATGCACTAAAACCATTTGGTGTTCTATACACTTTGTCATCCTTGGGATTATTTTCCTCCTGATATAAATCGATATCATCATTTTCGAACATCGTTAAGCCGTAAGCATAATCCCGATTATGACCTAACAAAGGGTAAGGAGTTCCAGCCAAATAACTGCCGTACAATTCAAATTCTGGTGTTACAATATGCGCTTCATACCAAGTTCCTGGTTGCGAAAAACCGATATGTGGATCATTTGCAAAAATAACTTTTCCGTTTTTAGTTTTTTCTGGAGCAATTACCCAACTGTTGCTTCCTATGAAAGGAGAAACTGGTGACTGATCTAAAATTGCAGCCACTGATTTTGATATCGCCGCATATTCTTGAGGTATTTCCTTAGCGTTTTTAATTTGAGTAGTATTGAACGAACCATCAATTCCAAAATCTTTTAAATACTCCATTCCATACTTGTTACGAATATCAGTAAGTAAAGGGTCTGATTTTTGTGCCATCGCAAAGCTAAAAGACATGTAACCAAAAATATTGTAGACATCCGTAATAGTAAACTTCTCCTTTTTTATACCAACTAAACTAAACTCGATTGGGGTTTTACCGTCATCCAGATATTGATTTATTCCGTCTAGATAAGCCATTGTTAGTTGATAGCTTTGACTTTTTTTATCCAATGCGGCTATGGCCTTTGCAGAGGCTTCTTCGATTCCCAATCCTGCAAAAAATTTATCATTCTTTAACGCTACTGAACCAAAAATTTGAGCTAATCTTCCGGGCGCAATACGACGCATGAGTTCCATTTGCCACAAGCGATCTTGTGCGTGAACATAACCCAGCGCCATCATGGCATCTTTTGAATTGGTGGCATAAATATGCGGCACACCAAACTCATCAAAATAAACAGTAGTTTCTTTTTGAATGTTCTTTAATTGTAATTCACCTTCATATTTTGGTTTTGAATAAAAACCATAAATTAACGCTGCTCCCATTACAAAAGCTACTATCAAGAGTAAAATCAGAACTGTTTTTTTAAGTATTTTCATCATTGGATAAATTGAAAAACAAATATATAGGTTTTGATAGTTATTTTAACAATTAATTTGAAGAGTCAAATACTTTCGAAATAATACCATTATTTTGTTTAATTTATTTTAAATTTAATTAAACAAAAAGTATATTTGTCCTAAAATATAAAATATGAAACATATTTCAAGAGACACTATTTCTCAAATGGAGAAAATCGAAAGATTGAATTTAATAAACTCTTGTACTGGTTATAAATCAGCGAGCCTTTTGGGAACAAGATCCCTAGATGGAACGACCAATGTGGCCATTTTTAGTAGCGTTACTCATTTAGGAAGTAATCCTGCCATGATTGGTTTTATCATGCGCCCCACTACAGTTCCCAGAGATACCTATAAAAACATTAAAGAAATTGGATATTTTACAGTAAACCACATCACGGTGGATATGATTGCTGATGCGCATCATACGTCAGCAAACTATGAGCTAGGAATTTCTGAGTTTGACAAAACCAATTTAGAAGACGAATACAAAGCAAATATTGATGTTCCGTTTGTAAAAGGCAGCCCAGTACAATTATATTGCAAATATTTAAATGAATACCACATTAAAGAAAACGATACCATTCACGTAATTGCCACTATTGAACACCTCTTTTTTGAAGAAGAACTAGAGCATAAAGATGGTTGGTTGCAACTAGATAAAGGGAATGTGGTAGCTATAAATGGCCTTGATGGCTACTGCTTACCCAAACTAATTGATCGCTATCAATACGCTCGAAAAGAGATCCCAAGCACTTCGTTTTTCAAAAAATAAATTATGAAAAAACTTCGACTCATCCTTGGCGATCAATTGAATTCTGAACATTCTTGGTTTAAGCAAATTGATAATGATACTATTTATGTACTTGCAGAAATGCGTCAGGAAACGGACTATGTAAAGCATCACATTCAAAAAGTGGTCGCGTTTTTTCTTTCGATGCGCAACTTTTACACTTCTTTGCAATCAAAAGGGCATCAAGCGGTTTATTTTCAAATCAATGCTAATTCTAATCCAAACGATTTAGCAAAAATCATCGACTCTTGTATCGAAAAATACAACATTGAAAAATTTGAATATTTGCTTCCCGATGAATACCGACTTGACGTGCAACTGCAATCTATATGTGCTAATTTGACTATTCCATCAGAAGCATTCGACTCTGAACATTTTTATACCACGCGACACGAACTTGCTCAATTTTTTGAGGGTAAAAAGTTATTGCTGATGGAAAATTTTTATCGGAATATGCGCAAAAAACACCATGTCTTGATGGATGGTTCTACTCCTACAGGCAAGCAATGGAACTTTGATCACGACAACCGAAAAAAATACAAAGGTGAAATTCCAATACCCGCTGAAAAAAACTTCAATACTGATGTAACTGAAGTGGTTAGCCAAATAAAAGAAGCTGGAATAATTACTTTTGGAAATATTGATGAGAAAAAATTTAGTTGGCCCACTTCTCGTGAACAATCATTACAAGTTTTGGATTATTTCTGTCATCATTTATTAAAACATTTTGGCGATTACGAAGATGCGATGCATACCGATGAAAAGTTCCTATTTCATTCCCGTCTTTCCTTTGCGATGAACAGTAAAATGCTTTCGCCAAAAGAGGTAATTGAGACCGTAATTGCATTTTATCACGCTAATGAAACCAGCATAACGATTTCGCAGGTTGAGGGTTTTGTGCGACAAATACTGGGATGGCGTGAATACATTCGGGGAATTTACTGGAAAGAAATGCCCAATTATGCCCAAATGAATGTACTAGAAAATAAAAATAAACTACCTGATTTTTTCTGGACTGGCAAAACCAAAATGAATTGTATGAGCCATGCCATCAATCAGAGTTTAGACGAAGCATACGCACATCACATTCAGCGGCTTATGGTAATTGGTAATTTTACTTTACTTACTCAAATTCATCCAGACGAGGTAGACGCGTGGTATCTGGGAGTATATATCGATGCCATTGAATGGGTGGAAATGCCAAACACACGAGGGATGTCTCAATATGCTGATGGTGGAATTATTGCAACAAAACCGTATGTTTCCTCTGGAAGTTACATCAACAAAATGAGTAATAATTGTACAAAGTGCCAGTACAATGTAAAAGAGAAATTTGGTGATAATGCTTGTCCATTTAATACGCTTTACTGGAACTTTCTAGACGAGAAAAAAGACTACTTCAGGGGGAATCAACGTATGGCAATGATGTTGAATTTACTAAAGAAAATGGATCCCGAAGAATTGTTTAAAATTAAAACCAAGGCAAATGAAATCATTGCCAATATGGATTCATACTAAACGCTATAAAAAAAGGGTGCTTAAATTCAATATGAACTTAAGCACCCTTTGTTTATAAGAAAGGTAAATTAATCCTTTTTACTTCCATCAATTATAGCTCCTGTTCCTGCGCCAACACCTGCTCCCGCAATACCACCAATGATAGCTCCTTGAACTTTTTTCTTACTAATAATTGCACCTGTAGCTGCTCCAACTCCTGCACCAATTAAAGCGCCTTTAGCTGTACTGCTCATTCCTTTCTTTTGAGTAGTTGTTGTAGTCGTTGTAGTAGAAGCCGGTTGTCTAACCACCACAACTTCTTTTTGCGTTTCAATTTTAGCTTCTTCCATTTTAGCCATCTCTACTTGCATGGAATCAATAACTCTTTGTTTTTCCATTTCAACTTTCATCGAATCTACGGTTGCTAATTTGGCTTTTTCAATTTCCATTTTTCCTTGATTTTGACAAGAAACAACAACTGCGGCTAGTAGTATAAAATATAATGCTTTCATAATTTATTTATTTTGTGATTAATACTTTTACAAAGTAACAATGAAACGGATCAATATCAGTTATAAAATTGGAATAATTTTCTATAATATTTGAACTTCTATTTATTAAGAATTCCCGCTTTTAATATTTGTCCAAAATGATACATATCTTCAAAAGAAGAATAGAGAGGAACTGGTGCTAAACGAATTACATTTGGTTCACGCCAATCTGTGATCACACCATTTTTCATAAGATATTCAAACAAACTTCGTCCTTCGCCATGCAACAATACGGATAATTGCGAAGCTCTCTCTTCTTGATTTGAAGGAGTAATGATTTCAAAAGTACTTTCTACCTCTTTGTCTATTTCGTACAAGATAAATTCTAAATACGAGGTTATAGCATTTCTTTTTTGAATCAAAATGTCCATTCCTATTTCATCAAACATATCGACTGAGGCCAAATATGGTGCAAGAGATAAAATAGGTAAATTACTGATTTGCCAACCATCGGCACTCTGAACGGGATCAAAAGTTTGTTCCATTTTAAAACGTCGTTCTTTGTTATGTCCCCACCAACCTGCAAATCTGGGTAAATGTGCATTATTATGGTGTTTTTCATGAATAAAACATCCCGATGCGTTTCCGGGTCCGGAATTCATATATTTATAACTGCACCATGATGCAAAATCGACATTCCAATCGTGCAAGTCCAACTTTACATTACCCGCAGCATGCGCTAAATCCCAACCTACAAAGGCACCCGCTTCATGACCCGCAGCCGTTATTGTTTTTATATCAAAAACTTGCCCCGTATAATAGTTTACACCGCCAATTAATACCAAAGCCAACTCATTGCCAACTTCTTTTATTTTTGCCAAAACATCTTCTAATCGAATGTTGTGTTCGCCTTCACGTCGCTTGATTTCTACAAGCGCATCCTCGCGAGGAAAGCCGACGTTTCGCGAATGAAAATCGAGTTGACTCTGAAACATATATTGATCCGAAGGAAATGCTTTTTCTTCGCAAATAATTTTATATCTGGTTTTTGTCGGTTGATAAAACGAAACCATCAATAAATGAAGATTGACCGTCAATGTATTCATTACAGTCACTTCACTTGGCAAAGCACCTACAATTTTACCCAGTGGTCTGGCAAAACGTTCGTGATAATCCCACCATGGTTTTTCACTGTAAAAATGACCTTCCACAGCGAGATTAGCCCAATCATTCATTACTTCATCTACATAGGCTTTTGTTCTTTTGGGTTGCAAACCCAAAGAATTTCCTGTAAAATAAATTACTTTTTTTCCATTCACCTCAGGAAAATGAAATTCTTGCTGATATTTTTGTAATGGATCTTTTATATCCCATTTTCTTGCAAATTCAAGGGTATTTTCGAAAGTCATGATTTGTATTTTGTTTTGTAAAAGTAGTAAAAAAGGACCGATAGAAACAAGACTTTTAACTGATTGGTAAATTCTAAAAGAGTTAAATTTTCGAATGCAAAAAAACACTTGCCAATTCCTATAAGCAATTAATAAACTACTCGTTATTATCTATATTTGATTGAATTTAAAATTCTTAGCTATGTTTAAAAACAGTTTGAACGCTACTATTATTGCCATCGCTGTAGTAATCTCATCGTATTTATTTTCGAATGCTTTTTAGAATCGAAACAAGAATAACCATACTATAAGCGTAACGGGTTCCTGAAAAAGGACTTCCTTTCGGATTTGATTGTTTGGAATGGCTTTTTTCTAAAAAAAGTGCAACGTAGAAAGAAGCTCACGCAGCACATGACGGAGACCGGGAAAAGATTAAAAATTACTTGTAAGGAAAAGGTATTAGAAAAAATGAAATGGTTTTCTCAGCAGTAAATTTTAATAAAAATTTTGAAACTACTTTTAACGAAAACGGCACCACAAGACAGCAAATTTTTACTGGTTTTACAGTCACCCAAAACGTAAATATTCAGTCTAAAGAAGTGAATAAAATTGAGGAAATATCGAGATAATCAAGTGAGTTAATCAACTTTGGTGTAGAATTTTACTCGAGTCCACCAGAATACTACTATACCAAACTGGCCGAATTAAAAATACAAATGATTGCAAAAGCCACCAAAGATGCCAGTGCAGTAGCAAAAAGTATTGCTGAAAATACGGATGCAAATTTAGGAAGTTTAAAAAAATCAGATGTGGGTGTTTTTCAAATTAAAGGTCAAAACTCCTCTGAAGACTTTTGTTGTGGCGGATCGTTTAATACGAAATCCAAAAATAAAACGGCTAATAGTACTGTCCGATTGGTTTATCAGGTGAATTAATTTGTTGATTTAAAAACAATTGTCAAGTTTAGCGAAGTCGAGACTTTATGTGGAGTCTCGACTGCGCACGACTTGACAAAAAAAGCGGGTACTAAATTTTTTAGACAAAAAATTGAAAGCTACTTTTGTTTATTACAAATTGTTAATGGTCACCAAAATACCTTTGCTGTGTAATACGCTTTGTATAAGGGATCGTAGCGGCATCCTTTATTTTCTTTTTTTAAGAAAATAAAGATATGAGCCCGACCCGCTTTTTCTGCGGGACATACCCTAAAAATTATTTGTCATTAATAAAAAAATCTCGCCATTGCTGACGAGATTTTCCTGTTTTTAACTTTATATATTTCAATTTAGTACATGACAAAAAACATATTTCATTGGAAATCAATAAAATAAAGAATTTAAAATTAGGATAAAAAACTGATATTTAATACATTAAAGAATTATTACAACATAATTTTTCTAATGAAGAACACCAGTCTCGAGGGTAAAGATAGAGCATTAATCACGGTTTTACAAGAGCATTTTAAGGGAGATGTCAATTTAGCAAGGGTCAAGCTTATCAGTTTATTTATCACTGCCCTATGCAAAGTAAAGACAATTAATTATGATAGATTAGCCTGTGGATTTGACGCAAAAGTCAATAAAAGCAGTTCTTGCAGAAGGATACAGCGCTTTATGGCGGACTTCGATTTGCCAATGAAACTCGTTTCGACATTGCTATTTAGTCTGTTACCGGAAAAAACTGATTTATAATTGGTATTGGATAGAACCAATTGGAAATTTGGGCCAAAAAACATCAACATATTAATGCTGGGAGTTAGTTATAAAAACGTAGCTTTTCCATTGATGTTTCTGATGTTAGACAAGCGTGGAAATTCACATACCAAGGAACGGATTGAATTGATAAGAAAATATATTGATTGGTTTGGAAGGGATACAATCAATTGTCTTTTGGCAGATAGAGCGTTTGTTGGTGAAAAATGGTTGGAGTTTTTGAATGACTATCGTATTGGGAATCATATCAGGATAAGAAATAATTTTATGGTTTATTCCCATCAAAAACAAAAAGAAATCCCTGCCTTTTGGTTGTTTAACAACCTAAAAATGAACGAGTTTTATCATTATCCAAGAATAGTTAGATTACAGGGACAAGACTGTTACCTCTCAGGAAGCAAAACAATAAACAGAGAAGGAAAAATGGAGTTTTTAATTATTGTATCGTTCAATAAACCTGAACAAGCAATGGTTTCATATAAAAAACGTTGGCAAGTTGAAACGCTTTTCAGAGCATTAAAAAGCAGTGGCTTTAACATAGAAGACACACATGTTACCGATTTAGAAAGACTAGAGAGGCTGTTTTTATTGACTATGATTGCTTTTGTCTGGTGTTATAAAATTGGAGATTTTATTGATGAGAAAATTAAAAAGATAAAAATCAAAAAACACGGCAGAAGGTCTGTTAGTGTATTCAAATACGGACTGGATTATTTATCTAGATTTCTATTAAGTGGATTTAATTTACTAGAAATCAGAATATTTCAGTTTTTGTCAGGTACTTAATTCTTTTAGTATAATAGTTTTAGTAACACTAACAAATGATTATAAACGATTTTAAAAACATAACTAACTTGAATTTAAAATTATAAAAAAAATAAAGTTTTTTCTTGCAAGAGTTGTTTTTTTTTTTTTATTTAGCATGTATAACCTTAAAACATTATACTATGAAAAAATTATTATTTACAGCAGTTGCATTAATTGCTTTTTCTGGATTAGCGGTAGCCAATAACGAGTCAAAAACTGTTAGCAACACTGAAAAGTTACAATTAACTAGAGAAGAAAAAACCAAACCCAATACACTTGAAGAGAAAGATGTTTGGTTTTGCTACAAAATCTCTGAATCTTCCAGTTATAATTTCATGACACAAGAGACCACAATTACAACTACATACCATTGCACTTGGTATTCTTTAGCGGCTGAGTAAACTGTAACTATTTAATTGACAAGGCAAGCTCCCTGTCAAATTTTTAAAAACCAAATCTCATGAAAATCAAACTTCTATTATTTCTTTTTTTATCAATACTTGTAGATCAATCCTATGGCCAAACTTTAAAAGGCATTCTAACTGAAACACCATTAAAAGGAATTGGAACCGAAACAGAATTGTCAAAAAAAGCAGCAAAACCTATGACTTATTCCTATGTATTTTCAGGAAATAAATCCATTCAACACTTAATCTCTATAGAAAAATCCTCAATAGACACAACTTATGTAGAAAAATACGGCACAAAACATGAAACAACATCATCTGTAAGCAGACCAACTTCTTTGACATATTACAAAAATTTAGAAACTAATAAATATAAGGTTGTTGCTACACAAGACAACAAAGATGTCAACATAATAGAAAAATTAACCAAATTCAATTGGAAATTAATTGATGTATCTAGAACTATTAATGGTTATGCATGTAAAAAAGCAACGACAACAAATACTGCATTCAACTCCAACCAATCTATTGTTGCATGGTATACCGAGACGATTACAGTAAATGATGGACCAGCACAATATCATGGTTTGCCAGGTTTCATTATTCAAATTGAGATTGGTGATAATTCGATTTCAACTTTTGACAAATTAGTTTTTAGCAAAGAAAACACACCTATCGAAGAACCTAACAACAAGGCTACTGAAATGAGCTTCAGTGACTATTCCAAACAAAGTAACAAATAATGATTCGTTTTTTTCAGGATATTTGTTCACTAAAAAAGCAGTTTCTCTGCTTTTTTTTATTGTTCGCTGTACCTATATTTTCTCAAAATAACGTGACCGGTTCAGTCGTGGACATCTCCAGTAAACCAATAAGTCAGGCAACTATACAATTAAAAGATATTAAAAATGATGAAATTTTCGCTTTTTCCTTTTCTAACACTTCAGGAAATTTTCGCCTAGTGGTAGACAAGAAAGGTTTGTATATCCTAAAAATAAGTTGTCTAGGTTTAAAGTCTTTCACAAAGGAAATTGAAATAACAAATAATTTGCTAGACGTAGGCAAAATTACACTCGAAGAAAACAAAATTGATCTGGAAAATGTAATCATTAAGAACGAGGCTGCGGGAATGACTGAAATTGGCGATACACTAAGATACCGGATTGAAAAATTTTTAAATGGTACCGAAGAAACTTTGAAAGATGTCATCAAAAAATTACCTGGCTTAGACATAGACTCGCAAGGCAAAATCAAAGCAAATGGAAAAGAAGTAGACAAACTTTTAATTGATGGAGAGGAATTTTTTATTAACCAACAAAAAATAGCCACCGAAAACATCACTGCTGAAATGGTTAAAAATATTGAATTAATAAAAAACTATACTGAATTTAAGACTATTAAAAAAAACAATAAATCTGAGATTACTGCATTAAACATCAACATCAAAGAACAATTTAAAAATAAACTTACAGGAAACGTATCCGCGGGAGCTGGCGATAACAAATATAAAGTACACGCCACACTATTCAATTTTAGCAAAAAAACGTTATTTAGTCTGATTAGCGATTCTAATAATACGGGGGAACTTTCCATGAACATTGACGATTACACCAAATTTACAAACCAAAAAGAAGAGGGTACTATTGGTGAAACCACATTTTCGAAAAATGATGATTTACCTCGATTTTTAACTATTGGCAATAATGTAAAAGAACGATCCTCCTATTTCACCGGTTTAAATCTAAAATATTCGCCTAATAAAAAAACGCAGGTAAACTTCTACTCGATTTTTAATAGTGTAGATCAAATTGAACAACAGTCAAATACGCAATTCTACTACTCCAACTCTGGAGTTTTCTCCAATAAAGACAGCAGATTTAGCAATGAAGAAACCGTTTTTACTAATTCCTCTATAGATATTGCCCACAAACCAAATGAAAAAACATTAATCAGCTATAAAGGGATCTTTTCGGGCATAAATAAAACCAATTCAATTGAAATTGACAACAATGCAAACCAATTAAATAATGCGACAGAACTAACAGATTACACATTTAATCATCAATTAAATTTTTCTACACTTTTCGAAAATAACAGAGGCTTTAATTTTTCTTTAAAACAGCAAATTCTCAAAAAATCAAACCTTTTAAATATCGAATCCAACCTTCCTTTTTTAGCTTTAAACTTTGAAAATGACACCTACAAAATTATTCAAAATAGCGACTTAAACAAGAATAATATAGATGTTAATGCCAATTATACCTTCAACGTAAAAAAGACAGCTAACGCATTTTTTATGGAGTCCTCGTCTCGAAAGGATAATTATAAAAGCACTGAAGAGCAATTTCCGCAATTTAAAAATGACATAATCACTGAGAACAGCGTTCAAAGTTTTGGATTGCAAACTAAATTTAAATTTTCTACAAAAACTACGTTCTCATCTGCTTTATCGTACTCCAGAATTCAATTTAAAATGGATAATTCAACCGATACAAAGTGGTTACTTACACCCAAAATAAGCTTAAAAACAGACTTTAGCTCTAATCATTATATCAAATTATCTATTTCCAGAAACAACAGCCTCACACAAGCAGAAAATCTAATACCAAACAGTGTTATTAATGATTACAGAACCATTTACTCAAATGTAAACCTTAGATTAAACAGTGTGTCACCAAACAATCAAGTAGGAATTGATTATTTCTATTTTGACAATAAAAGAAAATTATCCATTATTTCTAATCTTTCATATTATAAGGCAACAAATATCATTTCCAATAACTCCAGTGCCGATGCAGCAGTAAATTTGATTCAATATCAGTTGGCTCCATTTGAAAACCGTTTTAACTCGATGCTTTATTCAGAGAAAACACTTTCTTTCGTTCCCTTTTCAATTAGAGCAAGTGCTTCTTATTCCTCTAGTTCTAAAATTTTATTTTCAAATAACCTTAAGCAAAATTTAAAAACAGAATCGACTTCTGGATATATTTCCTTTGTATCAAGATTAAGACAAACCAGTTTACAATTTGAAACCGGAGTAGCAATCTCACAAGACATATATAAAGATGTTTTTTTTAGTAATCGTATTTCAATAGTAAATCCTTTTATCGAAACTAGTTTTAAAATTTCCAATACTATCTCATTCATAAATAAATTCTCGTATAAAAAAATAAGCGCTTCCACTTCATCCAACGAAATTTATCAGCTTAGTCCAAGAATTCGTGTAAATTTCCCAGAGTCTAAAGTCGAAATAAGCCTAATAGCGTTCGATATTCTGAACATTAAAAATTATGAACAAATTACACTAACTCGATTCGATAATTTTACAGAAGCAAGAATTTCTCAATCGTTACCAGGTTACTATTTGTTTAGTATTAAATTTAAACTGTAAACAAACGAAATCGTAATAGTTTAACAAAAAAATATTATGCATGCATAGTATATTATTCAAATTAATATTTTAAATTTGTAAAAGAAATTAAGAATAATAAAATATATAGGTATGAAAATATTAGTTTGCATCAGTCACGTTCCTGATACTACTTCAAAAATTAACTTTGTCAACGGAGATTCTGAATTTGACACAAACGGTGTTCAATATGTGATTAACCCAAATGATGAATTTGGATTAACACGTGCCATTTGGTTTCAAGAACAACAAGGCGCGACCGTTACAGTTGTGAATGTTGGAGGTCCAGAAACAGAGCCTACTTTAAGAAAAGCATTAGCCATTGGTGCTAATGAAGCCATTCGAGTAAATGCAGTTCCTACTGATGGATTTTTTGTTGCTAAACAATTAGCAGAGATTATCAAAAACGGAGGATACGATGTTGTTATCGCCGGAAAAGAATCATTAGATTATAACGGAGGAATGGTTCCAGGAATGATCGCTGGAATTTTAGGATACAATTTTCTAAACTCTTGTACAAGTCTTACTGTTGATGGAACTAACGTAAAAGCAGTTCGTGAAATCGATGGTGGAAAAGAAACAGTAGCAACTACTTTACCCCTAATAATTGGTGGTCAAAAAGGATTGGTTGAGGAAAAGGACTTGCGTATCCCAAACATGAGAGGAATTATGACTGCAAGAACAAAAGCCTTAACGATTCTAGAGCCCGTAGCTGCAACTATAAATACCAAAGCAGTGAAATTTGAAAAACCAGCACCTAAATCAGCGGTTAAATTAATTTCAGCTGATAACTTAGATGAGTTAATTAATTTACTACACAACGAAGCAAAAGTAATCTAACTGTCACAAAGTTGAAGGTCAAAAGTCAAGAGGATAGAATTTTACATTAATTTCTCTTTAAGAATTTAGACTTTAAAACTTTAAGACTAAAATAAAAAATTATGTCAATATTAATATACGCGGAGTACGCAGAAGGAAAATTTAAAAAAGTAGCATTTGAACTAGCTTCGTATGCAAAAAAAGTGGCTGAAACTTTAGGCACAACGGTTACTGCCGTAACGATAAATGCTGGAGATGTTTCAGAGTTATCAAAATACGGAGTAGACAAAGTATTAAAAGTAAACAATGATAAACTATCTGGATTTACTGCAAAAGCCTATGCTGATGTCATCAAACAAGCTGCTGAAAAAGAAAACGTAAAATTAGTTTTGCTATCTTCTACAACAGACAGTATATATCTCTCATCTCTAGTAGCAGTAGCTCTAGAGGCTGGATATGCATCAAATGTGGTTGGATTACCTATCTCGACAACTCCTTTCCAAGTGAAAAGAACGGCGTTCTCGAACAAGGCATTCAACATTACAGAAATTGATACTGAAGTTAAAGTACTTGGACTTGCAAAAAACTCTTATGGAATTTTCGAAACGGCATCAACACTTACAGAAGAAGATTTTAATCCAACCATTGGAGACAATGATTTTGGCGTAAAAGTAGAATCAGTAGAAAAAGCTTCTGGAAAAGTTTCTATTGCTGATGCTGATATTGTAGTTTCAGCAGGTCGTGGATTAAAAGGTCCTGAGAATTGGGGAATGATCGAGGAATTAGCATCAGTGCTTGGAGCTGCAACAGCTTGTTCAAAGCCAGTTTCGGATTTAGGATGGAGACCTCACGGAGAACACGTAGGACAGACTGGAAAACCAGTAGCTACAAACTTATATATCGCCATTGGAATTTCGGGAGCGATACAACACATCGCAGGAATCAACTCCTCAAAAGTAAAAGTGGTTATCAATAGTGATGCAGATGCGCCTTTCTTTAAAGTAGCTGATTATGGTATTGTAGGTGATGCCTTTGAAATCATACCCCAATTGATTGAAAAATTCAAAGCGTTCAAAGCTCAGAATTAGAATTCTAAAAAATTCACAATACAATTATTGCTGTCCAAAAATAAAAGTTATTCGTACCTTTGCTTTTGGACAGCTTTTTTTATGACCTATTTTTACAGAATTGCATCCTTATTTTATTAAAAAAAAAGTACAACCTACTTTTCCATTACAACAATTATGAGCTTAGTTAAATTATCCATAAAAGGAATTTCATATAGTCAAACACAAAACGGAGCCTATGCTTTGATATTGAACGAAGTCGATGGCGAAAGAAAATTGCCCATTGTCATTGGTGCTTTTGAAGCTCAATCAATTGCTATTGCACTAGAAAAAGAAATAAAACCACCACGTCCTTTAACTCATGACCTTTTTAAAAATTTTGCCGAGCGTTTCGATATTGTAGTAAAACAAGTCATCATTCACAAGTTAGTTGATGGTGTTTTTTATTCCAGTATAATTTGTGAAAGAGATAAAATTGAGGAAATTATCGATGCAAGAACATCTGATGCAATTGCTCTAGCGCTACGTTTCAATGCTCCCATTTTTACCTATAAAAACATCTTAGACAAAGCAGGAATATACCTCAAAGCAAATCCATTGGAACCCAATAAAGACTCACAAGAAATCGATGACGTGTTGTCTAATCCTGAAACCTTTGGCCGTGAGGAAGAAAGCAATCAATCTGGAGCAACCTATTCTAAACACAGTTTGCAAGAATTGAATGAATTGTTAGACCAAGCCGTTTCACAGGAAAATTATGAGAAAGCTGCTAAAATTAGAGATGAAATTTCAAAAAGATAATTTTAGTCTTGCGTTTCACAAAGATTTTCTTTGATAGAGAAACAATTAAATATTAAAAAATTATGATTTAGTGAAAAATGCTATTTTAAATATTTTTTATTACATCTTTTATAAAAAATTATTCTATGAAAACAAAAATTTTCGGTGTTATTACATCACTATTCATTTCAACAATTGCATTTTCCCAAGATTATTACCTCCACTGCGGAAAAATTCTTAATACTCTTACTGGAAAAGAATTATTCAACCAAACAATAGTTGTTTCTAAAAACAAAATCATAAAAATCCAGGATGGTTTTATTGTTAAAACCAAACCCGAAGACATTGAAATTGATCTTAAAAACAAGTATGTACTCCCTGGTTTGATCGATCTTCATGTACACATTGAAGGCGAACAAAATACAAAAAGCTATATGTCAAAATATTTGGAAAATGAGGCTGACATAGCTTTTCAGGGAGTTCGTTGTGCCGAAATTACGCTTTTGGCAGGCTTTACAACGGTACGCGATTTAGGCGGAACGGGTGTTAATATCTCCATTAGAAATGCTATTAACAAAGGAATTGTAAAAGGTCCAAGAATTTTCACTGCAGGGAAAGCTATTGCCACTACAGGCGGACATGCTGACCCAACGAACGGAAGCAACCAAAAACTTGTAGGAGATCCTGGCCCACACGAAGGTGTAATTAATTCTCCTGAAGAAGCAGTCAAAGCAGTACGAGAACGTTACAAAGAAGGAGCCGATGTGATCAAAATTACCGCTACTGGAGGCGTTTTAAGCGTGGCAAAAAGCGGTAAAAATCCACAATTTTCTTTAGAAGAAATCAAAGCCATCACTACAACTGCCAAAGATTACAATATGTTAACTGCCGCTCACGCACACGGTGATGAAGGAATGCAGCGAGCCATACTTGGCGGGATAAAAACCATCGAACACGGCACTTTCATGAGCGAAGAAACTATGGAATTAATGAAAAAATATGATGCGTATTTGGTCCCTACGCTTACTGCCGGTAAGGAAGTAGAAAAAAATGCGGAGATTAATGGTTTTTATCCCGAAATTGTAGTTCCCAAGGCTAGAGAAGTAGGTCCGCAACTAAAAGCTACTTTTGCAAAAGCATACCAAAAAGGAGTTAAAATTGCTTTTGGAACAGATGCCGGCGTTTATCCCCATGGCATTAATGCCAAAGAATTTGGCTATATGGTAGATGCCGGAATGCCGCAGTTAGCAGCCATTCAATCAGCAACAATTACTAATGCTATGTTATTGGGTATGGGAAATGAAATAGGCCAAATCAAAGAAACATTTCTGGCAGATATTATTGCAGTAAATGAAAATCCGTTGCTTACTATTTCAATACTTGAAAAAGTTATTTTTGTGATGAAAGACGGAAAAATATATAAAAACTAGATTATTACCATTTATGGAATTGTAGCACTATGAAGCAATATTTAGACTTAGTACAACACGTCATGGAAAACGGTTGTCAAAAAGGAGATCGTACAGGTACTGGTACAAAAAGCGTGTTCGGATATCAAATGCGTTTTAACTTGGAAGATGGTTTTCCTATGGTTACCACTAAAAAATTACACCTAAAATCGATTATACACGAATTGCTTTGGTTCCTAAAAGGGGATACTAATATAAAGTATTTACAAGAAAATGGAGTCAAAATTTGGGATGCTTGGGCTGATGATAATGGCGATTTAGGACCCGTTTATGGCCAACAATGGCGCAACTGGAATAGTGAAGAGATTGATCAAATTTCAGAATTGATTAAAGAGTTAAAAACCAATCCTAACAGCCGCAGAATGCTAGTTTCGGCATGGAATCCTTCGGTACTACCAGACACTACAAAATCATTTGATGAGAATGTAGCTAACAATAAAGCCGCTTTACCTCCTTGTCATGCTTTCTTTCAGTTTTATGTTTCGGACGGTAAATTATCCTGCCAATTGTACCAACGGAGCGCTGATATTTTCTTAGGTGTTCCTTTTAATATTGCTTCTTACGCATTACTCACGATGATGATTGCGCAGGTATGTGATCTTCATCCAGGCGAATTTATTCACACTTTTGGCGATGCACATATATACAACAATCATTTTGAACAACTCGAACTGCAATTATCTCGTGAGCCAAAACCATTACCAAAAATGATTTTGAATCCAGATATAAAAGATATTTTCGATTTCGATTTTGAAGATTTTACACTCGAAGGTTATGAACCGCATCCTACCATAAAAGGAACTGTAGCTGTTTAAAAAATAAAGAAAGCGGTGTTTTAGCTAAACGACTAAAACACCGTTTTCATTTCCTGCAAATGCATTCCATTGAAAAGAATCGGCTTCAGGCTCATTGACAAATGTGCCATCAATTACGTACTTAAATTCATATGAAGCGTTTTTATTTACATCAAATACACCTTTGAACGTACCATTTTTTAATTTATTCATAGTTCCTTCAGCACTATTCCAGTTATTAAAATCCCCTACAACCGAAGCGCGATTTGCTTCTTTTGCTGCAACTGAAAAAGTAACCTTACATACTGGTTTTGTTTTTACAAACTGTTTTTTGATAGCCATAACTATTTCATTTTTAAATTTATATGATAAATAAAATAAAAGAATGTAAAGTTTTAACACCAACTAGAAAATTTAATAGAATGGTCTAAACTAGGTTAATTTAGACCTGATTTAATAATTAAAAACAGCTAAATTTACTATTCGGAAATTCGAAAACGTTTTCATCACAAATTATCAACTGGCAAAATAGTGCCTTTCCAAAATATATTTTACCTTTATAAACAAAATTACAATTGATGGAAAAAGAACTACACGAGCAGTACGAATATGCACGAAGAAGAATAAAACAAAAAAAAGGACTCTATTTCCATTTTGTTGTTTTCGTTTTAGGGAGTTTAATGCTATTTATTACTAACAAATTTTTCGAAATTGCTGTAGATTCTCATTGGTCTATTTGGATAATTACAATATGGTTATTCCTTTTTAATCTACATTTTATAAAAATTTTCATAACAGATCGTTTTATGAATAAAAATTGGGAAAGAGAGCAAATAGACCGACTTGTAGCGTTACAGCAAAAGAAAATAGATCAATTACAAACACAGGTTAACGACGACAACCAACAATAAAAAGTACATTCATAATGATAATAATGATTGCGGCCGTTGCCGAAAATAATGCATTGGGAAAAAATAATGATTTACTTTGGCATTTACCTAATGATTTCAAAAGGTTCAAATCACTTACCTCGGGACACCATATTATAATGGGAAGAAAGACATTTGAAAGTTTTCCAAAACCATTACCAAACAGAACACACATTATCATCACCAGAGAAAAAGGATACAAAGCCGAAGGGTGTATAATAGTGGATAGCATAGAAAAAGCCCTTGCGGTTTGCCCCAAAGATCAAGACAAGTATATCATTGGTGGTGGTGAAATTTATAACTTAGGACTTCCCTATGCTGATAAACTAGACATTACCAGAGTACATCACTCTTTTGAGGCAGACACATACTTTCCTGATATAGATCCTGAAAAATGGGAACTTTCTGAGTCTGTGTTTAACAGTAAAGACGATCGTCATACGTATGATTTTACCTTTCAAACTTTCCTTAGAAAATAAAACAAAAAAACATCCTTTTTACGGGATGTTTTTTTTTAACCATTAATTAAAGAGATGATCTACTCTTGAAAGAGTATTTGATAACATAAAATAAAATTCACAAATAGTAATAAAACTCCAGAAATGAAGATTATCACATTTGATGTTTTTTGAGAATACATCTCAAAGAAGCCTTTAATACCAAATACCACGAAGGTACTAAAGACGAAAAAAATTAAAATTTCCAAAAACAAATTTAATCCTAAGAACGTGTTTGGCGCTTTAACAATAACACTGCTACTAAAAACAGTATTTTCAAAACAGCTAACAAGAACAAATGAGATAAAAAACGCTAGAATTATCCATTTGATTTGGTTGATCAATTCTCTTTTAATCATTTAATATGGTTGTTTTCCTGATTTACAAATTTGTACAATTAAATCCTTTGACGCAATACCCACTTTTAGTGATATTTCAATTAAAATGAAAATTAATAATTCAATCATCTTTTTTGACTACAGATAAACTTGTCTCAATTTTTTGAAACTCATTTTAAGTTCGTTAAGATTGTATTATATTTGCACAAACTAAAATAATGTCAGAAAAAATAACGCCCTATAAAGATTCAGCCCTCAGCAAAAAAGAGCAAGTTGCGCAAATGTTTGACACCATTTCTGGAAATTATGACAATTTAAATCGTGTCATTTCTTTCGGTATTGATATCAAATGGCGTAAAAAAGTATTGCAAATGGTTGCGAAATCAAATCCAAAGATGATTCTTGATATTGCAACAGGGACGGGTGATTTGGCGATATTAATGGCACAGACAAAAGCAGAAAAAATTATCGGTTTAGATATTTCTGCTGGTATGCTAGAGGTAGGCGTAAAGAAAATTGCTTCAAAAAACCTTTCTAACACCATCGAAATGATTTTAGGCGATTCAGAAAACATGCCTTTTGAGGATAACTACTTTGACGCAATTACTGTTGCTTTTGGTGTGCGTAATTTTGAGACTTTAGAAAAAGGTTTGACTGAAATCTTGCGAGTTTTAAAACCAAATGGTGTATTTGTAATTCTAGAAACATCAGTGCCAGACAAAACACCTTACAAACAAGGCTACAATTTTTACAGTAAAAACATACTTCCTATAATAGGCAAGATCTTTTCTAAAGATACTGTTGCCTATGGCTATTTATCAGAGTCTGCCGCTGCGTTTCCTTATGGAGAAGCTTTGAACAATATTTTAAGAAAAATTGGGTTTATAGATGTCGTAGCCTTACCACAAACTTTTGGTGTTGCTACCATTTACTCTGCTTCTAAAAAATAATATTGAAGATTTTAGCATAAACATGAAAAAATTAATTGTCTTACTATTTTTTGCTTTTGTAATAAAAGGGTACACACAAAATTCTAAAAACATATTTAGCAAAGACCCTATTATTAATTTGGAAAATTTTCAGAAGAAGAGAGTATACTATGGATTTTATCTGGGATTCAATTCTTATGATTTCAAAATTGATTACAAAACTGTTGGCCCCGATATTCTTATTAAAAAAACTATTGGATTTAATGTAGGAATCGTAGGTGATTTAAAACTGCAAGAATACATTAATTTACGATTTGAACCCGGTTTATATTATACAAAAAGAGATTTGTATTATCCTCCAAATTCAAATTTTACAAAAAATAGTGATGCGCTTAGAGAGGTAAACAGCACTAACATCCACTTTCCTTTAGTGTTGAAATTCTCATCTTTACGTACCGGAAATATTCGCCCATATGCGCTGGGAGGTGTATCTGCAACATTAAATTTATCTAGTAATTCGAAATTAATTGACGACAATCTTGAACAACGATTTCGAGTAAAATCATGGACTACCAATTATGAATTGGGTTTGGGAATTGATCTTTTCTCGGAATATTTCATATTTTCACCATCAATCAGAGGTGTTTTTGGTATGAATGATGAATTAATTAGAGATAAAGACCCAAACAGTCCTTGGACCAGCAATATAGAATCTTTGAAAACTCGTGCTGTGTTCATTAATTTCACATTCCATTAAAAGATTTTGTGAAAAATTAATAGAAGCTAAATTCTATTCTCGACAAAACTCACTCAACACAATGGCAGTTGCCGCAGCAACATTCAGACTTTCAGTTTTTTGCACTGCTCCAAAACGAGGAATCGTGAGTCGGTTTTGTACCAGTTTTTCTAATTCAACCGATATTCCATTGGCCTCATTCCCCATTATTAGTATCCCCTCTTGAGGCAAAACCGATTTGTAAATATTATCTCCGTCCATAAAAGTACCAAAAACTGGCAATTTCGACTCAGTAATAAAATGCTCTAAATCAATATAATTCACATTGACCCTGGCGATAGAACCCATGGTAGCTTGAACTACTTTTGGATTATAAATATCAACAGTTTCCTTAGAACATAGAATTTGCTTTACGCCAAACCAATCACACAAGCGCAAAATAGTTCCTAAATTTCCTGGATCACGAATGGTATCGAGCGCAAGGATTAAACCAGTTGTTGTAATTGATTCTTCTTGAGGCATCTTAAAAACTCCCAAGCAGGTATTTGGGGTTGCTAAAGCACTAATTTTTTTTAAATCACTTTCTTGAATAATCGTTTTTTTAGACAATGCCACATCTTCAAAATCATCCTGGGTGGTATACAAATGTTCTAGTACAAAATTAGAAGATAATAACTCCTGAATCCCTTTTACGCCTTCGGCAAAAAATAATTTATTGGCAATCCTATATTTTTTTTGCTGCAAACTCGTTATAAGTTTTATTTGGTTTTTACTAACCATAAAATAATGTACTTTTGGATTAAATATTTTAGAACACTTGAAAAAAACTTCTACAAAAATAACTGCATTTATTCTAATTGCAATACTAATTTGCGCTTGTAACGCTGTAAAAAGAGTTCCAGAAGGAAAATTGCTGCTTACAAAAAACGAGATTGCTGTAAATGACAAAACAATCAAAGACGAAACTGTTTTTAATCAACTGTATCAGAAACCAAACAGCACTTTACTGGGCTATCGCTTGCGATTGAATCTATATAATCTTGCTAATCTAAATCCGGACTCTACGTATCAAGCTAAATTTACTAATAATCCAGAAAAATTAAGAAGAAAATCAAAATGGTTATCTGAAAAGCAAGTAAACAGACTTGGCAAATCGTTCTGGTATCACGGAATTCATGATTTCTTAAAAAAAACCGGAGAACCGCCAGTTGTTATTGACAAAGACAGGGCCGACAAATCCCTATTGCGCCTTAAATATTATTATTTTAACAATGGATTTTTTAATGTGGGAGCTTCCTATAAAATTGATACTTTGAGTAATAAAAAGGGTAAAATAAAATATGCTATTACATCTGGAAATGCCTATTTTTTAGATTCTTTAAAAACCACTATTTTAACACCCGCGTTAGATTCTTTATACGAAACAAACAAATCAAATACCTTCATAAAATCTGGAAATCAATATAAAACAGAAGATTTTGACAATGAAAAAAATCGCATTAACACTCATTTTAGAAACAACGGTGTTTATTATTTTCAGCCTAACTATGTGACCTTCGATATAGACACCATTAAGAAAGCGAATAAGGCCAATATCAACTTGAGAATTGCTAATTACTCCTACCAGCAGCAAGATTCGAGCAGAACAGAACCCTTTAAAATTTACAAAATAAGTGATGTAAATATATACACGGATTATTCTTCTAACACCAATAACCAAAAAATCACTGATAGTACAACCTATAAAAACTTTAACTTATACAGCCAAAATAAATTAAAATACAAACCAAAAGCCATTACTAATGCGATCTTCATTACCAAAGGCGGCTTGTTTGCAGATTATAAAACGGTACTTACCACCCGTTATTTAAACAATCTTAAAATCTTCAACTACCCATCGATACAATATGAAGTTGACCCAAGAGACTCAACGGCGCAATCCTTAATTGCAAAAGTGTATTTGACCCCTCGAAAAAAATATAGTTTTGGTACCACTCAAGATGTTACACACTCTAACATACAAGATTTTGGTGTGGGTTTTAGTGTTTCAGAAACGGTACGAAATGTATTTAATGGTGCCGAAACGCTAGAGCTTGCTGTGAGAGGAAATATTGGATCTTCTAGAAAATTAGCTAATCCTAATAATAATTTCTTTAATGTTTCAGAGTATGGGTTAGATTTAAAACTGAACATTCCTAGGATTTTCATGCCGTTCAGTACTGAAAAAATTATTCCAAAAAGTATGATTCCATCAACGCTAATTACGTTGGGTTTTGCAAAGCAGCAAAATATTGGTTTGGATAAAGAAAATTTTACGGGCGCACTATCCTACAATTGGACGCCGTCTAGAAACTCAACTGCCAGATTTGATTTGTTCAATACACAGTTTGTGCGTAACCTAAACCCCCAAAATTACTTTAATGTATACGGTTCTAGTTATAAAGCGTTAAACGAAATTAGCAAACAGTACAATACTAATTCATCCTATTATAACAATAGCACGGACCAGAATTTACGAATTGAAGAGGGAACTGATGGGTTTACAAAAGATGTTCTGACTGGCAATGTCAATTTCTTGAAACCACTAGAGCCTGAAGATTTTCAAGCTGTGAAAAGTATTGAGGAAAGAAGACTCAGACTTACAGAAAATGACTTTATTTTGGCTACCAGTTTTACTTTTTCAAAAACGACAAAAAAGGATTTAAAAGACAACAATTTTTATCTTTTTAAGACTAAGATAGAATCGGCAGGAACTGTTTTATCAGCAGTTGCATCCACAACCAATCAGAAGAAAAACTCTAATGGAAATTATGAGATTTTCAATTTAGAATATTCTGAGTACATCAAAACAGAATTTGATTATATAAAACATTGGGATTTATCCAAAGAAAAAATAGTAGCTTTTAGATCGTTTTTTGGCATAGCAATCCCTTTTGGCAACTCTGATTATATACCGTTCTCCAGAAGTTACTTTTCAGGTGGATCCAATGACAACCGAGCTTGGCAACCTTATGGCTTAGGACCAGGAAGCAGCGGTGCTTTAGATGATTTTAATGAGGCCAATATGAAAATTGCCATTAGTGCAGAATTTCGATTTAAGATATTAGGCAGTTTAAAAGGAGCTCTTTTTGCTGATGCGGGAAACATATGGAACGTACTTGATAATGTTGAAGATGAAAAATCTACTTTCACCCAATTCAAAGATTTAAAAGATATTGCCTTGGGGACAGGATTTGGGCTCAGATACGACTTGAGCTTTTTTGTAATACGTTTTGATTTTGGATTTAAAACCTACAATCCTGCTGATGAAATCAACAAAAGATGGTTTAGAGATTACAACTTTGCCAACTCAGTTTTAAATTTTGGAATAAATTATCCCTTCTAATGCTAATTAATTCTTATTTTTGCAAAACTAAAAACTAATAAAAAACAACTAAAAAAAAGCACAATGGCACACAATATAAAACCTGGCGTAGCAACTGGAGATCAAGTTCAAGAAATTCTTAATTATGCTAAAGAAAAAGGATTTGCACTCCCAGCGGTAAATGTTACGGGATCGAACACTGTTAATTGTGTCCTTGAAACTGCAGCAAAATTAAACGCACCAGTTATCATTCAGTTTTCGAATGGTGGTGCGCAATTCAACGCTGGAAAAGGACTTTCTAATGCAGATGAAAAAGCAGCAATAGCAGGAGGAATAGCAGGTGCATTGCATATTCATACTTTGGCGGAAGCCTATGGCGCAACCGTAATTTTACATACTGATCACTGTGCAAAAAAATTATTGCCTTGGATTGATGGATTATTAGACGCTTCAGAAGTACATTTTGCTAAAACTGGAAAACCGTTGTACTCCTCACACATGATTGATTTATCTGAGGAGCCAATTGAAGAAAACATCGAAATTTGCAAAGGCTATTTAGAGCGAATGAGCAAAATGGGTATGACTCTTGAAATTGAACTAGGGATTACAGGTGGTGAAGAAGATGGTGTAGACAACTCTGATGTAGATAGTTCAAAATTATACACACAACCCGAAGAAGTTGCATACGCATATGAAGAACTTTCTAAAATAAGCCCTCGTTTTACAATTGCAGCCGCTTTTGGAAACGTACACGGAGTATACAAACCAGGAAATGTAAAATTGACACCAAAAATTTTGAAAAACTCTCAAGATTTTGTTCAAAATAAATTCAATACTGGTCACAATCCAGTCGATTTCGTTTTCCATGGTGGATCTGGTTCAACACTTGAAGAAATTAGAGAAGGCATTAGCTACGGAGTTATAAAAATGAATATTGATACCGACTTGCAATTTGCATTTACAGAAGGTATTCGTGATTATATTGTGAAAAATATTGAGTACTTAAAAACTCAAATTGGAAACCCAGAAGGTGCCGATGTTCCTAATAAAAAACATTACGATCCAAGAAAATGGTTGCGTGAAAGCGAAGTTACTTTCAACACAAGATTGGAGCAAGCATTTGCTGATTTAAATAACGTGAATACACTTTAAACTATTTTAAATTTTGAGTTATAAATTTAAAATTCTACTATGGAATAATTTATAATTCAAAATTTATAATTTATAATAATTAGGGATATGGCTTGGTTTAAGAGAAAAGAAAAAGGGATTACTACTGCTACCGAAGACAAAATGGACATTCCAAAAGGACTTTGGTACAAATCTCCAACTGGAAAAATTATCGATGCTGATGAACTAGCGCGTAACTTATTTGTAAGTCCCGAAGATGGTTTTCATGTTCGAATTGGAAGTACTGAATATTTTCAAATTTTATTTGACAACAATGAATTTGTTGAACTTGATAAAAACATGACCTCTAAAGATCCTTTGCATTTTGTGGACACAAAAAAATATGCAGATCGATTGAAAGATGTGATGGAAAAAACCAAACTTAAAGATGCTGTACGCACGGGAGTTGGAAAATCAAAAGGGAAAGAATTGGTGATTTGCTGTATGGATTTTGCTTTTATCGGTGGTTCTATGGGAGCTGTAGTTGGAGAAAAAATCGCACGAGGAATTGATCACGCTATTAAAAACAACTTGCCTTTTGTGATGATTTCAAAATCAGGTGGTGCCAGAATGATGGAAGCTGCTTATTCTTTAATGCAATTAGCCAAAACATCTGTTAAGTTAGCGCAACTTGCCGAAGCAAAATTGCCTTACATTTCATTATGTACAGATCCTACAACTGGAGGAACAACTGCTTCTTATGCTATGCTGGGTGATATCAACATATCTGAACCAGGCGCGTTAATTGGATTTGCTGGACCTAGAGTAGTTAGAGACACAACTGGTAAAGATTTACCAGAAGGCTTCCAAACTGCTGAGTTTCTTCTTGAACATGGTTTCTTAGACTTTATCACACCAAGAAAAGAATTGAAAGACAAGATTAACTTATATATCGATTTAATTCAAAACAATACCATTAGATAGATACTGATCTTCTAAAAATAAAAATTCCTGTTTACTAATGTGAACAGGAATTTTTATTTAAGAAAGCATTTTTTAGAAGGTGTATCGTAATCCACCATATACATTTCTTCCAGGCGCATTAATTCCAGAGGAAAATGTACGGTATTGGGTGTCTAAAATATTTTCGACACCTGCAAATAAGGTTGCATTGTGATACACCTCAACACTAGTTTTTACGTTATACGTTTCCCAAGCTGGCATTCCGTTAACTGGTGCATATTGCAAATTATCTTCACCACTTGAAGAATAATCGCGTCTTTTTTTCTTACCATTGTACAACAAGTAGGCTTCTATGTTTACCCCAGAATTCGCATACATAATACCAATTTTCCCAAAATAAGGCGCAATATGATCTAATGGAGCTTGTGGTGTACCACCTTGTACAATTCTACCCAAATTATAATTAAAATTAGCATCAACTTTAACTTTTGATAACACCATCGCACTAAATTTAGTGGACAATCCAGTAATAAAAGCTTTTCCCTTATTTTGATTTGCAAAAACTTTACTTAATGTTCCATCATATAAAATCACGCTTTGACCCTCGTATTGAAATTGGGTAGTTGCAATAACATCATACATTCTGGTATAGAAATAAGTGTTTTCGAATTTTATCTTTTTAGAATTAGATTGCATCACAATCCCGATATCAGCTGTGACAGTTTTTTCTGGTTTCAAATTTGAATTAGGAACAATAAGCGTTCCTTTTACTGATTCGAAAACTTTGGCTAAGTCGTCAATATTTGGAACTCTAAATCCACTAGATACATTCACCTTCAAAGCTACATGCTCTGATGTGTTTTTAACAATTCCTGCAGTACCACTATACGTCAAATTATTCTGTTCTATTTTCGAAAATGGTAATGAAAAAAAAGAATTATCAGCAATAGTACTTTTTAAAGCGGTATTGCCAACACGAGCTCCTAAATTGCAGAATGTGTTGTCTGCTATTTTATCATTATAAGAAATATAGATTTCGTTTCGCAACATAGAATTGTCTCCATTGGGATATCGTGTACTGATTGAATTTTTTGAACCAGTGTTTAAATTAGTAGAATATGCTGAAGAATTCAAGTTTTCATAATACGATTCTAATCCGTAAAACAACTCCCCGCTTTTAAATTTCCTAGTCAAGTCTACCGCCACAGAATACATTTTCACTTCTTCTTTTCTACTTTGTAAATTATAGTTTCCAAATCTTCTATTGTGCCTGCTTTCCTTTACGTTTTGAAAAGCAATAGTTACTTTCAAGTCGCTGGAAATAAAAACTTTTTTCTTATTTAAAGAATAAATTCCCAATACTCGCTCTTGTGGGCCATAATACCATTGCGCATGCCTTAAACCTGTTGAAGGATCTGTTTCTGTTAATCGATCGTAGCGAGGAATATCTGTTGATGTAGAAAATTGCAAATTCAAACCATGCTCAAAACCTAAATTTGTTTTGTAGCTTACTTTTTGCATGAGATTGTATTGCTTGAATGCCGTATTTTTTTGAATGTATTTATCTTCATTCGCAACCAACTGATCCACATTGTTTATTGTCTCGACATAAAACGGGCGTTCTCCAAAAAAATCTCCATTGTGATTTCTATTTTTTCCCATTTTTAAATCTCCAAAATCATTAAAAGAAATTAGAGTCAAAGCGGCGAATTTTTTAGAAGCGTAATTCAAATTTAAAGCAATTGATTGCTCTTGGTTGATCGTACTGTAACGCATATTAATCTCTCCCGCCCATTTTTTTTGGACTCCATTTAAAAACTTTGCTTTTTTGGTAGTCATTGTAACCGCTCCGCCAAGTGCATCACTACCAAATAATGTAGAAGCAGGACCAAAAAAAATACCTACATTATCAAGTAGACTCTCATCAACTGTAATAACGTTTTGAAGATGTCCAGCTCTAAATATCAAATTATTCATACGAACACCATCCACTAGCAACAAAACCCTACTGGCCTCAAAGCCTCGAATGGATGGACTTCCGCCACCTTGTTGCGATTTTTGAACAAATAATGAACCGGAATTAGATAAGACATCTGCGGTACTTTGAAAATTCTGAAAATCAATTTGCGCAGCAGAGATTACCGCTACTTGAAACGGCAATGAAACTATTGGTACAGGAACTTTGTACGCCAAGACAACATCAGCAAGCTGGGTAGTATCCCTCTGAGTTTGTGTGTATCCAGAAAGCGATAGCAATAACATGCAAAAAAAGATTGCTTTTTTTATCAAACTAAAAAAATGTGTAAAATATGAAAGATCAACTGTTATTACATCCCCGTTCTAATTGCTTCAACAGGGTCTAGTTTTGAAGCCGAAATAGCTGGTAATATTCCCGAAATTAATCCAATTATTGCGGCTAATCCTGTTCCTAGAATAATATTTCCCGCACTTAAAACAAACTCAAAATCTAATGCTTTAGTCAAAATAAGAGAAATAATCCAAACTAGTAAAAGACCAATTATTCCGCCAATTACGGATAGTATTATAGCTTCAAACAAAAATTGAAACAATATAAATCTGTTTTTGGCTCCTAGTGATTTTTGAATTCCAATTAAATTTGTTCGCTCTTTCACCGAAACAAACATGATATTGGCGATTCCAAAGCCACCAACCAATAAAGAGAAACCACTAATTATCCAGCCCACCACATTCATTTGCCCTAAAATACCATCAATAAGATCTGTAAATCCCGAAAATACATTAATGAAAAAATTATCAATTTCTCCTGCTTTCAAACCTCTATACCCTCTTAATTTTTGAGATATTTCGCTTTTATAGGCATCCATATCCACTCCTTTTTCTGGTTTGATTATTATTGCATTTGTCAAAGAATCATTATTATCTCCATACAATTGACGCACAAAATTGACTGGAATATAAGCAGTCGTATCATTACTATCCCCAAATAAACCAGCTCCTTCCTTTTTCAAAACACCAATTACGGTAAAACGTTTGCCATACAAACGAACATTCTTACCAATGGGTTCCGCACCCTCAAACAATGATTTTGCAATTTCATTTCCTAGAACAATAACCGAACTTCCCGAATTTGCTTCTGATTCATTATAAAATCTACCAGTTTCAAATTCTAAGCCTTGAATGTCGATAAATTCATGTGATGATGGAACAATATTGATGTCGCTTACCGTTTTAGAATCATATTTTATAGATTCTCTGCGGGTGAATATTTGAAACGCCATTTCATCAGTATTGGTCATAGCGCCTTTTAAATAAGTGTACTCGTCATACTTTATATTTGGAAATTGTTCTCGCTTCCATTGTGGAATTTCGGAGGGTCCAAAAGAAAACTTAATCAAGTAAATCGTGTTTTTATCCAGGCTACTCAAATCTTTAGTAATTTTTCTATCTAAAGAATCTACAGCAGCTAGGACCGCAATAATAGAAAAAATTCCAATCGTAACTCCTAACAAAGAAAGTAAAGTTCTTAACTTATTGTTTCGCAAGGCATTCATAGCAAAACCCAAACTCTCTTTTAATAATCGAAAGTAAACTAGCATAAATTATTATTTATATTAAGGTAAAATTCAATAAATAGGATTCAAAATCCTAATGAAAAATGTATTCGTTGGTGACCAATTCAATTATTATATCTTTACTCAAAAATAGGTATGAAAATCGCTATTATCTCATTTTCAAATGGCTTTATTTTCACATTAAAAAACTATTTTTGCACTTTATAACAATAACTACACAATGAACACAACAAAAAAAATTCAATCGGCATTAATCTCTGTCTTTTCAAAAGAAGGATTAGAACCTATAGTAAGACAACTAAACAGTCAAAATGTTACACTTTATTCTACAGGAGGAACGGAGGATTTTATAAAAAATTTAGGAATTCCTGTAATTCCTGTCGAAGATGTCACTTCTTACCCTTCTATTTTAGGCGGTAGAGTAAAAACATTGCACCCAAAAGTTTTTGGAGGAATCTTAAATCGCCAAGACAACGAAAGTGATGTGCAGCAAATGATCGAATTTGACATTCCACAAATAGATTTAGTAATTGTTGACTTGTACCCCTTTGAAAAAACTGTTGCCTCGGGCGCAAGCGAAGATGATATTATTGAAAAAATAGATATAGGAGGTATTTCTTTAATTCGTGCTGCTGCCAAAAATTTTCAAGACACGATCATTGTATCGTCTGTAGATCAATATAGTTTACTTTTGGATTTAATTATAACCCAAAACGGCGCTACAACCTTAGAAAACAGAAAATTATTGGCTACTAAAGCATTTCATGTTTCTTCTCATTATGACGCTGCCATTTTTAATTACTTCAATACAGATGAAACAATTTACAAAGAAAGTATTGCTGATGGTCAAATTCTAAGGTATGGAGAAAACCCACATCAAAAAGGCTTTTTCTTTGGTGATTTTGATGCCATGTTTAAAAAAATTCATGGAAAAGAATTGTCTTACAATAACTTATTAGACGTTGATGCTGCCGTAAATTTAATTGCCGAATTTGAAAATGATGGGCCTACATTTGCCATTTTAAAACATAATAATGCTTGTGGTTTAGCCACTAGAACAACGGTAAACAAAGCATATTTAGCCGCATTAGCTTGCGACCCAACATCTGCTTTTGGAGGTGTTTTAATTTCAAATACAATAATTGATGTTTCTACTGCAGCAGAAATAAATAAATTATTTTGCGAAGTGGTAATTGCTCCCAAATATGATGAAGAGGCCATAGCTATTTTACAAGAAAAGAAAAACCGAATAATTTTGGTTCAAAATAAAGTAGCATTACCACAAAAACAAGTTCGTACCTGCTTAAACGGAATTTTAGTTCAGGACAGAAACAATAGTACTGACAATAAACAAGACTTAAAAACCGTTACAATAACAGAACCGACCGAACAGGAAATTCAGGATTTAATTTTTGCCTCTAAAATCTGTAAAAACACCAAATCTAATACGATTGTTTTTGCAAAAAACGGGACTCTTATTGCCTCTGGAACAGGACAAACATCACGAGTTGATGCGTTACAACAAGCCATAGAAAAAGCTAAAAATTTTCATTTTGACTTGCAGGGTGCTGTAATGGCAAGCGATGCATTTTTCCCTTTTCCTGATTGCGTAGAACTCGCTAAAGAAGCGGGTATAACAGCTGTAATTCAGCCTGGCGGTTCTATAAAAGACGAATTAAGTATTAATTACTGCAACGAAAATAAAGTTGCAATGGTATTTACAGGAACTCGTCATTTTAAACATTAATTTGTTTAACTTTGCTTGTCACAATTTTATAACTTTTAACCCTTAAAAAACTTATGGGATTTTTTGATTTCATGACCGAGGATATCGCGATAGACCTTGGTACCGCTAATACTTTAATCATACATAATGATAAAGTTGTAATAGACAGTCCTTCGATAGTTGCTCGTGATAGAATTTCAGGCAAAATTATAGCTGTTGGTAAAGAGGCCAACATGATGCAGGGAAAAACACATGAAAACATTAAAACGATAAGACCTTTGAAAGATGGTGTAATTGCTGATTTTGATGCTTCAGAAAAAATGATTAGTATGTTTATAAAGAGCATACCTGCATTAAAAAAGAGAATGTTTACTCCCGCTTTACGAATGGTAGTTTGTATTCCTTCAGGAATTACCGAAGTGGAGATGAGAGCTGTAAAAGAATCTTGTGAAAGAGTAAATGGTAAAGAAGTATATTTGATTCACGAACCTATGGCAGCCGCTATTGGAATTGGCATTGACATCATGCAACCTAAAGGAAACATGATTGTAGATATTGGTGGTGGAACAACTGAAATTGCAGTAATAGCCTTGGGTGGAATTGTATGTGACAAATCAGTAAAAATTGCTGGTGATGTTTTTACCAATGATATCGTATACTACATGCGTACACAACACAATCTTTTTGTTGGAGAAAGTACCGCTGAAAAAATAAAAATTCAAATTGGTGCCGCTATCGAAGATCTAGAAACTCCTCCAGAGGATATGTCAGTTCAAGGTAGAGATTTACTTACCGGTAAACCAAAACAAGTTGAAGTTTCCTATAGAGAAATTGCAAAAGCATTAGACAAATCTATTCAAAGGATTGAGGATGCTGTAATGGAAACTTTATCCCAAACACCTCCAGAATTAGCCGCTGACATTTACAACACCGGAATCTATCTTGCAGGTGGTGGATCTATGTTGAGAGGCCTTGACAAAAGAATTTCACAAAAAACTGACTTGCCTGTTTACATTGCTGAAGATCCATTACGAGCAGTTGTGAGAGGCACTGGTATGGCTCTAAAAAACATCACAAAATTTAAAAGCATTCTAATTAAGTAATTTTTAAAGTATTAGTTTCTCATTTTGAGAAGTACGCTACTTTACGACTTATAAATTACATTCAGTTATTTACATTATACCGCTAAGAAATGCAGCAAATATTTAATTTTATTTTTAAAAACAGTAATCGATTACTGTTTTTGCTGCTTTTGGGTGTTTCGTTAACCCTCACCATCCAGTCCCATTCTTTTCATAGGAGTAAAATCATCAGCTCTGCAAATTTTTTAAGTGGCGGAGTTTACGAAAGGGTAAATGTTCTAAACGAGTATTTAAATTTAAAAACACAAAATGATGCTCTTGCTCTTGAAAACGCACAGCTGAAAAATCTTTTGTTTAAACGTAAAGACACGACTTTAGTCAACAAATTAGACAGCATCAAGGGCGTTAAACCAAGTGACATCGTAGTGTCAAAAGTGATACACAACTCTTACAATGTTCATGAAAATTACCTAACCTTAAATTCGGGTGAATTACAAGGTATTAAACCAGATATGGGCGTAATAAACAGTTTGGGAATTGTTGGTATTATTGAAAACACTTCTCCTAATTATGCTACTGTCATTAGTATCTTAAACAAAAAATCGCAAATCAATGCTAAAATCAAAAAGTCAAATCATTTTGGCTCTTTGATTTGGAACGGTAAAAGTACCGGATTCGTTCAATTGGTTGATGTACCAAGATTAGCTGCAATACGAAAAGGAGACACTATTGTTACTGGTGGACAATCTGTAATTTTTCCAGAAAATATTAATATTGGAACAATTGACAAGATAGAAATAGACAATCAAACAAATTATTACACCATAACTGTGAGACTGTTTAATGACATGACTAACTTAGGCCATGTCTACATCATAAAAAATAAAGATCGAGAAGAAATTACTAATTTAGAAAAAAGAGATAAAGATGAATAGCGCACTGTTAGTCAATATTTTTCGATTTATTCTATTATTAGCCGTTCAAATTATCATATTCAACAATATGAATTTTTTGGGTTACATAAGCCCGTTTCCATATTTATTGTTCATCATACTGTATCCGGTAAATGGGAACAAGACAGGTCTTGTGGCAACTAGTTTTTTACTCGGAATTATGATGGACATGTTCAGCAATTCAGGAGGCATACATGCCACTGCCTGTTTGCTCCTAGCCTATTTTAGAACGTCTATTTTTAAATTCTCATTTGGTTTAAGTTATGAGTATCAAACGGTAAAATTAAATGACGTATTAACACCTGAGCGGTTCTCGTTTATTTTACTATCAGTTGTACTACATCATTTTACACTATTTTTATTAGAAGCTTTCCAATTTAGCCTAATTTTTGATGTATTACTCAGAACCGTATTGAGCTCTGTTTTTACACTAATTATTTGTATTATTATCATTTATCTTATTAAGCCAAACAAAAGATGAGAAAAGTCTTGTTGCCTTCTTTAATCATTCTAGCAACCTCTTTGCTTGTAGTGCGCATCTTTTATTTGCAAATTGTTGACGATAGTTTAAAGCTAAAGTCCGAAAACAATGCCATTAAAAAAAAGTACGATTATCCGGAACGCGGTTATATATATGATAGAAAAGGAAAATTATTAGTTGCCAATCAAGCTTCTTATGATATTATGGTTATCCCTCGAGAAGTAAAAAATACAGATACTTTAGAATTCTGTCAATTATTGAACATCACAAAAGAAGATTTTATAAAAAAAATTGAGAAAGCTACTGTATACAGTCCGCGATTACCGTCTGTTTTTTTACCTCAATTGAATAAAAGTGAATTTGCTGCTTTTCAAGAAAAAATACGAAAATATGAAGGTTTCTATTTTCAAAAACGTTCCTTACGTGACTATGAAGTGGCCTTTGGCGCAAATGTGTTTGGCTTTATCACTCAGGTAAATGAAAAAATAGTCGCTAAAAATCCGTATTACATTAGTGGTGACTTAATAGGAAAACAGGGAGTTGAACAAAGTTATGAAGATCTTTTACGCGGCATTAAAGGAGTCAAATATATTCAAAAAGATAAATTTAATCGTGAAATCGGATCCTATAAAAATGGAAAATACGACACCATTGCGGTACAAGGAGAAGATATCAATCTAACTCTAGATGCTGAACTACAAAAATATGGTGAAGAATTAATGATTAATAAAAGAGGTGGTATTGTTGCCATTGAACCAAGCAGTGGTGAAATATTAGCATTAGTCACCGCTCCATCTTATGATCCAGGAATACTAGTTGGGAGACAGCGCTCTAAAAATTATACCCAATTATACCGCGACTCCATAGCAAAACCCTTGTATGATCGTGGACTGCTTGCAGAATATCCTCCAGGATCTCCATTCAAAATACTTACTGGTCTTGTAGCATTGCAGGAAGGGGTTGTTGACGAGCAAACCACTTTCTTCTGCAACGGTGGATTTAGTTATGGCCGAGGTCGTTTTCAAAAATGCCATTGTAAATCATTTGGGCCACTACATTTACACAATGGAATTTACAAATCGTGTAACGCTTATTTCTCCAATGCCTATTTGAGAACAATTGGTAAATATGCTAAACCTGCTACAGCTGTAGATATTTGGTCTAATCACGTAAAAAGTTTTGGACTGGGTCAATTTATGGGTTATGATTTACCTACCGGTAAAAAAGGGAACATCCCAGATTCAAAAACATATAAAAAAGTGTACCCGAATGGTGGTTGGAGAGGAACAACAATCATATCTAACGCAATTGGTCAAGGTGAAGTACTGATGACTCCTATTCAATTAGCAAATATGATGGCAACAGTAGCAAATGAAGGCTATTATTATACCCCTCATATTATCAAAAGAATAGAGGGTCATAAAATTGATGAAAAATTCACTACTAAACACGTTACTACTATTGACAAAAAACATTTCAAACCTATGATTAGTGGCTTGTTTGATGTGTATAACTTGGGAACTGCCAGTGCGCTGCGAGTGGATGGTATTGCTATCTGTGGTAAAACTGGTACTGCAGAAAATTATGCCAAAATTGGCGGCATGCGTGTAAAAATGGAAGATCATTCTATCTTTGTCGCTTTTGCTCCAATGGAAAATCCGAAAATTGCCATAGCTGTAATGATTGAAAATGGTGGATTCGGATCAGCAATTGCTGGACCTATTGCCAGTTTACTAATTGAAAAATACCTTCGACAAAAAATAACTAGAGTTGATCTAGAAAAAAGAGTACTTGCAACAAGTTTACAAAGCCGTTATGCTAAATTAGGGGGATTGTCAGAGGCTATAAAATTACAATTGCGCATTGCAGACTCACTCCAAAAAAAGAAAACAGCAATTCCTGCAGTCAAAGCAAAAATAGATACTACTAAAACGAACAAACAAGCCATTTAATTAAAATGAAAAACCAAAGCATAGCCAATAATATTGACTGGATAAGCATCATAATCTATGCTTTATTGGTTATTTTGGGATGGCTAAACATCTATTCATCATCACTCTCATCCATGGAGAATACCTATGAAAAACAATTAATTTTTATTGTATTAACCATACCTTTGATATTTATTGTTTTGTCAGTTGATGGAAAATTTTACGAAAAATACGCTACTATTCTATTTGGTATATCCCTGCTAACACTGGTAGGATTATTCTTTTTTGGAAAAACGATTGCAGGACAGCGCTGCTGGTATGCAATAGGAAGTTTTACCATCCAACCCTCTGAGTTTGCAAAAGCAGCAACATCTTTAGCATTAGCAAAATTTCTGAGTGATACACAAATTAATCTTAAAGAAACGAATAGGCAAATACAAGCACTTGCTATCCTTTTATTACCAGTTTTACTTATATTACCACAACCAGATCCAGGAAGTGCTTTAATTTATAGTATATTCATTATCGTTTTATATCGAGAGGGACTTCCCTCTTGGTATGTTTGGACTGGGTTTATCACCGTACTATTATTTGTTTTAACCTTGATTTTAGAGCCACAATATGTAATACTGTCTGCCTTGGTAGTTTTAGTATTAGTTCATTTAAAAGCCCGATTAGCGGATCGAAACATAGTAGTTAGCAGTATTCTTTTGGTCCTAATATCCGGCTTTGTATTTTCTGTGGATTATATTTTTGATAACATATTCAAGCAACATCACAGAGACCGATTTAACATTTTACTGGGAAAATCTGTTGACATGAGTGGATCCGGGTACAATACCAATCAATCTGAAATAGCTATTGGATCAGGAGGATGGATAGGTAAAGGGTTCCTCGAGGGCACACAAACCAAAGGAGGTTTTGTACCGGAACAGCACACGGATTATATCTTCACCACAGTAGGCGAAGAATGGGGTTTTGCTGGTTCCTTAGTTGTAATGGCGCTATTTGCAGGATTGTTACTCAGAATAATTTACTTAGCAGAACGACAAAAAACAAAATTCAGCAGGGTATATGGCTACTGCGTTGCAGGAATTTTATTTACCCATTTTTTTGTAAATATTGCCATGGTTTCAGGTATCTTCCCTACTATTGGAGTTCCACTTCCGTTTTTCTCTTACGGAGGGTCTGGACTTTGGGGCTTTACAATTTTACTATTTATTTTTATCAAAATGGATGCAAATAAAGTAAACGAATGGTAAAAATCAGCTAATGTAAATACAAAAAATGTGATTAGGATATGAACAAATACTTAATACTGAACGCTAAAAACTAAAAACCAGATTACTCAAAACTCCAGTTTTTATAACTAATTCCTTTTTCTAATTGATTTTCGAGTACGTCATTCAATTTGCGGAAAAAATTAATACTGATACCTCACTATTTGATTGGCCTTAGAAACAGGCAAAAAATCAAAAATTAATGCTCTTGTTGTTACTCTATCTATTCTACGTTCAGCTAGCGCGCTACTATCAATAGTAAACGGTACGCTCCTAATCAAATTATTTTTTGATTGATTTATTACTTCCCCCTTTTTATAAGAATACCTTAACAAACCGACACTGCTAAAAATCATTGCAATTCCAGAGTACTTCCACTTCATATTTGATTCTACTAATAATTTCTGACATATATATATATATATATGTTACATTAAAAATGATCACTTATTAGTCAAAAACTAACTCTTACTTTCAATTTAAATCAACCAAATTCCCTATTTATAAAATGACATAAGTAACCATTTTAAAATGAAAACGCTCCATAAATTCTTAGTGAGTTTATGGAGCGTTTTACTTTACTTAGTGTTCTATTTTATTCTATAACAACTAATTATGATTTCGCCAATTTATCCTTTTTCATTTTAACTGGGATATCTTTCGTAGACATTGATCTTGGTTGTAAATCATCCAAAACATTAATTGCTTCCTCTACATAAATATCTTTTGACAGGGCATCGTGCCAGCTATCTCTTTTTTCCTTTAATGAAATATCTTTACTCATAGCTTCCATTTCATTTGGTAAAGAGGTGAAACTTAATGAATTCTTGTAATTTACAATTGGCTTGTATTTTTTTGCTTTTTCTTCTATTTCCGCTTGAGCAATTTTAAATTTATCAATATTTAAGCTATAGACGTTCTCTACACTTCTGCTATCAATCCATTTAGCATTTTCTTCAATTAATTGAAAGTTTGTATTAATACTAATTCTATTTTTACTATTTGTGATGACTTGATTAAAATTAGAATTCTTGTTCCAAATATTATACTCTGTAGGATCAATTTTATCCCAAGGCATAGCATTATCAATATCACGTTCCCCCATTTTTAAATAAGCGTAACGATCTGGCATAACAATATCACTGCTTACTCCTTCTAATTGTGTGGAACCACCATTTATTCTATAAAATTTTTGAGTAGTAGTTTTAATAGCACCAAGGTCGCCTACTGAATTACTTCTTACAAACTGATTTAAATCAATTACATTTTGAACCGTACCTTTACCGTAGGTTTGTTTACTACCAATGATTATTCCTCTTTTATAATCTTGTATGGCTGCTGCAAGAATTTCTGATGCTGATGCTGAGAAACTATTGACCATAATAACTAAAGGACCATCCCACTCAATTTTTTTGTCTCGATCATACAATACCTCTTTTCTAATACCCGCAGATTTTATTTGAACAATAGGGCCTTGTTCAATGAATAATCCGGCAATATCCACAACTGTTGACAACGATCCACCACCATCATCACGTACATCAAGAACAATACCGCTGACTCCGGCTTTTTTTAATCGGCTCACTTCTAATGCAATATCTTTTCCTGCATCTCTACCATCTTTATTTTCAAAATCAATATAGAATTTTGGTAAATAAATGACCCCATACTTTAATCCGTTCTTGTTTACAATGCTGGACTTGGCATACGTTTCCTCAATTTCAACGATGTCTCTAACGATAGAAATAATTTTAATAGTGCCATCTACTTTTTTAACCGTGAGACGCACTTCTGAACCTTTAGGCCCTTTAATTTTTTTCACAACATCATCGAGACGCATTCCTACTACATCAACTGCTTCGCTTTTGCCTTGAGCAACTTTCATAATTAAATCTCCTGCTTCTAATTCTTTTCCTCTCCAGGCTGGACCACCTGAAATAAGTTCAGAAATCTCGGTAAGATCATTCTTTTTTTGTAAACGAGCACCAATTCCCTCAAGTTTACCGCTAATACTTACATCGAAACGTTCTTTCTCTTCTGCTGCAAAATAATTTGTATGCGGATCAAAACGAGCTGTTATAGAATTAATGTACACCGAAAACCAATCATTTCTGTCTAAATCTTTAATAAAACTAAAATATTCATCAAGTGCTTTTTTAGAACTTTCTCTGGTTTCCTTTTCTAAAGCATAAAAAGACTTGGTTTGATACTTGGGATCATTTTTCTTTTTGTCTTGTTCTAACTTTTGTTTATCAACAAGAGAGGAAAGTGTCGATAATTTAATTTGCTTGCGCCACTTATTGTTAAGCTCCGCTGCGTTTTTCGAATAAGGGGCTTTTTCGTAATCTATATTAAAACTTTCATCAACAGCATAATCAAAAGGCCTGCTTAATACACTATTGTAAATTCTGGTACTTTCCTCCATGCGTTTCACCAAACGGTCGTAAGTAAGATTGAAAAAACTCAAATCTTTATTCAACAACTGATTGTCTAATTGCATTTCATATTTTGAAAATTCATCAATATCCGATTGCAAAAAAAAACGTTTAGAAGGATCTAAAGCTTGAATATAATCTTTATAAATACCTTTAGAAAATGTATCATCAATCGTAGATGGGTTATAATGTCCTTTCTCGATTACAAAAGTCAACAACTCTAATAGTAACTTATCTTTTTCTGGGTCTGTTGTCTTTGTAGCATTCATTTTGAATGCAAATAGTGTAACCGATAGGCCTAAAACAACTAGAAGTATTTTATAATTTCTTTTCATAAAGGTAACAATAGTATTCATGAATTTTTTTATCTAAAGTACAGTAAAAACTGTGCCAACGGTGGCATAACTCGCATAAATTTTTGTTAAAGATATAAAAATGTTCTTTCCTTTTAACCTAAATAAAACAACATTAACTATTTTTATTTTTTGTTTAAAAATTCAGATACATGTAGTTACATTTGTCTTACAAAAAATCAATAATCTATCTCTTTTTGAACCCTAAATGATGAAAAAAAACAAACCTTTAATTTTGATTACCAATGATGATGGTATTGCTGCACCTGGGATACGTGCTTTAATCGATGTTATGTCGGGAATTGGCGAAATCGTGGTGGTAGCACCAGACAAACCACAAAGTGCCATGGGACACGCCATTACTATAAATAATACTTTATATCTCAATAAAATCTCAAAAGACACTGATCCTTATTTAGAGTACAGTTGCTCTGGCACACCGGTTGACTGTGTAAAACTTGCTGTAAATGAAATCCTAAAGCGCAAACCGGATCTTTGCGTATCTGGTGTAAACCACGGATCCAATTCCTCTATAAATGTGATCTATTCCGGAACAATGAGCGCAGCAGTTGAAGCGGGCATAGAAGGAATTCCCGCAATTGGTTTCTCATTATTGGATTATGACTGGAACGCCGATTTTGAAACCATAAAATCTTTTATGCGTAAAATAACTTTAGAAGTTTTAGAAAACGGGTTGCCTAATGGTGTTGTTTTGAATGTAAATTTTCCCAAATTAAAAGAAAAAGAAATTAAAGGAATCCGAATTTGTCGTCAAGCAAAAGCAGTTTGGGTCGAGAAATTTGACAAGCGAAAAACACCGCAAGGAAAAGACTATTACTGGCTTGCAGGAGAATTTGTAAACCAAGATAAGGGAGAAGATACCGATGAATGGGCGCTACAAAATGATTTCATATCGGTTGTGCCAGTCCAATTTGACTTGACTGCCCATCACACGATACAAGAACTTAATACTTGGAAATGGAATGAATAAAAAAGACTTATTTTTAGGATTTATCATCGGATTTGTTACTACTTTATTGGGTAGTTTTATTTTTATAACTCTTTTCACCGACTTTACTTTTACAGCCGGAATCCAAATCATGCAGTCTCAAGGAAAGCTTGGTAAAATCATTACCTTGGGAACCATTTTGACACTAATAGCTTTCGGAGTTTTGCTGAAATTGAACAAAGAAACAATTGCACGAGGTGTAATTTTAGCAGTGATAACGATGGCTGTTTTAACCCTATTTATTTAAGAAATAATATAAGTTTATCTTTGCGATTGCAAAAGAATGATACGAAAACAAAATACGTTACAAGTTTGTAATCAAATATATAAATTGCTAATCAATAAAGGATGAAATATTATATTATCGCAGGTGAAGCTTCTGGAGATTTGCACGGTTCAAATTTGATGAAAGAATTATACAAAAAAGATTGCAATGCCGACATTCGATTTTGGGGTGGAGACTTGATGAAAAATGAAGGCGGTACTCTAGTTAAGCACTATCGAGAGTTGGCATTTATGGGTTTCATCGAAGTGATTTTTAATTTAAAAACTATTTTAAATAATATCACAATATGTAAAAAAGACATTCTAGAGTTTCAGCCCGATGTGCTAATTTTTATCGATTATCCTGGTTTTAATATGCGCATAGCAAAATGGGCTAAAGCATTAGGGATGAAAACACATTATTATATTTCTCCACAAATCTGGGCATGGAAAGAAAGTAGAATAAGCGCTATCAAACGGGATATTGATAAAATGTATGTGATTTTGCCCTTCGAAAAACAATTTTACGAAGACAAGCATCAATTCCCTGTTGCGTTCGTAGGACATCCGCTAATCGATGCTATTCACAATCAGCCTGCGGTCGATGCCACTACTTTTAGAAGAGAAAATCAGTTGGATCAAAAACCCATAATCGCCATTTTACCGGGTAGTCGAAAGCAAGAAATTATAAAAATGCTTTCTGTAATGTTAAGCGTTGTAAATGATTTTCCTAATTACCAATTTGTAATTGCTGGCGCTCCAAGTCAAGAATTTTATTTTTATAAAGATTTCATTTTGCATGAAAATATAAAATTCATCTCCAATAAAACATATGATTTATTACGAAATTCAACTGCAGCATTAGTCACATCTGGAACTGCGACTCTGGAGACGGCACTTTTTAAAGTTCCAGAAGTTGTCTGTTACAAAGGCAGTTGGGCATCTTACCAAATTGCGAAACGAATTATTACACTCAAATACATTTCATTAGTAAATTTAATAATGGATGAACAGGTGGTCACTGAATTAATTCAGGAAGAATGTACCACAAAACGCATTAGAGAAGAATTGACAAAAATACTAGAACTAAACCACAGGAATACGCTTTTAGAAAAATATGCGTTATTAGAAAATAAATTAGGCGGAATTGGTGCGAGTGAAAAGACAGCTGCATTGATTATTAATGATTTACAATAACAAGTTTCTATTCATCAAAAAAAACTCTTTTGAAACATTTTACATGCTTATTACTGGTTCTTGTTTTTTTCTCGGCTTGTAAGTCGGGTTCTCCAATAGTCACCTCTAAAAAAACAGACCTCAAAAAAGAAAAATTGGTAAAAGCGGAGAAAAGAAAAACAAATCGGCAAGCAGAAGAACTTGTTGAAACAGCTACTGAAAATCTAGGAGCAAAATACAAGTATGGAGGCACAACCGTTGCAGGTTTTGATTGTTCTGGTTTGGTTTTCCACGTTTTCGAATTGCAAAATATAACATTGCCACATAACTCTTATCTGCAATCATTAGTAGGCAACGTTTTAGATCCAAATCGGGACAAAATTCAAAAAGGAGACTTAATTTTTTTTAAAACCAACAATAAATCACAAATAAACCACGTGGGAATTGTAATTGAAGCTACAGATAATGAGATAAAATTTATTCATTCCTCTACTTCAAAAGGTGTAATTATTTCCTCTACAAAAGAACCGTATTACAAAAAGACTTTTGCACAATTGAATCGAATCCTTTAAAATAAAAAAAATTATATACCACTCTTAAAATATAAAGTTGTTTCTTACTAAAAATGCGTACTTTAGATAGATGAAAGTATTCCATTTTCCGTTGACAAGAATAACATTAGGTTTTGTTTTAGGTATCCTTTTTGCTTATTTCGTTCCGCTACCAATATATTTGTTTTATTTTTTACTAGCCATATCTATTAGTGCTTTTGGAATACTGTTCTTTTTGTTTAAAAAAAACAGTCGGAATACTTTTTATTTTGGTCTATGCACTTACCTCCTGTCTTTTATAATCGGAATTTCGACACAAATAATTCATACCCATCGTTTCCAAGAAAGCAACTACATACACAACAGTACTATATTTGAAAAACCCAGTCCAATATCGCTCATTATTCGTGAAAACCTGAAAAGTAATGCCTTTAGTGATCGCTACATAGCCGAGATGAATCGTATAGGTAAAGAAAAGCAAACGGGCAGGATTATTTTGAACATACAAAAGGACAGTTTGCAGCAAAAATTAGAAATTGGAACACCAGTACTAATTAATTCTGTATTGTCTAAAAATAGGCCTCCTAACAATCCCTATCAGTTTGATTACAGTCAATATCTAGAAAACAAACAAATTTATGCGCAATTGTATGCTGATGCACTTGATATAAAAATTGGTTCGGAAATTAAGAAAGACATTTGGTATTATTCCTCTAAATTAAGAACACGAATCATTCATAATTTAGAAAAAAACAACTTCCATAAAACAGAACTAAACGTTGCAGTAGCTTTAATAATGGGACAACAACAGGATATTGACCCAGATATTATTCGGGATTACCAATATGCTGGAGCTGTACATATTTTATCCGTATCAGGACTACATATTGGATTTATTTTAATTTTCGCAACTTTTATTTTAAAACCCATTCCTAATACTAAACGCGGGTCCTTTATAAAATTATTGATTATTCTGTGTTGCTTGTTTTCTTTTGGGATTCTTGCGGGTTTAGCACCATCAGTTGTTCGATCCGTGACTATGTTCTCATTTGTGGCGATAGGAAATCATTTACGTCGTGGCGATAATATTTACCATACTTTAATCGTTTCCATGTTATTGATTTTGCTTTTCGAACCATCTTTTCTATTTGATGTGGGTTTCCAATTAAGTTATTTGGCCTTGTTCTTTATCATTTGGCTGCAACCGCTTTTAGCCGCGCTTTGGATACCGCAAAATAAATTTATAAAATACATTTGGGACATTCTTACTGTTTCATTCGCAGCACAATTAGGAACACTACCGCTAAGTATTTATTACTTTCATCAATTTCCTGGTTTGTTTTTTATCACCAACCTCGTGGTAATTCCGCTGTTAAGTATCATAATGATTTTAGGTGTTTTAGTCATGACTTTAGCAGCATTTAACAGCATTCCTTTGTTCCTCTCTCAATTATTAGAACAAAGCATTTTTTACTTGAATAAAATTATCAATTCAATTGCATCTTTTGAACAATTTATAATTCAAGATATCCCTTTGCATTATTCTGTGATGGTGAGCAGTTACTTTGTGATTACAACTGTCATCATTTGGATAAAAAAACCCGCCTTTAACAAACTAGCGCTGATGCTAATTGCTATCATTTCAGTACAAATATGTTGCTTAAGCAAGCAATGGAAAACTCAAAATGAACAAGAATTGATTGTATTTAATGTCAAGAAGAACACTATTATTACAGAGAGAAATGGACAAAAAATAACGGTTTATGCTACTGATAGCATCTTAAAAACCATCCAGAAAAACAACACAATAACCTCTTACCGAATAGGCAGTTTAAGTGTAATTGAAACGAAGAAAAAATTGCAAAACTTTTTTTATTTTAACGGCAAAAAGATTTTTATTGTAGACAGTTCAGGTATTTATCCAAAAAATATCAATCCAGATGTTGTTATATTAACCCATTCTACTAAAATAAACTTAGATCGTTTATTATTAAGCACAAAGCCAAAAATAGTTGTCGCTGATGCATCCAATTACAAAACCATTCAAAAACTATGGAAATCAAGTTGCGAGAAAAAAAAAATCCCTTTTCACGCAACTGTTGAAAAGGGATTTTATAAATTAAAGTAAAAATTATTCTTCAACAGGACCAGCTAAAACTATTTTTGCATCAGCAATCCAAGATTTTACACCTCCAGATTTGACCCCAATTTTACCTATTAATTCGTAATTAATTTTTTCCTTTTTAATTTTTGCCCTAGCAAAACATATTGTAGGCAATTCCTGTACTCCAAAAGCTTTCCTTAATGATGAATTGCGTTCTAAAGATCCATTGGATTCGTCCTCCGTTAAATTTAATTTTACTGCAATCACATTATCTCTTGCCCAAATAGCAAAATCTAATGTATTAAAAATTTGAGAAAACAAAGGGCTTTTGCTGGAATCAGCATCTGTAAACATCAAGAGCATAGGCTTGTTCTCTTTATTACTAATTGAAATAGCACTATCTACATCAGTAATCCAGTTAAAAACTTGAGCGTTAGAATTAAAAAAGAAAAGTAATAAAAAAGGCAATAGTAGTTTAGTATTCATAGGGGACTGATTTGAAATATTTTTATAAAAATAACAAAAAACAAATATACATGACAATTAAAATGGAAAAACATTCCATATAATTTAGAAAATTAAGCAAACACTACTTTTATTTTTTAAGAAAGCCGTTGGCAACAGCTAACCAAGCGGCGGGTCCACCAGCTACATAACCTGTACTTCCAATGCCTTCAAAATTAACTTTACCCTCTTTGGTCGTGGCATTTGCCAATATAATGGTTGGAAACCCTTGAATTCCAAAAGCCATTTGCAATTCGTCATTTTGCTTTTTAATCTCAGGAGACTGTGGCGCTCTTCTAGGAAAATCCAACTCTACTAAAATCACATTTTCCTTTGCCCAGAGAGCAAATTCAGGTGTTTTTAAAACCTCTTTTTGCAAACGAATACACCATCCGCACCAATCGCTACCCGTAAAAAATAGCAATAATGGTTTCTTGGTTTCATTCGAAATTGCCATTGCCTTAGTAACATTGGTTTCCCAAACTAATTCTTGTGCTTCGGCGGCAAATGAGCCGATAAATAATACAACTGCAATAATGATTTTTTTCATCGTGAAATTTTATCTTTTGTTTTTCAAATATAGTGCCGTAAACAGTATTTACTTTACTTCTTGCATTAATTTTTTAATTAAAGGCGAAATAGCGATTAAGACAACACCAGCTACTAGTGCGTAAACTCCAAGTTGGTAGTATCCATCCGCATAAACGTTTAATTTCTGTAAGTTGGTCGAATTTTCAGATGCCTCCGCAATATTTGCCCCAAGTATTCCCGCAAAATACTGACCGTAAGCGCTTGCTAAAAACCACATTCCCATCATTACTGCTTGTGTTTTTTGAGGAGAAAGCTTAGTCATTGCACTCATTCCAATTGGTGACAAACATAACTCGCCAAAAGTAATTATAAACCATCCAAAAGTAAAAATTCCTAAAGATGTTCTTCCAGTTGCTGGGTCAGCAAAGAATTTTGTATAATAAAATATATAAAATCCGGCTGCAAGAAATATAAATGCTAATCCAAATTTAATAATAGTATTTGGCTCTATTTTTCTTTTTGCCATCCATAACCAAATTAAGCCGACTAACGCTGCAAAGCCAATAACAAAGAAAGAGTTAGCTGAATTGTTTACCCCATTTGGACTTAAATGAACTCCTGCTATTTCATCATTCAGATTATTTGCAGCAAACAAGCTCAATGAACCACCACTTTGCTCAAAAAAAGCCCAAAAGAAAATAGAGAATATAATAAAAACCAAAGCAGCAAGTAATTTTTTATTTTCGGCCTTTGTAAAATTCTTCATTTCATAAAACAAATATAATATTGATGCTGGCCCAATAAAAATCATGAAATAATCGGTGTAAACAGTATTAGCAACCATAATGATAACAATAGGAATAATTGCTAGAGAACCAACGTAAGTTCCAATTTCGAATACTTTTTTCTTGGATTTTTCAATATCAACTAATGGAGAAAGACCTATTGGTCCTAGACTTTTTTGAGTTTGCGTAAATGTCAGCAAACTAATTATCATTACAATAGCTGCGAACCCAAATCCGACATTCCATCGCAAATTTACAGGAACTATTGACTGCCACATTGAACCTTCCGCTACTGCAATACATAAATAACCCCCAATTAATGCGCCTAAATTTATTCCCATATAAAAAAAAGAAAATCCTGCATCTCTTCTGGGATCATTACTTTTATACAATTGTCCAACGATTGAAGAAATGTTCGGCTTGAAAAAACCCGTCCCTACAATTGTGAAACCCAATCCAATAAAGAAGAAATTTACTGGATCAATTGCAAGGATTACACTTCCCACAATCATGAGAATTCCGCCCCAAAAGAGTGACTTTCGCAAACCTAATATTTTATCGGCAAATAATCCTCCTATAAAAGTAAAAGCATAAACCCATGCTTGAGTTGCGCCATATTGCAAGTTTGCCGTTTTCTCATCCATCGCTAAATGGCTTACCATAAAAACTACCAACATACCGCGCATTCCATAAAAACAAAAACGTTCCCACATTTCGCTAAAAAATAAATACCATAATTGTTTAGGGTATTTACCTTTGAAATCTTGAATTTGTTCTAATGATTGACTGATTTCCATAATTAATTAATTCCGTGGTCTTTCATTACCTTGTTTAAGTTTTTTACGAGAGCAAACATAAGTATTGTCGCAAACATTAACAAACCAAAATTAATCCAGAAAAAATTAGCTTTATCATCATACTGATCCCACATACTGGCTAACACACCAGATAATTTATTACCAATGGAAGTTGACAAGAACCAACCGCCCATCATTAACGCAGTGATGTTTTTTGGAGATAATTTAGACACTATTGACAAACCCATTGGACTTAGAAAAAGCTCCCCAATAGTTATAATTCCGTAATTAGCAACTAACCACCAAACAGATACTTTCTCAGCACCATTGCCACCTATATGAACTGCAGCAACCATTACCAATACTGACAATGCCGATATTAATAGACCAAAAGCAATTTTCGTTGGCGTGGATGGTTCTTTTTTTCTGCTTCGTAAAAAAGTAAAAAAAGCAACTATTAAAGGAGTTAAGATGATGACCCAGCCAGGATTAATTGATTGACTTAAATTCGTTGCCCAAATGGAAACTTTAGAACCTTCTACAGGTTTTTTTTCTTCGGCTACATTTCTAAAATAAATAGGATAATCAACCACTTTTACAATTTCTCCATTTTCTTTCTGAAGCCTAAAACTTGAATCATACAACTCAGTAGATTCCTTTTTATATTCAACCTCTTTAGCTAATTTTAAACCATTAAAAACCGCTTTTGTAGTTCCTGTTATTTCTCTGTTTGTATAACGGTCAGCCCAAGTTGTGAGTGCAGAACCATTTAATTTAAAAACGGCCCAAAATAAAATAACAACTGCAAAAATAGACAGCAAGGCACCTATTTGTCGCTTCTCCTCAACTTTTGCCTTAAAATATAAACTACCATAAAAATAAACTACTGGAATACAAGCAAAAATAAAGGCATCAGTACTATCCGATCCAAAAATAGCACTATTTAAATTAGTATCGCTTTGTACTCCCTTGATTAACCAACCAATAACGCCAAATACAATTGACGGAAGCAAAACGAATAAAACTATTTTCGAAAATGGCATGTCGCCTTGTTGAATACCTTTTTTTTCAGTCTTATCACCATAATGTTTAGTACCTAAAAGGAATACTATAACACCTATAAACATTCCTAAACCAGCAGCCATAAACGCATATTGCCAACCTAGCAAAATTTGCAAAGCTGCACCAAAGAAATTACAAATAAAAGCACCCACATTTATTCCCATATAGAAAATATTGTACCCTTCATCTTTCTTATCAATGTATTTTTCTTCATTGTAGAAATTTCCTAAAAGTGTGGAAATATTAGGCTTAAAAAATCCATTACCCACGATAACTAGCGTCATTGCGACATATAACATAGTCAAACTATGAATGCCCATCATAAAGTATCCTACACCCATCATTATTCCGCCAATGACTATAGATTTTTTATAACCTAAATATCTATCAGCGATTAAGCCGCCAATAAATGGCGTCAAAAACACTAATGCAATAAAAGTTCCATATAAATCGGAAGCTTCTTTTTCAGTCATTGCAAATCCTGATTCTACATCTTTTAGATAAAGAGTGAAAATACCAATCATTAAATAGTAACCAAAACGTTCCCACATTTCAGATAAAAACAAAAAAGGAAGTGCTCTAGGATGATTTTTCCACATTATAAAAAAAGAATTAAAATTAAAAATTACCTACCCAAATTATTCGGGTAGGTAATTGTACTGAAGTATTTATTTTTAGCGCACGCCGTGCATCATTTTCTTTAAAACTGGAGTCAAAGCAAATAAAACTACTGCTGCAATACCCGTTAAAATTACGAAAACCATGAAAAATTCAAATAGATTATGAATTTCAAAACCGGCAAAAAATGGATTAGCTGCGCTAATTTGGTTCGTTTCTAAAATTTGTAACTGATCTGGTGTAGCGACCACCGTTTTATCTAAAATAGGTTGCAAGTCTATTCCTAATTCTTTTGCTTTTACAAACTTTTCACCTGTTGCAGGCATAATCGATCCTAAGGTACCCGATAAAGCATAACCAGCAGCATTAGAAAGAAAAAACACCCCAAATAATAATGAAGAAAAACGCTTTGGTGATAATTTACCCACTAAGGATAATCCAATAGGTGATAAACACAATTCAGCAAAAGTTTGAATCAAATAAAGAAGAATTAACCATTTAATAGCAAGAAGTCCGGTATTGCCTAAATCTTTTACATTGTAAGCTATTATAAAATAACTTAATGCAATAAGTGCCAATCCGATGGCCTGCTTAACAGGCGATATTGGTTCTTTTCCATTTTCTCTTAATTTGTCCCAAAGGATACTAAAAGGCAATGCAAAAGCAAAAACAAAAATTCCATTAAAAACCTGCACCATTGAGGCGGGCATTTGCCATCCAAACATAAAAGTTCGATCAGTTTGATTAGCAGCAATAAATGTTAAAGATGATCCAGCTTGCTCAAAAGCTGCCCAGAAAAATATGATGAAGAATGCAACAATGTAAATGACAAAAATTCTGTCTCTTTCTATCTTTGTCAGCGAACTATCAGAAACTATCAATCCTGCCAATGTTAAACCGCTCGCATAAATAATAGGGTAGATAAACGTTTTAATAAAATTATCGCCCCCTAAAATATAACGGAAAGCAAAGAATAAAATCACAAATGAAATGACCGCTCCAACTAAAGCTTGAGTAGAGAAAACTGCTTTTTGCGCCTCACCTTCTTCATAGTCATTTGCATCATTCTTAGAAGGAAGTCCTCCTAACGGTTTTCCTTCTGGTGTTACAACATATTTGTCTTTCAAAACATAGAAAACTGCCGTTCCAATTAACATTGCAATAGAAGCTGCTAAAAAGCCCCATTTAAAAGCATGAACATTCTGAACACCATCTACAACTTGGTCGCCTAAATATGGACAGATTGTTTGCCCTAAAAACGCACCTAAATTGATTCCCATGTAGAAAATTGTAAAAGCCGTATCTAATTTGGTTTTTTCTTGTTTCGGATACAAACTTCCAACCATACTTGAGATATTTGGTTTAAAGAAGCCATTTCCAAAAATTATAATCCCCAATGCAGACCACATAAAAGTATTGGCCAAACCCATATTTGTACCAAAAACACTTGCACTAGTAAATAGCAAAAATTGTCCTACGGCCATCATAAGGCCACCCAATAAAATACAATTTCGATTTCCAAAAAAACGATCGGCTATAAAACCCCCTAACATAGGCGTTAAGTAGCAAAGTCCCAAGAATCCTCCATAAATTAAGGATGCATCTGACTCTTTCATTAACAAAGAGTTCACTAAAAACAACGTTAAAATTGCTCGCATTCCATAAAAATTGAAACGCTCCCACATTTCGGTTCCAAATAATACCCAAAGTCCTTTTGGATGTCCTGATTTTACTGCTGTTTCATTCATATTGTTTGCTAATTTTTATTTATTTTATTTTTGTTATTTGTCCTTTTTTTTGTAAACTTTTCTACACTCTTGTATTTTAAGCAGCTACTTTCCGCTAAATCAAAATCTGAAGTTATCTGCAAGTCAATTGCATTTCTTTTAATTTCTAACAGCCTAAAATCTATAAATTTTCTTTAATAAAATTAGTCATTTTTGTATACAATTGAATTCTAGTTTTTCCACCGTAAATCCCGTGATTATTGTCTGGATAAATTTGTGAATCAAATTGTTTATTGGCCTGAATCAAGGCTTCCATCATTTGCATTGAGTTTTGAACATGCACATTATCATCTCCTGAGCCATGTATCAAAAGGAATTTCCCTTTCAATTTGTTCACATGATTTATTGGCGAATTGTCATCGTAACCGTTTGCATTTTCTTGCGGTGTTTGCATGTAACGCTCTGTGTACACACTATCATAAAAACGCCAGTTGGTAACCGGAGCTACAGCAATTGCCATTTTAAAAACATCATTCCCTTTCAAAATGCAATTAGAAGACATAAATCCTCCATATGACCAGCCAAATATACCAATTCTAGATTTGTCTACAAATGAGTAATTCCCTATAACTTTAGCAGCGTCAATTTGATCTTCTACTTCGTATTTTCCCAACTGCAATTGAGTCACTTTCTTAAAAGCAGCTCCTTTAAAACCGGTTCCTCGTCCGTCAACACAAGCCACAATATATCCTTGCTGTGATAACATCATAAACCAGTAATCATCTGTACCGTTCCACTCGTTGTTCACTTGCTGTGAACCTGGACCTGAATATTGGTACATGAAAACAGGATATTTTTTAGTAGGATCAAAATCTTTAGGTTTAATCATCCAAGCATTCAATTCATTTCCCTTTGCCGTTTTTAAAACAAAGAATTCTTTAGAAGGTAAATTATACCCTTTCAACTTTACAGCTAATGCATCATTGTTTTCAATAACCTGAACCTGTTTTCCCCCTTTGGCCTCGTTCAATGTGTAGGTTGTAGGTTGTGAAGCACTAGAAAAAGTATTAATATAATATTGAAAATTAGGACTAAAAGTCGCTGCATTTGTTCCCGTATTTTGAGACAAACGTACTTTATTTTTTCCGTCTAGGCCTACTCTGTAAACATCTCTATTAATAGAACCATTTTCTACAGACTGATAAAAAACTGTTTTTGTCTTTTCATCTAAACCATAGTAATTTGTAATTTCCCAAGCTCCTTTGGTCAGTTGATTTTTCAGTTTTCCGTTTTTATCGTACAAATAAATATGATTGAAACCATTTTTTTCAGAAGTCCAAATAAAACTGTTGTCTTTCAAAAAAGTTAAATTATCAGTTACATCTACGTATGCTTTATCTTTTTCATTTAAAACCACTTTTACGGCACCCGAATTCCCATCAATAAAAACAAGGTCTAAATTATCTTGGTGTCGATTTAAAACTTGAGCTGATAACGTATTGGCATCGTTGGTCCATTTTAATCTGGCGATGTAAAAATCATTGTAATTACCCAGATTTATGTTTTTCACTGCATTTGAACTTACATCATAAACATGCAACGATACTACTGCGTTCTTTTCTCCCGCTTTAGGATATTTAAAGGTTTGCATCGTTGGATACAAGTCTTTTCCAAACATAGACATCGAAAATTCTGGAACCTGACTTTCGTCAAAACGAATGTAGGCTACTTTTTTGCTGTCAGCGCTCCAGTCAAACGCTTTTACAAAAGCAAATTCCTCTTCATATACCCAATCCGTAATACCATTAATGATACTGTTTTTTTGTCCGTCTTTAGTTATTGGATTGGATGAAGCAGTAGTTACATCATAAACAAACAAATTATTTTCTTTGGCATAAGCTATTTTTTTACCATCAGGAGAAAAGGTTGGCTCTTGCACTTGAAAATCGAATAATTTCTTTAGTTTTTTACTGGCGATATCGTACAAATAATAATCTGCAGTAAAGGAGTGGCGAAAGATTTGATTGGTGTTGCAAGCAATTAAAATCAATTTTTCAGTAGCATCAAACGTATAACTATCAATCCCCTTCGCCAACTCTTTGTGTGTCTTGGTATCAATTAGTGTAGACACTTTTTTTAAAGTCGCAAAATCATACAAATCAATCTGCATGCTTCTACTCTGTCTGTCTGCATTCAAGACCGTATATTGATTTGTATTTATCAAGGACTGTAATTCATCCATACCCTTTGCTCGAAATGTACCGTTATACATTTCATCAATTGTGATTTTTTGTTGACCCACAACCGTACAACACAAGAACAAAAATAATATTATAATTTTTTTAGAATACATGATAAATATTTAAAGATAAAAACCGTCAATTTTAGTGAAAAAATTACAATTAATGGTCATTTTATATGTTAAATATAAAAAGCATCATACACAACAACCTTTAGCTGCAACAAATTTGATTGTAAATAAAAGGGCTAAAACCGTATATTTGCAACCAGTTACACCATAATCAATTGAGAATGAACAAGGCTATTAGCGGATTTTCTAAATTATCCAAAGAAGAAAAAATAAAATGGATTGCCAATGAATATTTTTCATCACCTACGGAAGCCGTTGCCTTGCTGAAAAACTACTGGAATTCTGACGAAAAACTACAGCAATTACACGATGAATTCATCGAAAACACTATTACTAATTTCTATATTCCGCTTGGAGTTGCTCCTAATTTTCTCATTAACGGAAAATACAGCACCATTCCTATGGCCATTGAAGAAAGTTCTGTGGTTGCAGCTGCTTCAAAAGCAGCAAAATTTTGGTCTACGCGTGGTGGCTTTAAAGCAACCGTTCTCAATACTGAAAAAATAGGACAGGTTCATTTTATGTACAAAGGAGATGTTTCTAAACTGAATTTGTTTTTTGCCCAAAACAAAAATAAATTCTTTGCAGAAACTGAATCGATTACCACAAATATGCAAAAACGCGGCGGTGGAATTTTAGACATTATTCTAAAAGACAAAACCAATTTGTTGCCTAATTATTTTCAGTTACATGCCACTTTTGAAACCAAAGACAGCATGGGCGCCAATTTTATCAATTCGTGTTTGGAACAGTTTTCTAAAACATTAAAAAAAGAAGCACATAATTATTCCTTGTTCACTGAACCGGAAAAAGAGATTGAAGTTGTGATGAGTATTCTTTCTAATTATGTGCCAAATTGCATCGTAAGAGCAGAAGTATCATGTGCGGTAGCTGAATTGGAAGATAAAAACATTCTACATCCACAAGAATTCGCCGATAAATTTGTGCAAGCCGTTCAAATCGCTGAAATAGAACCATATCGCGCCGTAACGCACAATAAAGGAATTATGAATGGTGTAGATGCCGTAGTTTTGGCAACCGGAAATGATTTCCGTGCCGTTGAAGCAGGGATTCATGCCTATGCGGCTAGGAATGGAAAATACTCGAGTCTTTCCCATGCCAAAATCGAAAATGGTATTTTTACTTTTTGGCTAGAAATCCCTTTAGCATTAGGAACCGTTGGTGGTTTAACATCGCTCCATCCTTTAGTAAAATTATCATTGGAAATGCTGGAAAAACCATCAGCTTCCGAATTAATGCAATTTGTGGCTGTGGCAGGATTGGCGCAGAATTTTGCAGCTTTACGCTCTTTAACTACCACTGGAATTCAGGAAGGACACATGAAAATGCATTTGAACAACATTATCAATCAGTTTGAAGCCACTGATCCGGAACGCCTGATGATTCAGAAACATTTCAAGAAAAATCCCGTATCGCACAACGCAGTAGTCTCCTTTATTGAAGAATTGAGAAAATAAATTAATTTTGAAGCAAAGAATAATAGACTGCTTCGTTCCTCAAATAGAAAATGAAAAAAAAATTTTACAGCAACGGCAAGCTTTTAATCACGGGTGAATATCTTGTTCTGGATGGCGCCAAAGCTTTTGCATTACCAACAAAATTTGGACAAAATTTGATTGTTGAGAAAGGTTCAAATAAAGAATTGTATTGGAAAAGTTATGATTCAGATAGCAGTATTTGGTTTGAAGACACGATTTTATTTAGCGAAATTACTACAGCAGAAAAAACTAAAGAGGATTCCATTAGAGCAACATTGATCAAGATTTTGCGAGAGGCATACTTATTGAATTCTCACTATATCAATGAATCAAATGGTTTTAAAATAACAACTCAACTTAATTTTTCAAGAAATTGGGGTTTAGGCACATCATCTACTTTAATTAACAATATCGCTCAATGGTTAGAAATTGATGCTTTCAGCTTGCTAAATAATAGTTTTGGAGGTAGTGGGTATGACATTGCTTGCGCTCAAAATAACAATCCCATTGTTTACATATTAGACCACGGAAAACCTATTGTTGAAAAAGTAGTTTTCGATCCAGTTTTTACGTCAAGTATTTACTTTATATATCTCAATAAAAAGCAAAGTAGCAAAACAGCCATTGCAGCTTACCATAGAAACAAAAAAAATAATCTCGCTGAGACTATTGCAAAAATTGATTGTATAACTCAAGAAATTCTAATTGCAAGCAACGTCCAATCTTTTGCGAAAGCAATAACAAAACATGAATTAGCAATAAGTGCCATTATTGAAACGCCAACGGTGAAAGATACTTTATTTCCTGATTTTACAGGCGTAATTAAAAGTCTTGGTGCTTGGGGAGGCGATTTTGTAATGGTGATTTCTGAGGACAATCCTGCCGAATATTTTGCAGCCAAAGGATATGAAACTATTGTAGCTTACGAGGATATGATATTGAGCTAGCCTTATCATTATTACCATTACACCTCTTTTTTTTGTAGCAAGGATCTAAAACCTAGAGCAAGTGCACTGAGACACTTAAAGCTTGAGAAAGTTATACAATACTAGTGGCAGTGCTACTTATAAAACGAACAATAAAAAATCCCGATGCATTTAAACGCATCGGGATTTCTATTTGAATTAATTACCTCCTAAAAAATTTAGTAACTAAAATCTATTCTGTTATCTTCAATTTTGGCGTTAGCTTTCAATGCAGGAATCACTCTGCTTGCATCAGAAGCACTTTGCGCTTTCAATTTCGTTACATAAGCAGCGTGGCTTTTTAAAACTGGCGCTTTTACAGTACTCCCATTTTTTACAACATAAACACCGCTATTTCCTTCAATTGGTGCAGATAATGTATTAGCTGCAAGTGCGAATGCATTACCCACTACTTTTGCCTCTGGACCTACATTAGGTAACATAGTATTTTCCATTGTTAAATCTGCCGCTTGTTGAACCGTTCCACCTACTGCTTTCGCAATTGCTTCTAGTGATGAACCTGTCATTTTTGCTTTGATTAACTCTGCTTTTTTCTTGTTTTTAAGGATAGACTCCACATAAGGACGAACGACCGAAACCGCAACTAATCCAGAGTTATCAACACTTTTCAATTTAGCAATTACATGACCAATATTAGCCACTTCAAATCTTTTTACCGAACCAACTTTAACATCCTTTTCAAAAGCCCATCTTACGATTGTTCTTTGTTTTCCTAATGTTCCAAAGTTCTCATCCATTCCTTTTACAGAAACCGCTGGAGCAAGAGCAAGTCCCATTCCTTTTACTACTGTATTATAATCTTTATCTGCAGCATCCATTTCTAACTTGGTTGCTTGCGTAAAAATTTTATCTGAAGTTGCTTCTGAAGCTTCTATTTTTTGAGCTACAGTAGCCAAACGGATTCCGTCTTGCTTGTCAGTGATTTTAATAATGTGGAAACCGAAAGCAGTTTCTACTAAACCAACTTTACCAATACCATTACTAAAAACGAAATCGTTAAAAGGTTTCACCATTTGGTTTGGACCAAAATTTCCTAAATCACCACCTTGTTGTGCTGATGAATCATCAGAATTAGTAAAAGCCAACATCATGAAACTATCTGGATTAGCATTTACTTGTGCCAAAATACTTTCAGCTTTTGCTTTTGCTTGATCCTTTGTTCTTTTTTCTTTTTGATTTGGAACCTGTGAACCTTCATATCCAATTAAAATATGACTCGCTTTAGCGTTTACACCAGATTTCATTCCTAAAGATTTTGAAATACAGTAGTATTTTCCAAATATATACGGCCCATAAACAGCACCTGCAGGAAGGTTAAACAACTTATCTGCATCAACAGCAGGCAAATCTTTCTTAGCAATATAAGTTGAATCGTAAGGAACATCTGAATTAGAGTTCACAAAATCAATTGTGTTAGCAGTAGTTCTAAATCCTGGCAATGTATCGTTTTTACCTGTAGCTTGATTGTAAACCACACTTCCAGTCAACAATGAATTTATTTTTGTTTTAACTTCAGTTTCATCAGCAGGCGAAGCTTTATCTTCTATCAAAACATATTCTACTTCACGAGACTCCTCTGCTTTGTATTTTTTTTCATTTTTCTTCATGAAATCAACAATCTCAGCATCGGTGATTTTTACATCACTATCTTTAATTGTAGAGTACAAACCTGCCACATATGCAAAGTTAACTTTGTTTGATTCCATTTCGTATTTAAACTTTCCTTCGCTTTCAGTTGTGTATACTCCAGCTTTGATCATGGTAGTATACATTTGGTATTTTGCGTTCAAGTCGGCATCCTTCTCTCTATCTTTTAAGAATTGAGCTTGAGCCGGATTTGCCTTGAAATATTCTTTGAATTTTACAACATCAAATACACCTGCAGCATTTAAAAACAATGGGTTTCCACCAATGTTTTGATCCGCTTTCAAAACCTCTAATAAATGTTTTTCACCTACTCTAAGCCCTAGTTTCTCAAATTCAGTTGTGAGTAAAGCCACAGAAACTTCTTGCTCCCAAACTCTGTTTGCTGCCTCAGTTGAAGTAATACCCTGACCACTTTTTTCTACATTACTTACTTTTACTCTAAAATCTTCAAAAGAAATATCTTTTCCATCAATGCTTCCAACATCTTTTGATGTACTGTTGAAACCACCGCTATTAAAAATATCACCTATGATAAAAGCTAATAAACAAAACCCAATAACGAGTATGAGAAGAAGTGAACGTTGTCTAATTTTTTGTAAAACTGCCATTTTTTTGTTGTTAATTTTTATAATCAGTTTGCGAAAATACAATTATCTAATTAATAATTATACTAGTAGCGTTTTATTTTGCAAGAAATTTTATTTTCCTAAAAAAAATCACTCTTGCCGTGTCATTTTTACTAATTCTATTTTCTTATTTGTGGCTTCTTCAATGATAAAATGATAGCTACCAATGGTAATCACCTCTCCTTTTTGAGGAATTGCTTTTGTAAAATCGACTATAAAACCTCCAAGCGTTCCATAGGAATCACTTTTTGGAATAGCAAACTTGTACGCGTCGTTTAAATATTCAACATTAAGTCTAGTGGAAAAAATAAAAAATCCATCGCCCAAGTCTTTTTCTATCAATTCTTCATTCGTATCGTGCTCGTCTTCTATTTCCCCAAAAAGTTCTTCTACAATATCCTCAATAGTTATAATTCCTGAGGTTCCGCCATATTCGTCTAAAACTACTGCTACGCTTTTACGTTTTTTAGTTAGCAAATTCATGGCATCCTTTATGAAAATAGTTTCAGGAACAAACTCAACCGAAATCACCACTTCTTTAATGTTTTTTGGCTTTTTAAACAAATCAAATGAATGCACATATCCAATAATATCGTCCAGCGAATTTTGATACACTACTATTTTTGAATAGCCTGTCTCGATAAACAATTCTTTAAGGTTTTCAATAGAATCAAATAGATCAACAGCAATAATCTCAGTACGCGGACTCATTACATCTCTCGCTTTTACACCTGAAAATTCTAGTGCATTTTGAAACATTTGTATTTCAGAGTCTACCATTTCATTATCTTCCACGCTACTCATTTGCTCTGTAATGTAGTTCCCAAGCTCGATTTTACTAAAATACAGCTGAATTGTATCTCCATCGGTTTTAAAGAATTTTCGTAAGATGAGATCTGAAACTCCAATATAAAAGGCAGCTATCAAATAGAAAAACTTGTAAAAAAGAAATGCTGGAACTGCAAAAATCTTAATCAAAGAATTGGCATAAATTTGAAAAAAAACTTTGGGAAGAAACTCTGCAGTAACTAAAATTACTAATGTCGAAATCACGATTTGCAACAGCAAAATGAACCCATTAGAAAAATGAAAAGACAAATTCGCCAACCAAAGCAGCACTAATTTGCCTATAAAAAAACCATAGACCGCTGTAGCCATGGTATTGCCAATAAGCATTGTAACTATAAAATTAGTTGGTTTTTCAGTAAGCTTCGTCAGTATTTTTGAAACGAAATTATCTCGTTTTTTTTCAATCTCAAGATAAATTTTATTGGAAGAGACAAAGGCTATCTCCATTCCTGAAAAAAAAGCACTTAGTATTAGACACAATATGATAATACTAACTTCCATTTATTAGGATTTTTTGTTTCGATCCTCAAATTTTTTGGCAAATTTCCGTCTAAAGAAAAACATAAAAATGGCCAATCCTGCAATCATGAAACTCAACCAATAGGTTCCTGAGGGATCGTTCAATTTAGTAATTCCGTCGTAGATAAAATACGCTCCAAAAACCAGATAAACGTATTGTGTATATTTTAAGTAGTTCATATTGTATTGATATTAATCGGCAGATTGTATTTCGCCAGTTATTTTTTGGGAATTTATGACTTTAAAGTCTTTGCTAAAATCGATTCCTTGCCCATTGGAAGTTCCTTTTGGATCTGATAATTTAAATTTTCTTTCTGTAAAAAACCATTCGTTTTTTTGATCAAAATACAATTGCTCGGTCTCTAAGGTTTTACCATCTTCAGTTGAAATTTTTACTTTCCCTTGCAAGTCAATAATATTGGTACCTTTATAAGAAATCGCATAATTAGATCTTATAAATGTTTTTTTTGCCTTTTTATCGAATAATGTGACGTCAATCCCTTTTGGAAATTCCGTAAAAGGGTAGTCAACACTAGTATAATCTAACATTTTAGAACTAATCAAAATGGCTGTAATTCTGCCTGAATCTGTGTACTTTAAATTTACCACATCTGCATCACTACCAGGAACAAATTCAGAGAAGTTAATTTTTTGAATTTCCTTAAAATTACTTTCGCACCCAAAAAACAGTGTCACGGCAAATACCGTGACAACTGATTTAATATATTTTTTTTGAGCTAAAGTCATATGCTAAACTTGACATAGACAACTGGCAGTGCGACCAATTCTTGTTACTAGTTGAATTTTCGTTTTTCAAACCATTTGTCGTTAAGCGAGAAACTCACACTTAAATTTGCATAGTTTTCCTGAACAAGATCTGCTTTTGTAGTACCTTTTTTCCCTAATTCGAAACCAAAATTTACATTCGAAAAAGTCCCTGTTATTGGCAGTCCTAAACCAAAAGTCATTCCCATATCGTTGATAGACTCATTGTTGATCACTAATCCTGTTTTTTCATATTTAAGACCGGCTCTGTAAACAATTCTTTTGGCGTAACTCGTAAACGAATTGTAATTTGGAATAAAATAACCTCCTAAACTTACGCTACCATATTTTCCATATCCCACATTTGCCTGATCGTTATAATCATTTGCTTGACCAGAGGTTTTACCATAGGCAATTTTCCCTCCTACAAGCCACTTTCGCGCTTCTCCGATTCCTCCGCTCAATGCTATTTTACTTGGCATAGTCAAACTAATTTCTGATTTCACATCATCTAGAGCATCAACAACAGCCAAATTAAAATTCGAATTAAAAACTACTGTGGCAATATTTCGGGTATTTTTAGAATTCAAAGTACTTTCTAACGAATACGTTAAACTACTAAAAATTGATATTTTTTTATAAATCTTAGTTTGATACATCATTCCAAAATTAAAATTCACTCCTGATAAATCTGCTGAATTCAATTCGCGTGTCCCGATTGGAACTCCATTGGTATACTCAAAGCTTGTACTTTCAATTTTTCCGAAATTATAATTTACATCAGCACCAACACTAAATTTAGGATTTATTTGATATCCAGCACCCAGAAATGCTTTGTTTAAACCACCAGTACCATTAAAACGTTTGTTGTTTTCTGTATCATTTTCTGCTTCATACTTAATTTTATATCCAACAGAAGAATAAGGAACCAAACCAAAACCAACACCAAACTTACCCAAAGGCAAACCAACTGCCATGTAATCTAGTGTGGTTCTTGTCGCATTAGCAGATTCTGTTGTGTTCTTTAAAGTTGTTGTTGCATACGTACCACCTAATGTAAAAGTTGTAAGTTTAAGACTTGCATAACTTGCTGGATTTTGAATATTCATGTGAATACTATCTTGCTCCACAGCAACACCAGCCATTGAACGATTTTCAAGCGTACCTTTGAACCTTACATCGCCAATTCCATAAAAAGAGTAAGGTGAAGATGTGCCTTCTTGTGCAAAAGAAACTAATGATAAAAGCAAACAAGCGCTTACTAGAATTTTTTTAATCATTTTTGATTTTATATTGAAAAGTTTGGTTCAAACTCTCCAGAAGAAAATTTGAATTGGCAAATATGGTATTTTTTAATCGTTTAGCCAAAAAATCTGTATCTCCACCCGTTAAAATTATTATAAAATTTGAATACTTTGCTTTGTACGCTGCAATAAAACCATCCATTTCAAAAACAAGACCATTGACTACGCCAGAATGAATTGATTCTGTTGTGGCGTTTCCTATGAAATTTTTTGGACTATCTAATGACAATAATGGAAGCTTGGCAGTAAAATTATGCAATACTTCATAGCGCAATCGCAATCCAGGTGAGATGGCGCCACCTAAATAATTATTTTCCTCATCAATAAAATCATAAGTAACACACGTTCCTGCATCGATAACCAATCGATTCAACTTTGGGAATTGCAATGTTGCACCAGCAGCCAGAACCATTCTATCTATTCCTAATGTTGTGGGTGTTGCATATCTATTGTAAAACGGAAAAGGATCATCATGGTTTAAAAAATGAACATTTACCCGATTGTTATACTCCAAAAAAGACTGCTTTTCGACATCACCAACAGACGAAACAACCAAATCTGTTGTTTTTTCAAATTTTTTTAAAATATTTATAATGTTTTTTTGCAGTTCTATCTTTGAAAAAATAAAAATTTCAAAAAGGGTATCACCCTCAAAAACAGCGGCTTTAATTCGGGAGTTTCCAACATCAATAACTAAAATCATAATTAAATATTTATCGAGGCGAAGGTACGAATTGATTTTTTTTAAAAAATGTTTTGGATAAACTAAAAATGATTCTATATTTGCACCCGCAAACAAGTTCATCGAACTCCTAGTAAAATAAGAGCAAAGTGAGATAATAGCACGGTACCTTAGCTCAGATGGTAGAGCAATGGACTGAAAATCCATGTGTCCCTGGTTCGATCCCTGGAGGTACCACAAAACCCACTAAGAAATTAGTGGGTTTTTTGTTTTATTAGTGTACCAGAAAAATTGTAATTCTTATTTATAAAAATTGTCTCCGAAATTAAAATTACTTTACACTGAAATTATTTAATTAAGTAGCAAGAAAGATATAGTGTCGCAATTATTAAAAAGAGTTTTTGCCACAGATTCGAAGGATTAAAAAGATTTTTAAAATTACATAACGAATTATTCTGTGCTAATCTTTGAAATCTATGGCAAATAAATTTAATGCTCTATTAAAAAACGACATTACATTTTAGCCATCACTTAAGACAAGACTTTTATAGTAACCATCGATTTATAAATCTTTGCTAAAACTTAAGGAAATTACTTTATGCAATCCGTAAAAGTAGGGTTCTCTTCAAATATTGAATGTAATCAAATAAAAAATAAGCAAAATTAACCATACAAAAATGGGCAATTATTTGCTTATAAATTGCAAATAATTACCCATTGGTCAGACATTTTAGTATTAGAAATAAAAATATAAAAGTTTATTATTTTCTACTCAAAGCACTACTGTCAACACGTGATGGTGTATCTTTCCCTTTGATAATTGAAGACGAACTAATTGCAATGGCTTTTATAATTTGTGTCATGTTTACCATATCAAGAGTCCCGATTTCATCACTTACTTTATGGTAATTAGGTTCACTATCCATTTTTGAAGTTGAAATTGTATGTGCTGGAACGCCAAGCTTAGCCAAAGTCGCATTATCGGAACGATAAAATAATTGTTGTTCTGGATAAGGATCCGGATAAAATTTAAACGCTGATCCTTGTAAATTCTTCTGAAGTATTTCGCCCATATTTGATTTTTCAAAACCAGTTATGTAAGCGGAATTTTTACCCCACTTTGATTCTGTTCCTATCATTTCTAGGTTAAACATAGCCATAACTTGCGCTGGATCTATTTGTTTCGAAAAATATTGAGAGCCATAACCGCCTATTTCTTCTGCTACGAATGTGGTAAATAAGATTGTGCGTTCATTATTATTTAGTTTTTTAAAATATTTAGCCAACATGATTACGGCTGTTGTTCCTGCAGCATCATCATTGGCACCATTGTAAATAGAATCCGTTGCATCATGTTGTTCTCCTTCTGCCGGAGAACCAACACCTAAATGGTCATAATGCCCAGAAAAAACTACATATTCATTGGGCTTACTTTTACCTGCTAAAACACCTACTACATTATTTAATGCTTTTTTGGTTACGACATTAAACCCTTCAATAGAGAATTGAGTTGCTTCCATTGTTCCAAAAACAAAAACTACTGTATTTCCAGTAGGATTAGCACTCATTTGCGGAATGTGCTTTATATTTTGAATTCGGGATTTGAAAGAGGCGTCTACTAGAACCAAAAGATTCTTTCCGCTTTGATAATATTCGTAAAATTTTGGACCAAATTTATCTCCAGCATTTATTTTCGCAACTTGAACATCACTTTTTTCAGTCATAAGAACTTGTGGCTCATATGAAAAGGATACTACATCTGCTTTATCCATTGTTTTACCATCAATAAGCACTTTGAGAGCACCATTTTTAGACTCGGTCATGAAAAATTCCTGCTTGAAATCTTTCGCTCCGTTAAATGTTTGCAATCCTATTTTCTTAAATTCAGATTCAATATAAGCGGAAGCTTTATCGATACCCGGAGTAAACGCTCTTCGGCCTTGCATATCATCAGCCGAAAGTGCTTTCTCAATTTTGGTAACGTCTTTTATATTAATAATTTTATTGATGTTCTGGGCCTGTAACACACAAGCAGAACAAAGCACAAGGGCATTTAAAACAATTTTTTTCATAAATTAGAGCTTTTAATAACGATAGATTCTACAGTAAGAGTGCAATATTATAAATGTGTTACAGTAAAACTACTAAAAAGGTTTGGACCTATTTACAATTTGGAGCAGGATGATTGCTGTTCTAAAAGACAAAGCCTCCTGCTGTACGCTGTATCTCTTCGCTACGCTACGAGGATGCCGCTTCCATCAGGGCTAAAAATCACGAACTATTTTCCTAATACCGTTTTAACAATCTGATCCTTGCGAGAAACGAATCCATTGCATTACATTATTTCCTCAAAAAATTAATCCAGTTTAACTACTAAAATACCAGAATCTATCACGAGCTTTCTGCCCTTGTCTATAAACCACATCTGCTACTGTCAATTTCCAGAATTGTTTAATCGTTACAAACATAATTTCTGGTACTGCTATATTTCCAATCCACAGCGTCAGTTACAAATCCAGTTTGAACCGGATTGTTGTGAATGTATGCTCGTTTTTGTTCCTATATGTAAAACGATCTATGGGCGTATATTTAGTTACATGCTTTTTATAAAATATCTTTTACTTTAAAAATCGCATCAAAACCAAAAGAGCGTATTTTTTAACAAATTGAATTCAAGATACACATACAGTTGAAAGTAAAATGTTTTGTTTAATAGGATAAAAATTAGTAAACACGTACGTTTTTTATAATAAAAATGCATCTTTCATCAAATTAAAACAGATTACTTGGACAATTCATTTTTATATAATTGCTAAATTGCTATATTTATGCAAAATTTATATATATGGAACTTTTAATGTGCCCGAGATGCCAAAATAACCACATAATAAAAAGCGGTATAATCAATAGTAAACAAAGGTATTTGTGTAAGAAATGCAAGTATTTCTTTACGGTAAACAAAATAGGCAAAAAGATCGATGAGTACTATGTTACCAAAGCATTGCAACTCTACCTTGAAGGGTTGAGTTTTCGTGAAATTGAGCGAATTATAGGCGTCTCCCACGTCACCGTAAGCAACTGGGTTAAGACCTTCAACATAAAAAAACCATCGCATGCCAACTACCATCCTACTTATAAGATATTAAGCCATTTAGAGCTTATTGAATACCTTAAAAACAAAGAACAACTATCCGGAGCAGGAATGATTATCACGGAACTTGGCGATAAGTTTATGCTGATAAAATGGGAGCGATTTAAAGATTAACTATAGCAGTTTACACATAAATATATCTAAATTTTTTTTAACAATAAAATAATAGAATTTGGCACTTTATTAACCAACCAATTAAATAACCAAAATTTTATTTATGAAAAAAATATTTTTTATGGTGGCAGTACTCTTACTGTCACTCAAAGGATTTTCACAAGGCTCCACTGACTATGGCGCTGGATTGAAATTTAACCTGAACGAAGACGGTTCCAAATTCATGCGGGTAATTGCATGGAACCAGATCTGGATGCGTTCCTCTGCGATGAATCCAGGAACAATGATTGGGGGAGAGCCAGCATCAACTGCAACCGACATTGGTAATCGACGTTTGCGTTTTCTAGCTTATGCTCAAGTATCCAAAAGATACATGATCTTAACCCATTTTGGAATCAACAACCAAACTTTTATTAACGGTGGCGCAGCAGGATCCTCAGGTACTGGTGGCTACGGTGCCGGAAAAAAACCTGGTTTATTCTTTCATGACGCATGGAATGAATATGCAGTTGTATTGCCAGAAAAAGATAAGAAATTTAGTTTTACCCTCGGTGCTGGATTGCACTACTACATGGGATTGTCTAGACTTACGATGGCTTCAACGCTAAACTTCTTAACCATAGACGCCCCTATTTTTAACTGGCCTTTAATAGAGAACTCCGATCAGTTTGCCAGACAAGTAGGTTTATTCGCTAAAGGAAAATACGGTAAGTTAGAATACAGAATGAGTTATAATAAACCGTACGCTACAAATTTAGTCCCTACCAATGTAACTGTGGCCGATAATGCAGTAGCGGTTGACAATAGCGGAAATACAAAATGGTCTAAAGCGGGTTATTTTGAGTATCAATTTTTAGATCAAGAAGCTAACGTATTGCCTTTTAAAGTAGGTAGCTATTTAGGAACTAAAAAAGTATTCAACATTGGTGCTGGTTTTTACACTGCACCTGATGCCACAAAAACTTCTGTAAACAGCACGATCAACAAACATGACATCAAACTTTTCTCTGCCGATGTTTTTCTTGATATGCCTATTGGAAAAAAAGAAAACAAAATGGCCGTTACAGCTTACAGTGTACTATATGATTATGATTTTGGTCCTAATTATTTGCGTAATGTTGGGATTATGAATATTGGCTCAGTAGATCCAAATTTCACAGGGAGTAGAGCTATAGCGGGAGCTGGAAATGCACAGCCAACGATGGGATCTGGAAATATTTGGTATACACAAGCAGGTGTTTTATTACCATGTAAAGAAGCAAAACCTAAAATTCGTATCCAGCCTTTTGGTGCTGTTACCTATAAAAAATTTGATGCTTTGGAACAATCAAGCACACAGTTTGATGTAGGATCTAACTTTTTCCTAGATGGACACCATGCTAAAATAACGGCACAATATTCAACTAGACCTGTATACACCGCTCTAACAAACCGTTCAGGATCATTAGGAGACTTCATAGTACAATTTCAAATTTATCTATAATCAATTTTAAAAATAACAATACATGAAAGAAAAATCAACAAAAGGAATTTGGAAAGTTATTTCCGCATCCTCAATGGGTACCATGATCGAATGGTATGACTTTTACATCTTTGGAAGTTTAGCAGTTGTAATTTCAACTAAATTTTTCCCTTCAGATAATCCAACAGCTGCTTTCTTATCAACCTTGGCAACATTCGCAGCAGGATTCGTAGTTCGTCCTTTCGGAGCCCTTTTCTTCGGAAGATTAGGCGATTTAATTGGAAGAAAATATACTTTCATGGTTACTTTACTTTTAATGGGTGGTGCAACATTTTTGATAGGTTGTATTCCGAGTTATGAAACCATTGGATTTATGGCTCCTTTATTAGTATTAATTCTTCGTTTATTACAAGGTCTTGCTTTGGGTGGTGAATATGGCGGAGCCGCAACCTACGTGGCCGAGCATGCTCCCGTGGGACAACGAGGATACTGGACTTCTTGGATTCAAACTACTGCAACAGTTGGTTTGTTCATCTCTTTGATGGTGATTTTAGCCACCCGAAATATCCTTACGCCGGAACAATTTGATGAATGGGGATGGAGAGTGCCGTTTTGGTTATCCATAGTTATGGTTGGAGTTTCGTATTTGATTAGAAAAAACATGGATGAGTCACCTGTTTTCGCCAAAGCTAAAAGCGAAGGAAAAACAAGTACAAATCCTTTGAAAGAAAGTTTTGGAAATCGTTACAATATGAAATTTGTATTATTGGCTTTATTTGGAGCTACAATGGGACAAGGTGTTGTTTGGTATACAGGTCAGTTTTATGCCATGAATTTCATGAAAACGGTGATGTCCATTGACTCATCTCAAGTGGATACTTTATTGGGAATTGCTTTAATTCTTGGAACCCCATTTTTCGTGTTTTTTGGTTGGTTGAGTGATAAAGTAGGTAGAAAATACATTATGATGGGCGGTATGTTATTGGCTATTTTATTGTACCGACCAATCTACAAACAAATGTACGAAACCACATCGGTGAAAAATAAAACCGAAATGGTCGAAAAAACTACTCTACTTGCTGAATTGAAAGAAAATAAAAAGCAAACTATGGATTCTATCTATACGACTAGCAAAGGGTATGCAGATGGAACAACATTAGTAGAAGTAAAAACGGTATCTTTAGAAAACGGTACAGCTAAAGTTGTAGATGGTAAACCTAAAACAGAAACTAAAACAACTATTAAAATTAACTCTAGTGACAATTGGGCTTTGATATTTTTAGTATTTGTACAGGTAATTTTTGTCACTATGGTTTATGGTCCTATTGCAGCGTTCTTAGTTGAAATGTTCCCGGTAAAAATTAGATACACATCAATGTCATTGCCATATCACGTAGGAAATGGGATTTTTGGAGGACTGCTTCCTGCCATTTCAACCTATTTTGTTATAAATGCAAAAGAAGGTGGAAATCCTGAATTTTACCTCGAAGGACTTTGGTATCCAATTGTTATAGCTGCTGTCAGTTTTGTAGTTGGAATGGTTTACATTAAAAATAAAGATAAAAACGCTCACGAATAAAAACACAGCTATGAAATGAGCATTGCTGTAATTGGATCGCAAACACCAATGATGATATGCGACTCGAGCATAGCGAACAGGTGAAACAATTACATATGACCAATAAAAAACAATAAATATCAACATATGAATCAGATAAAAAGAGTTTTAGGATTAATTTGGATTGCATTAGCAGTTGCTACGGCCTATTATTGCATTGACATTTTTGGAGGAAAATTGACCTCCGGCAAACAAGAAGATTTAGTTTTCGGAATAATTATATTTTTCATACTGCTACCGCTTGTGGTTTTAGGATTGGGAACCTTTGGTTACTTCTCCTTAATGGGAGATTACGATGAAAAAGACAGTTAACCAAACCGTTACCAAAATAGACAGTCTCTGCATGAATTTGCAGAGGTTGTTTGTTTTTTTTTAATTTAAGCCTTCGATTCTAAAACAGAATTATAACAAAAAAACGAAAGCACATTCCGCTGCAAAACAAACTGCATCATCGTATGAAAAAGAGACATGAACAAAAGTTGGTTATCCTTTCAATGCTAATGTTATTGGCTTTGAACGCGCCTCTCTTGCTGTTATTTGACAGTTCACAACCACTTTTTGGATTCCCAATAATCTATATTTATATCTTCTCGGCTTGGTTATTTTCAATTGCTACTTCCTATCTAATCATAAAACGATACTATGAATAGCATTGGACTCTTATTAATATTGGTGCTTTATTTGTCGATTCTTTTTTACATTGCCTATTGGTCCGAAAAAAGAAGCCATTCTAAATGGACAAATAATCCCTACATTTATTCCTTTTCATTAGCCGTATATTGTACAGCCTGGACCTATTACGGAAGTATTGGTGTTGCTGCAGAATCTGGTTTGAGTTATTTACCCATTTATTTAGGCCCAATATTAATTATCCCAACGTGGATGATCATTCTCAAGAAAATTATCCGAATTTCGAGAGTAAATAAAATTTCCAGCATTGCAGATTTTATTTCTTTACGATACGGAAACAGCAGATTTCTGGGAGCTTTAGTAACTACGATTTGCATTGTTGGTATTTTACCCTATATTTCTTTACAATTAAAGTCAATTTCAGACACCTTCCATATTGTTACAAAAACACAAGCAAGTTCAAATATTTTTACTGATACTACAACCTACGTATGTCTTGCTCTAGCCCTTTTTGCCTCCTATTACGGAACAAGATATGTAGATGCTTCCGAAAAAAGACGCGGAATAGTAACTGCCGTAGCTATGGAATCTATTTTGAAGTTAGTTTTCTTTTTAATCGTTGGTATTTATGTTACCTATTTTGTTTTTGACGGTTTTGATGATATTTATCAAAAAGCGGCTGTCCTTAAGGATTTCGATAAAAAAAATACGATTGGCGGCATTACAAACGGAATCAACTGGTTCTTTCTTTGTATTCTATCCATGTTTGCTATTTTCCTTTTGCCAAGACAATTCCACACGGCGATTGTCGAGAATAATAAAGAAACCCACATCCGAACTGCGATTTGGCTTTTTCCGTTGTACCTGCTGCTTTTCAACCTTTTTGTATTCCCAATTGCTTGGGGCGGTAATATTCTTTTTGAGGGCAAAAACCATAATGCAGACACCTATTCACTGCTGATTCCACAGTTATTTGACAATAATGTATTGACAGTGATGGTTTTTCTGGGTGGATTTTCTGCAGCGATTTCAATGATTATCGTTTCGTCTATATCTCTAGCCACTATGTTAAGTAACAACTTATTGATTCCGTATGGCTTTATAGGTTCCTTAGAAAATTCGTCGCAAGAAAAAAACAGCAAACGCATCGTAAACAGTCGTAAAATCGGAATATTTTCTCTAATTATTTTGGCCTATGCCATTTACAGATTATTTATTCTAGACTATTCACTGGTTTCAATAGGCTTAGTAGCATTTGTGGTCATTGCCCAATTAGCGCCCTCCTTTTTTGGCGCTATCTTTTGGCGAAGAGGATCAAAAAATGGCGCTATCGCCGGAATCATTCTCGGATTTGGTGTTTGTTTTTATACCTTACTAATTCCGTATGCAACCGGAATGACTAATTCAGTCAGTCTTTTTGTTACCGAAGGACCTTGGGGAATTTCCCTGTTAAAGCCATTTCAACTTTTTGGATTGGATTATTTAGAGCCTATTCCGCATGCTGTTTTTTGGAGCTTATTAATTAACATCATGAGTTATGCGGCAGTATCGGTGAGTTTCAAAGGAAATTACAGAGAACGCAATTATGCCGAAATGTTTGTGGATATTGACAAATACATCACCAATCACGAAAACGCTTTTGTATGGAAAGGAACCGCTTACATCTCGGACATTCAAAAAGTGTTGCAGCGATTTCTCGGCGAAGAAAGAACCAAGCGCGCATTGACTATTTTCAATTTAAAATACAACATCGATAAAAACATTACGACTGCCGATGCTCGGTTTATAAAATTTGCCGAGAATTTATTAACAGGTCACATTGGTACGGCTTCCGCCAAAATATTAATATCGAGTGTGGTTAAAGAAGACAAAATCAGTTTGCCAGAAGTGTTGCGAATTTTGGAGGAATCCAAAGAAAACATCATTATCAACAAGAAGTTGACGGACACTTCAAATGAATTAAAAAAAATATCCGAACAACTCAAAAATGCGAATCAGGAATTAGTAAATAAAGACATTCAAAAAGATGAATTTCTTGATACGGTTACTCATGAATTGAGAACGCCGATAACCGCCATTCGTGCAGCAAGCGAAATCCTTCATGACGATAACGACATTCCCGAAGAATTGAGAAAGCAGTTTTTGCAAAACATCATTTCAGAGTCGGATCGATTAAACCGCCTAATTGACAAAATTTTGGATTTAGAAAAATTTGAAACTGGAAAACAAAAGATTTATTTGTCCAAAAACAACATTACAAAAACAATCAAAAACACATTAAATTCTCTCCAACAATTAATAAAAAATAGACATATCGATATTGAATTTAACGATGCCTCCAAAGAGATAAAAGCCTTTTATGATGAAGAACGGATCATTCAGGTCATTCATAATTTAGTATCGAATGCTATAAAATTCTGTTCGGAAACAGATGGAAAAATAGTGATTTCCATTAATGAAAATAAACACAATATCGAAGTCAAAATACACAACAACGGCAAGGGAATTAAAAAGGAAGATTTTGAAGCTATTTTTGACAAATTCTATCAATCCCGAAATCAAAACGTAAAAAAACCAATAGGAAGCGGACTAGGTTTAGCCATTTGTAAGCAAATTATTGAACATCACAAAGGTAAAATTTGGGCTGAAGATAATGTTAAAGAAGGAGCCACTTTCATCTTTACATTACCCAATTATAATACAGCAGAAAATAGTTAAAAAAATGAAAAAGATTTTAATTGTAGATGACGAACCAAACATTGTAATGTCACTGGAATATACTTTCAAAAAGAACAATTTTGAAGTTTTCATAGCGCGTGACGGTCAGGAAGCACTGGATATTTTAAAAAAACAGCTGCCGGATGTGATCATTCTGGACGTTATGATGCCCATGGTGGATGGTTTTGCCACATTGGAACAAATAAAAAAAGACGAACGACTGAGGCATTGCAAAGTCATTTTCCTTTCGGCAAAAAACAAGGAAAAAGATATTGAAAAAGGACTTTCATTAGGCGCCAATTTATATGTTGTAAAGCCCTTTTCAGTTAAAAAACTGGTCGATCAAGTTCATGAATTAATGCAATAAGAAACAAATTCAACACAATGACATACAAGGAAATTTATGAGGACAGCATTGAGCACCCAGAAAAATTCTGGGCAGAACAGGCTGATGCAATTGAGTGGTACAACAAACCGGAAACGATTTTGTCGAAAGATAAAAATGGATATCCACTTTGGTACAAAGATGGAGAATTGAACATTTGTTATCTCGCGTTAGACAAACACATTCAAGATGGTTGTGGAGATCAGGTCGCTTTTATTTATGATTCTCCGGTAACACAAACCGTGAAAAAATACACTTTTTCGGAAGTAAAAACCGAAGTGGCAAAACTCGCAGGAGGTATGCAATTGCTGGGATTAAAAAAAGGCGACACCGCTATAATTTATATGCCAATGATTCCTCAAACTGCTTTTGCGATGTTGGCTTGCGCGAGAATTGGCGTGATTCATTCGGTTGTTTTTGGAGGTTTTGCGCCACATGAATTGGCGATTAGAATTGACGATTGCAAACCCAGAGCGATTATAACGGCATCATCCGGAATAGAGATTGACCGATTAATTGCGTACAAACCTTTAGTGGATGAAGCCATAGCACTTGCTTCACACCGACCAAAAAAAGTAATCGTTTTCAACAGAAAATTGGGCGCCCGAATTCCCTTTAAAAAATACGATGTGGATTACGACGCATTGGTTTATGGGTCCGAAGAAACCCCTTGTGTTCCTGTGAATTCCAATCATCCGCTGTATATTTTGTACACATCCGGAACTACGGGAAAACCAAAAGGAATTGTTAGAGATACCGGTGGATATGCCGTGGCATTGAAATTTTCGATGAAATACATTTACAATGTGAAAGAAGATGAGACCTTTTGGGCAGCATCGGATATGGGTTGGGCAGTTGGTCACAGCTATATTCTTTACGCACCGTTATTAAACCGAAATACTACCATAATTTTTGAAGGTAAACCGATAAAAACTCCCGATGCGAGTACGTTTTGGAGAATAATTTCAGAGCATAAAGTGGGCACCATGTTTACGGCTCCAACCGCCATTAGAGCTATCAAAAAAGAAGATCCTGACGGAGAATTCATCAAACAATATGATTTAAGTCCTCTTAAAAATCAATTTTTGGCGGGAGAGCGTTGTGATAATGCCACTCTAGAATGGTACCAACAACACATTCCTATTCCCGTAATTGACCATTGGTGGCAAACAGAATCGGGCTGGCCAATGATTGCTAATTCTCTTGGTATTGAAAAAATGCCGGTGAAATCTGGCTCTGCAACAAAAGCAGTTTGCGGATATGATATTCGGATTTTTAATGAACATGGTGACGAATTAAATGTAAATGAAGAAGGTTTGGTTGTCGTAAAACTGCCGTTGCCTCCGGGAAATATGTTGGGGATTTGGGAAAACGAAGCGCGTTTCAAAGCCGGTTATTTCAGCAAATTTGATGGTTATTATTTGTCTGGCGATGGTGGTTATAAAGATGAAGACGGTTATATTTTCATCACCGGAAGAACGGATGATGTCATAAATGTAGCGGGACATCGATTGTCAACTGCTGAAATGGAGGAAGTTGTTGCTTCCCACCAATCTGTTGCTGAATGCGCCGTTATTGGAATTCACGATGAGTTAAAAGGCCAAATTCCTTTGGCTTTGGTGGTAACCAAATCAGGAGATGAAATCGAACATTATCAATTGGAACAAGAAATTATTAAAGTGGTTCGACACCAAATAGGGGCTGTTGCTTCCTTGCGAAATGTTGTAATTGTAGATAGATTACCAAAAACACGGTCGGGGAAAATCCTTCGAAAACTGATGCGCAGCATTACAGATGGTGCCGAATTCCAAATTCCGTCCACCATTGATGACGAAACCATTGTGGAAGAAATCATTGCAACATTACAAAAGTATAAAATAGGCGTTTATAATATTTAAAATTTACCAAAATCATGAGTTACTATAAAATTAATAATTTAGAAGAGTACTTTAAACATTACAAAAAATCAGTTCGTGAGCCTAGAAAATTTTGGGACAAAGTAGCCGCTGAGAATTTTACATGGTACCAGCAATGGGACAAAGTAGTTGATTTCAATATGGCTGAAGCCGAAATAAAATGGTTTACAAATGCTAAAGTAAACATTGTAAAGAACTGTATCGACAGGCATCTTGCTAAAAAAGGAGATAAAACAGCTATCATTTTTGAACCAAATGACCCAACAGAACAAGCGCTGCACATCACTTACAATGAATTGTACGAACGTGTTTGCAAAATGGCAAACGTCTTGAAAGGACAAGGCATACAAAAAGGAGATCGTGTTTGTATTTATTTACCAATGATTCCTGAATTAGCGATTACCACTTTGGCCTGTGCCAGAATTGGAGCAATCCACTCGGTTGTTTTTGCAGGATTTTCCGCTTCGGCAGTAGCAGCAAGAATCAACGACAGCGAATGCAAAATGGTAATCACCTCTGATGGTGGGTATCGCGGAAACAAAACCATCGATTTAAAAAGTATCGTTGATGAAGCCTTATTGAATTGTCCTTGTGTGGAGAATGTTTTGGTGGCTAAAAGAATCAACTCAACTATCAACATGAAAGAAGGTCGTGACCAATGGTTGCAGCCTCTTTTAGACCAAGCTTCGGATAATAATGTCGCTGAAATCATGGATGCCGAAGATCCTTTATTCATCCTTTATACTTCCGGCTCAACAGGAAAACCAAAAGGAATGGTACACACTACGGCGGGTTATATGGTGTATTCTGCGTATACGTTTAAGAACGTTTTTAATTATGAAGACAATGATATTTTCTGGTGTACCGCTGATATTGGCTGGATTACCGGACATTCTTATATTCTTTACGGGCCGTTATTGAACGGAGCTACGACGGTAATTTTTGAAGGCGTTCCGTCCTATCCTGACTTCAGTCGTTTTTGGCAAACCATCGAAAAGCATAAAGTTACCCAGTTTTACACGGCGCCAACAGCGATTAGAGCCTTGGCTAAAGAAAGCATCGAATACGTGCAAAGGTACCAATTAGACTCCTTGAAAGTAATAGGATCTGTAGGAGAACCTATCAATGAAGAAGCTTGGCACTGGTACAACAACCACGTAGGCGATAAAAAATGTCCTGTGGTAGATACATGGTGGCAAACAGAAACCGGAGGAATTATGATTTCGCCAATTGCCTTTGTAACCCCAACAAAACCTACGTATGCTTCATTACCTTTACCAGGAATCCAACCCGTTTTGATGGATGAAAAACGCAACGAAATTGAAGGCAATCAGGTTACTGGAAGTTTGTGTATTAAATTTCCTTGGCCAGGAATTGCCAGAACCATTTGGGGCGATCATGAAAGATATAAGGAAACCTATTTTTCTACCTTTCCAGGTAAATATTTCACCGGCGACGGCGCTTTGCGTGACGAAGTAGGATATTATAGAATCACTGGTCGTGTAGACGACGTCGTTATCGTTTCTGGACACAATTTGGGAACAGCACCTATTGAAGATGCCATCAATGAACATCCAGCGGTTGCCGAAAGTGCTATTGTAGGTTTCCCACATGACATAAAAGGAAATGCGTTGTACGGCTTTGTAATTCTAAAAGAAACGGGAGAATATCGCGATAGAGAAAACCTTAGTAAAGAGATTAACCAACACATATCTGATCACATTGGACCCATTGCTAAATTAGATAAAATTCAGTTTGTTTCCGGTTTACCAAAAACCCGTTCGGGAAAAATCATGCGTAGAATTTTACGTAAAATAGCCGAGGGAGATTATTCTAATTTTGGGGATACCTCAACCTTATTAAATCCTGAAATTGTAGATGAAATCAAAGAAGGAAAAATTTAATTATTGGTTTTCATTGTTGTTAAAAACTGCTTCATTTCTGGAGCAGTTTTTTTATACAAAAAAGGCTGCCTTTTGAGGGACAGCCTTTCTTAACTAATTCAAAACTGCTTAATTTTTCAATAATTTTAATATCGTCATTTCATTATTTTCATCAAACGCTTTTACAATGTAAAGTCCTTGATTCAAATCACTAACTGAAAGTTCAGATCCTGCCGATTTACTACCATCAAAACTTTTGATCAATTGCCCTGTGATCGAAAAAATTTGCACTTTAGAAGTCGTTTCATTCAATGTGAAATAATCAGCTGCAGGATTTGGATATAAAGCAATTGTGGTTGCTTTTTCGTAATCAGCAATTGCTAATGAAGCGACTTTATTACCATAGATTCTAAATTCTCCCGCTGGTATTGACATAGTCGCATTGACATCGTTAACTACAAAAGAAGTATTGTCCATTAAGTTATACCAAGTTCCCGGATAAGCAAAGCCAGTAGGCACATTTTGAGTTGTGACATTAAAATTGGCCAACACTAAAATATCCTTTAATTGAGTTGATGCTAACGCATTATTCGCAATCTTAATATTCGGTAATAAAGTACTCGTATTGCTAATGCTGGCTGTTCCTAAGAACACAGGTTCTGTAGTTTTCATAGTAATCATTTTAGACCAGTCGGTATAAATTTTATTCCTATTACTATCATCAAGCCAATTAGAAGTCCATTGCGGTTGAGGCTTAGTATCTAATTTACAATCACCAGCTATACCATCTGAAGAGGTATTCACTGATCCATTATTACAAGAAAAAATTGATTTTTCCCATCCCAATTCGCCAAATTGCCAAATCATTTTAGGCCCAGGAACCAATAAAGAAACAGCTCCCAGAGCGGACATTCTGGATAATGCCACAGACAATGTTTTCACATCGTGAGAGAAAGCGGAACTATTACCCGATTGCAGATTATTATACATTAAACGTTCCTCATCATGACTTTCTGCATATCCCATCAAGCGGTGTGCAGTAAAACCTCTACTGGATGCAACCATTCTTGAAATATTTCCCCCGTAGCCCTTTGTTAAATTGTTATAATCGTTGGTCAATATTCCCCACATCATAACTCCCTTGCTAGGGGTTTCATTTAATCTGTAATTCGCCCATTGCTGTTCTTCATCATTTCCGCCTAAATGTTCAAAAATAACATAATGTGTAGGGTCTAAAATCCAAGAATAATCTGCATATTTTCGCAATACATCTACTCTATCCTGTTGTTTGCTACCCGTACAATTTTCTTGACCACCAGCTACATTAGCGGGACAATTTTGAGTAAACCCTTTGGTTAAGTCCCAACGGAAACCATCAATTTTAAATTCTTCTACCCATTGTTTAATGACACGCTGCACATAGTTTTGCGTTCTTGCCTGTTGATGATTAAAATCTTCCCCAACACTATAACTGTGCATTGCCGTTGTATTAAAATAAGGATTCTCAGTAGAAGGAGTGCCCCAACCATCTCCGTCAGGATCATTCATCCACATACGAAGCATTGGGTTTCTTCCAAAGGCATGATTAAGCGCCACATCAAGAATAACAGCAATTCCGTTTTGATGGCACAAATCAATAAACTCTTTTAATTTATCAGAAGTACCATAGAATTTATCCAAAGCCATGTGAAAAGAGGTATTGTACCCCCAACTCTCATTGCCTTCAAATTCCATAACAGGCATTAACTCAATTGCATTTATTTTCAAATTTTTGAAATAATCAATTTTATTAATTAGGTCCTGGTAACTTCTGTTGGCATCAAAATCACGAACTAATAATTCGTATACCACTAAATTTTCTTTAGCTGGTTTCACAAAATTTGTTGTTGCCGCACTCCAAGCATAAGGAGATTTTCCTGTTTGTAAAACGGTAACTTCTCTCTCTTGTCCTACTGGATAAGCAGGTAAATTAGGATAGCTTGTTGCCGGAATACCTCCATCATCAAAAGGAGATAACACTAAAGTAGAATAAGGATCCGCAGTTTTTACTAAAGAAGGAGTTCCTGCAATTGGGGTTTCGTCTACCACCCAATACTGGTACGTATATGTAGCAGGAGAGGTTAAACCAGTAAGTTCTAGCCAAAATTTTGTCGACGCAGGATCTTTTTTCATAGCGTATGCAGCTGTAGGTTGCCAGTTGTTGAAATTCCCTGCTACATATACAAAATCTTTGAACGGCGCATCGAGCACTAAAGTTGCTTTTGTCGCATCAACCGTATTATAATTGATTCCGTCCAATAATCCAGCCGGCATAATCTCACTAACCACATTTGGATTAACAATTGCACTGAACTTTTTAGTGATTACAGTTGTTCCTTGAGTTACCTGCAATTCATAATTTTGATTTACAGCAATACTCGTATGATTATACGAGTAGCTCGAAGTAGCAGCATTTGTGTTTAAAGTTGTACCGTTAGCCCTGAGCACATAACTAGCATTTCCGCCAGTATTAGTAGCAGCAATACTCAAACTTCCGCCGGATGTAATTATTGTAGCACTATTTTCTGTAGGAGCAGTTAAGGCTACTTGAAAACTACCTACTTCCGTGAGTATGTCTTGAGATTTTCTATCGCCCGTACCGTCTTTGGCTTTGACCAAAAACCCTATTCTTCCTATTCCATTTCTGTTGTAAAAAGTATTAGGAGTAATGGTTCTAGTATAAGTATCCGAACCTGCGTTGTACGTAAAGCGGTTCGCTTCATTGGATGCAGTCCATGCACCATTAGTAGGACAATCAACAATATTAGCATCATTGATGTCATAAGACCATGCCCACATGTACAAAGCATTTCCAATTACTCCCCATGCTGCCTCATTTACACTACTCCCATTTATGGTAATAGTTATAGAATTAGTTTCTTCAAAAGTAGGCGGATTAATGATGTGAGTAACTGTTTGCGGTTGAGCAGACATTAAAACCGTAGACAAAAACAAAAATGAAAGTATAAGTTTCTTCATAAAATATTTTTAGGTATATTAAAAAAAAAGGGCTACCTAAAAGATAGCCCTTAAGGGTATTCTAGCTAATTCTTAATTTAATGTAATCGTTTTAGCAGCGTTGTCAATTTTCAAAACTCTTAGTCCAGTTGGACCAGTATACCTAAAGTTGCTATCTCCATCGTTTGCGTTTACTAACTCAGGAGTAATAGTATAACCCGCATTGGCATAAAATGGATAGTTACGACTTGCATCCCAGTTACCATTACTTGTATAGTTATTTCCTAAAAATTCTCTAAATGCTTCACCTTGTTTCAAAAAAATTGATACTTGATATACATTTATTTTCCCTACAACTAATGGAAATTCAGTTTCAGCATCATTATCCCATGACCAACCACCTGGAGTAGCCGCTCCTACAAGCCAATGCGAACTTGCTAGTGGCGTGCGATAAGGAGTAACTTTAATAGTAAATGAATTAGAAAATTGAGCAACACTACCTATTCCACCAACGGTTGACTTGATACGAATTTCTACTGAATTTTCCTCTCTTGCTGTAAAGCCTCCATTTATTAAAGCTGAATTTAGCTCACCAACAGTGATGCTCTTAAAACGACTTGTTGTTGTGCCTACTACAGAAGGAGTTGCAAATTTAGTCCCAACTTTCGCAATCTCAATACTATAATTGACCACCGTAGTCATTCCTGTATAAGCAGCATCATCCCAAACCATAGTGGTTGCAATTTCGTTTTCGGCTGCTTTAGACAGTACAATTCTAAAATCTGCTTTTGGAGTTAGTAAAATAGGTGCTGTAGATGCCTCAATTACAGGACGCTCTTCAACATCGTCTGCAGTACATGATACTGCTAATAGGGCTACAAATGCGATAAAAATTTTATTTATATTTTTCATTTTTTTATGATTTTATTGGTTTGATTAATATCCGGGATTTTGTTTTAATGTTGGGTTTGCTTGAATATTTCTTGCAGGAATAGGCATTAAATCTCTAAAAGCTTCAGTTGCGCTACCATTTACGGATCCGCCTTTCCATTGCCAAATCTTAGATCCGCCAGTGAATTTTCCAAAACGGATAAGGTCGGTTCTTCTGTGACATTCCCAGAACAATTCTCTTCCTCTTTCGTCTAAGATAAAATCTAAAGTTAAGTTTGAAGCGGCAATTTGTTGTGCATTAGCTCTAGTTCTTAATCTGTTAATATAACCTACCGAAGTTGCTATATCTGCTCCAGTTGCTCCACGCACTGCACATTCAGCATACATCAGGTAAGCATCAGATAATCTAAACATCGGAAAATCAATATCTGGAATATCATTTCTCTGAGCCGCTGATCCGTCTGCATTTTTGTTTATATATTTTGTAACAACAAAGCCATTAGTAAATGTTCCTATGTTAGCAATATCTAATGTTTGACCATTAGTATAAAAAGATCCTCTTTTATCTGCGGTAGCATTTGTATCTGGAAATAAGTTTACAAACTCTTTACGAGTTCTCATCCCTTGCCATCCGCCATCCATACCACGTGATGCAGCGTCCAAGCTTCCACCAATTGCAGCATGCATAATAAAACTCATCCCTGCTCCTGTAGCTCTAATTGCATTTCCATCGCTCACAATTGGAAATATAATTTCGCTTTGTGCACCGTTTCTATTGTTATCAGCAGAAAACAAATGGGCGTAAGGAACATTGGCAAATGCATAACCCGATCTATCAATCACATCTTTAAGTAATGATGCAGCTTCATTAAATCTTGCTGTTCCAGTATATACTCTCGCATTTAAATAAACTTGAGCCAATAAAAATTTAGCAGCCGTTTTATCAACGCGTCCATATTCATTTGTTTTTGATACTGCGAGACTATTGTCAATATCTTTTAACTCAGATTCTACAAAAGCAAAAACTTCAGCTCTTGTCTTTTGTTCTGGATAAAAGAAACCCACAGGGTCGTTCTCTGTAGTGATGGGAACATTTCCAAATAAATCCATTAAGTTGTAATACGAAAAGGCTCTTAAGAATCGAGCTTCAGCCCTAAAAGTAGCAATTTCGGCTTTCAAATTTGCATCAACGCCTCTTGCCGATAATTTATCATCTGAAGTTTGTCTCAAGAATTCATTTGCAACACTAATGTGATAAAATGCTCTCGAAAAAGTTCCCTCTAGGAATTCATTGGCAGGTGACCACGTTTGTGAGTTCATTGTAGGTAGGGTACCGTCAGCCCATGCAATAATTGCTTCATCAGTAGGAAGTTCTTGTGTTACAAAAAGCAACCGTAGGTAGCTACTAAAGTCTCCTCCTATTCCAGCAATATCAGCCGATCCATCTCCATCATTGCCTCCTACATAAAGACCAGCATATAATTTCGCTAAAACTTTTTTATAGGATGCTGGATCTTGAAAAAAGGCTTCAGATAAAAATTCATCATCATCATCTGGTGTAACATCTAAATCGCCAGTACACGATATAAGCGTCATATTCAATCCTAAAATAAATAGGAAAAAATAAGATATAATTTTAAATGATTTTTTCATTTTGTTCATTTTTAAAATTGTTTTTTAGTTTGTGTTTATAAGTTCAAATTTACTCCTAGCAAAAATGTTCTCGCTCTAGGGTAAACATTGTTGTCAATTCCATTAAATCGCTCTGGATCTAGTCCGTTGTATTTTGTAAAAATTAAAGCATTTTGAACCGCGGCAGTAAGTCTTAAAGTAGCAACTCGTAACACTGATTTATCGAAAGTATAACCTACCGTTACGTTATCTAATTTGATGAAAGAAGCATCTTTTATAAAATAATTTGACAAATAGCGTTGTGTACCATTATCTTCAAACGTAAAACCAGTATTAAAATAGTCGGAACTAATATTAGACAAATCTGTTTGTCTTCTTAAACCAGCATCTAGATAACCTAAATTAGAACTTACATTATCAAAAATATAGTTTCCTAAGCTTGCTCTCCAGTTCATTGTTAAATCAAAATTTTTATAGTTTAAAGTTGAGAATAAACCAAAAGTATAATCGGGTGCTGGCTTACGATACCTGTAACGATCTCCAGCGTCAATTTTCCCATCTTGGTTTCTATCAGCATAAGCACCTTGAATTGGTCTTTTGTTACTATCGTATAACTGCTCATAAACTAGAAACGAATTTGGAGTAAATCCTACAGAATTAACTTGAATTTTGTTTCCACTACCTCCTGCAATATTGTCACCTGCAAGATACCCTTGAAAACCTGGAACAGTAATTCCTAAGTTTGATATTTTTTGTTCAATAAAAGTAGTATTGAAGGCTACGTTCCAAGTTAAATTATCGTTTTTGACAATATCCGACTCAATACTAAACTCGACTCCTTTAGTTCTTACAGCACCCACATTGAAGAAACCTTGATTTCTAATATTCGCACCATCAGGAACAGCAATGTCAGCCAATAAGTCAGTTGATTCCTTGTCAAAATAGTTGACAGATCCAGTTATTCTGTTATTAAAAAATCCATAATCAATACCAAGATTAATCTCTGCTAATTCTTCCCATTTGATGTTCTCATTATATCCTTCTGGCCTTGCAGTTGAAAAAACTGTATTTCCAAAAATATATTGTGAATTAATGGTACCAAGGGTTACACGTCTTAAATAATCATATTGAGCTGATATATCTTGTTGACCAGTTGTACCGTAACCAACTCGTAATTTTAACGTTGAAATAGTACTGTTATCTTTTAAAAATGACTCTTCGGCAACATTCCAAGCAAGAGCAGCTCCTGCAAAATTACCCCATCTGTTTTCTCGTGAGAAACGTGAAGTCCCATCTCGACGATAATTTACAGTCAATAAATAGCGACTATCAAATCCTAAATTTAAACGACCAAAGTACGATTGTAAGTTAATATCTGGATCTGTTTGGACATCCTGATTTGGGTTTGGCTGTCTAATTTCTCCTGTTTGAGAGCGTTCTTTTTCAAACAATTGATAGTTGTATCCAGCTGTAGCATCGACACGCAATTTACCAAAATTTTTAATATAATTAAAGTACGCGTTTAAATTTTTATTTTGAAGTGCATCTGTGTAACTTGAATAATTACCCAAATTTACATAATTAGCCTCGGTAAAAGTTCTTGGCTGAAATCCTAAAATACTTTGAGTACTCACTTCAGTAAAACCATTACTATCAAATCGATCAATACCTGCTTCGGCAACAACTCTTAAATCTTCAAAAAAGTGAAATTTATAATCTAGCCTAACATTTCCCCATTTTCTAGTTGAAGTTGCTCGACGCTCATCTTGATTCAATCGTGCAACTGGGTTTCTTGCTGGTAATAAAGGCACATTACCATTTGGCTCTAGCCATTCATAGTATCCACCGTAACGAGAATTCGCTTGAAAAACTGGCTGAGTAGGATCAAATCCTATGGCACTTCCTATTACTGCGCCTTCTTCTTGAAATCTATTTCTACCAAAAGATAAATTACCGCTAACATCGATCTTTAAATGATTGTCAAACAATACTGGATTTAACGAAATAGAGGTTGTAGTTCTTTCAAAAGAAGTGTTTTTAAGAATACCCGGATTATCTATATTACCTACTGAAAGTCGTACTGGTAATTTATCAAATAATGCTCCGCTCATAGAGATATTATTAGTAGTCGTCACAGACGTACTGAAAATCTCATCTTGCCAGTTTGTATTTGCATTTCCTAATAATGCTCTTTGCGCGGTAGATCCTTTTTCATTAACTAAAGCACGAAATTGATCTGCACTTAAAACATCAACTGTGTTTTCTACAGTATTAACAGCTACTTGGGAACTAAAACTTACTTTAACTTTTCCTTTGGTACCTTTTTTAGTAGTAATTACAATTACACCATTTGCTGCTCTCGAACCATATATTGCCGCTGCAGAAGCATCTTTAAGAACTGTAAATGATTCGATATCATTAGGATCTATAGTTGACAAAATACTAGTCGCGCCTGAAGGCACAGCATTACTTAATGGCAATCCATCTAATACAATTAACGGCTCATTTGAAGCATTTAAAGATGATCCTCCTCTGATACGAATATCAGCTTTAGCACCCGGAGCTCCTCCTCCTGTTACATTTACTCCTGCAATTCGACCACTAATCAAACTTTCTGGAGTGATATTTATTCCCTTATTAAAGTCTTTTTCAGCAATTTGAGACACTGCTCCTGTGGCATCCTTTTTCTTAACGGTACCATACCCCACTTGAACAACAACTTCTTTTAACTGATTTGCATCTTCTTCTAATAAAACATTTAGTGATTTTTGACCAGTATAGCCAATAATGCTATTTTTATATCCTATGTAAGAAAATAATATTTTATCCCCATTTCTGACGTTTGTCAACTGATAAGTACCATCAAAACCGGTTGAGACACCATTGGAAGATCCTTGTACATTTACATTTACCCCCGGAAGTGGCTGACCTGATACTTTATCAACAACAGACCCAGTAACTGTGCTTTGAGCCAAGACACTAAAAGGGAGTAATAGTACTAAAATCAACAACTTTTTGTAAATTGTTTTCATACTTTTTGTTTAATTTAATTTAATTTTTGGTTTAGTTTTAAGTTTAACTAGTACTTCGAATGTTAAATTTATGTAAATTTTAGTATACCCCAACAACACGAATATTTATTTGAGTTACGAAAACGTAATAGTGTTGAAAACTTTCTGATTTACATAATTTTTTATCACTTTAATTACCATTTCTAAAATTAAATTTTATCTTTATTACGAAATAAATTTATTCCCCAAAAACAACATGAAAAGGAAAATAACGCTTAAACAAATTGCAAAAGAATTAGACGTTTCCATTTCTACCGTTTCAAAATCATTGCGAAACAGCCTTGAAATAGGTGAAGAAACCAGATTAAAAGTGCAGGCTTTTGCCAAATTTTATAATTACAAACCCAACAACATTGCACTGAGCTTAAAAAATCGAAAGACTAAAGCTATTGGAATCATTATTCCTGAAATTGTGCACCACTTTTTCTCCACGGTCATCAATGGAATTGAACAAGTCGCTAATGAACACGGCTATAATGTAATCATTTGTCTTTCGGATGATTCCTTTGACAAAGAAGTTCTTAATATGGAAATGCTCGCTAATGGAAGTATTGATGGTTTTATCATGTCACTTTCTAAGGAAACCCAATTTAGAGGTGATTTTCACCATATTACTGAAGTGATCAATCAAGGTATGCCCGTAGTCATGTTTGATCGTGTGACCAATGAAATTCTTTGTGACAAGGTCATTATCGATGATAAACACGCTGCTTATGAAGCCGTACAAAGCTTAATTAATAAAGGACGAAAAAAAATCGCCTTGGTTACCACAGTTGATTACGTATCTGTAGGGAAACTGAGAACTGATGGCTATATCAAGGCGCTGCTAGACAACGGAATTCCATTTAATGAGAATCTAATCATCAAAATTGAAGACATTGATACCTGCGAAATCACCATTGGAAAATTATTAGAAGACAAAGCCATTGATGCTGTTTTTGCAGTTAACGAACTTTTTGCTGTTACCATCATCAAAACTGCTTATAAAATTGGACTCAATGTCCCTAAAGATCTTGCCGTTATCGCCTTTACAGATGGAATAATTTCAAAATATTCTACACCTACTATAACTACTGTAAGTCAGAGCGGTATAAAAATGGGGAATAAAGCAGCCAAAATGCTAATCGAAAGACTCGAATCTGAAGAAGAGGAAGAAAATGAAAACTACAAAACAGAGGTAATTGAAACCCATTTGATAGAAAGAGAATCAACTAATTAGCACTTAAATGTTAATTTATTTGTAACTACAACCTTGTAGTTGCAAAAGATCAATATAATTTGTTTCTCAAAAACAAAAGTTTAAAATATATTTTTATATTTACCACTCAAAGCTTTAACTTTTACTTCGAAAATAAGGTAAGTTTTGATAAGCATAGCGCTTATCGTATTAATTTTTTTAAATTACGATAATGGAAAAGCGTAAGTTAAGTTTCTGGCAAATCTGGAACATGAGTTTTGGATTTCTAGGAATACAATTTGGTTTTGCACTGCAAAACGCAAACACCTCAAGAATTTTTGAGACCTTGGGTGCAAAAGTTGACGAAATCCCCATTTTATGGATTGCTGCCCCGGTAACAGGTTTAATAATCCAGCCGATAATTGGTTATTTTAGTGATCGAACATGGACTAAACTAGGTCGTCGCAGACCTTATTTCTTGGTGGGTGCTATTTTATCTTCAATTGCTTTGTTTATCATGCCCAATTCTGCTTCGCTATGGATTGCCGCTGGAACCTTATGGATGATGGATGCGTCTATCAACATTTCAATGGAACCTTTCCGTGCCTTTGTGGGAGACAATTTACCTGAAAAGCAGCGTACGTTAGGTTTTGCCATGCAAAGTTTTTTCATTGGTTTGGGTGCGGTAATAGGTTCCTTATTACCGTATATTTTTACCAACGTTTTTGGGGTAAGCAATACTGCAGCTGAAGGAATTATCCCTGACTCTGTAAAATGGTCTTTCTATATAGGAGGCGTTGTTTTTCTTTTGGCTGTATTGTGGACTGTTTTCAAATCTACGGAATACACACCTGAAGAATTAGAAGCTTTTGAACAAAAAGATAAAGATATTGCAACTCTAGCGCCAATAGAAACTGAATCTGAAGCCAAAGCAAATATACAAAGGCAGTTCAATTTAGGGCTTGTGATGACCGCAGTAGGAAGTATTATTTCTTTCTTGATTTATAAAAATAACCTCACCAAAGAACTCTACATTTTATTCATTGGAATTATCGTCATTGGAATTTTATTTATGGTTACCGCTAAACTAAGAGGCGTTAAAATTAGAAATGGTTTCACCATTATAATGACTGATTTGCTAAATATGCCTACCACTATGAAAAAATTGGCTTGGGTTCAATTCTTTTCTTGGTTTGCCCTTTTCTCCATGTGGATTTACACAACGCAAGCCGTTACGCAACATATTTTTGGTACAACAGACACGACTTCAAAAGTATACAATGATGCTGCCGATTGGGTTTCTGTATTATTTACTGTTTATAATGGAGTTGCGGCAGCAGTTGCTTTCTTGTTGCCCGTAATAGCAAAAAAAGTAGGCGTTCGGTACACTCATTTATTAGCCTTGTGCTCTGGAGGCGTTGGCTTACTGTCCATTTACTTTATCGGAGATAAATATTTATTGTTGATTCCTATGCTTGGAGTTGGTATTGCATGGGCCAGTATTTTATCAATGCCCTATGCTATGTTATCTGGAGCATTACCGGCCTCAAAAATGGGATATTACATGGGCGTTTTTAATTTTTTTGTAGTTATTCCTCAAATTGTTGCCGCAACAATCCTAGGCTTTATTGTTAAACAATTTTTTCAAAACGAACCTATTTATGCCTTATTAATTGGTGGAGTATCCATGATATGTGCTGGTTTACTTACCCTTAGAGTAAACAACACAACAAAAATTGAAATTCATGAGTAATAAAAAAGCATTTATATTCGACCTAGACGGGGTAATTGTAGATACGGCTAAATACCATTATTTAGCTTGGCAAAAGATCGCGAATGAATTGAATATCAATTTTACGCACGAACACAACGAACTATTAAAAGGAGTAAGCCGCGTGCGCTCACTAGACATCATATTAGAACTAGGAAAAGTAAGCGCTTCGCAAGAAGACAAAAACCGCTGGTTAGTACAAAAAAATGAAGAGTACTTATCCTATTTAGTGGATATGGACGAGAACGAAATTCTCCCGGGTGTATTTCCCGTTTTGAAATTTCTAAAAGAAAAAGACCAACCCATAGCATTAGGATCTGCAAGTAAAAATGCAAGACCTATTTTACAAAAAACAGGGGTATTATCTTATTTTGACGCTATTGTAGATGGAAATGATGTAACCAATGCCAAACCTGATCCAGAAGTTTTCCTGATTGCAGCGCAATTATTAGGAACAAAACCAAAAGATGCTTTTGTTTTTGAAGATTCAGTGGCAGGAGTTCAAGCTGCCAATATTGCAAATATGACTAGTATAGGAATTGGCGAAGCCAATGTTTTAAGCGAAGCAAAATACATTTTTAACGATTTTACAACCGTAACTGCTGCGTTCCTCGAAGAATTAATTAGAAAATAAAGAAACAAATTCAAAAATTAAAAAGTATGTGATTGTTTGCAAATAACAACAGTCATTGAATTTTTAAATCATTGAATTTTTAAAATGTAAAGCATGAATCAAGATTATATAAAACCAGATAATTGGTCCATCATAGAAGAAGGATTTGATGTAGAGCGCGTGAAATCGTCTGAAAGTTTGTTCAGCATTGGTAACGGAGCTATGGGACAACGTGCTAATTTTGAAGAAAATTACACTGGGCAAACATTCCAAGGAAGTTATATCGCTGGGATTTACTATCCCGATAAGACAAAAGTAGGCTGGTGGAAAAACGGATATCCAGAATATTTTGCTAAAGTTTTAAATGCCCCCAACTGGATTGGAATCGATATTGAAATCAATGGGGAAAAATTGGATTTAAACGCATGTTCCAACGTAAAAAATTTTCGCAGGGAACTCAACATGAAAGAAGGTTGGTACCACCGCTCTTTTCAAGCTACTTTAAAAAACGGAACCGAAATCGCAGTATCCATTCGTCGTTTTCTATCAATCGTTCTAGACGAAGTGGGAGTTATTAATTATGAAATTACGTCTTTGAACAAGGACTCCAAAATAGTTTACAAACCCTATATCGACGCTGGTGTAACCAATGAAGATGCCAACTGGGAAGAAAAATTCTGGGAACCTCTTGATGTGAAAAAATCAGGAAATGAAGCTTTTGTAACGGCTCAAACCTTCAAAACGCATTTTAAGGCCACCACTTTCATGCACAATAGCATTTTGACAAATGGTGAAAAAACAAGTATTTCACCTTCCAATATTGATGCAACTGCTGATAAAATTCAGTTTAGTTATGATGTTATTGTGGCTCAAGGCCAAAAATCATCCATTCAGAAAATTGGTGGCTACACGGTTTCTTTAAATCACGATAACACAATCACCGCTGCAGAAAAAGTAATTCAGTCTGCTCTAGCGTTAGGTTATAACAAAATGTTACAAAACCAAATTGATGCCTGGGCGAAAATTTGGGAAATGTCTGATATAACAATAGACGGCGATGTAAAAGCACAACAAGGAATTAGGTTCAATATTTTTCAGTTGAACCAAACCTATTTAGGAAAAGATTCTCGTTTGAATATTGGACCAAAAGGATTTACCGGCGAAAAATATGGTGGATCAACGTATTGGGACACCGAGGCCTATTGCATCCCGTTTTACATGGCGACCAAAGACCAAGAAGTAGCTCGTAATTTATTGACATACCGCTACAATCAATTGGATAAAGCCATAGAAAATGCTGCTAAATTAGGTTTTACAAACGGTGCTGCTTTATACCCTATGGTTACCATGAACGGCGAAGAATGCCATAACGAATGGGAAATTACATTTGAAGAAATTCATAGAAATGGTGCCATCGCATTTGCCATTTATAACTTTTACAGATACACAGGCGATTACAGCTATATTCCTGAAAAAGGATTGGAAGTGTTAATAGGAATTGCACGTTTCTGGCATCAAAGAGCCAATTTTTCGACTAACTTAAACCAATACGTAATTCTTGGAGTTACGGGTCCAAATGAATATGAAAATAACGTAAACAATAATTTCTATACCAATTATATTGCTAAATGGTGTCTGGAATATACCTATGAACAAATTCAAAAAGTATCTTTAGAATATCCTTCAGATCACAAAAGAATTACTGAAAAAGTAAAAATCACAGACGCTGAATTGCAATCTTGGAAAAAAGTTTCGGATGCTATGTACTTTCCTTTTTCGGAAGAACATAATGTATACTTGCAGCAAGATGGTTTCTTAGACAAGGAATTAGTTCGCGTAGCAGATTTAGATAAAAGCCAAAGACCAATCAATCAAAAATGGTCTTGGGATCGCATTTTACGCTCCCCGTATATCAAACAAGCCGATGTTTTACAGTGTTTCTACTTCTTCGAAGATCATTTTTCAAAAGAAGAGCTAAAAAATAACTTTGAATATTATGAATCATTTACCGTTCATGAAAGTTCACTCTCGCCTTGCGTGCACTCGATTCAAGCTGCTTTATTAGACAAAATGGATATGGCTTACACGTTCTATTTGAGAACTTCGCGTTTGGATCTTGACGATTACAATAAAGAAGTCGAAGAAGGCTGCCACATTACCTCAATGGCTGGAACCTGGATGAGTATTGTTGAAGGTTTTGGCGGTATGCGAATTAAAGACGATACGCTTCATTTTTCCCCAAAAATTCCAAAAGAATGGCAAGGCTATTCGTTTAAAATAAATTTCAGAAACCAGATTTTGAAAGTCGAAATCAATCATAAGGAGACTATTTTTTCAGTTGATGGTAACCACGAATTAGAAATCATGGTAAATGGTAAGCCAGTTTTGGTTCATGCTGAACATTTAGCTACTGTATAATCAACAATTGCTGGAGCACATCGTTCCTTCTATCTTTTGGTTACTAGCGAAGTAATAAAAAAAACAATCCCAATTTTCATTGGGATTGTTTGATTACCAAACTTTTAAAATACAAAAGCGAATTCAAATTGGTCCAAAAAAGAAAAAATTAAAACACTAAAAACAGACTTGATAATGAATAAAATGATTCCTTTATTGCTACAAAATAAAAGCTTCTTAAAAAAAACAATTTTATTCCTTTTTTTTATGTCTGTAACTTTACATGCTCAAATCGACAAAGTAGAACCTCCTTTTTGGTATGCAGGCATGCACAATCCAGAATTACAGTTATTGTTTTATGGGAAAGACGTTGCACAATGTAAAGTTTCCGTTTCTAATGGCATAAAAATTACAAACGTGACAAAAACCGAAAATCCCAACTATATTTTTGTTACCATTGATACAAAAAAAGTAACTGCATCTGATTTTGTTTTTACTTTTAAAAACAACAACGCAACCTTATTACAAAAATATAGTCTCAAGAAACGAAGAGAAAATTCTGCGCAACGCAAAAGCTTTGATTCATCAGATATGATGTACTTATTAATGCCGGATCGCTTTGCTAATGGAAACAAGAATAACGATAGCGAAACCAACACCAAAGAAAAATACAACAGAGAATTACCCGGCGGAAGACACGGTGGCGACATTGAGGGAATTATAAAAAACCTAGATTATATTGTATCACTTGGCGCCACCACCATTTGGAGTACGCCACTTTGTGAGGATAATGATGCTGCTTATTCGTATCATACTTATGGCCAATCTGATGTGTATAAAATTGATCCGCGTTATGGAACCAATGAAGACTATGCTCGACTAGCAACAGAAATGCACAAAAGAGATCTGAAACTTGTGATGGATTATGTAACGAATCATTGGGGAATTGAACATTGGATGATCAAAGATTTACCAACAAAAAACTGGATCAATCAATTTGAAACTTACACGCAAACCAATCATAAAAGAAGTGTCATTCACGATACAAACGCTTCTGAAATTGATAAAAAAATCGCAATTGATGGCTGGTTTGTTCCCACTATGCCTGATTTAAATTTAAAAAATCCGTTGACTTTAAAATACCTGACCCAAAATGCGATTTGGTGGATTGAATACGCAGATTTGGATGGTTTTAGAGTTGATACTTACAACTACTCAGATCCAAAAGGAATTGCAAATTGGGCCAAATCTATTACCGATGAATACCCCAATTTTAATATTGTTGGAGAAGTCTGGATGCAGAGTCAAGCACAAATGGCGTATTGGCAAAAAGACAGTAAAATTGCTGCTATTCAAAATTACAATTCCTACTTGCCAAGCGTAATGGATTTTACGCTCTACGAAGCAACAAGTAAAGCGTTCAGTGAAGATGATGGTTCTTGGGACAAGGGGACGGTAAAACTCTATGACAACTTCGCGAATGATTTCTTATATCCAAACCCAAATAACATATTAATTTTTGTTGAAAATCACGACACCAATCGCATCAATCAAACCTACGGGAACGACATTAGAAAATACAAAATGGCCATGACCGTTTTAGCAACGGTTCGCGGAATTCCACAATTGTATTATGGTAGCGAAATAGGCATGGCAGGTGATAAAAGTAAAGGCGATGCAGCCATACGTCTAGATTTTCCTGGTGGCTGGAACGGTGATCCAAACAATGCCTTCACTAAAGAGGGACGGACATCAATGCAAAACGAATATTTTGATTTTACTTCTAAATTATTTAATTGGAGAAAAACAAAAACGGCTATACATACCGGAAAAATGACGCATTATATTCCGGAAAACAACACCTACGTGTATTTTAGATACAATTCGAATGAAACTATTATGGTTTTAATAAACAACAGCAACGAAACTAAAACAATAAAAACAGATCGATTTAAAGAAAACATCAAAAACTTTAAAACAGGAAAAGATGTTATTTCTGAACTTACATTTGACGTTACTACCGAAATTACACTACAACCAAAATCAGTTATGATTTTAGAATTGAAGTAACACAAAGCATATCAAACAGCTAAGAAACAAATCATTATATACTAAAAAAATGAAAAAATATTCAATCCCGCTTTTACTATTAACCATTTCAATTATAAGTAGCTGCACGAGTACAAAAACAGTTGCACAAAACAACGAAACACCTTTCGTTTGGGAAGCAGCTACTGTTTATTTCCTGATGACAGACCGTTTTAACAATGGCGACACATCCAACGACTTAAACTTTGACAGAAATAAAACAACCGGAAAACTTCGTGGTTTTGAAGGTGGAGATATTAAAGGAATTAGTCAAAAAATAGACGAAGGCTATTTTGATAAATTAGGAATCAATGCCATTTGGTTCACACCAGTAGTAGAACAAATTCACGCTGGCGTTGACGAAGGAACCGGATTGAGCTATGGATTTCATGGGTATTGGGCACGAGATTGGACCAACTTAGATCCTAACTTTGGAACCAAAGATGATTTGGCTGCATTGGTTCAAAAAGCACACGCACACGGAATCCGAATTATTCTGGATGGTGTAATCAATCATACAGGACCCGTAACTACAGAAGATACGGTTTGGCCAAATGAATGGGTGCGTACCGGACCCAATTGTGATTACAAATCATTTGAAAACACAACGGCTTGCACGCTGGTATCCAATCTTCCTGATGTAAAAACAGAGAGTCTACAAAACGTTGCTTTACCTCCTTTTCTTGTCGAAAAATGGAAAAAAGAGGGACGTTACGAGCAAGAAGTAAAAGAACTAGATGCGTTTTTTACACGTACCGGTTATCCTAAAGCACCAAAATATTACATCATCAAATGGTTAACCGATTATATTATTGATTATGGAATTGATGGCTACCGAGGAGACACTGTAAAACACACCGATGAAACGGTATGGGCCGATTTTAAAACCCAATGTGATTATGCTTTTGCAACTTGGAAGAAAAACAATCCAACAAAAGTCTTAGACAATAATTCTTTTTACACCATCGCCGAAGTGTACAATTATGGTATTAGCGGCGGACAAGATTTTGACTTTGGAGATAAGAAAGTAAACTATTTTAAGAATGGGTTCAATAACATGATCAATTTCGAATTCAAGTGGGATGCTCAAAAAGACTATGAATTTATATTCTCTAAATATTCCAATAAACTCCATAATGAATTGAAAGGATACAGTGTATTGAACTATTTATCTTCGCATGATGATGGCGGACCATTTGATGGTAATCGCACTAAAACTATAGAGAGTGGGACAAAATTATTACTCAGTCCTGGACTTTCCCAAGTATATTATGGTGATGAAAGCGCTCGATCTTTAGTTATTTCAGGAACACAAGGCGATGCAACCTTGCGTTCGTTCATGAATTGGGATGCCATAAAATCCAATCCTGAAACACAAAAAACATTGTTGCATTGGCAAAAATTAGGTCAGTTCAGAAAAAATCATCCTTCTGTTGGAGCAGGAATTCACAAACAAATCTCATCGCAGCCATATACTTTTTCAAGAACATACACTAACGGAGATTATGTAGACAATGTTATAGTTGGATTGGATTTAGCGATTGGAAGTAAAGAAATTTCAGTTGGTTCAATCTTCACAAATGGAACAATAGTAACAGACGTGTATTCGGGAAAAGAGGCAATTGTTACGAATGAAAAAGTAAAAATTGATTCTGAATTTGATATTATTTTATTAGAGTCGAAAAAATAATTTTAAAATAATTTAATCCAAACGCGTTTAGAAATGAAGGCGTTTTTTTTATGTTTACCTTTACCAAAAATAAAAGACAATGCTCAAAATTGGACATCGTGGCGCAAAAGGACACGAACCTGAAAACACACTAGTTTCGTTCCAAAAAGCATTAAACATGCAGGTGGACGGCATTGAACTCGACGTGCATTTGAGTGTTGATGGCGAAATAATCGTTATTCACGACGAAACTATTGACAGAACGACCAATGGAAAAGGCTTTGTAAATGCTTTATCTTTGCGCGAATTAAAAGCTTTTAGAATAAATGAAAATTACCAAATTCCAACTTTAACGGAGGTTTTCGATTTGGTAAACCAAGACTGTTTCATCAATATTGAACTCAAAAGTTATGAGTCAACCGACAAAGTAGTTTCTCTTATTGAAAAATACGTAATTAAAAAAGAATGGAATTACGATCGCTTTTTAGTTTCCAGTTTTGATTGGAATGCGTTACAACAAGTGGCGTTTTTAAATGATAAAATTCCACTTGGCGTTTTAACGGAAACCGATTTAGACTTGGCTTTGGCTTTCGCCAAATTCATTCAGGCGAAATCCATTCACCCGCATTTTCATTTATTGACCAAAGAAAACACGGCGCAAATGCAAGAAAAAGGATTGCAGATTTTCCCTTGGACCATCAATGAATACGAAGACATTCAAAAAATAAAAACATTCAACGTAAACGGAATAATCACTGATTTCCCAAATAGAATATGAACCAGAATTTTGATATAATAATAGTTGGCGGCGGCGCGGCAGGGTTTTTTACAGCAATCAGTATTGTAGAGAAAAACCCAAAAATGAAAGTCGCCATTTTAGAACGCGGTGCTGAAGTGTTGAATAAAGTTCGCATTTCCGGTGGTGGAAGATGCAACGTAACACACGCTTGTTTTGAACCTAATGAATTAGTGAAATTTTATCCGCGTGGCGAGAAAGAATTACGCGGCCCTTTTCATCAGTTTGGTTCAGGCGATACCATTGGATGGTTTGAGAAACATGGCGTAGAATTAAAAATTGAAGCTGACGGACGCATGTTTCCCGTTTCGAATTCCTCACAAACGATAATAGATTGTTTCCTAAAAGCCACACAAAAACTGGGAATTGCAGTACTTACAGGACAGAGCGTACAATCTATTTTCAAGAAAGACACTCTTTGGAAAATAGAAACGCAAAATGAACATTATCTTACCGAAAAGCTCGTTTTAGCTACCGGTAGCAATCCTAAAATATGGGAAATGCTGCAGACTTTTGGACATGCTGTTGTCAGCCCGGTTCCTTCGCTATTTACTTTCAACATTAAAGATTCCAGAATAAAAGAGTTACCAGGAGTTGCAGCACACGCAACTGTAAAGGTAAAAGACACTAAACTCAGCTCAACAGGACCATTGTTAATTACCCATTGGGGAATGAGCGGACCGGCTATTTTGAAACTCTCGGCTTGGGGTGCCCGAATCTTGCATGACAAAAATTATCAATTTACCATTTTTATAAATTGGTTGAATGATGCTGACACAGCAGAGGTAGAAAAAAAACTAAAAGACTTAAAACAAGAACACGCGAAAAAATCGGTTTCTAAAAAATCACCTTTCGAATTAACCAATCGATTATGGGAAAGTTTGGTGCTCGCTTCAGGAATTGAAGCGGAGACGAAATGGGCTGATTTGTCTAAAACACAATTGCAGAATCTTGTGAATCAATTGACGAATGGCACTTTTCAAGTGAATGGAAAAAGTACGTTCAAAGAAGAATTTGTGACTGCAGGCGGAATTGATTTAAAGGAAATCAACTTCAAAACCATGGAAAGCAAATTGCATGAAAACCTATATTTTGCTGGAGAAATTGTAAATATTGATGCTATTACAGGCGGATTCAATTTTCAGAATGCGTGGACTAGTGGGTTTATTGTGGCGAGTGCTGTTTAGAGCGAAGTCTTTATAATACAATACTTTAATTAAGAGAAATTTGGTTTTTGATTAACAATACTTTACCATTCTATTTTCATTTTGATGGAATTATTTAAATATGTTTGTAATCAAAATATTACGAATGAATAAAACCTACTTTTTTGTTTCCATACTCTTTTTTACACTTCAATCTGGTTTCTCACAAACTGAAAAATTAATTAAAGGCAAAGTTTTGCACGAACAATTTCCTGTAGAAAAAGTTGAAGTTGCTAATTTCAGTTCTAAAAAAGTCAGCATTACAAACTTAGCTGGTGAGTTTTCTTTAGTAGCACAAGCGGGTGATGAACTCATATTTATTTCAAAAAACCACGATATAAAAAAAATAGTAATAGATCAAAAGACCATTAACAAAAACAACCTTCTTATTTCATTAATCCTAAAACCAGAACAATTAGAAGAAGTTGTGGTTCAAAGCATGCCATCAATCAAATTAAGTAAAGATGCTAAATGGGAACAAGCCAAACTAGATAAATACACTCTAGAAAAAAATGCATCATCACTCAAAAACCTTGGCGTTTACAATGGCTCCATTGAAAACGGTATGGATTTTATTCGGATTGGTAAAATGATCTTAGGTTTATTCATAAAAGAAAAAGAGGAAGTCTCACAAATTAAGCCACAAATTGAATTCAAACAATTAGCAAAAAGCACCTGTGACGAAAAATTTTATCTTCAAACTTTAAAATTAAAACCAGAGGAAATAGCTCTTTTTCTCCAGTTTTGTGAAGCTGACCCAAAATCAGAAGCGCTCACTAAAAATAATAACGTCTTAGCTATAATGGATTTTTTATCAACAAAAAATATTGAATTTAAAAAGCTCTGAAATCAATATAATTACTAAATATCTGATCACTTAGAGTCAGAACTGCTAACTATCGGTTCAACCACCAAATACTTCCATTCAACACCGCGGCAAAACTTACCCAAGCCAAATAGGGAAGAAATAAATAGCCCGCAATTTTATTGATTTTGGCAAATTGAATGTACGTTTCAAAAATCATCAACCACAATACAATAATTTCTAATCCGGCTAACATTGGGTTGTGTAAACCAAAAAATAAATACGACCACAATGCATTTAGTGCCAATTGTATCGCAAAGAAAATCAACGCTTTTTTTACTAGTTCTTTTTCGGCTTCTATTCGGTCCCAAACTAATCCAGCCGCAACACCCATCATCACATACAACATACTCCAAACTGGTGCAAAAATCCAATTGGGCGGATTAAAACTTGGTTTTATTAAGGTTGGATACCAAGTGGTAATGGCAGAACGAGTAACCGTTCCAGAGAAATAGCCAATCGCAAGACACGTAACAACAACAGCTAATATTCGGGTGATTTTATTCATTTTTATTTTTTTCTAATGTGAGCCAAATTTACTCAAATCTTTCTAACGATTAACTATCCAATCGAATAAACAAATAACCCAAAAAAAGTATCTTTGCGTAAATTTATACATTCATGATTTCAGCACACGATTTTATTCCATCAAAATATACGCATTCGATTGAAGAAGGCAATTTTCAATGGAGCGCTCCCAGCAATATTGCCCTTGTAAAATATTGGGGGAAAAAAGACAATCAAATTCCTGCGAATCCTTCGGTGAGTTTTACGTTGAATAATTGTAAAACGATTACGAAATTGGCTTTCGCCAAAAAAAATACTTCAACTGCGCTCAACATAAAAGATGATTTTTCATTCGATTTGCTTTTTGAAGGACAATCAAAAGAAGATTTCAAGCCAAAAATCCAAAAATTCCTGGAGCGAATCGAAATCTATTTGCCGTTTTTAAAAGATTACCATTTTACGATTGACACGGAAAACACCTTTCCGCACAGTTCCGGAATCGCTTCATCAGCATCAGGGATGGCCGCTTTGGCGATGAACTTGATGAGTTTAGAAAAAGTATTAAATCCTGAAATGACCGAGGAATATTTCTATCAGAAAGCGTCTTTATTAGCACGTTTGGGTTCTGGAAGCGCTTGCCGAAGTGTAAAAGGACAAGTAGTGGTTTGGGGAAATCATACAAATATCCCCGGAAGTTCGAATTTATTTGGAGTGGAATTTCCAAATGCAATTCATGCTAATTTCAAGAATTTTCAAGATACCATTTTACTGGTTGACAAAGGTGAGAAACAAGTTTCAAGTACCGTGGGACATGATTTGATGCACAACCATCCTTTTGCCGAAAGGCGATTTTCACAAGCGCACGAAAATTTAGACCAATTGATTTCAATTTTCGAAAGTGGGAATCTGGACGAATTCATCAAAATTGTAGAGAGCGAAGCCTTGACTTTACATGCCATGATGATGACTTCGATGCCTTATTTTATACTAATGAAACCGAACACTTTGGAGATTATAAATGCGATTTGGAAATTTAGAAATGAGACTAGAATTCCGGTTTGTTTCACACTAGATGCCGGTGCAAATGTGCATGTTTTATACCCTGAAAATGTAGCCGAAACTGTTTTACAATTTATTAAGAACGAATTAGTTGGCTATTGTCAAAATGGTCAGTACATTTGTGACGAAATTGGAAATGGAGCTGTGTTGATTTAATTTGTTTTTTTCCTATCTTTATTTTTTAAAGAGCTGAAATTATGGATATTCAATCAGAGAAATTAGAATTGATAAAAATGTTGTTAGAAACTAATGACAAAGTTATAATCGAGGCTGTAAAAAACATTTTCAAATCAGAGAAAAAAGACGTTTGGAAACAATTATCTCCCGAACAACAAGAAGAAATTGATCTTAGAATTCAAGAAGCAAATCGTGGAGACCAAGTTGATTTATAAAAACACTTTACAAATACCTAATTATCAACCCCAAATTGCTAATTTACCATACCATATGAAAGGACCTTTATTTTACTCAAAAATATTACTCTTTGGAGAATACGGAATCATTCGTGACTCAAAAGGGCTTTCAATTCCATATAATTTTTACAATGGCGCGCTAAAAAGAGATGAAAATCCAACTGAAGAAGCCATCAAATCTAATGGTAACTTAAGACGTTTTGTAACTTATTTAGAAACCTTACAAAATGAACAATCTGATTTAGTTACTTTTGATTTAGCAACGTTGAAAAACGACGTGGAAACCGGAATGTATTTTGATTCCAGTATTCCTCAAGGGTATGGTGTAGGTAGTAGTGGTGCACTTGTAGCAGCTATTTATGATAAATACGCACAAAATAAAATCACGGTTTTGGAGAATTTGACTCGTGAAAAATTATTGCATTTAAAAAATATATTTTCTCAAATGGAGAGTTTTTTCCACGGAAAAAGTTCTGGTTTAGATCCATTAAACAGTTATTTGAGCATCCCGATTCTGATTAATTCTAAAGACAATATTGAAGCAACCGGAATTCCAACACAAAGCTTTGACGGAAAAGGCGCAGTGTTCTTGTTAGATTCTGGAATTGTGGGCGAAACGGCTCCAATGGTGAATATTTTTATGGAAAACCTGAAAGACAAAGGTTTTCGTGCCATGTTGAAAAATCAATTTGTAAAATATACGGATGCTTGTGTAGAAAATTTCCTGGGAGGAGACATGAAATCATTGTTCATGAACACCAAAAAATTGTCAAAAGTAGTTTTAAATAACTTCAAACCAATGATTCCGGAACAATTTCACGGTATTTGGCAACAAGGCATTGACAGCAATGATTACTATTTAAAACTATGCGGTTCTGGCGGTGGCGGTTACATCTTAGGTTTCACCGAAGATTTAGAAAAAGCAAAAGCATCACTGAAAGATTATAAACTTGAGGTCGTTTATCAGTTTTGAACATCCTTTCCCCAACCCTCTCCAAAGGAAAGAATAGAAAACCTAAAATAGCATCCTTATTATTGGAAGCACATTCTTAAATAAATCTAAATGTTAAGCAGGCAGCACAAACTTCTCCTAATGAAAATTGCAAGTTTGTTCTCTGTGGTTAGAGGCTATAACATTCCCGTTATTATTTTGGCACAATATCTTTCGGCTGTATTTATTCTTGCTCCTGAAAAAAGAGCGCTGGATATTTTGCTTGATTTCCAGTTATTCATTCTGGTTTTTGCTTCTTCCCTTACGATTGCTTCGGGGTATATCATCAATAACTTTTATGACAGTCAAAAGGATTTAATCAATCGGCCAAACAAGTCGATGCTGGATCGATTGGTGAGTCAAAAGACAAAATTAAATGTCTATTTTACGCTCAATTTTATTGTGGCTTTGATGGCTTTGTTTGTTTCCTGGCGCGTATTTTTATTCTTTTCAGGATACATATTTTTCATCTGGTTTTATTCCCACAAAATAAAAAAATACCCAATAATAGGAAACCTGACCGCTGCTTTACTGGCTGTTTTGCCTTTTTTTGCAATCCTTTTGTATTTTTATACTCGGATTCCATTTGAAGAGATCGAAAATTATAAAAGACAATTAGGAGTTATTTTTTCTCATGCTGTTTTTTTATTCTTGTTGTTGTTGATTCGGGAAATGATCAAGGATTTAGAAAACCTAAAAGGAGATTTAGCGAATGATTATAAAACGATTCCAATTGTATATGGAGAGGAAATTTCGAAAAAAATCATTACCGTTTTGACAATTCTGACAATTCTTCCAGTGTACGCTTTAATCGATATTTACGAAGTGGGTTACATGGATATTTATTTTTATTCTTGTTTGATTATCCTGATTTTCTTTTTGTTATACTTATGGAAATCAACAACAAAAACACAATTCCTACTGCTTCATAACACGTTGAAATTTCTGATCGTGACTGGCGTTTTTTGCATTGTATTGATTAATCCAAGTGTTTTGTGGCATGGAAAAAGATTGTTGATGGTATAATTTTGCCTTTTATTACTATTATAAAGAGGATAAAAAACCATTCCCATCAAGGCTCACGGATTCCCCGATTGGCTTAGCCCCGATTACTTCACCTAGCTTTTATTCACATCGGAGTTCAGTGAATTTTATTTGCAACGGCATCCTTTTTCTTTTTACTTTAAAAAGAAAAAGATAAAGTGGAAAGCGGGAAATAGCTCCAAAAAAACAATGTAAAACATATTAATCAGCTTATTAACTAGGCAGTTAGCGTTTTTATAATTGGCTGTTATTGATTGTCAACTATATAAATAGTATCTTTGCACAAATTATTGGAATATTATGAATAACAAGGAAGGCAATAATAAGAAAAGTGGTCCAAGAGCAGCTAGCTCAAGACCAAGTTCAAATAAGCCAAAACCTGCCATGCAGAAGCGCGCTCAAGGGCCAAAAAAAGTTAAAGTAAATACTAAAGTTGCCGATATCGCTACTGATAAAGTAGAGAAAAAACCAAATCAAGCACCAAAGAGACCGAAAGTAAAAGACGAAATTCGTTTGAATAAATACATTGCTAATTCTGGTGCGTGCTCGCGTCGTGATGCTGATATTTATATTCAATCCGGGACTGTGAAAGTAAACGGAATTCCTGTCACCGAAATGGGATACATGGTAAAACCGGGGGATGTTGTGAATTTTGACGGTGCCACTTTGACTCCCGAGAAAAAAGTGTACATCTTACTAAATAAACCAAAAAACTTTACGACAGCCATGGACGAAGGTCAGGAATATCGTAATGTATTGGAGCTGGTAAAAGGTTCTACAACTGCAAAAATTGGTGCGGTAGGGAGAATGGACAAGAATACAACTGGTTTGTTATTGTTCACAAATGACACGGATATGATTCGTAAGTTTACGTTACCAAGTCAAAAATCATCAAAAATATACCAAGTTTCATTAGACAAAAACTTGAAATTTGAGGATTTAGAAAAAATAAACAAAGGTTTGACTCTTGATGGACACCGCGTTTTTGTAGAAGATGTAAGTTACATTGACGGAGAAGCTAAAAGTGAAATCGGTTTGCAATTACGATCGGCTAATGTGAAAGTGGTTCGTAATATTTTTGAACATTTTAGTTATGATGTATTGCGAATTGACAGAGTTTCTTTTGCTGGTTTGACCAAAAAGAATTTGCCAAGAGGAAACTGGAGATTGCTTACTGAACAAGAAATTATCAATTTGAAGAACGTTTAATATTTCTTTGAAATTATAACAATGAAATCCCTTTCGCATTGCGAAATGGGATTTTTTTAATTAAAAATTCAATCCTAAATTAGTATGACACCAGAAAAATTACAATCAATTGCATTTAAATGGTTTGAAACTTTCAATAATAAAGAATTAGAAAAATTATTGTCTTTGTATGACGAAGATGCGGTGCATTTTAGTCCAAAACTAAAAATGTACAAACCGGAAAGTAACGGTTTTGTTACTGGCAAAGAAGCCTTACGAGAATGGTGGCAAGATGCTTTTGAGCGTTTACCAAGTTTGAATTACAAAGTAAAATCGGTTACTGCCAATGGAGACCGTGTTTTCATGGAATATATAAGAACAGTTACTGGCGAAGAGGATGTGCTGGTGGCGGAAGTACTGGACATCAGAGAAGATAAAATAATTGCTTCCCGAGTATATCACGGATAAAAAATTAATTTTTTCAATTCTTTAAAAATTTTAGACCGAATTCCCAAATTTTTACAGTTTAAATTTGAATTTTTTTTTCGTATTTATTTAAATATCAAGTTGGGTTCGTCTTTATTAACTTACTCTTTTCCGATGTTTAAAGTTTCCAAGGACTAATGAAAAACTATCTATTTCTCCAATGCGTTGGGTTGCTTCCATCGTAACAAATGCAGAGAATCTTTTTTATATGACGAAATTTAAAAAATTTTTACTTTCGACATGTGGTAAAATTAGCTTTAATCCAACTTTTTTGGATAAATTAGCTTTTTAAATAATCACATCTAAACTATGAAAAAAATAACCACTCTACTCTTCACAATAACAGCATCTTTGCTGCTTATTAATTGTAAATCTGAAGACAAAAAACAAGATTTTACAAGTTTAACAAAAAGCTATTTTGACGAAAAAAACGCTATGGATCCATTAGGAGCAACGCAAAGTGGTCAAAATCAATACAACGATCAGTTACAATTTGAAATGACGGACAGCTACCGAAAGGTACAAGCTGCTTTTTTTGAAAAATACCAAACCTCATTAAATACCATTTCGAAAGAAAACTTATCAGAAGAGGAGAAAAACAGCTATGAAATCATCAAATGGGAGGTTGAGATTGGAAAAAATATGCTCAAACAACCTACAAATTTGCTTCCTGTTCATCAGTTTTGGGGTACACACCTAACGATGGGACAATTTGCGGGAGGAACCGGTGCGCAACCTTTTAAAACTGAAAAAGATTATACCAATTTCCTGAAAAGAATGGACAAATATTCCGTTTGGATAGATTCAGCGATGGTGTACATGAAAAAAGGAATCGCAAAAGGTGTTGTATTACCAAAATCGTTAACGGTAAAACTGATTCCACAATTTGCAGAAATGGCGACGCCAAACATAGAAGACAATTTATTTTACTCGGCTATAAAACTAATGCCTGCCTCTTTTCCTGACGGCATCAAAGAGGATTTAACAGCACAATATACTGCGACAATCAATACCAAACTGATTCCACAATATAAAAAAATGGCCGATTTCCTAAGTAAAGAATATCTTCCTGCCTCTAGAGCGACAAGCGGAATAGGAAGTTTGCCTTTTGGAAAAGATTTATATGCGGCCTACGTAAAGCAATGGACAACTACTGATATGACTCCCGAAGCCATTCACGAATTAGGATTGAAAGAAGTTGCCCGACTAACAGCCGAAATGGAAAAGGTAAAAACTCAAGTGGGTTTTAAAGGAACGTTAATCGAGTTTTTTGAAGAGGTTCGAAACAAAAAAGAACTAAAACCTTTCACCAAACCAGAAGAGGTCATAGCCAATTTTCAAAGTATTTATACGCGTATTAAACCCAACGTAGACAAATTATTTGCGTTACAACCGCAAACAAAATTTGAAATTAGACGAACAGAAGCTTTTAGAGAACAAACAGCGAGTGCCGAGTACAATCAAGGAACTGCCGACGGAACGAGACCAGGAATTTTTTATGTTCCCATTCCTGATGTAGCAAATTATAATATGTATGGCGATGAAGATCTGTTTTTGCATGAAGCCATTCCGGGACATCACTTCCAAATATCATTGCAACAGGAAAACAAAAGCTTACCTGATTTTAGAAAATTCAATTGGTTTGGTGCTTACGGCGAAGGCTGGGCATTATACACAGAAAGTTTAGGTAAAGAGTTAGGATTGTATCAAGATCCGTATCAATATTTTGGTATGCTGGGCAATGAAATGCATAGAGCGGTTCGATTAGTAGTTGATACCGGTTTACATGCTAAAGGTTGGACCAGAGAAGAGGCCATCAAATATTCTTTAGCTAATGAAGCCGAAAGTGAAGCGAGTATTATTCCTGAAATAGAGCGTTACATGGCTATTCCTGGACAAGCACTTTCGTATAAAATTGGCCAATTAAAAATCATGGAGCTCCGCAAAAAAGCCGAAACTAAAATGGGAGCTAAGTTTGATATTAAGAAATTTCACGAAAAAGTGTTAGAATCAGGAGTAATGCCTTTAGCATTATTAGAAAAGAAAATTAATGCGTGGATAGAAAACAAATAAATTTCATGTGTACCAATAAAAAAAGCTTCTCGAATGAGAAGCTTTTTTTGTGCGGATAATAGGACTCGAACCTACACGCCTACACACTCATTTCGTACTTTTTTGCATGCACTAAAAACACTACTGAAATAACCATTACCCACAATAAAATCAATACTTATTAAAACTTACAACAACCCCTAAACAATAGAATTAAATAGTATATTATTGAATACTATCTTAAAAATGTTGGGCAAATGTTGGGCAACTTTACAACAGCATTGGTTTTTTGTATATCTTTGAATTGTTCAAAAGTTTAAAAAATGGCAACTATTCAATTTAGGTTAAGAAGTAAAGCAAACAAAAATGTATCTATCAAAATTCGTGTTTCGTTAGGTAGAAGTAACGATTTAGAGTTAAGCACAGGTTTTTCAGTCAATCCAAAAGACTGGAGCGAGAAAACTAACTTACCGAAACAAACCACGCCAGAAAACAAACTATTATCTAACAACCTCAAAAAGTTAGAAACCTTTGTTTTAGAAAACCTCAACAAGGATTTATCTAATGCAATTTTGATTGACTCTAACTGGCTCGAAACAAAAATAAAAGATTGTTTCAATAGAGTTGTTAGAACCGATGCAGGTTTACTAATTAATCATATTCAGTATATTATCGACAATGCGAACACTCGCAAAGTAAAAACTAACGGTGGGTTTAAAATTGGATTAAGTGCCAGTACAATAAAAAACTATACTTTATTCAAAAACATTTTTTCAGAATATCAAACCACTATTAAAAAACAAACTCAGTTTATAGAGATTACAAAACCATTTGTTGAGAAATTCACTAACTGGCTTGTTAATACTAAAAAATATTCTACAAACTATGCAGGAAAACAATTAGAGATTTTAAAAACGGTTTGCATTGATGCCGAAAAAAATGAAATTCCAGTAACACCCTACTCAAAAACAATTCAACATTTTAGAGAAAGTGAAAATGACCGTTACATACAAACGTTATCATTTGAGGAACTGGAACAAATTAAAAATGTTGATTTTACCAATGTAGAACAACTTAAAGAATTTAAAAAAGAAAATCCCGAACTAACAAAAAACATTTCTTTAACGCCAGAAATACTTAACAACGCTCGAAACTGGATTTTACTAGGTTGTGAAATTGGGCAACGTGGCGGGGATTTATTAGATATTACAATCGAAAACATTAGATATAAAGGCAAAAGTATTTATTTAGACATACTACAACAGAAAACCAATAAAAATGTAACTATTGGCATTATTGCACCGCATGTCATAGATATTGTAGAAAACCACTTGCCGAAAAAACTACAACATCAAAAACTAAACGATTTCATAAAAATAGTTTGCAAGATAGCTGGAATTGATACCGTAGTTAAAGGGACAAAATTAAACACAGAAACCAACCGCAAAGAATTAGGAATGTTCCCAAAATATGACTTAATGGCATCACATTGTTTTAGACGTTCCTTTGCTACTAACTATTATAAAAAGATCCCAACCCCGATTTTGATAAATATTACTGGACATTCAAAAGAAAGTTTATTTTTGACCTACATAAACAAGCGTGAGGATAAAGATGCAAACGCCGATTTATTTATGCAATTTTATGAAGACTTACACAAAGACAAACAACCTCAACTAAAAATTATAAAAAACGGTACAAATGATTAATGAAAATTTTATATTGCCACCATTACCACCACCGCAAGGACTTGAAACAATAGCAATATTAAAACAACTTTCACAGTCGCACCGTTATTTAGCCGAACTCAAAGGAACATCAAAGACAATCCCTAACGAAAGTATTTTAATCAATACTCTGACATTACAGGAAGCAAAAGACAGTAGCGAAATAGAAAACATCGTAACTACCCACGATGACTTATACAAAGAAAACATCTTAATTCACACGAACCCAGCAACAAAGGAAGTATTCAATTACGCACAGGGTTTAAAGTTAGGTTTTGAAATTGTCCGAAAAGAACACCTTTTATTAAACAAACATATTCTAACTATTCAAAAAGAATTATTAGAAAACAACGCTGGATTTAGAACACAGGCGGGAACTAAATTAGTAAATTCACAAGGTCAAACCGTGTATACACCGCCACAAAGTGCAACCGAAGTTTTGGACTTAATGAGTAACCTCGAAAAGTTTATAAATGACAATGATTTTTCAGATTTAGACCCTCTTATAAAAATGGCAATTATTCACTACCAATTTGAAAGCATTCACCCATTTTATGACGGTAACGGACGTACTGGACGTATTATAAACATTCTCTATTTGGTTTTGCAAGGGTTGTTAGACATTCCTATTTTGTATTTAAGTCGTTACATCACTCAAAACAAAGCCGAATATTACCAAGTATTGCAAGATGTTAGAACTAAAAACGATTGGGAACATTTAATTTTATATTTCCTAAAAAGTGTTGAGGTTACTGCAAAACAAACTATTGATTTGATTACGAATATTAATAATTTGATGCAAGATTACAAAGACAAGTTGAGGTTAGAATTACCAAAAATTTACAGTCAAGACCTTTTGAATATTTTATTTAAAAATCCTTATACAAAAATTGAGTTTTTAGAAAATGAGTTGGGTATTGCTAGACAGACAGCATCTATTTATTTAGATAAAATTGCATCGGTTGGATTGTTGGAAAAAGTAAAAGTGAAAAACAGCAATTACTATATGAACAATTCTTTAATTGAATGTTTAATAAATAGCAATGTTAGAAAAAACGAAATATCTTAACATTGAATTTAACCTATGTTAGAAATACAGCCAAAAACTAACATAGCGTTTTATCTATGTTAGAAAAATAGTGAAAAACTAACATAGGTTTTATTCTATGTTAGAAAAAAAGCGAAATTTTAACACGCTCTAAAAAACAATTACAACGAAATAAAAAAATTTCTTCATATCCAATAAGGCTTTAAGAAGTAACAAAAGGAATTACCAACAGTAAAAAGGCAAAAAATGAGTGAAATTATATGTTATACTTTCAATGAGTATCAAAACAAATACCCAGAAATACTTAAAAGCTATCTTGACGAGTATGTGGATAATACAGATTTATTATTTTGGAATAAGCAAAATGAATTATACAAAGAATGTTTAGATAATGTTACACTAAAACCAGCGAGTAAAGGTTTTGATAAAATCCCTAAACTAGAACCATTAAGCGTTTCTATTGAGGAAATTCATTACAAATTAATTGGATGGATGACAGGAAAAGAATATGTAGCTGGAAACGGGTTTCCACAATACAGCCTCCTAAATGAAGACAAAAACATGCACGATAATTTTCATAAGAGTTTCAGTAGGATTTTAGAATTTATTGAAAAGCAAATTTTTGAGACTGTGCAAAAACCAGAACAATTAAATAATTTTCAAAATATAACAACCAAACTAGATTGGCAAGGGACAGCGTTAGAGTTTACAGAGCTATTCAAGTCCTTAATCTTATCAAATAAACTTAATCCAGAATTAAGCCAAACGGAAATATTCAACAGATTAAAATTTTTTTTTAATATTAATGATTTTAAAGAAACTGACAAATTAAGAGACATTAGAAAACGAATCAACACCCCAACACCTTTTTTAAACATTTTAGAAACCTCATTGAATAATTGGATTAAAGAAAAGGATTAAACCTAATTCACTCTATGAATGTTAAATTATTACCCCATTGAATAATCAGTAGTTATTTAGTGGGGTTTTTGCTTCAATACTATTGCACCATAATAACATTAAAACATTATTTAATTATGGAAGCGATCCAATTTATTCAGTACACCCCCGAACAACTACAAAGCGAAATTAACGCTGGGGTAAAAATTCAGTTACAAGATTTTTTAAAACACTTCAAACCCAAAGAACCTAACGACTATTTAACAAGGCAAGAAGTCGCCAAAATGTTTAATGTCGACCTTAGCACAATTCATAATTGGTGCAAGTCCAAGAAATTAAACCCTCTGGGTTTGGGTTCAAGAGTATATTTTTTACGCTCCGAAATAGAACAAAGTTTAAAACCTTTGAATATTTAGTCTATTCAACAGAGTTTATAAAATGTATAATGCGTAATTAATGAATAAATGAAACTACTAGGAAAAAAATTAGACTTTATAATTATTCGTCATTTTTTACTCAAAGAATTCAGTTTAAAAGAGATTGTTGTTTTGGAAATACTTTGGTATTTAAGCAAGTATAACAAAAATGTTTTTCCAGAATCTGAAACATATATTTATAAACTTTCTGGAATTTCAAGAGGTACAATCCGTAAAGCCAAAGAAAATTTTGCAAAATATGGTTTTGCAAAATGTGAAGATAAAAAGTTTTATTTCCTAGCAGACTTTGAAAGTCGTATTATAAATTTAAAAGAAAAATTCATTTTCAATTTAACAGGTGAAATTGAGAAAGACAAAGCAAGAGAAAAACCGACTTACACAATGTACTTTTTTTCAATTAGAAAAAAATTTAATTTATCAGAAATTGAATATTGCTTTTTGGATACTCACATTGGAATTTTTAGCAAAAAGAAATTTGACAAATCCCCGAAAAAGTATCTTGAAAAGACACTTGGAATACATAATACAACCTATTACGAAATCAGAGCGAAATTGATACAGAAAAATATTTTTATAGACTGTTACAAAAAATCCAATTTAAGCAAAATAAATGACGCTGTAATTGATGTATTTATTGAAACAAAGAATTGTTCAAAAGCCGAAGAGTAAAGAAGATTGTTCAAAAGTCGCATTCAATATGTCCAAAACCCGAACGCTTTTTTGTTCAAAGTCCGTATTAAGATTGTTCAAAAATCGGATGTATATAATATGATTATAAAACAAGTATAGAACTTTATACTATGTCGACCACTCGGGGAGTAATCGACAAGTATAAGGGGTGTGAAACTAATAGCATGTAATTATAAAAAACAAGATTATGAGTAATCAAAAAAATGCAGGGAGAAAAGTCGGCTCAAAAAATATTATCCGTACCGATTTAAGAAAAGAATTAACAACAATCTTTTTAGATAAATTTAAAGATGAGGCAAAACAAATCAAAACATTACAACCAGAAGCCAGAGTAAGAGTTTTAATCGCCATCGTTCCATACCTCTTACCAAAGGGTAATTTATCAAATGAGGAGTCTGAAATTCAAAAAATAATATATGAATCTGTTTTGCCCGATTTTAAAAAATTACATTTTTATTTGAACGTAGTACCAACAGAGAAAAAAGCATCAATTTTATTATCTTTTATCAAACAATTGAATTTAACCTCAACACAACAAGATGAAATTATGTTTTCACTAAAGAATAAAGGGAGAAACTCAAAATTGAATTAGTAGTTTCTGGTAGGGATAAGCATTCAAAAAGGGATTCGTATTTAAACAACTCCCTTTTTTATTTATTATTGATTTTACTGAGGTTTATGTAGGGATAAGTACCCCCCGCCTTTAAATACTGTACTTTCTCCATAGTCTCAACTAGGGTAGACATACCACCCGATTTTTTTTGAAAATTTTAAAAGTAATATTTAATTCAACTTATGGATAAAATATTAAAATTAATTTGATACGTTTTTGAGTTTACCATTTACAAAATCCATCAAATCCATATTAATTAATGTAAATCCCATTTGCCACAACGGGTCGCTATTCCATTTATTACTGTTTAGATTTTCATACGATTTTTCCATTGTTTTAATCCACAAATCCAATTGCTTTAAATCTTTGTCATTTGGATATTTTGAGTTGATCTCTACGAAATATTTTCTTGCACTTTCAATATTATTCTTAAGCAATGGTAAAGCTGTTAAACGTTCTTCACTTTGATTATTTGATTTCATAACATTCTCAAAGCTATATGTTGCACTCCATAGATTATTAGTTGCTTTAAGAAAATTCACATTTGAACTTAAATTTTGAGAAAATAGATTTTGAGTTAAAGAAGCTGAAAATATCAGCATAATAATAATATTTTTTTTCATTTTATTGTGGTTTAATTATTGTACTGATAATATATTTCCATCCAAATCAACTTTAGCAGTTACCATATTAAGAACCATAGCACCAAAACTATTTTTCCCTCTGTATTTCATTTGAACCAAAATATATTTTCCTTTATCAACATAAACAGTCTCTGTATGGTCAAAACTAGATGGATCGTGCATATTCTCTTTAACTAATCTTTTTAAACCGTCATGTGAACCGTTCCAAGCGGAAAATTGCATTTGAATTTTTTCTTTTCTTTTAACTTTAATCTGGTTTTCTTGAACTGTTTTTTGATAATCAACATTATGATTAGGAATACAAGTTATGTGTACAGGGTATGAGGCATATCCAGTACCTAGTTTTGAAATTATAGATTTTTTATATGATTTGCGATACAGTACTGTATCATTCTGAATATTCACATCAAAACCATTTTTTGTAACTCCTTCGGTATATTCAAAATAGATTGTATCGGGTAAAATCAATTTTGAATTAACTAAATGACGGTTGCCTTCTCTACTTTCTGAAGAAACTACGCTATCCACCCATTTTTTTTGAAATCCTTTAAGTTTAAACATGTCTAATGTAATAACAGGTTTAGAGTTTTCTTTTTGAATGGACTCTTTTAAAGCTTCTTTGTTAACTTCATCCTTTTTATTTTTGAATTCTTTTGGTAAAAAAGTAGCTCCCCAGCCGAAACTAATTATAAATAAAACAAAAAGTACAATCCTTAATGGATTTGAAACTTTAGGTGAGTTTGTTGTATCCTTGTTTTCTAAAAAACTGCCAAATAATACAAATAATAAAATTGTACTGAGAAACCATATAACTCCCGTTTTCCAATTAAAATAAAAACCAGCAAAAGTGAAAAGCAGGAATATAAACGTGCTAATGCCAAAAACAAATTTTAAAATTTTTTTTAGAATTTTCATTTATTATGTTTTAATTTTTGTCAAACATATATTCAAATTTTATCAATTCCTTACGGGTTTCCGTAATAGAACTTTTTTTTTGAAATATTGGTTACAGATTAAATGGTAATGCTAGAGGACTAAAGTAGAAATGAGTAGAAACAATCAGCGTGTCACATCTTAAATCACATTGAATGCAGACGCTCGGCAAAGCGGACAAAACAACGGAAAAAGAGGACACGCCTTACCAGCGTGCAACTTGTCCGTACTGTTTTGATTTTTGAAATTTTGCCGATTCCTGCAATCAGTACTACAAAAGCACATATTTTTAAATTCTCGATGTTGAGAATTCTATTTATCTAAGTAATAGTTAAAATTTAATGTCGTATTTCACTCCAAAATTATCCAAGACAAAATTTAATTTTTCTTTGAGGTTTTGGAAAGACTTATAAGCATCAAAATCTAACCATTGGTATTTT
>JAFCUE010000003.1:0-149516 GCA_051990185.1 Flavobacterium sp. DT2-2 | reverse complement strand
CAGTATCTTCGTTGAGCCATCTTCTGCGTGTGATATGCAGATATACTTGATGACCTCGAATTGGAAAGTCTTGAACTGTTATCTCTTAAAAGAATCCTTTAGAGCTTAATTTGTTTTGTCGGTATTCTTTTGGAATCGAATTAATTTCCTTAAAGTGAAGATGAAGTATCTCTTCTGCTTTTTTATACGAAGTCAATTCAAAATAATCTACAACAATTTCGGGTAATAATAATTTGATTAGCTCACTAAAAGAATCTGGCATTTGTATCTATTTTTAAAATACAAATATCGAAATTTAATATTTCCCCACAACTTTTAGACTTGATCCTATAGAAGTACTCGATATTTTTATAGTATAGGTTTCAATCCTCTTGACTTAACAAATCTTTATTGTTAAAAATAGGTAATAAAAAAGCAGCAAATACTTTGCTGCTTTTTTCAAATTTAATTTTCTATCTGCTGTTCTGCCAAAATGAATTCTGATGTTAGCACATTCAATTCTATCATGCATTGCTTCATCATTTGATAGGTTCTTTCAATATCATTATCTAAACCAATGGAGAACCGAATCAAGCCATCAGTCAGACCCATTTCTATTTGTTCTTCTATAGGAATTTCACTAGAAGTAGAGGTTCCTGGGGCACTAAATAAAGTTTTGTAAAAACCTAAACTCACGGCTAGGTAACCTAAGTTTTTTTCTTGCATCAATTCCATCAAGGCATTTGCTTTTTCTAGAGTGCCTACATCAAGCGTCATCATACCTCCAAAACCATACTCATGATTAATCATGGAGGAATATAAATCATGACTCGGGTGACTTTTTAAACCTGGATAAACTGTTTTTATTCCATCTTTTTCGAAACGCTGCGCCAGATACATCGCATTATGACTGTGTTGTTTCATTCGAATATGTAGTGTGCGTAAGTTTTTCATCACGCTTGCAGAACGCAAACTATCCATGGTTGGTCCTAATAACATGCTGGCACCGCTATTTACATTTTTTAAACTGTCGATAAATTCTTGTGACGAACACGTTACCCCACCTATGGTATCACTACTTCCGTTGATGTATTTTGTCAAACTGTGAATCACTATATCAGCACCTAATTTTGCAGGAGAAACTGATAATGGCGAAAAAGTATTATCGACAACCAATTTCAAATTATGTCTTTTTGCAATTTTTGCTAATCCAGCAATATCGGCAACTTCCAATAAAGGATTGCTTACCGTTTCGCAATATAAAACTTTAGTTTCGGGAGTAATAGCTGCTTCTACAACATCAAGTTTTGTGATGTCAACAAAAGTGGTTTTAATGCCTAATCTTGGCGTGAAATTCTTCAGAAATGCATATGTTCCTCCGTAAATGGTTCTACTCGAAACAATGTGATCGCCTGCGCTGCACAGTTGCAATAGTGTAGGCGTAATTGCTCCCATTCCAGATGCCGAAACATTAGCTGTTTCGGTTCCTTCCATCGCTGCCAATGCTTTGTCTAAATACAAATTACTCGGTGAGGAATGACGGGAATACAAGTAACATCCTTCCATATTACCTTCAAATGTATCGAACATGGTTTTCGCCGAAAGAAAAGTATAGGTTGAGGAGTCTGAAATTGATGGATTTACACCACCAAATTCACCAAAGTACTGTAAATCCTGAATGTTGTCTGCGGGATTGAAATTTTTCATAATTTTTTTTTGTTATTTGAAGCCATTCCTGCTATTCGCTTTATCTTTTACTTTTTAAAGAAAAAAGTAAAAGGATGCCGCTTCTATCAGGGCTAGGAGATTTCGGTCTGAATAAAAACTATTCAAAATAACAGTGATTTAGATTAATAATCAATCGTATTGTCAATTATTAGATTTTAAAACTATTTTTATTAAATTATATAATTTAACTTTCTAAATTAGCTTCTCAAATAAGAATTTTATAGATTATTTATCCATTCTAAATTTATAATAAAATGACATTAGATTCAATAGATAAAAAACTGCTTTTTTTATTACAATCGGACAGTAAAAAAACAACCAAAGAACTTTCCTTAAAACTCAATTTATCCGTAACGGCCGTTTATGAACGTATTAAAAAATTGGAGAGAGAGGGGATTATTGATAAATACGTTGTGTTAATCAATCGTTCAAAAGTCGAAAAAGGTTTTGTGGTGTTCTGTCATCTTAAATTAATACAACATACCAAAGAGTTTATCGCTAAGTTTGAAAGTGAAGTGATACAGCTTAATGAAGTGATTGAATGCCATCATGTGAGTGGTGATTACGATTATATTTTGAAAATAGTAGTAAAAGATATGGAAGCCTACCGAGAATTTTTGGTTACAAAACTCACCACCTTGCAACATATTGGCAGTACGCACAGTACATTCATGATTAGCGAAGTAAAAAACACTACGATTGTTGATATTTAGAATAAATGTGAATTGAAAGTGGTATTCAATAATAAGTAAATGTTTACCACTAAAAATTCGTAACAAAAAACCTTCTGAATTAAACTTTAAACAAAACTTAATTCCTTAATTTTGTGCAACATTTTATAAAAACACAATAAAAAATATATACTATGAGTTCATTTGACGTGGTCATTATAGGTTCTGGTCCAGGCGGATATGTAGCAGCAATTCGTTGTGCACAATTGGGTTTCAAAACAGCAATTATCGAAAAATATTCAACTCTTGGAGGAACTTGTTTGAATGTAGGTTGTATTCCTTCAAAAGCATTGCTCGCGTCCTCTCACCATTATAGTGAAATTGCACATTTTGCAGACCACGGAATCGAACTTTCAGGAGAAGTAAAAGTAAATCTAGAGAAAATGATTGCTCGCAAACAAGCGGTGGTAGATCAAACTTCGGGTGGTGTTAAATTTTTAATGGATAAAAATAAAATTACAGTTCTAGAAGGATTGGGTTCATTTATAGATGCTACTCATGTTGCTGTTGCAAAAGCAGATGGAACTTCTGAAACTATCGAAGCTAAAAACATTATCATTGCTACAGGTTCAAAACCGTCCTCTTTACCTTTTATCAAAATCGATAAAGAAAGAATCATCACTTCTACCGAAGCTTTGAAACTTAAAGAAGTACCAAAACATTTGGTGATTATTGGTGGTGGCGTAATTGGGATTGAATTAGGTCAAGTTTATTTACGATTGGGAGCACAAGTTTCTGTAGTGGAATTCATGGACCGAATCATTCCAGGAATGGACGCTTCATTGTCTAAAGAATTGACTAAAGTATTAAAGAAACAAGGCATGAAATTCTACGTTTCGCACAAAGTGAAATCAGTAGAAAGAAATGGCGAAGGTGTTGTAGTTCAAGCTGAAAATGCAAAAGGAGAAACCATTACGCTGGAAGGAGATTATTCATTAGTTTCTGTAGGACGTCGTCCGTATACGGATGGATTGAATGCGGATAAAGCAGGAGTAAAAATTACAGATAGAGGACTGGTAGAAGTAAATGATCATTTGCAAACTAATATTTCCAACATTTATGCTATTGGCGATGTAGTTCGCGGAGCTATGTTAGCACACAAAGCTGAAGAAGAAGGAGCTATGGTTGCGGAAATTTTAGCAGGTCAAAAACCACATATTGATTATAACTTGATTCCTGGTGTTGTTTACACTTGGCCTGAGGTGGCTGCTGTGGGACAAACAGAGGAGCAATTGAAAGCAGCAGGTGTTGATTTTAAATCAGGAAGTTTTCCTTTCAAAGCTTTAGGTCGTGCACGTGCTGGTGGGGATTTAGACGGATTTGTAAAAATTTTAGCTGATGCCAAAACAGATGAAGTACTTGGTGTGCATATGATTGGAGCTCGTTGCGCAGATTTAATCGCTGAAGCAGTAACTGCAATGGAATTCAAAGCATCTGCTGAAGACATTTCGAGAATGTCTCACGCGCATCCAACTTTTGCCGAAGCAATCAAAGAAGCGGCATTAGCGGCTACTGATAATAGAGCTTTGCATGTGTAATTAGGAATCGGAATTAGATAATTAATTTCGTTTTAAACTAAGAAACCCGCTCAATTGAACGGGTTTCTTAGTTTAAAGGATTTTTTTAGCCTTTTGCTACAAATAGACCTTTATAATTTTTCCAATGGCTGTAAATTAAAAACAGATTTCCTAAAAATAAAAATACTGCAATAGGTATTCCTTCTGGCGATAAAAAAAAGTTAATAAACAAAATGTTTAAAGTTATGGGAAGGATCAAGATGTTGGCAAGGGTTACGTATCTGCCTGTTAGAAAAGACAATCCGCAGAGTAATTCTATTGATTTTGCTAAAGGAATTAAGTAAGTTGAGGCAACTAAGCCTACATTAAAAGCTTTGAAATTTCCAGTAGCCTCTGGTTCTGGAGCTAGTTTTAAAAAGAAACTAACTGATGCAAACAATAATAAAAGTCCAATTAGACTTCGAATAATGATAATTGCGATTTTCATAGTATATTATTTTAGAGATTACATAATTGATAATAATTACTTGGGTATTGCCTTTTCATCTATATAGAAAATTTCCCATTGATGCCCATCTAAATCAGCAAAACTATGACCGTACATCCATCCATGATCTTGTGGTTCCATATAAATTAAACCTCCTGCATTAACTGCATTTTTGACCATTTCTTCTACTTTTTCTTTGCTCTCGGCATCTATTGCAATTAATACTTCGGTATTTTTATGGGCGTTGCAAATTTCTTTTTTGGTAAAGTCTTTAAATCGTTGCTCAGTGACTAGCATCGCAAAAATATTTTCTCCAATAATCATGCATGCGGCCTGTTCATCTGTAAATTTTGGGTTGAAAGAAAATCCAAGTGTAGTAAAAAAATCAATCGATTTTTTTAAGGTCTTTAACAGCTAAATTGAGGAAAATTTTTGAAGCCATAACGGGAATGATTTAATGATTTACAAAATCTAAAACGGATCACGCACTATCAAATTTACAAAAAAATAAACTAATTTTAGTAGAATCAATTATTGAAGGTTTATTTTTTATTGTAATTTTGAATCTTAAACACTATTCCTTTTTGAGAACTTCAATTTACAAGTCTATTTCTGATCCAAAATTGTTCAAACAACAACTTTTATTTTGGTCTCAACAGTTTCGAGAAATCATTTATTTGGATAGTAATGACTATCCGCAAAATTATTCCAGCTATGATTGTGTTCTCGCCGTTAATGCTTTTACTTCAATAAAAACAGATTTCCATAATGCCTTTGAAGATATAAAACAATACCAACAAAGTACTAAAGATTGGATTTTTGGCTATTTATCTTATGATTTAAAAAACGATATTGAGCAGTTGCACTCAACCAATTTTGACGGTCTAGAGTTTCCAGATTTATTTTTCTTTCAGCCCAAGAAATTATTTTTATTGAAAGGCAATCAACTCGAAATTCAATACCTCAATTTATGCGATGATGAAGTAGAGGAAGATTTTGAAAATATAGTCAAAAGTCAAAAGCCAAAAGTCAAAATAAAAGGACTAATAACGATTCAACAACGGATTCTGCAGGAGAATTATCTTCAAAAGGTTTCAAAAGTCTTGGACCACATTCATCAAGGCGATATTTACGAAGCTAATTTTTGTATGGAGTTTTTTGCTGAAAAAGCAACGATTAACCCAATCGAAAAATTTATCAAACTCAACGAAATTTCTCAGCCGCCATTTGCTGTTTTTTTTAAGAATAACAATCACTTTTTACTTTCGGCTACACCAGAGCGGTATCTAAGGAAAGAGGGTGATATGCTTATTTCACAACCGATAAAAGGAACTGCCAAACGATTTCCAGACCCAATTGAAGATGAAAATTCAAAAAAACAATTGGCTTTAGACCCAAAAGAACGATCGGAAAACATTATGATTGTAGATTTAGTTCGTAATGATCTGTCACGAACGGCACAAAAAGGATCCGTTGAAGTACAAGAATTAAGTAAAATTTATTCTTTTTTGCAGGTGCACCAAATGATTTCGACGGTAACATCAAAACTAGATCCGCAATATTCAGCAGTAGACGCATTAAAAACTACTTTTCCAATGGGAAGCATGACGGGTGCACCAAAAATTTCAGTTATGAAAATTATTGAACAGTTGGAAGAAACAAAACGGGGTTTATATAGTGGTGCCGTGGGGTATTTTACACCAAATGGTGATTTCGATTTCAATGTAGTTATCCGCAGCATTTTGTACAATCAAGAAAAAAAATATGTTTCATTTTCAGTAGGAAGTGCGATTACATCTCAATCTATTCCAGAAAAAGAGTACGAAGAATGTTTGCTTAAAGCAAAAGCGATGCGAGAAGTTTTAACCTAAAACAAAATGAATTCATTAAATTTGATTATGCTACAGAAATTCCAAAACCACCTTCTTCATAACTTCCAGTTCTTGAGCGGAAAAAAAATTCTTCTTGCTACAAGTGGCGGAAGAGATAGTATGGTACTGGTGCATTTGTTTCAGCAATTAGATTATAAAATAGGAATTGCACATTGTAATTTTCAGTTGCGTGGAATGGAAAGTTTTGAAGACCAAAATTTTGTCAAAGAATATGCTGCTGCAAATGCTATTCCGGTATTTATAACACAATTTGATACTAAAGCTTTTGCAGAAGATTACAAAGTTTCAACTCAAGTTGCCGCACGTGAATTACGCTATAACTGGTTTTATGAATTATTAGAAACTGAAAAATTCGATTATATTCTTACGGCACATCATGCCGATGATAATTTAGAAACTTTTTTAATTAATCTGACTCGTGGTACTGGATTAGATGGTTTGACAGGGATTCCGGAACAGAACGATAAAGTAGTTCGTCCGCTTTTGGCATTTAGCCAAGAAGAAATCGAAAAATATGCCAAATTAAATACTATTCAATGGCGCGAAGATAGCAGCAATGCATCCGATAAATACCTTCGGAATAAAATTCGCCATCATTTGGTTCCACTATTAAAGGAATTGAATCCAAATTTTCTTTTGTCATTTCATAAAACGCAAACGTATTTGCAAGAAGCACAAGTGATGGTCGAAGATGCTTCGATTATGATTTACCAGCAAGTGGCTAAACAAGAGGAAGAAACAATTTATTTTGATTTAAAGAAATTGCAACAATTACCCAATTTCAAATCCTATTTGTACCAATGGCTGAAAGAATTTGAGTTTACAGCGTGGGAGGATATATATGATTTGGTCGAAAGCCAATCTGGAAAATCTATTTTTGCTCCAGAATATCGTTTATTGAAAGATAGAGATTTTTTAATTTTAAGTCCGATAGATTTTACAGGTTTAAATGATAAATACTATATCCAAAAAGATCATTCGGAAGTTAATATTCCCTTAAAACTTACACTTTGTAAAGTAGCTGACATTAGTATCGTTTCAAATAAAACTATATTTGTGGACGCAGATAAAATTAATTACCCCCTGGTTTTACGAAGATGGAATGAAGGAGATGTTTTTCAACCTTTTGGCATGAATGGAAAATCTAAAAAAGTAAGTAAGCTTTTCAAAGATGAAAAATTGTCATTGCTAGATAAAGAAAACGTTTGGATTCTATGTTCTGATAATGCAATAGTTTGGATTATTGGGATTCGTCAGGATGAGCGCTTTAAAATTGATACAACAACAAATAACCTACTTAAAATACAATTAGACTAATGAAGAAACTATTATTTTTATTCATTGCTTTTTTGGCTTATACCAATGGGAATGCACAAATTCTAGATCCAGCAAAATGGACTACTAAAATAGAGAAAAAATCAGAGACAAACTATATCTTAACATTTAATGCTGTAATAGAAAATGATTGGCATTTATATTCACAGTTTACTCCAGATGGAGGACCATTACCTTTGGAAATTATCTTTAAAAATCAAAAAGGAAATTTCAACTTAGTCGGTAAAACCAAAGAAAGTAAAACAAGAACGGCTTACAATGATATTTTTGAAGTAAATGAAACATTTTTTGAGAAAAAAGCTCAAATTCAACAAGAAATTAGCATTACAAATCCAAAGCTTACGGAAATAAAAGTTGATTTTAACTTTCAGGTTTGTAAAGACGTTTGTATCAACGTTGAGAAAAACTTCACTATTAAAGTTCCTGCTGCTAAATTAGTTGCAACTCTTATAACAACTGATTTAGTACCTATAGACTCCACAAAAGTTGCTCCAGTAATTTCTAATAGTACTGTTGATGAAAAACAAGTTATCAAACCCGAGAGCGTTTCTACTATAGACCCAAAACCGGCAGCGAAAAGAGGATTGTGGTCCATTTTCTTCATAGCTTTTTTATCAGGATTTGCAGCATTGCTAACTCCTTGTGTGTTTCCAATGATTCCTATGACAGTGAGTTTTTTTACAAAACAAAGCAAAACTAAAGCTAAAGGAATACGAAATGCTATTATTTATGGCATTGCAATTATTTTTATTTATGTGGTCTTGGGATTTTTAGTGACTTGGATTTTTGGTGCCGATGCCTTAAATGCACTCTCAACAAATGTTTGGTTCAACATCATATTTTTTGTATTGCTTGTAGTTTTTGCCTCGTCATTTTTGGGTGCTTTCGAAATTATGTTGCCTAATTCTTGGGCAAACAAAGTAGACAATCAAGCTGACCGAGGCGGAATAATAGGTATTTTATTCATGGCTTTAGCATTAGCCATAGTTTCGTTCTCTTGTACGGGACCAATCGTAGGAACTCTTTTAGTAGAGGCGGCATCCAAAGGAGGGATAGCTCCAATTATAGGCATGTTTGGTTTTTCTTTGGCCTTAGCCTTACCTTTTATGTTGTTTGCTATGTTTCCAGGTTGGTTGAATTCATTGCCAAAATCAGGTGGTTGGTTGAATACTGTCAAAGTAGTTTTAGGATTTTTAGAATTGGCTTTGGCATTCAAATTTTTGTCGAATGCAGATTTGGTATTGCAATTGCATTTTCTGGAGAGAGAATTGTTTCTAGTGATTTGGATTGCCATTTTTGGAACATTAGCCTTTTATTTATTCGGAAAAATTACATTACCGCATGATAGTCCTATGAATCATATTTCAGTAGGAAGATTATACTTAGGATTGGTAGTTTTAGCTTTTACTGTTTATTTAATTCCCGGAATTTGGGGTGCACCATTAAAAATAATTTCTGGTTTTCCACCGCCTATGACTTATAGTGAAAGTCCTTACGGAGTAGGGAATTCTAAAGGCGCTTCGAACGCGGCTGCCCAAATTTTGCCTGAAGGGGCACATTTAGGACCACATGATTTGATTGCTTTTGAAGATTATGATACAGGATTGGCTTATGCCAAATTATTAAAAAAGCCTATTTTACTTGACTTTACAGGATATGCATGTGTCAATTGCAGAAAAATGGAAGACTTTGTTTGGTCTGATCCTGCAATTCTAAAAATACTACAAAATGAAGTAGTATTAATCTCCTTATATGTAGATGATAAAAGAGAATTGCCTGAGAGCGAACAATATGTATCAAAAGAAACTGGAAAAAAAATTATAAGTATAGGGAATAAATGGAGTGATTTTCAAATTACAAAATTTAAGGCTAATGCACAGCCGTATTACATTATATTAGACAATGACGGAATGATGTTGTCTGACAAGCCAGAGAGTTACAATTCAGATATCAATGCCTACAAAGAGTGGTTGAGATCTGGAATAGATCGCTTTCAAAAGTAAAGTAGGTTACTGTTGATTAAAAAAAGCACTGATTGCTACCTATTATTGGATGCCTTTAGAATTTTTTATGTCTTACGGTTTTATTTCAATATAATTTTTTCAAATACAGTGTAAAGCAATTTCTTGGAAAGTATTTATTCAAATACGAGCTATTTTAAACTAAAAGAATGCGAGATATCTTTTAATATTGAGATAATTTTTTTGCGTAAATAGAATTCGAAGTGATTTGGAAAACTTTAAATTGTCTGCATATATATATACTAATTTCCAACAGATTTTTTATCTTTAAAAATTATTTTAATTTAATAAAATTATGAAAAAACTATTTAGTATTACCCTACTTTTTGTAAGCGTAATTCTTTTTGCTCAAGAAAAAGCACCAAATTATGTTGCTGCTAATTATACTAAAAAAGAAGTACATATCAAGATGCGCGATGGAATTGAGCTTTTTACTTGTATTTATTCCCCAAAGGATCTTTCAAAAAAGTACCCTATTATTATGCAAAGGACTCCCTATGATTGTGCCCCGTATGGAGCAGATCAATTCAAAAGAAGTATTTCGCCAAGCGAAACGATGATGAAAGAGGGCTATATTGTAGTTTATCAAGATGTTAGAGGTCGTTATATGAGTGATGGACTGTATGATAACATGCGTGGTTTTATTCCAAACAAGAAAAATAAAAACGACATAGATGAAGCTTCTGATACCTACGATACTATTGATTGGTTAGTTAAAAATGTGTCAAACAATAACGGAAGTGTAGGAACTTGGGGAATTTCATATCCTGGATTTTATGCGACTTATTCATTATTAAGTAACCATCCCGCGTTGAAAGCAGTTTCGCCTCAGGCTTGTATTTCCGATTTCTTTTTTGATGATTTTCATCATAATGGAGCTTATTTATTAAGCTATTGGAAGGTAACACCATTATTTGGACCTCAAAAAACTAAGAGAACTACCGAAGATTGGTTTAAATTTACAGATGTTGGTACCAAAGATGATTATCAATTTTTCTTAAATGCTGGACCTTTATCAAATTTGGACAAATATTATGGTAAGGATAATGAGTTTTGGCAACAGTTAAAAGATCATTCTAGTTATGATGATTTTTGGCAGAAACGTGGTATTTTACAGCATTTAAAGAATATCAAGCCAGCAGTGATGACAGTAGGAGGTTGGTTTGATGCAGAGGATTTATACGGTCCATTAAAAACGTACAGTACGATTGAAAAAAACAGTAAAAACTATAACACTATTGTTATGGGCCCATGGAGTCATGGCGATTGGGCTAGAAATTCAGCAAAACAGGTAATAGGAAATATCAATTTTGGAGATAGTATTTCGGGTTTTTATCAAAAAAATATAGAAGCCAATTTCTTTCGTCATTTTTTAAAGGAGAATGGAAAAGGGGAGAATAAATTACCTGAAGCTTATGTTTTTGATTCGGGAAGAAAAGAGTGGAAAACATACGATGCGTGGCCACCGCAAAATACACTAAAACAAGATTTCTTTTTGCAAGAAAATAAATTATCTAAAATGGCAATGAAAAACGTTGCTTTTGAAGAATTTGTTAGTGATCCAAAAAAACCTGTTCCTTCCTCAGAGGATATTCTACAAGGTTTTACCCCAAGAAAATACATGACTGATGATCAGCGATTTGCAGCCAAGCGGCAAGATGTAATTGTTTTTGAGACAGAAGTATTAGCTGATGATATGTCACTAGCGGGTGAAATAGTAGCTAAATTACAAGTTTCTACCACAGGAACTGACGCGGATTGGATTGTGAAAGTAATTGATGTTTTTCCAAGTGACGAGCCAGAAACAAAAGAAGTCGCTCCTTATTTAAAAATGAGTAACTATCATATGATGGTACGCAGTGAAGTAATGCGAGGACGATTTAGAAACAGCTTTTCAAAACCGGAACCTTTTATTGCAAATGAGAAAACGGCAGTAAATATTAAATTGCAGGATGTTTTTCATACGTTCAAAAAAGGGCATAAAATACAGATCCAAGTTCAAAGTACTTGGTTTCCTTTGATAGATTTGAATCCACAAACGTTTGTAGAAAATATTTTTTATGCAAAACCAGAAGATTTTAAAAAACAAACACATCGCATTTATAATGATTCAAAAATAGAGTTTACCATTTTGAAATAGTAAAAAAATTGATTTGAATAGTATAAAAAAGGCTACCAGAGTGGATAGCCTTTTTTTGTATCTAGTCTGGTTCATTATTGATATTAATTAACAAAAATGTATTGGTAAATTTTTTAATAAAGAACCGATTTATAAAAACTCACCGTGCTGCGAAATATCCAACCCTAATTCTTCTTTTTCTTCACTAACGCGTAAAGGTGTAATTTTGTTTACAATAAAGAATAGAAAATAGGATGCTGAAAAAGCAAAAATCGAAACTATTATTAAGGCGGTCAATTGGTTTAAAAATAGGGTAGAATCGCCAAATATAAGTCCTTGATTATCGCCAACAATAGCGTTGACTGACTTTGAAGCAAATACACCAGTTAATAACATGCCAACCATTCCTCCTACTCCGTGGCAGGCAAATACATCCAGAGCATCATCAATTTTACCTTTTGGAAATTTACTAACAACTAGGTTACTCACTACGCTGGCAAAAACACCAATAAAAATAGCGTGAGGAATAGTAACGAAACCAGCTGCAGGTGTAATCGCTACGAGCCCCACAACGGCACCTATACACGCACCCATTGCTGAAAGTTTATGTCCCAAAATTTTATCAAGAAATACCCATGCCATGCCTGCAGCTGCGGCTGCTACAGTTGTGGTCCCTAATGCTTGTACCGCTAAACCATTTGATCCTAAGGCAGATCCAGCATTAAAACCAAACCATCCAAACCATAGCAAACTAGTTCCTAGTAAAACATAAGTGATACGTGCAGGATTTACTTTTTGTATTTTTCTTTTTCCCAAGAATATGGCTCCAGCCAGCGCAGCCCAACCAGCGCTCATGTGCACTACTGTTCCACCAGCAAAATCCAATACACCCATTTTAAAGAAAATACCATCAGGATGCCAAGTCATGTGTGCTAATGGAGCATAAACCAATAGTATAAATAGTACCATAAATAATAAGTATGCCCAGAAACGAATTCGCTCTGCAAATGCGCCAGTAATTAAGGCTGGTGTAATGATGGCAAATTTTGCCTGAAATAAAGCAAATAACAGAAATGGTATGGTTGGAGCTAGACTCCATGCGGTGTTCGTTCCTACATTTTGGAAAAATAAATTTGGCAATGGGTTACCAATTATTCCTCCTATTGTTGGTCCAAATGATAAACCGAAGGCAATTACAACCCATAAAACAGTAACAATGATCATAGCCATAAAACTTTGTAACATGGTACTAATAACATTTTTTTTGCCTACCATTCCACCGTAGAAAAAACCTAGACCTGGCGTCATAATCAATACAAGTGCTGTGGCAACAATCATCCATGCCGTATCACCGGTGTCAAATTTTACAGCTACCGCTGGAGTAGGGCTGTCAATTATGAAATAATTTGAAAAAAGAGTTGCCACCAAAATTGTGAATAAGATCACGCTTAAAATAATTTTCCGCATTTTTGTTTAGTTTTAAATTTTTATAAAAATATAAAAATCTCAAACAGCCCCCTTAAAAACATATAATAATGTTATATTTTTATGATTTATATAATATGACCCCTATTTATTTTAGGGTATATTATAATTTATCGTTAAAATTTACAATTTATTAATCTAGTATTAATATTATTTTGCAAGAAATGGAAATTGGTATAAGAATAAACGCGTTTTGAATTAAGTTTGTGCATTTTAAATTTAACATAAAAAAATTGGCACCAAGCGAAAAATAATTTCGATTAGTGCCAATTTAAAAAAGGAATTTACAAGTTTATTTTAAAAGATGTTGGCTTAAAATTTTATAAACTTCATTGATGTTATTTCCTCCTTTGCCAAATGTTTTTACGATTGGCGAATTATCGTTATTCAGCCAAATTTTTAATTCTGCATCCATATCTAATATTCCAGCACTTTCTTTAGAGAATTTTTTAATGCTAGAATATGGAATTGACATGTAGTCAACTTTGGTTCCTACCAATTGTTTTTCGACTAAAATAAGTCTTTTGTTAGTGAAAATGAACATATCACGGATGAGTTTATAGGCTTTTTCGATGATCTCACCATCTATTAAAATGGGTTCAAATTCCATTGAAATATTTTCAATGTTCACTTCGGATGCATTGCCTAGGATGGCATTAAATAGTCCCATAAAATGTTTTATTTTTGATTGTACTTTGTTTTATATTTTTCGTTCATTCTGGTTTGATGCGTTTCTAAGCTGATCATTCTACCCTGAATAAAAGCACTAGTCAATTTATTAGTTCTCATATCTAAAGCATCGCCTTCAGATATGAACAGTGTAGCATCTTTTCCTTGCTCTAAGGTACCACATTGAGCATCAATTCCAAGTATTTTAGCGGTATTAGATGTAATTAATTGTAACGCTTGTTCTTTATCGAGACCGTAAGCTGCACAGGTTCCCGCTAAAAAAGGTAAATTTCTAGTGTTCATACGCTCCATTGCTCCACTGTTTTCTAAACCTACTAGCACTCCTTTATCTGTTAATAATTTGGCTGATTTGAAAGGTAAATCAACATCATCATCTTCGTTTTCAGGCATGTCATGTACACGTTTGAGCAACACACCAATATTATTTTTCTGCAATAATTCGGCTGTTTTGTAGGCTTCATATCCTCCTACAATAACCATTTTTTTGATGCCATTTTCTTTAGCAAATTGAACTGCATCTACGATTTGCTTTTCTTCATTGGCATTTATAAATAAGGTTTGACTGCCATCAAATAGTCCTTTTGTAGCCTCTAAAACTAAATTTCTTTCTTTTGAGCTGTCTCCCAAATAAGCTTTAGCGTTAGACAAAAAAGTCGATAATTCTAAAATTTGTTTTGCGTAGTCTTTGTTGGGTTCAATACTTCCAGGTTCAAACCAGGAGCCACTTCTCTTGAAAGTAGCTGGAAAGTTCATGTGCATTCCATCATTTTCTTTTATTAACGCATCTTTCCAGTTCCATGCGTCTAGTTGAACAATTGAAGACGAACCTGAAATTATTCCACCGCGTGGTGTGATTTGAGCCATCAAAATTCCGTTTGGTCTAACTGTCTCAATTACTTTCGAGTCGGCTGTATAGGCAATTATACTTCTTACATTTGGATTCATTGTCCCAATTTCGTCTTCATCATCAGATGATTTAATAGCGTCAATTTCTACTAAACCTAATGTAGAATTGGGAGCTATAAACCCAGGATAAACATGTTTTCCGCTCGCTTCGATGGTAATGTCATAAGAACCACTGGCTAATCGAATTACTCTTGCATCTGCGACAAGATTTATTTTTCCGTCAACAAATCCTATAGCGCTATTTTCAATGATTGTTCCATTTCCCAAATGTGCTGTTGCATTAAGAATTAAAACTGATTTTGATTGTTTAAGAGCGGGAGTTAGTTGTGCTTTTGTAGCTATTGAAATACTTAACACCAATAGCAATATGTATATTTTTTTACTCATTTTAATTTTTTTATTTAGAATTTCTAAACTTTTTTGAAAAAGTATTTGCTGTAATGGTCCGTATTTATTGCTCCATTGTATCACAGTGGTATTCTTTTTTCTCCGCTTTTTTTGGTTCTTGAGTGATCATTCCTTTATTTTTTTCTTGCAAAAGTTGACCAATTAACTCATTTCTTTCTTTTGCAATAGAAGCTCTATGTTGCAAATCGTTTTCAATATCATAATATACAACTCCTTCAATCATTGTTTTCTCCGCTTTTGCATATATCGACAATGGATTAGCGTTCCACAATACCATATCGGCATCTTTACCCACTTTTATACTTCCTACTTTATCATCAATATGCAATAGTTTAGCTGGATTTAGTGTTACAAATTTCCAAGCTTCTTCTTCAGAAACATTACCATACTTTACTGCTTTTGCAGCTTCTTGATTCAATCTTCTTGACATTTCTGCGTCATCAGAATTGTAAGCAACAACCACTCCTGCATTATGCATAATTGGTCCATTAAAGGGAATAGCATCATTTACTTCAAATTTATAGGCCCACCAATCAGAGAATGTAGATGCACCAACGCCGTGTTCTTTCATTTTATCAGCTACTTTATATCCTTCTAGGATGTGAGTAAATATGCTTACTCTGAAATTAAATTTCTCGGCTACATTCATCAACATCAAAATTTCTGATTGTACATAAGAGTGACACGAAATAAAACGCTCTTTATTTAAAATTTCTGCTAATGTTTGAAGTTCTAAGTCTACTCTCGGTGCTTTTAAGTTTCCTTTTTTACCATTTGCGTTGTAATTTTTCCACGCCATATCATAGTCTTTAGCACGCTGAAAATAGTCTGTGAATACTTGTTCTACACCCATTCTTGTTTGAGGAAAACGAGTTGGATTTGTGATTCCCCAATTGGCTTGTTTAACATTTTCACCTAAAGCAAATTTGATAAAACCAGGTTGATTTTTATACAACATTTCCTCTGCTGGTGCACCCCATTTCCATTTTACAATTGCGGAACGTCCCCCAATTGGGTTGGCTGAACCGTGTAATAATTGTGAAACAGTAACTCCACCTGCTAAATCTCTATAGATGTTTATGTCTTCCGAATTAACTACGTCTTGAATGGTAACTTCGGCACTAGAGTTGTGACCGCCTTCATTCACTCCATTAGAAATTGCAATGTGCGAATGCTCATCAATAATTCCGCTCGTTAAATGCTTTCCTTTAGCATCGACAATGATCGCAGAGCCGTCAGTAATATTTTTACCAATAGCAGCTATTTTTCCATTTTTTACCAATACATCAGATTCTACTAAAATACCATCTTTCTCATTGGTCCAAACTGTAGCATTTTTAAATAAAATAGTTTCCGCAGTTGGTTTTTTTAAATTACCATACGCCACATTCGGGAATGTAATCGGCATAACGGCATTATTCTTTTCAATTTTTGAGGAATCAATCACTTTTACAAATGCTGCTGTTTTTACCGCTGTCCATTTCACTTCATTTCCGTTGAAAAGCACCGCTTTTCCAGATAGATTCTGATTTTCTTCAACGTATCCTATAAGTCTAGTAAAACTAGTTTTAGTTGAATCTATTGGTTTGATTACAGTAGAAATCCAGTTATTGGTAAAAGTAAGCTTGGATTTTATTTTTTTATTGTCTGTAGTTGTTACTTCTGATTTTGGTGCACCAACATCGCCATCAATTTTCCACTTGTATTTTTCAGTGTTAATGGTTAAATCATAATCACCACGAATATCTCTTATTGCAATATCGTTTATCACAAACTTGTTGCCTTGAACCCAGTTTTCGTAAAGTATTGTTTTATCATTAAAGATTTCACCAGATGCGATAATAAAATTAGCTAAACTACCCGTTTTCAAACTTCCTATTTCATTGCTTTTTCCTAAAATGGCTGCAGGAATAGTTGTCAGCGCTTCCAGTGCTTTTGTTTTGTCAAATCCGTATTTAATGGCTTTAAGTAGGTTAGGTCTAAAGTCTTCTAGTTTTTTTAATTTGTCAGTTGTCAAAGCAAATACAACTCCATTATCCGCTAACACTTTAAGATTGGTTGGTGCTTGATTCCAAAAGCGCAAATCTTTCAATTCCATCTGATTGGCTTGGTTTGGGTCAGACACATCATACGCTTCAGGGAAATTAATTGGGATGATAAATTTTGAATTGGTCTTTTTGATTTCTTCAATGCGCTCAAACTCGTTACCGGTTCCTTTCAAGATATAATTTAGTCCAAATTCTTTTCCAATTTTGGCAGCTCTTAAACTGTTTAATTTGTCTTCAGAGGCGAATATTTGTACTAATTTCTCATTGTTGGCTACAGCCTCTAAAGTTACATCTTTGTTGGTTGCATTTCCTTTTTTGTACCAGTCTAAGTCAAGATACATTTGGCGTAATAAGGCCATCATTCCCATTAATGAACTTGGATAGGCTTGATTTGTGGTAGCACTTCTGGTAAAAGCATAATGATTGGTTACTCGATCAGTAATTAATTGGCTGCTTTTATCAAAATTATTTAGAGCAATTAAAGTTCCTGATCCTCTTGCAATTCCGTCTTGAACGTGCGTACCTACAACACCAAATCCCGCTTTCAATAACTCTTCGGCTTTGGGTTGGTCGTATTTAAAACTTTCATATCCGTTGACTTCTGATTTTATGTTTTCGTTCCAGTAGTGTCCAGATTTTTTGGTATCGTATAAAGGGTTTCTTTCGTTACTTCCCATCCCTTTTGGTTTTTCGATCCCAAAGCTGGTATACATATCGATAAAAGAGGGGTAAATTGATTTTCCGTCTAAATTTATGGTCGTACAATTTTTAGGAATAACAACAGTAGCTCCAGCGGAAATAACTTTTCCGTTTTGAATGAGTAAAGTTCCTTTTTCAATAACTTGTGTTGGAGTAACGTAAATTTTAGCGTTAGTAAATGCCGTAAAATTTGTGTTCTTGTTAGGGATACTTTCATTGTTAGGAAAGTAGTCTTGGGCATAAGCTTTTGGTAATAAAATACTGAGTAGCAGTAAAAGTAAGATTTTTTTCATAGTGTAGTTTCTAATTATTTTCTAAAAGTAAAAAAAGGAATGGTTTAAGCCGTCTTTTTTTATGATTTTAACATTTGTTAGTAAAGATAATTGTTAGGTAGCAGCCTATTTTTCTGAGTTATTCTTATTTATTTTGATTGATAGCTATTTATTTTAATTCATTCCTAAATTTTGTAAGAATAAGTATAATAATTGAAAATGTTTTTATAATTTTAGAAACAAATAGTAAGATATGTTAGTAAAAGTTTTTGGGAGTGCTGTTTTTGGTGTTGAAGCCACAACAATTACTGTAGAAGTAAACATGGATAAAGGAATTGGATATCATTTAGTTGGTTTGCCGGATAATGCCATTAAAGAGAGTAGCTATCGAATAGCGGCAGCACTTAAAAATAACGGGTATGCTATGCCTGGAAAAAAAATTACCATCAATATGGCTCCGGCCGATTTACGCAAAGAAGGTTCTGCGTATGACTTGACTTTAACCATCGGAATTTTGGTGGCTTCGGGCCAAATCAAAGCAGAGGAAGTTGATAAATATATTATTATGGGGGAACTTTCCCTTGACGGCAGCCTTCAACCAATACGAGGTGCTTTACCAATCGCCATCAAAGCAAAGGAAGAAGGTTTTAAAGGTTTTTTTCTTCCAAAGCAAAATGTTAAAGAAGCGGCTATTGTGGCTGGATTAGATGTCTACGGAATAGAAAATGTTCAGGAAGTGATTGATTTTCTTGAAGGTAAAGGCACATTAGAACCAACTACAATTGACACTCGAGCTGAGTTTTATAAAGATTTAGATTTTCCAGAATTTGATTTTAGTGATGTGAAAGGGCAGGAGTCTATAAAAAGATGTATGGAAATTGCCGCTGCCGGAGGACACAATATTATTTTGATCGGTCCGCCGGGAGCAGGAAAAACAATGCTTGCCAAACGTTTACCAAGTATTTTACCGCCGATGACGTTGCGTGAAGCATTAGAAACCACTAAAATTCACAGTGTTGCCGGAAAACTCAAAGAAGTAGGGTTGATGAATCAAAGGCCGTTTAGAAGTCCGCACCACACTATTTCAAATGTCGCATTAGTTGGAGGAGGAAGTTATCCGCAACCTGGCGAAATTTCTATGGCGCATAACGGCGTTTTATTTCTGGATGAGTTACCAGAATTTAAAAGAGATGTTTTGGAGGTTATGCGTCAACCATTAGAAGATCGCGAAGTAACTATCTCGAGAGCCAAGTTTACAGTAACCTATCCTTCCTCTTTTATGCTGGTGGCGAGTATGAATCCAAGTCCGAGTGGTTTTTTCAACGACCCCGATTCGCCACAAACGTCTTCACCACATGAAATGCAACGGTATTTGAGTAAAATCTCAGGTCCTTTGTTAGACCGAATTGATATTCATATCGAAGTGACGCCAGTTCCTTTCGAAAAATTATCCGATGATCAAAAAGCAGAAAGCAGTGTTGATATTCGTAAAAGAGTGACTGCAGCACGAGAAATTCAGACGGAACGCTTTGAGCAAATGGAAAACATCCATTACAATGCCCAAATGAATACCAAACACATTCGGGAATATTGCGCCTTGGATGATGTTTCCAAACAATTATTGAAAACGGCGATGGAGCGATTGAATTTATCGGCTCGCGCGTATGATCGTATTTTGAAAGTAGCACGCACAATCGCTGATCTTGATGCTGCTCCAATAGTGATTTCCAGCCATATTGCCGAAGCGATTCAGTATAGAAGTTTGGATCGTGATGGGTGGTTGGGGTAAATTAGATTTCAGATTTTTGATTAACGATTTTTGATTAACGATTTTTAATTTTAGATTTTTCACGGCTACAAAATTGAGAATACGCTCTTGCAATTGGGGAAAAAGAAAAGTATGGAAATAAATACGTCAAAAAAGAGATTTCGAGAGAAATCTCTTTTATTTTTACCAAATGTTAGAAATTCTTTACCAAGACGAATATATTATTGCAATTAATAAACCCAGTGGATTGTTGGTCCACAAATCATTTTATGCGCGCGATGCAAAAGTTTTTGCTATTCAAGAATTGAGAAATCAAATAGGAGGGCGACACGTTTATCCTATTCATCGGTTAGATCGAAAAACATCTGGTGTCTTGTTATTTGCGTTGGATGCAGCCGTTTTAAAAATTATGAATGATCGTTTTGCCACACGCGAAGTCGAAAAAAAGTATTTAGCAATTTTACGTGGTTGGTCACCCGAAGAACTAACGATTGATTATGATTTAACCAATGATGATGGCATTATACAAAATGCAATAACATACTTTCATCGATTGCAAAGTACCGAAATTGAGTTAGAATTTAACAATCAACCAACGTCACGATATTGTTTGGTAGAAGCGATTCCTGAAACTGGACGTATGCATCAATTACGAAAACATTTCAAACATATTTTTCATCCCATTTTAGGAAGTCGTCCACATGGTTGTAACAAACAAAATAAATTATGGTTGGAGAATTTTGAACTGAAAGGAATGATGCTTCATGCACATCAGTTAATTTTTAATCATCCAATAACAAATGAACAACTTATCTTGAATGCAAAGATTAATGAAGAGTTTAGCAGAGTAGGTACTATTCTTAATCTAGATTTGAATAAGTATGAATAGAATACTAATTTGTAAATTAATGCTTTAAATTTTTGTTGTATTTGGAAACAACAATTTTCAGTATAAAAATGAGCAGATTTCAGATTTTTGATTAACGATTTTTGATTGCAGATGTTTATCACAGAGTTCCACAAAGTCTCCGATTTTGAAGAAGAGACTTTCGGTTTTTAACCGATTTTGTTTTTCAAATATTTGAATTTTAAGGTCATTCGGACATTGTAAAATACATATCCAAAGTCGAAAATTTTATGTAACGGCTATTTTTGTTTTTATAATCCTTTCCCAATCGTATCTTTTAAAATTTGGATTTCTTCTTTCGGCTCTTTAATTCTTATGTTTATTTTTTTGTAGTTCCATCCATTCCTATTTCTTTCAGCAAAAATATCCATTTTTCCTTGTCCCTTGTTTCCTTTTATTCTTACTGATATTTCAACTGAATTACTATTGTTTGAATAAATTGCATTTCCTTCTAAAATTGCTAATTTATCAATCGGTTCAATTTCTCCAATAATTTTAATAACTCTTTCATTAGTTTTCGCTTTCTCAATTGCTTTTTCATAGAGTGAATTGTCTGAATATGCTTGAACAATATCAGTAACATTCCCATCAATATTTGAACTAAAAATTAATCCTAATACAAGTAAAAAAATTAAAATCAAAGTTGTTAAAAACCATTTACAATTTTTTTTCCACCAACTTTTCTCAACAATTAATTCATTATCCATATTATTTATTTTACTCTTTTTATTACAATTTTTTATTACAATTTTTTTCTGCGAAATTTTATATCGCAGTTTGGATCGTGATGGTTGGCTGGACTAGTTAGATTTCAGATTTTTGATCAACGATTTTTGATTTCAAATATTTAAAGTACGCTTCTCAAAGTCACCGCTCGTGCTTATTACAAATTTATAGTAATTTACTTTTGTTAGTGTTCACGAGTAGGACGATTGCCTTAGAGGGGCTCTTGCCGTATTTTTATGTTTTATCAATAAAATTATGTTTTGTTTCAATTGTTTTTGGGTTCATAATTATAGTTACTATCATTCCTGTAATTATAAGTAATAATAAAAACTGTTTGAAATCAAACTCTCTTTTTCCTAATACAATTTCTAAAAAATATATTGTAAAAGTTGCAAGTACATAAGGTAATCTGGCTCGTTCTATATTATACCATTTGTATAGTTGTATTGAAAGAATATAAATTCCAAACTGACTCAAAGCATACAAAACAAATATCCATATATCTGTAAAATCAAAATGAAGGTTCTCTCCATTTATACTTAATAATGCTAGACCAAATACTAAATTACTCAAACTAAATACATTACTTAGTACTATAATATTTTCTTTTCCAGCAGAGTTTTTCATAAAAATATAACCCAATGCTATTAAAATAATACTTGTAAATGCATAAATATAACCCATTGAGTTTTCATTATAAAAATTACCGGAAAAAGTAATATAACTCACTATAATTATCGTCCAAATAGATAACCAAAATTGTAAACTAGATTTTTTATTTTCGCTGTGATTAGAGAATAATGCAACCAAAACCAATAAAAAAGGAATGTCTAATCGTCCTAGTAATGCAATGGTTGATGCGTTTAGAAAAGCAAATGAAGCTGTATAAAAATAAGAAGCAAAACCACTTGTGAAAAAACGAAAAATTTGGGTTTTCTTATTTTGAGGAATGAGTTTATATCCTTTTATTTTTGATGCAATTATTCCAATTGATAAACAGATTATTCCTCGATAAATCATATTTTCAGAAGTTGAATAACCTCTGTTTGACATTTCTTTTATGGTATAAATATATGATGAAGTGGAAAGAATTACTAAAATAAAAATTCCCAATTTTAAAATACTTTTCTTTTTCATTTTTCTAGAAAATATTCAAAAGAATTGCAATTATCAATTTTTTCTGGAAATAGTTTAAATCCAACACTTTGTAAAAGTAATATTGATAAAACATTTTCCTTTCTTGCCGTTTTTACTATCATTTTTAAATTTTACGCGGTTTGCTTAGTATGTCTCACAAAATCATACAAAGCCACCCAATTTAGGGTACATAGGTATGACAACAGCCATCCTATTTTATTTCAAATATATTGATTTTTTCTTACAAATCATCTGGCTATTTTACTTTTGTGGGAGAAATTTGCAAAATGCTATTTTGAAAGTAAAAACGCTCTAAATAGCCCCGATAGAAATGAAAATCCTTTATACCCTGTCAGGGTTTTGAACCCTGACAGGGTGTAAAGATTGTAATGTATAGCGGGAAATACGTTCTGAAAAAACCAAATTATTCTGCTCCTAAAAAAGAAAATGTATTTTATTAGTTGTTATCTATTAGAGCGTCGGTCATTATTTTGACTCGGACGTCTTGGACCAAAACTATTATTGCTGCTTCGGTTTGTAGTATCTGTTTTTGGTTTTCGCGGAGTGGAATCACGTTGTTGCCTTGCTTGCCCTTGTTTGATTGGTTCTTTTGAAGCGTTAGGATCTGGCTCAAAACCTTTGATATTTTGAACCGGCAGTTTCAAACCAACTAATTTTTCTATATCGCGCAAAAAGACCGTTTCATCCGGACTAAATAACGAAATAGCTTCTCCATTGGCTCCGGCTCTTCCTGTACGACCAATTCGGTGAACGTAATCTTCAGGAATGTTAGGCAATTCAAAATTGACTACGTGAGGTAACAATGGAATATCCAAACCTCGCGCGGCAATATCCGTAGCGACTAAAGCGGTCAGGCTTCCGTCTTTGAAACCTGCCAAGGCTTTGGTTCGTGCGCCCTGACCTTTATTTCCGTGAATAGCTGCTGCTTTGATTCCGGAACTAATCATGCTTTCCGTCAGTTTATTGGCGCCTTGTTTGGTGCGGGTAAAAACCAAAATTTGTTTCCAGTTGCCTTCGGTAATCAATTTAATGATCAGTTCTGTTTTTTTCTCTTTTGCAACAGGATACACTATTTGAGTAATAGCATCAACAGTAGTGTTTTCCGGCGTAGCTTCCACATGAGCGGGATGGTGCAAAATGCCCATCGCCAATTTCTTGATGTCTGTTGAGAAGGTTGCCGAAAACATCAAGTTTTGCCTTTTTGAAGGTAATACTTTTATAATGCGCTCAATGTCTCGTACGAAACCCATGTCCAGCATACGATCTGCTTCATCTAAAACTAAGATTTCAACTTTAGCAAGCGATATTAAACCTTGGTTTTGCAAATCGATTAACCGACCTGGTGTGGCGACTAAAATATCGACACCCTGACGCAGTTGTGTTACTTGTGGATTTTGGTTTACACCTCCAAAAATAACGGTGCTTTTTAAGTCTAAGAACTCACTGTACTCTTTTATATTAGCCAATATTTGTGCGGCTAATTCTCTTGTTGGAGTCAATATTAAGGCACGAATAGGTCTTTGTCGCAATTGTTGACCTTGTGATAGTATTTGTAAAATAGGTAGTGTAAAACCCGCTGTTTTTCCTGTTCCTGTTTGTGCAGATGCCAAAACATCTTTACCTTCTAATATTGGGGGAATTGCTTTTTGTTGTATTGGAGATGGGGTTGTATACCCTTTTTTGCTGATGGCTTTAAGTAAAGCATCAGATAAACCTAATGAGTTAAATGACATAAATAGTGTTTATAAAGTAAACACTATTATTTAGGTTACTTTTTTAATTGGGCGCAAAGGTACAGTTAATTTTCCGATGTGCTTTTGATTGCCTGGATTTCTTTAAAAATAGGCAAAAAAAATCGGGACTTTATCCCGATTTTTAAATTTTAATTGATTTTTGATTTATCTTATTTCTGCAAAAGTATCGCCTTGATTGATGTCTCCGGATTTATAGCCTTTCATAAACCAAGCTTTACGTTGCGACGAAGTTCCGTGCGTAAAGGATTCTGGAACAATATGTCCTTGAATTTTAGATTGAATTGCATCATCACCAACCGCGTGTGCTGCGCTTAAAGCTTCGTCAATATCGCCTTCTTCCAAGAAATTGTTCATTTTTTGGTTGTAATGTGTCCAAACTCCTGCATAAAAATCAGCTTGCAATTCTAAAGCCACTGATAATTTATTGGCTTCAGCCTGACTTTTTCCTTCTTGCATTTGTCTCATTTTAGCAGAAGTTCCCAATAAGGTTTGTACATGATGTCCTATCTCATGAGCAATTACATACGCTGTTGCAAAATCGCCACCTTGTGCACCAAATTTAGTTTTAAGTTCTTCAAAAAATGCTAAGTCCATATATACTTTTTGATTACCTGGACAATAGAAAGGGCCCGAAGCAGCCGTAGCACTACCGCACTCTGTTTCTACAGCTTGGGAGAACAATCTTAATTTTGGTCTTATATATTCCATATTATTTTCCTGAAATATTTTACCCCAAACATCTTCGGTATCTGCTAATAATGTTTCTATAAAAGCTTGTTCGTCGAGTTCTGCTTTTGTTAATTCGCGTTGTTCTGTAGGTGCAGATTCTCCCCCTTGAGTTTGCTGTAAGATATTGCCAATCATTTGACCGTTTTCACCACCAAACATATTCAATAATAAAACTACTATACCAATAATACCTCCGCCTACAATAGTTTTGCCACCTGATGACATTCCTCTAGTATCTTCGACATTATCACTTTGTCTTCTACCGATCCATTTCATGTTTAACAAATTTAAGATTAATGATTAGCTATTTGATCGAAAGGTATAAAATTTTAATAGCATGAAGTTTTGTATTAATTATTACTATTTACATAATTTACAGTTTATGTTTTAATCGTACTTAACAGTAATTATTCTTGATCTAAATACTAACGCTAAAGTAAAATAGTTTTACTAAACTGCTTTCTATTTTGTTTTATCCAAATTAATGCGTCCACTTAGTAATAATTTCTTCAATAATTCCTTTAATTATAGGTTTCGGTATGTAATCATTCATTCCTGCTGCAATGCATTTTCCTTTTTCTACTTTTTCGGTTCCTGCGGTTATTGCTATGATTGGCACATTTTGGCCAGACGGTAAAGTTCTTATAATTCGAGTAGCTTCGTATCCGTTCATGATGGGCATTTGTATGTCCATGAAAATTAAATCTGGTTGAATAGTATCGAATTGATCTACAGCGTCTTTTCCATTAGAAATCTCAAAAATTGTGGGGTAAATTTCTAAATTTTTTAGAATTGTTTTTAGTAATAACATATTCACTTTGTTATCCTCAACAATCATAATTTTTAATTTTTTATTGTTCAGGTTTTTTTCAACAACCTTGTTTTTGATGGCATCAAAATCAGTTTCAAATAAGCTATTTTTTTTTGCAGGCTCATTACTCGTTTGTACGTCTAGATCAAAATAGAAAGTACTACCCACATCAATTTGACTTTCGAGTTGTAAGTGACTATTCATTAATGCTAATAATTGATTAGAAATGGTTAAACCTAAGCCAGTTCCACCAAATTTTCTGGTTGTAGAACTGTCTTCTTGCGTAAAAGCCTTAAATATTTTCTTTTTATTTTTTTCTAAAATTCCGATTCCAGTATCTGTTACTGCAAAACGAATTTTAGCATGGGTATCGTCTGTTTTATTTAAAACTGTTACCTCTAAATGTATAGATCCTTTTTCAGTAAATTTTACCGCATTTGCCAATAGGTTGATCAATATTTGTTTCAAACGCATACTATCTATCCAAAAATATGTAGGTATATCAGGCGATAGATTGAGGTTTAGTTTCAATTTTTTTTGATTGGATTCATACAGTATCAAATCAATAATTTGATTTAACATTTCACCAATATTATATTTCTCAATAAACAAATCTAATTTACCTGATTCTATTTTGGAGAAATCCAGGATATCATTAATAATATCCAATAAAGAGAGTGCTGATTGATTTACGGTGGTAATATATTTTTCTTGCGTTGTTCCTAAATTCGTTTTCATCAACAGATCAGTAAAGCCAATAATTCCATTTAGCGGTGTTCGAATTTCGTGACTCATATTTGCTAAAAATTCAGATTTTGCTTTATTGGCAGCCTCCGCTAATTCTTTTTGTTGCAATACAGTTTCATTCTTTTTTCGTTCCGTAATATCTATGAAAATACCTTCTATAAACTCAATTTTTCCATCTTTATAAATCGCATCTCCAAACTCCTCTACCCAAACAATATGTTTGTTTTTATGCAAAATTCTGTAGGTTAAGTGAATGGCTTTTTTCTTTTCGATTGCATTTTTTTGTGCAGCAATAGTACTTATTTTGTCATCTGGATGGATCAAGTCAATGAATGATAACTCATTATTCAAAAAACTAGATTTAGGAAATCCGGTTAGTTTTTCTATTTCATCATTGATATAAATCTTAGTATTGTACTCATCGTAATTAGACAAATAAACAGTACCAGGAATATTGTTGGCTAGTAAGCGGAATTTTTCTTCACTTTCATTAATCGCTGTTTCGTTTGCAATACGCTCAATAGAGGATGCAATATTTCTAGCCAAAGTTTGCAAAATATTAACTTCATCATCAGACCATATTCTTTCGTTTTGAGTGTCATCAAATCCTAAAAAGCCATGAAATTTATTTTTCACAAAAATTGGGAAGAGAATTAGTGACACGACATCTACATCGATTAATTTTTTTCTTAGAGAATTGTTTTCAATCTCAGCTATTATTGCTTTGTATATTTTATTATTAAGAAGCGGTGTTATTAGCTCTTCGAAATAATCATAGGGCAGATTTTGAAGTTTTGTATTGTTTTCGGTCAATTTTAAATTGTGTATGATCCACCTGTATTTTTGGCTTATAAATCCATCTGATTTATCGTTTTCATAGTAATATGCTCTATGAGATTTAGTTGCTTTTCCCATAATAACAAGAACGTCAGAGAAAATATCGTTGTTGTCTTTACTGTTTAAAAATTTCTCTGTGCACAAGGCCATCGCTGATAAAAGATCACTCTTATATTCAAGTTTTTTCTCCGTTTCATATCTACTATATGAGATTATTGTCAATGAGATAATATCAGAAATTGTTCTGGTAAAATTAATATCATCATTATCCCAATTTATTTTGTTTTTAGTAGTTTCAAAACAAATGAGTCCGGTTAGTTCACCGTTTACTGAAATTGGTAAATCAAGCAGTGATTGAATATTATGTTTAACAAAATAGTCCTCTTTAAACTCTGAAAGCTCCTGAGCAATAGTCACGTCTAACACACAAATTTGCTTGTTATTTTTAATGGCTTCAAAATAAATAGGGTATTTATTTTTTTCTAAAATTTGGCCTTTTGTAAAACTATTAGTTTCTAAAATATATAAGTTTTCACAAGTAAAAGTGTCTTGGGAATATCTCCAGTAACTTATCCGATTGCATTTTGTAGCTTTTGCAGCAGATTCAATTATTTGTTTGATACTAAAATCTAGATTATTATACTCACTAAAGTTGGTTGATGCTAAATTTTTTATAGTTTGATTATATAACTCTATTTTTTTGTATCGGATTTCATTTTCAAGTTCAACATCTTTAATTTTAGTTATATCTCGGGCAATTCCTGAATATCCTACAATTTGTCCTGTTTCATTTCGATTTATAATTACTTTTTGTGAAACCCAAAATTCTTTTCCGTCTTTACTGAGGAGCGGAAATTCAATAGTTGGAAAATTTTGTCCATTTTCAGATAAGTTTCGATAAAAAACTTTTATGCTATCGCGGAAATCTTCGCGTATGAACCCTAAATAATGCTTGTTTATTAATTCTCGTTTCTTAAATCCTAATGTTTTTAGTGTAAATTCATTTACAAATTTGAAATTACCAGTTTCATTTACTTCAAAAATAATATCAATTGCATTTTGAATTAAATTTTTATATTGATTTTGTAAATGAATTTCATGAGTTACATCTTGACCAATTCCAATAATTAAGTCTTCAGAAAATCTTTTATCGTTCCACTGTATGAGTTTATAGGAGCCATTTTTACATTTAATTTTTCTGACAAACATCCTGTCAGCTAGGAACTTTTTGTGGTATTCTTCTTCATAAAATTCAGCATCTTCGGTCACTTTCCAGTAGCCCAATCCCATAACTTGATCAACAGTGTAGCCTAAAATAGTTTCTACATTTTCACTGCAAAAAACAACTTCACCTTTTCGATTTGTAGCTAAAATAAGTGAATTACCTTTATTGATAATTTGATTGTTAAATCTAAATTGATCACTACTATCAAGCAAAAGTAGGTCTTGAATGTAATTTATAATTACAATTACTATAAAATTAGTAAATAATACGGTTACTGTTTTAAAAGGTACCAATTCAAAAATCGTTACAATTGCAAAATACATGAATAGTAGAGCGATGAAACTCCAATAGAGTTTTTTGGACTTAAGAACACGGTAGGAAAAAAATAATGCAACCACAAATGCTACAATGGGTATAAGATCTGTGGGTAATGCGATTACATTTCTTGAGATAGATGCAAAATAGAGAAAAAAACAGGCCGTAAAAATTTGTTGTATATGACCAAAAAACCATTTACTCTTCGTACTTATGAAGTACAATAACAGCAATATAAAACCAATGCTTAGGTTTAAAACTAATAAACTTTTGGGTCTTATTTTTAAAAATTCAAAGGTTATTTCGATTACTGGCAATATTATACCTAGGAACAAGAGGTAAATTTGATATTCCTTTTTTAGGGTTATCGCTTTGGCTGTTTGTTCCAAGACATTTGGCTTTAATCCCGTTTTTATTTGACTAATTTTAAAAATTAGAAAAAGAATTAAAAGAGGAATAAAGATGTAAAAGAGTACATTAATACCTAATAGATTAATGGCCCAAAATAAAATTAATTTTGAGTTGCATGATGACAATAAGCTACAGCATATGACCATAGGTGTTTTTTAATTTGTAGGAAGAATTGATTTGGTAGACTTCTATTTCTAAATTTCAACTTAAGTATTTTTTATTAAAAAGCCAAAATTTATTTTTTATAAATTTTGGCTTTTTGGCCTAAAATGAAATTTAGATGGTAATTTCATCCTCAGGATCAAATCCTATAATCTCGCTATAAATTGCAAAATAAAGCGAATAGATGAAAGGCAATGTAAAAAAGATACCAATGCAGCACCCTATAAAACCCACCATTGTTGCAATTGAACCCACCACAAGTAGTCCTAATAACACCAAAGGTTGTTTAGAAACAATTAAAACGCTTGTTTGAATGGCTTCAAGGGCTTTTAAATCACCAAAAATAATAAGCGGAATCATCAAAATGGTAAATAATCCTATAGTAACTGAAACGACCACATCAAGAATTGGTATTTGTATATAATTTAATATTCCTCCTATTACGGTATTTATTAGAGTAACTAAAAATGTTGCAACAAATAGTTCTTTAAAATAAGGGGGTTTGTAATATTCAAACATAGTAGATACATGAAATTCCTCATCTTTTTCGGCACAATAGGCCATTTTAATCAATCCTCCAGAAAACGGACTGAGCAAGCAAGTGATTATAATGGAAAATGCCGAAAAAATTAATATGCTATTTACATCCATATTTTCGGGTTTAAAACGCTCTGGTTTTAAATTTTCTAAAATCGTTTCAGTATCAAAAATAGAAAAAAGTACAACAATACCTATAAGACTGAACACCACAGCGAAAACAAAAAATACGAGTCCTCCATAGAGTGCAATTTTTTTATAATTTTCGAAAGCAAGGTTAAAAACATTTGCAAAATCTAGGGTGTACCCATTTTTTTTGATGTCTTCAATTCGGTTTTGTGCAGTTTTGTTCATTTGGTTTTGGTATTAATTGGTTTATAAATAGTTATCTCTTAAAATAGACTTCGTCAAAAGGAATTCTAAATCGTTCCCCGTAAATGCCTTGTGCATCTCGTATGCCGCAACTCAAAATCATATTTATTTCAGTCTTTGCAGGCAAATGTAATATTTTTTTAATTCTAAGTGAATCAAATCCTTCCATTGGGCAAGTATCATAATTGATGGCAGCCATACTTATCATAAAATTTTGTGCAGCCAGTCCAGCGCTTTTATGTGCTACTATACGCATATCACTTTGTCTTGCCTGTCTATAAATTGGTTTAAAAAGTCCAATAACCTGAAATGCTAGAAATTTTATCATTCCAACAATACCAAAAAAATCGAAATATAGTGTAGGAATTATTTTTTGGTAATAATTCAATGCAAATTTTTCTCTTTTGGAATAATCAGCAGTTGGTTTATGGCCGTACAGTGTTTTTAAATAATCAATATTCGATTGAGCTCTTTGTCGCCATAAATCTTTCCGCACCACAACCACAACCATTTGCTGTGCAGTTTTGGCAGCATTTTGATCAAAACTAGCAGAGGCTATTTCTTGAATTATTGCGGGGGTAACAACATGATAAAATTCCCAAAGTTGCATGTTGCTGCTCGTTGGCGCAAGAGAAGCAAGTTCAATACATTCTTTTACTCTTCGTTCATCAATTGGCTCCGATTTAAAAACGCGAACAGACCGACGGTATTTAATAGCTTCGCTAACTGACTTTTCATTAGTTACAACCATTTTAGTACTTTTTGAATGGTTGTCAATTTATCTTTGTATGGAGCATAACGCAACGGCAAATCGAGCCATGTTCCTCGTTTTACGATTGCTTTTTTATGAGAAAAAATATCAAAACTCAATTTTCCATGATAAGCGCCCATACCCGAATTGCCAACGCCTCCAAAAGGAAGTCGATTATTTACTAAATGAATAACCGTATCATTTATACAACCGCCGCCAAAGGAATATTTTTGTAATACTTCATCAACAAAAGATTTATTTTGGGAAAATAAATATAACGATAGCGGTTTCTCAAAACTGAAAACTATTTTTTCAATATCCATTTTCGTTTTAAACGAAATAATAGGGAGAATTGGTCCAAAAATTTCTTCTTTCATAACCAAACTATCCATTTTAGGTTCATTAAGTAAAGTAGGGGCAATGTAAAAAGTTTCTTGATTGGATTTCCCTCCATAAAGTATTTCTTGATTCTCCAATAAATTCAACTGACGCTGCCAGTTTTTTAAATTGACAATTCGAGCAAAATCAGCAGATTCTTCTGGATTTGCACCAAGTGCTTTCTCAATTTCTTCAATTGTATGTTTTATGAATTTGTCTTTTATGGTATGGTGTACCAATATGTAATCTGGAGCAACACAGGTTTGTCCTGCATTAATAATTTTTCCCCAAACTATTCGACGCGCACTTAATGCTACATCAGCTGTTTCATCAATGATACACGGACTTTTTCCGCCTAATTCAAGTGTAACCGGCGTTAGGTATTCGGCAGCGGCTTTCGCCACTATTTTACCAACCGCCACGCTTCCTGTAAAAAAAATATAATCCCAACGTTGTTCTAACAATGCTGCAGCGACAGTCGCATCACCCGTTTTGACTGTAACTTCATCAGTAGCGAAGGTTTCGTTTACTATTTTCAATATAATTTTAGAGGTATTTGGAGTTAGTTCAGATGGTTTCAAGGTTACTCTGTTTCCAGCAGCAACAGCGGCAACAAGCGGACATAAAGCCAATTGAAACGGATAATTCCACGGAGCAATAATTAAAACATGTCCGTAAGGTTCACTATAAATGTAATCCGAAGAAGGAAAATTTAGCAGTGAAGCTGAAACTTTTTTTGGCTTTGCCCAAGAATCAATATTCTTAATAGTTTCCTTTAAATCCGAGATAACGTAATTGGTTTCCGTTAAAACGGCTTCAAAAGCAGGTTTTTTAAAATCATTGTACAATGCTTTGATGATTTCCTCTTCATATTTTGTAATGACGTGCAATAATTTTTTAAGAGATTCTTTGCGGTATTTTATATCGGTTTTGAGATTCATAATATGATTTTAAATTAAAATTACATAATTATTAACTGATTGCAACTTTCTTTGGTAACTAAAATAAAAAAACAGGATTTTATTCTTTTTTTTTAGCTGTACGTTCGTAATTTTTTTGTTTTGAATTGCTAATGATTAGAAGTTCTACATTAAATCATTTGGTTTTATTGCCAAGATTTTCATATTTTCTTTGAGAGAAGTATAAATAAGAACTGATTTTTTATTCTGAAAGTGAATTCATGAGATGTGCAGGAATAAATAATTAACGCTGTATTTTATTTTAGGGTAAAATATTACAAACATTAAAAAGCAGTTCAAGTGTTTTATATTACAATATTTCATAAGATTAAATGGGAATTAACACGATTTTTTGAATATATTTGATTCATGAAAAGGGATAAAGGTTATCTGCAATAAACTTAAAGTCAATCAAATCATAAAAAAGAATGAGAAAAATCATTTTATCAATAATGCTTTTATTTTGTAGTTATTTATCAATTGCTCAAGAGAAAGAAATTAAAGCAGTCCTAGAAAAACAACGTTTAGATTGGAATAATGGGGATATGATTGGATATATGCAAGGGTATTTAAAATCCGATTCTTTACTATTTGTTGGAAAAACAGGACCATTTTACGGCTGGCAAAAAAACTTAGAGATCTATCAGCAAGTCTATCCTGATAAAGCCGCTATGGGTACTTTAACTTTTGATATTAAACAAATTAAAATAATAGATAAGAAACACGCCTTTGTTTTAGGAGCTTGGAATTTGCAAATGGAAAAAGGGGAACAAAAAGGATTTTTCACTTTAATATTCGAAAAATTTAAAGAAGGTTGGAAAATCGTAGTTGACCATTCTAGTTAGATTTTTTTTTAGTGAAAGACAGCAACAACAGTTTTAGATGAATTGAGTTTTCTAGATCGCATTCCAAATTACATCATCAGGAGTTGGGGCTAAAATTTCTAAATTTTCTTTGGTAACAGGATGTGTAAAGACTAATTTTCGAGCATGTAAATGAATGCCTCCATCTGGATTGCTTCGATCAAAACCATATTTTAAATCGCCTTTTATAGGAGAACCAATAGCCGAAAATTGTGCTCTAATTTGATGGTGTCTTCCTGTATGCAGATTGATTTCAAGCGCAAAATAATTATTGAGCTCTTTAATAATTTTATAATCTAAACTGGCTATTTTACTTTCAGGAACTTCTTTTAAATGGGCTTTTGAAGTATTGTTTTTTTCGTTTCTTTTTAAATAATGAATCAATTTATCTTCAGATGTAACCGGTTTGTTTTTGACAATACACCAATAGGTTTTTTGGGTTTCCCGATTGCTGAATAATTCATTCATTCGTGTCAATGCTTTACTAGTTCGAGCAAAAACTACAATTCCGGTCGTAGGACGATCCAATCGATGGACTACTCCCAGAAAAACTTCGCCAGGTTTATTATACTTGTCTTTGATGTATTCTTTAACCACATCAGATAATGGTTTATCACCCGTTTTATCACCCTGCACAATATCGCCTACACGCTTGTTTACCACAATAAGATGGTTGTCTTCGTGAAGAATTTGAAGGTTGTTTTTATTGGATAGTATTTTCATTTTCAATTCCCCTTTGGGGTTTAGGGGCTTAATATTGTTCATTAGCATTTGGGAAATCACAGGATTTTACATCAGCAACGTACTGACCAATTGCTTTTGTCATTCCGTCATATAAATCCATGTATCTTCTCAAAAATCGCGGACTAAATTCATTATTCATGCCTAACATATCGTGAATAACTAAAACTTGTCCATCTACGCCACCACCAGCGCCAATACCTATTACCGGAATTGCAATACTTTGCGCTACTTTTTCGGCTAAATGCGCGGGTATTTTTTCTAAAACTAATGCGAAACAACCCAATCGTTCTAATAATTTAGCATCCTCAATAAGTTTATCCGCTTCCTCTTCTTCTTTAGCACGAACGGTGTAAGTTCCAAATTTATAGATCGATTGTGGGGTTAAACCCAAATGTCCCATAACTGGAATTCCTGCGTTTAATATTTTTTTAATAGACTCTTTAATTTCTTTTCCACCCTCTAGTTTTACGGCATGACCTCCACTTTCCTTCATGATTCTGATAGAGGAACGCAAGGCTTCTTTTGGATCAGATTGATAGCTTCCAAAAGGCAAATCTACTACAACCAATGCTCTCTCGATTGCTCTTACCACTGAAGATGCATGATAAATCATCTGGTCTAAAGTTATGGGTAGGGTAGTCTCGTGACCAGCCATTACATTTGATGCCGAGTCGCCGACTAAAATTACATCAATCCCTGCCGTATCAACAATCTTAGCCATCGTATAATCATAAGCAGTAAGCATAGAAATTTTTTCGCCATTAGCTTTCATTTCTATCAATGATTTTGTAGTAATCCTTTTATAATCTTTTTTAGCGACTGACATATTTGTTATTTTGAGATCGTAAAGGTAATAAAATGTATATTTTTAACTCAAAAATGTATAGGAATGTTTCTTTGGCTGTCAAATTAATTATATAAAATAGTTATGGGTAGAGCACTAATAGTGTTTTCCTTGTTCCTATCGGCAAGTTTGCAAGCTCAAAATCAAGAAATTAAAAAAGTAGTCGAGACTTTTTTTGAGGCTTTTTATGCCAAAGATTCATTCCAATTAAAAGCACTTTGTGACGAAAAAATGATTTTATAATCTATTGTGGAAAACGAAAAAGGAAGCAAACTCTCTCAGGAAAGCCCTCATATTTTTTTTAAATCGATAGCCTCTATTCTATCAACTATCACTTTTAAGGGACAAATTCTAATTTATGCTATTCAGGTAGATGGAAGTATGGCTAATGATTAGACACCTTATGAATTTTATGTTAATGGAAAATTAAGTCACAAAGGCGTGAATGCTTTTACGCTTTTTAGAAAAGATAACAGTTGAAAAATCGTTCATCTTATCGCTACCCGAAAAAAGTAAACCCAAATTATTTTTTATTTCTCAGTATTTAAAAAGTTAGCTTTGTATTTTAAATTTATACAAATCCTATTTTGAAAAACATACTCATTATTGATGACGAGGAAAAACTGCGTAGCCTTTTAGCCCGAATCGTAAAATCAGAAGGTTTTGAAGTTCTCGAAGCATCCGATTTAAAATCAGGTTACAAGAAATTGGAACACAATGATATTGATGTTGTACTTTGTGATGTCAAACTTCCTGATGGCAATGGTGTTGATTTTGTTCAAAAAATAAAAACAAATTTTCCATTAACAGAGGTTATTTTATTGACTGCCTTCGGTAAAATTTCCGATGGTGTTCAAGCCATGAAAAACGGTGCTTTTGATTATATTGTTAAAGGTGATGACAATGACAAAATTATTCCGTTGTTGTACAAAGCACTAGAGAAAGTCCAATTGATCAAAAAAGTCAAACAACTCGAAAAAAGAATCTCTGATAAATATTCTTTTGAAACTATTATAGGAAAATCGAAAGGATTGGAACAAGTCATTGATTTAGCCAGAAAAGTAGCTAAAACCGATTCAACTGTACTCTTAACGGGAGAAACAGGAACCGGAAAAGAAGTTTTTGCACAGGCCATTCACGAAAATAGCAATCGGGCAGGAAAATCATTTGTAGCCTTGAATTGCAGTACTTTTAGCAAGGAAATTCTCGAAAGTGAATTGTTTGGACACAAGCAAGGAGCTTTTACAGGAGCAATCAAAGACAAGAAAGGATATATCGATGAGGCGAATGGCGGTACTTTATTTCTGGATGAAATTGGCGAAATGCCCATAGAATTACAAGCCAAATTGTTACGTGTTTTAGAAACCAGCGAATACATACAAATAGGAGACACAACACCCAGAAAGTCAAATTTCAGGCTAATTGCAGCAACCAATCGAAATTTAAAAACCGAAAGTGAAGCGCATCGTTTTCGTTCGGATCTGTATTTTAGATTAAATATTTTCGAGATTACAATTCCGCCATTACGAGAAAGAATAAAAGACATTGCACCATTGACAAACTATTTTGTGAAACAATTTTCCGAGAAAGTAAATAAGAAAATAGTCTCTATCGACGGTGATTTTTTACATAAAATGGAAACTTACCATTGGCCTGGAAATGTTCGGGAGTTGAAAAATGTAATTGAACGTTCTGTAATTTTGGCTGATGTCGAGATTTTGACCGTAGCTGTTCTGCCTTATGAAATGCAACACCAAGCCGATAAAGCCAATAAAATAATGTCAGCTTTTTCGATGCAAAGTATTGAAAAACTTCACATTCAAAAAGTATTAAATTACACCAAAGGGAATAAAGCTGAAACTGCACGTTTACTAGAAATAGGCGTTGCAACGCTTTACAGAAAATTAGACGAATACAACATTCATTAAAATCATATTGTTTTGAGAAAAGCCTATCATTTTGATAGGCTTTTTTTATGCTTTTTTTTGGCATAAAAACATCAAAGCCTTAATTGACAAAGCTTTGATGTTTGTGGTAGTTTTTTGGAATGCATTTTGGCATAGGGGATGAAGAACATAAAAATCATTCTAATGAAATCGCCATGATTCAAATTAGAAATAAAACTAAAGAATGGCGATACTATATTCCATTAAAAAACAAATATTAAACACACATGAAAAATCAAGTCACCACGATTTACAAACAAACAGAACGCTTCGCCGAAATCACAAAAAGAGCAATCAATGCCGGAAATATAAATCGAGCAAAAAAATGTTTGGCACTTGCTGAACGATTATTGACAACAGGAAGCAACGAAACTAGGATTGCCATTTCCAATGTCTATCTTTTTTCGGTTTCCTCTTTTATGGAAATGCGCCATTGCAATATTTCAAATCTTTTCCCAAAATCCTTGAAGGCCGAATACATCAAACAAATCAATACTTCGGGAGTTTAATGAGGCAAATAAATTGTCTGAAATTCTAATAATCCAATAATCTATAATTATGATAATCACAATCCTTTTACTCGCACTAGCCATTTTGTTGTTTGCGATTTGTTTTAAATCTGTCGAATTTTTTGAAAAAATATAAATTATGACTGCACTATTTATTGTTGCCCTTGCAGTTTTCGGCTATTTGATTTATGTATTAATCAAGCCCGAAAAATTTTAACTAAATAAACTATTTTTTTATGAACACAGAATTATTTGGTGTCATCAGTATTTTTATCATTTCAATAATTTTAGCCGTTCCTGTCGGGAAATATATTGCTACAGTTTTTACGGGAGATAAAACATTTCTTGACCCGATTTTCCATCCAATTGAAAAATTTATTTTCAAAATTAGCGGTATCAATTCAACCGAAGAAATGAACTGGAAACAAAACTTGAAAACGTTATTAAGCGTCAACATGGTTTGGTTTTTCCTTTGCTTTTTTGTTTTGTTATTTCAAGGATCATTATTCTTAAATCCGGACAATAACCCAAATATGTCACCTGATTTGGCATTCAATACCGCTATATCGTTTGTGGTGAATTGCAATTTACAGCATTACTCTGGCGAAACAGGTGTTTCTTATTTGTCACAAATGGTTTTGATGTTCCTTCAATTTGTTTCTGCTGGAGTCGGCATAGCAGCTGCAGCAATTGTTTTTACTGCAATGAAAGAAAAGACTACAGATAAATTAGGAAATTTTTATAATTTTTTTATCAAAAGCTGTACTAGAATTTTACTGCCTCTCTCTGCTATTGTAGCCATCGCTTTGTTATTTAGCGGAACACCAATGACTTTTGAAGGAAAAGATACAATTACCACACTACAAGGTGATACAGTAGCAGTTTCTCGCGGACCAGCAGCAGCATTTATCGGTATTAAACATATCGGGACCAATGGCGGTGGATTTTTTGGGGCTAATTCTGCTCATCCACTAGAGAATCCTACTTATTTTACCAATGCAGTTGAATTATGGGCACAATTGATCATTCCGTTTGCAATGATTTTTGCATTGGGTTTTTACCTTAAAAAAAGAAGGTTATCCTATGTCGTTTTTGGGGTGATGACTATTGGTTTTTTACTTTTAGTAATTCCAACAGTTATCAGTGAGCTTAACGGAAACCCAGCCATCGAAAAAATGGGAATTACCCAAACAACCGGAGCTATGGAAGGCAAAGAAGTTCGTTTTGGACCCGCCATTTCAGGATTTTGGAGTATTGCCACCACTGTAATTTCTACAGGTTCGGTCAATAGTATGCATGACAGTTCGATGCCGGTCTCTGGATCCATGCAATTGTTGGCTATGATGGTCAACGCCTTTTATGGTGGATGCGGAGTAGGATTTTTGAACTTCTATATTTTTATCATTCTCGCTGTTTTTATTTCGGGTTTAATGGTGGGACGAACACCAGAATTTTTAGGTAAAAAAATTGAAGCGCGAGAAGTCAAAATAGCTGCTTTCATTGCCATTCTTCACCCTTTATTGATATTGTCAGGAACGGCTTTAGCTTCTTATTTTGCAGCAAATGATACTTTAATGGGATACTGGTTTAACGGTAATGCTACTGGTTGGTTAAACAATCCAGGTCATCACGGTTTTTCAGAAATGTTATACGAATACACTTCGAGCGCCGCTAATAACGGTTCTGGTTTTGAAGGTTTAGGAGACAACAATCCGTTTTGGAATGTTACCACTGGAATTGTGTTATTATTGAGCCGTTTTCTTCCCATCATAGGGCCATTAGCTATTGCAGGATTATTGGCTAATAAAAAATACATTCCGGAAAGTGCGGGAACTTTAAAAACAGATACATCGATTTTTGGGGTTATGGTTTTTGCTGTAATTGCGATCATAGCTGCCTTGTCTTTCTTTCCAGCATTGGCACTTGGACCATTGGCGGAGTACTTTACATTAAAATAATAAAAAAAATGACTAATAATAAATCTAATTCATTGTTTGAAAGTAAGCAAGTAAAAGAAGCCTTAGTGCAATCTTTTATGAAGCTTAACCCGAAAATAATGTTCAAAAATCCGGTAATGTTTACCGTTGAAATCGGAACTGCTATTATGTTGATAGTTTCGTTGTATGTACTTTTCTCCCCTCCTTCGGAGGGGTTGGGGGAGGAAGGTAGTTTTGCTTATAATTTCATTGTGTTTTTAATTTTATTAGCAACGCTTTTGTTTGCCAATTTTGCCGAGGCCATCGCCGAAGCACGTGGGAAAGCACAAGCCGACAGTTTAAGAAAAACACGGGAAGAAACTCCGGCAAGGCAAGTTTTAGCCAATGGAGAAATCAAAAACATCAGTTCTTCTGAATTGAAGAAAGGAGATATTTTTATTTGTGAAGCGGGAGATTTAATTGCAACCGATGGTGAAATCATCGAAGGATTGGCCACTATTGATGAAAGTGCTATCACTGGGGAGAGCGCTCCTGTAATTCGCGAATCGGGAGGCGATAAATCATCAGTTACTGGAGGAACGAAAGTGTTATCAGACAAAATTAAAGTTATTGTGACTAACGAACCAGGAGAAAGTTTTCTGGATAAAATGATTGCATTGGTAGAAGGAGCAAGCCGCCAAAAAACGCCTAATGAAATTGCTTTAACTATATTGCTGGCAGCTTTTACCTTAATCTTTGTGATTGTTTGCGTGACCTTGAAACCGTTTGCCGATTATGCGAATGCACCAATAACAATTGCTGCTTTCATCTCTCTTTTTGTTTGTTTGATTCCAACAACGATTGGTGGTTTGTTGTCTGCGATTGGAATTGCTGGAATGGACAGGGCTTTGCGCGCCAATGTAATTACCAAATCAGGAAAAGCGGTTGAAACTGCCGGAGATATTGATGTATTACTTTTAGACAAAACCGGAACCATAACGATTGGAAACCGAAAAGCGACTCGTTTTTATCCTGCAAAAGGAATCTCGGAAGACGATTTTATCAATTCAGCAGTTTTAAGTTCGCTAGCTGATGACACGCCCGAAGGGAAAAGTATTGTGGAACTGGCAGGAATTCAAGTGGCAAACAAATTATCTATTGAAGGAGCCACTTTAATCAAGTTTACGGCCGAAACCAGAACTAGCGGTGTTGTTTTAAAAGACGGAACCGATATTAGAAAAGGTGCTCAGGATGCCGCAAAAAATATTGCACTGAAAGCGGGAACTATTTTTCCCGAGGATATTGCACAAGCCGTGATTGCTATCTCATCAAAAGGAGGAACACCATTGGTTGTAGTAAAAAATGCTCAAGTTCAAGGCGTTATAGAACTACAGGACATTATCAAAACGGGAATGAAAGAGCGATTTGAACGTTTGAGAAAAATGGGTGTAAAAACGGTAATGGTTACCGGAGATAATCCGTTGACTGCCAAATTTATTGCCGAAGCTGCCGGTGTCGATGATTTTATTGCCGAAGCCAAACCAGAAGATAAAATGAACTACATCAAGAATGAGCAACAGAACGGGAAACTCGTAGCCATGATGGGTGATGGTACCAATGACGCACCCGCTTTGGCGCAAGCCGATGTTGGTGTTGCCATGAACAGCGGAACACAAGCTGCAAAAGAAGCTGGAAACATGGTCGATCTGGACAATGATCCCACCAAGTTAATCGAGATTATTGAAATAGGGAAACAGCTATTGATGACTAGAGGAACGCTAACTACGTTCTCAATTGCGAATGATGTTGCTAAGTATTTTGCCATAGTTCCTGCACTTTTCATCACTGCGATTCCTGCGCTTGAAGGATTGAATATTATGCGTTTGCATAGTCCTGAAAGTGCTATTTTATCAGCTGTCATTTTCAATGCGATTATCATTCCGATATTGATTCCGTTAGCTTTAAAAGGGGTTGATTATAAGCCAATTGGGGCGAGTGCTATTTTAAAGAGAAACTTATTGATTTATGGAATTGGTGGATTAATTGTTCCTTTTATCGGAATTAAATTAATTGATTTGGTTGTAACATTATTTATGTAATCCTCACCCCAGCCCTCTCCCAAGGAGAGGGAGCCGAAATCCCAAATAAGGATTGTGAACAATAAATTTTAAGAATTAACAAACGAAATTAAGAGTGAGAATTTCCATAATTTTCCCCACTCTTTTGCTTCGCCGGTTCGCTGTCGCTTGTGCAGAGAGAGTTGCGATGAGTAAAAAAATAAAAACAAAATGAAAAATATATTTTCAATATTAAAATTCACCTTATTTATGGTGGTGTTGTTAGCGGTTATTTACCCAATGGCGATTTTTGGAATAGCACAATTAGCTCCCAATAAAGGAAAAGGAGAAACAGTTACCGTAAACGGAAAAGTGGTAGGATATCAAAAAATTGGGCAAAAATTCGATAAATCCAACTACTTTTGGGGAAGACCTTCAGCGGTGGATTATAACGCTGGAGGAAGTGCAGGAAGTAACAAAGGACCAAGTAATCCTGATTATTTAGCTTTGGTGCAAAAAAGAATCGACACCTTTTTAATGATGCATCCCTATCTGAAAAAATCAGAGATTCCTTCGGATTTGGTTACGGCTTCGGGAAGTGGGCTAGATCCTAATATTTCACCTCAAGGTGCTTTGATTCAGGTAAAGCGTGTAGCGAAAGAGAGAAAACTATCAGAGGAAAAGGTAAGAGCTTTGGTGCAAGCCAAAATCAATACACCCGCAGTAGTAGGAACTGCATCAGTAAATGTTCTAGAGTTGAATGTGGCCTTGGATGAATTGAAATAGGAATGATTTTGATAGTAAAGTCAATTGAAATTAAAAAAATAAGGTCTTTAAAAACGGGATTTCCTAGCCCCGATAGAAGGGAAAATCCTTTTGTCTCGTTTTTTTGCGAGACAAAAGATTGGAATGATAGCGGGATTAGCTTCAAATAATAAATAATGAGGATGAGATTGCTTTGTTCCTCGCAATGACAAAAAAATGAAAAATATAATAGTTACAGCCTTAATAGCTTTTGGATTAACAACGGTTAGTGCACAAGAAACTGAAAAAACACAGAGTCCTTTCACGTTTTCGGGTTACGTAGAAACGTATTACAGTTACGATTTTGGAGAACCTGACAATCATGTAAGACCCGGATTTATATACAGTCATAACAAGCACAATGAGGTAAATTTGAATTTAGCATTGGCGAAGGTAAATTATGCTAAAGAGAATGTTCGCGGGAATTTTGCCTTAATGGCAGGAACGTATGCCCAATACAATTTGGCAGCAGAACAGGATTTATTGAAAAATGTGTATGAAGCCAATGTGGGTGTAAAAATTTCGTCGAAACATAATCTTTGGATTGATGCAGGAATTATGCCGTCACATATTGGTTTTGAAAGCGCGATTGGTAAAGATTGCGCCACTTTGACTAGAAGTATTTTGGCTGATAATTCTCCGTATTACGAAGCGGGAGTAAAAATTGGGTTTACATCAAAAAGCGAAAAATGGTATTTGGCGGCTATGTATTTAAATGGATGGCAACGAATTCAGAGAATTGATGGCAACCAAACACCGGCTTTTGGTACACAAGTGACTTATAAACCTGATGCAAAAACCACATTAAACTGGAGTACTTATTTGGGTAATGAACAACCGGATAATTTAAAAAAATGGCGTTATTTTAATAATTTTTACGGACAATTTAAGTTATCCGAAAAAACAAGTTTAACAGCTGGTTTTGATATTGGAGCGCAACAAAAAGTACCAGAAAGTGCCGAATATGATGTTTGGTTTTCACCAGTTTTAATAGCGCAATACAAACCGACATCTAAAATTCAATTGGCAGCAAGAGGGGAGTATTACGCTGATAAAAAAGGAGTAATAATAGCAACTGCAACACCAAACGGATTTAAAACGTATGGTTTTTCAGCTAATTTTGATTATTTAGTTACTGAAAATGTAATGTTTAGACTAGAAGCCAGAGACTTATCAAGCAAAGATGATGTGTTTTTAAAAAAAGGAAATCCTACAAATAGCAATACATTTTTGACTACTTCTATGGTCATCTCTTTTTAATTTCATTTTTTTAAACCATTAAGATAGTAAGATAAATTAAGTATTTTCTTAATGAAATATAGTATCATAAAGGTTCAACTTTTTTAGATTGCTTCGTGCCTCGCAATAACTATGGACCAAGAAAAAGAAAATAACGTCAAGCACTTTCTGGATTTAATCCAGAAATCACGTAAAGGAAAGTTTAAAGTTTACATTGGGATGAGTGCCGGTGTGGGCAAAACTTTTCGGATGTTACAAGAAGCACATACGTTATTGAAAAAAGATATTGATGTAAAGATTGGGTATATCGAAACGCATTTTCGTAAAGAAACTCATGAGTTATTAGATGGTTTACCTGTAATTCCTAGGCGAACGCTTTTCTATAAAGGCAAACAACTGGAGGAAATGGATGTGCAAGCCATTATCAATTTGCGCCCTGAGGTGGTTATTGTTGATGAACTTGCCCATACTAATATTGAAGGGAGTAAGAATGAGAAACGCTGGCAGGACGTTTTGGAGATTCTAGAAGCGGGAATAAATGTGATTTCGGCGGTGAATATTCAACACATTGAGAGTTTACATGAAGATGTAAAACGCATTACTAATGTCGATGTTCAGGAGCGAGTACCGGATAATGTATTGCGGCTGGCGGATGAGGTGGTAAATATTGATTTAACATCAGAGGATTTGATTGCGCGATTGAAAGAAGGTAAAATTTACACTGCCGATAAGATACAGATGGCTTTGAATAATTTTTTTAAATCAGATCAAATTTTGCAATTGCGGGAATTGGCTTTAAAGGAAGTTGCGGGACAAGTGCTCAGAAAAGTAGAGAATGAAGTGCCTAAAAATAGTGCTTTTAAACATGAAAAACTTTTGGCTTGCATCAGCAGTAATGATAAAACAGCTAAAATTGTAATTAGAAAAGCAGCTCGTTTAGCCAGTTATTACAACTGTAAATGGTATGTTTTGTATGTAGAAACTCCAAAAGAAAGCAGTGACAAAATTGCATTAGACAAGCAACGGCATTTGATAAATAATTTCAAATTAGCTACGCAGCTTGGAGCAGAAATGATTAAAATTCAAAATGCTAATATTACGGATGCTATGTTAAAAATGGTAGAACAAAAAAACATTACAACGGTTTGCATAGGTAAACCACACTTCAATTTATTTAAAGTGATTTTATCAACAACGATTTTCAGACGTTTATTGAATAATCTTTCGTTGTCAAATGTTGATTTGGTGATTCTTTCATAAAAAAATACTACTATAGATTCACAAATTTACAGTAGTAAAATTAGGGATAAATAAAAAACCAATAAAATAAAGAGGATGGGATTACTCCATTTCTTGCAATTACGATATGAGAATTAAAACTAAATTAAATCTGGGTGTAGGCTTACTTTTTCTAATGATAATCATTTTGTCATTAGTATCGGCATTTTATATTTTTTCTATAAAAAAAGATACTAAAAATATTCTGAAAGCTAATTATAATACGCTTGAATATTCTCGTAACATGCTGCTTTCATTAGATGAAATTGACATAGATGAAGAAAAAGCAATTGCTATTTTTGAAACAAATTTGAAGAAGCAGATTGCTAATATCACAGAAATTGGAGAAGATAAAGTGACTTATAATTTGCAAAAAAGTTTTGACTTTTTAGAAAAAAACAGAACCGATGAAAAGGTAAAAAGCCAAATACGTCAGGATATTTTCGAAATCATGAAATTGAATATGATTGCGATTAAAGAAAAAAGCGATATTGCTAAACATACAGCCGAAACTGCTAATTTATGGATTGCGGTTACAGGAACTCTTTGTTTTTTGATTGCGTTTAATTTATTAGTGAATTTACCCAATAATATTGCCAATCCAATAAAAGAGCTTACGGCTAGTATTAAAGAAATTGCGAACAAAAACTATTTCGAACGCGTTCATTTCATGAATCATAATGAATATGGAGATTTGGCCAAATCGTTTAATGTAATGGCACAAAAACTAGAGGAATACAGTAATAGTAATCTGCACAAATTATCGTTCGAAAAGAAACGATTGGAAACACTGATTAACAATATGCATGACCCGATTATAGGGTTGGACAATAATGGTTTTGTATTATTTGCCAATGATGAAGCACTGAAAATTATGGGATTGAAATCAGAAGAAGTGATTGGGAAGCCTGCTTTTTTGTTGGCTTTAACTAATGATTTATTGAAATCCTTAATTACAGATGATTTATCAAGTGAGCATCAGAAAGCACTTCCCTTGAAAATTTTTGCCGATGGCAAAGAAAGTTATTTCGAGAAAGAAACGTTAACAATTACTATAAAACCAACTGGTGAAGACCAAACAATCACTATTGGAGATGTTATCATTTTGAGAAACATTACCGTTTTTAAAGAATTAGATTTTGCCAAAACTAATTTTATTGCTACCGTTTCGCACGAGTTAAAAACCCCAATTTCATCTATAAAATTAAGTTTACAATTGCTTGAAAAAGCAGAAACAGGCACTATTAATGAAGATCAAAAGCAATTAATCGAAAGTATAAAAGATGATAGTCAGCGGTTATTAAAAATAACTGGAGAGTTACTAGAATTATCCCAACTGGAAACTGGAAATATTAAGTTAAATATGGAGAACAGTAATCCTTATGGAATTATTAATTACGCTACCGAAGCTGTAAAAGTGCAAGCAGAACAAAAGCAAATTAAACTGGTTGTCGAGACTGAACAAAATTTACCGGATATAAAAGCGGATAGTGAAAAAACTGCATGGGTTTTGATTAATTTTTTAACCAATGCTATTACATATTCATCAGAAAACAGTAAGATAATTGTAAAACTTAAAAATGAAAACAATCAGGTTGTTTTTCAAGTAATAGATACGGGAAAAGGAATTGATGCCCGTTATAAAACCAAAGTTTTTAATAAATATTTCCAAGTTCCTGGAAGCCAAAAGTCTGGAACTGGATTGGGTTTAGCAATAAGCAAAGAGTTTATTGAGGCGCAAGGAGGTATAATAGGTATGGAAAGCGAATTAGGACTTGGAAGTACTTTTTATTTTAAATTGGGTATTATTTGAAGTAGAAATTAATGTTTCTAATTTGAAAAAATTTTAGCTCGTTTTCGTTAGATAATGAGACTTTTATTCAATTTTAAATTATTTGTAAGGGTTAATAAAATAGTCCAGCATTATAAATTAATACGTATCGTCATTTAAATCTGATTCTTGTTCATCAGCTTTCTTAAAATCATTGTTTAAAAAATTGGTATACTTTTTTTTATCCTTTTGATTTTTTCTAATAAGAAATACAATCAAAAAAAGCACACAAATGATTACAATACTAATGATTACCCAATTAATTTCCATAGTTTCTGATTTGAGAATATAGAGTAAATCTACAGTAAATAGTTGAATTTTAGATTATTTGTATTTTAAATTTTTGTTATTAAATTTAACAATCCGCCATATTTACTGCAATGGCCAATCCGCCTTCGGAAGTTTCTTTGTATTTGTTGTTCATATCTTTTGCGGTTTGCCACATCGTGTCAACTACTTTATCCAAAGGTACTTTAGCATTTTTCGGATCGGTTTGTAACGCAAGTTCAGCAGCATTGATGGCTTTTATGGCGCCCATTGTGTTTCTTTCGATACATGGAATCTGAACTAAACCACCAATAGGATCACAAGTCAATCCTAAATGATGCTCCATTGCAATTTCTGCAGCCATTAAAACTTGTTCAGGAGTTCCGCCCATCAATTCGCATAAAGCCGCTGCAGCCATGGCTGATGATACGCCTATTTCGGCTTGACAACCACCCATTGCTGCAGATATGGTAGAACCTTTCTTGAAAACACTACCGATCTCTCCAGCAACCATCAGGAATTGTTTGATTTCTTTTTCACCAGCATTGTGGTTTTCAATGACTAAATAATACATTAAAACGGCAGGAATGACTCCAGCACTTCCATTAGTCGGTGCTGTAACCACGCGACCTAAAGCTGCATTGACCTCATTTACAGCTAAGGCAAAACAACTGACCCATTGCAAGATCTGGCGAAACTTCACTTCGGTTTTACGGATTTCTTCTAGCCAGCTTTGAGGCGAATCATAATTTGCTAAACCGATCAGGTTTTGGTGCATATCAAAAGCTCTTCGGCGTACGTTCAAACCTCCCGGAAGAATCCCTTCTGAATGGCAACCAATGTACATGCATTCGAGCATCGTTTTCCAAATGCGTATTAATTCATGATTGATAACTGCTTCGGTGCGCATCGATTTTTCATTTTCATAAACGATTTCGGATATGGATATATTTTCTGTTTTGCAAATCGTCAATAGTTCGGCTGCTTTCTTAATCGGATACGGAAAAGCACATTTTATTGCTATTTTCTTCTTGGCGTTGATGCGTTCTTCTTTGACCACAAATCCGCCACCAATAGAATAAAAGGTAGAAACATACTCACTGTCATCTTTCATATACGCCGTAAAAGTCATTCCATTGGCATGAAAAGGAAGGAAGTTTTTATTGAAAACAATGTCTTGGAGGAAATAAAAAGGAATTGTTTTTTCGTTTCCTAAATTGATTTCGTTTGATGACTCTATAGATTTTATGATTGTATCAATATTTTGCACTGGAATGTATTCTGGATCCTGTCCGCTTAGACCTAACATTACTGCTAAGTCAGTGGCATGTCCTTTTCCGGTTAAAGAAAGTGAACCATATAAGTCTATTTTTACGCGCTCGACTTTAGAAAATAAATTTTCGTTTCGCAATTCGCCTAGAAACCGCTCTGCAGCTCTCCAAGGTCCTAATGTGTGCGAGCTTGAAGGGCCTACGCCAATTTTTAGCATATCAAAAACAGAGATACATTCTTCCATCAGTAGTGTGAATTTTGTTGTCTGCAAATATAAGAGAATGTAGCAAGGATACGAATCTAAAACATAATTTTATTGTTTTTTTGGTAATCAATTCAACCATATTTTTAGCATTATGCAAGAAAATTAAATTTTTAGAACAGATCATTTCAAAAAAATCACAGATTATTAATCCCATATTTAGTTTGTGCAATTCTCTATAAATGGCTATTTTTGAAGCATAACTAACCCAAAACAATATGAAAAAGACGGTTTTTTCTTTTTATCTCATGCTTACTTTTGGACTGATTGCCCATTCGCAGGTGCAAAGTCCTTCCCAGTTTTTACCCAATTACGGAAAACAAATTACCTATTATCATCAGGCTGAAAATTATTTCAAGCATCTAACGGCAAATTCTACTTTTATCAAACATCAGAAATATGGTGTAACACCAGAGCAACGGGATTTGAATGTGTATTTTATTTCAAGTCCGGAGAACCTAGCGAATTTAGAACAAATACGAAACAATAATTTAGCAGCCATTGGTTTATCCCAAAATAAATCGCAAATAGTTGGCGATAAGTTAATTGTGTGGTTGAGTTTTAATGTACATGGAAATGAATTTGCAGGAACCGAAAGTGCCATGACGGTAGCATACGAATTAGTAAATCCGTCGAATGCTGAAACTAAAAAGTGGTTAGAGAATACCATTGTAATCTTAGATCCGTGCATCAATCCCGATGGATATTCCAGATACGGAAATTGGTTAAGAGAAATTTCAGGAAAAAAAACGCATCCGGAATTGTCAGATAGAGAGCACATGGAAGAGTGGCCTGGCGGCAGATACAACCACTATATTTTTGATTTAAATAGAGACTGGGCTTGGCAAACACAAGCTGAGTCGCAGCAGCGCATTGCTTTGTACAACCAATGGATGCCTCAGGTACACACTGATGTACATGAAATGGGATACGATTCTCCGTATTTCTTTCCACCATCAGCAGAGCCTTTGCACGAATACATTGAAAAGTATCAAAAAGATTTTCATTACACTCTTGGTAAAAATATTTCTAAAAAATTTGATGCTCAAAACTGGATGTACAACACCGGAGAGCGATTTGATTTGTTTTATCCCAGTTATGGCGATACTTACCCTACGTACAACGGAGCCGTGGGGATGACATTGGAACAAGGAGGAATAGGAGCGGGAAGAGAAGTTGTGATGAGTAACGGCATTAATTTAACGATAAAAGATCGATTAACCCATCATGCAACGGCAGTATTAACGGTCGTAGAATCGGCCGCAGCCCAAGCCGATGTTTTGCTGAAAGGATTCAGAGGTTTTATGAATAATTCCCGAAAAACAGTGAAGGGAAATTATAAAATGTATGTAATGAAAAACAATCCGAAGTTAGTTCAAATGGCGGATTTGTTGAAAAAAAATAATGTGGAATTCAGTTATGCGGATGCGAGTCAAAAAACTACGGGATTTAGTTATTATACTAAAGCAGAGAAAGATTTTACCATAGAACCTAATGATTTAATTGTAAAAGTTGACCAACAAAAAGCTGTTTTTGCACAAGTGCTTTTTGAACCGAATCAAAAGCTAAATGATAGTTTATCCTATGATATTACTGCTTGGGCGTTGCCATTGGCGTATGGAGTTGAAGGCTATGCGTTGAAAAACAGTTTGGCTATCAAAACAAAAGCATCCATAGAAGTGGGGGAAAAAGCAATTCCAGAAAATGTATACGCGTTTCATATTCCTTGGAATAATAGAGTATCAGCTCAAGTTTTGTCCTTGTTGCACCAAAATAATATTAAAGTTAGATCTGCGATGAAAAAAGCAGTTTTCGGTGATCTAACCGTGGAACCCGGTGGTTTGATTGTGACCAAAGCTGATAATCCAAAAGTAGCCAATTTTGAAAAAACGGTTGGTGAGCTGGTAAAAATAAAAACAGATTTTAATTATATTTTAACTGGATTTTCATCTAACTCTAAAGATGTTGGAGGAGAGAATTTTAATTTGCTAAAAGCGCCTAAAATTGTGCTACTATCAGGAAAAGGAGTAGGGTCTACAGAGTTTGGCGCTGTTTGGTATTACTTAGAGGAAACATTAGGGTATCCCGTAAGTGTTGTGGATGCTGATAATTTGAAAAGAATTAAATTATACGATTACAATACCTTGATTTTACCTGATGGCTATTATGATTTCTCCGAAGAGCAACAAAAACAAATTGGTGCGTGGGTAAATAACGGCGGAAAATTGATTGCAATGAATAGTGCACTTAGCTTATTTGAAGGTAAAGAAGGATATGCTCTGAGTCCCTTTGCTTCGGAGGAAGAAAAATTGAGTTCTGAAAAAGAAGCTGAAGAAGAAGCCTTAAAAGAACGCTTTTTAGATTTCCAAGATACAGAACGCAGGTACATATCAAAATCAATTCCTGGCGCCATCATTGAGAATCTGTTAAATAAAACGCATCCAATTTCATTTGGTTTGGGAGATAAATACTTTAGTCTAAAAACAGATGACAGGCATTATTCCTTGTTGAAAAAAGCAATAAATGTTGTTTATGTTCCTAAAGATTATAAAAGCTATGGTTTTGTTGGTAATGAAATCAAAAAGAAATTAAACAATACGGTAAGTTTTGCTGTAGATAAAAAGGAAAATGGAGCCGTTATTTACATGGTAGATAATCCGTTATTTAGAGGTTTCTGGGAAAATGGAATTTTATTATTTAGCAACGCCCTATTTCTAGTGAACTAAACTTCGAGGTAATAGCAATTAAAAAGAGCACGTTATTTTCGTGCTCTTTTTGTGTTTAATAGAAATTGTATTAAAATGGATAGCCAATAGCCAAATTGAAAATTAAATTTTCTTTGCGCCATGAACCGTTTCCAAAGCTGATTTGGTCTAAAACCCAACGATTGCCATCGGATAAATATGGTTTGCGAATAGGAAAGGCAAGATCTGTTCTTAGTATTAGAAACGAGAAATCAAAACGCAATCCGGCTCCAGTTCCTACGGCTATTTCACTTAGGAATTTTTTCGAAAATTTAGCTCCCGGTTTATCAGGATTCTCATTCATTAGCCAGATGTTTCCAGCATCTATAAATAGCGCTCCTTTAACTAATCCGTAGATTTTAGCTCGATATTCCGTATTGAATTCTAATTTTAAATCACCGGATTGATCGGGCAAAAAAGTACTGGTATTCGTTGATGCACCATCAAAGCTTCCGGGTCCGATAGAACGTGCTCTAAAAGCGCGTAAACTATTGGTACCGCCAATGAAAAACTGTTTTATAAATGGCATTTCTCTTGAGTTTCCGTAGGCAAATCCGGCACCAGCAATGATTCGACTTGCTATTTGAGAATCGGGACCTAACTTGTAATAATGCCTGAAATCATTCTCTATTTTAATAAATTGACTAAACGGAACATCGAATAATTTAATAGTATCACCTTTTCGAATATTTGCGCCTAAAACTAAACCTGCCACATTTCCTGCTAAGTCTATTGTTCCTTTGTAGTAAAAGGTGTTTTTCTTTCTTTTTTGTAGCGTATTGGTGTAGGTATAGGAGTAGGTTGGTCCAAAAATTAATTGTTTTTCAATTACTTTTCCAAGGGATTCATTTGCGGCAATTTGTTCCTGATATAAGGGTGTTACATTTTTTGGACTGGCGTATGTTATCTCGGTTACATTCAAAACATGTTCCTTCCGTTCACTTTCTTTCCATAAATATCCAAAGGAACCTTTAAAAGTTTGAAGGGAATATAATTTAGTCCTGTTTTGAAACTCATAGCCTATCGTTGCTTTTGTTTTGGGTACAAAACCGCTGGGCGAATTGAGTTTAAAAGGGGCAACTAATCGCGGCCAAACTAAATCAGCTTGGGTTCCAACACGATAGACATTAAAGCCATTGTTTTGTCCGGATACTTGTACTTCGACACCACCAAAAGCTGAAATGGTCAGTAATTCTGCACCTCTAAACGTATTTCGGTTGCTCCAATTCAAATTGAGTTCGGTTCCAGTATAATTAGCGGAGTTTGTTTTGGCCAATAATTCCAGTCGGATTGATTTTTTGGGTAATGGAGTCAGATAATAATATGCATCGAGATAATTTCCTGTGGTATCAGAAACCTTAAATTGGTTTTTTACAAACTTGAACGTGCCCAAGTTCACGAGACGATTTAATGACAGATTATGATTGGTGCGGTTGTATAGATCATTTTTTTTGAAATATAATGCTCTGTCAAAAATACGGGGTTTAAATAAGTTCTCCTTATCTATGATAGTTAAATCATTGTATTTTTTGATGGAATCCATATTGGTTTTCACACTGTCAGAACCTATGGAATAATTTGGATAAACGATAATTTTATTGATTTTGTATGGTGTCTCAGCCAGTTTTGGAGCTTCGTCTTTTACTTTTACAATAAGATCCACTTGATGATCGGCAACTGTTGTATCTACTTGTACTTTAAGATAATCAGGATTAAAATAAAAGAATCCTTTTTCTTTTAGTCTGGCGTCAATACGAATTCTTTCTTCTTTAATAACAGCAAGGCTGTAACCTTCCTCTTTTTTTAATAGACTTCCTAGTATGGTATTGCGAACAGCAGTCGAAATTATGGAGGAGTCTGTAGGGAATTTTACTTCTTTAATTTTATATTGCTTACCGGGTTTTACGATATATTCTGCAGTTGCTTTTTTACCATTTCGGGTCGAATCAGCCGAAGTTCTGGTGTTGAAATAGCCTCTGTTTTCCGCAAGGTTTTGCAAAACACTTTTGTTGTATTCTAAATCTACCTTACTATATAGAACGGGAGCTTCTCCTACTTTGGTTCTCAACCAGTAGCGCCATCCTTTTTCTTTCTTTGGTGTCCCAGCCAAATTATAGATGTATAATTTAGGTCTCAATCCTAAAATCGAGGAATTAGGCTTTGGTCTAAGGACTTCTTTTAAAGCCGTTTTTAATGCTTTTTTTTCTTTCTTGGAGGTTTCTTTTCCCTCAACGGTTACTTTTGCACCCGTATACAATAGTTCTCCTTCGGGCAGAAATCTGGTATTGCTGCATGAGGAAGCGAACAATGCTAAAAAAAGAAAATATAATAAATGGTTCTTGTTCATCGAATTTCTTTTTTTAATTCTTCTTCTGTTTTTGTTTTGCTTTTTTCGCTTCACTTTTGCGAAACAATTCACTGAATTTATTGTAATCCATGGTGATGATAAAAGCAATTCCAGTTTCTACGACTTCTCCTTGCAAGGCTACTTGGTATTTATTAACACGGTAGGCTCGCATTTTATATCTTCCATCTTTAGAAAGTTGGTAGTCAATAGAAACATCACCGGCAATATTATTAGCGTTTTGATTCACTTGCTGCGGACCTTCGATTCCAAAACTACTTCCTAAAGTAACTTTTAATCGATCATTTAATAATTTCTTTGAAATGCCAACACTTAAATCGGTTTTGTTTTCGCGTTGACCAGTGGTGTAATCATCTGAGGTATTCAAATCAAAATTCAATTCTACGCCTTCAATTAAATCACCCGCTAAGTTATTCAATTGCTGTGATAAAATTTTACTGGCGCTTTCCCTTGCAATCGAGGATACGCTAGCAATACCAGTTTCACTAGCAAAAGGATTTTCTCCTATAAATCGGTTTAATAACAACAAGGCAAAAACTTGCTTGTTTAACTCGTCTGGTTGCTGACGTAATTGTGTCAATTTTGCTTGCGTTGCATTAATAATTTCTGCAGAAACACTATTGTTGCCATCTGGTAAAATAATGTCAAATGAAATGTTGGGCTTCATTAAATCACCAGTCATTTTTAATTCGGTTTCAAAAGGAATTTTTTGCTTGTAGGTATTTCTTATTTCAGCAGTGACATCTCCTAATTGATCATTTATTAAATCAATTGGTGCAGCCTCTGTTTTATAAACCGCAGTGATATTGATATCAGCCGTTGTAGGTTCTCCAGTCCACAGGATGTAACTGCCTTTTTTGATGTCGAATTTTCTTTTGATAGCATTAAAATTCATTTCATAACTACCTTCAGCTAATTCATATCTTCCGGTCAAAGTCGTTTTTCCTGATGGGTCAATACCGCCGTTCAATTGCGCTTCTCCTTTTAATTTTAGGAAATCCCCATTTGCTTTATCGATAACGAGTGATAGTTCGGCATCTTTATCGATCTCAATGTTTACGGAGGCATTGATACCTTTGATGTCCATTTCACTCTTTAACTCCTCCAAAGAGATAGTGTTTGCTAATTTAGGATTGTCTTGATCGATGAATTCTACAATTCCCTCTCTATCCGCAATTGAGGGGTCTGACTGCGGTATAACAATAGTGAATTTTGTGTCTTTATTAATTTTTATGTTACCTTCTACAATTGGATTGTCTAAACTTCCAGATAGTTGCAAATGATTATCCAAATACAATTCACCGTAATACAAAGGATTGTCTTTTTCTTTCGAATTGATGGCTTTGAAATTATCCGCATCGATGGCTAAGTCAAAGCCAAAATTACTGAAATTAGCACTATCAATTTTTCCGTTTATGGCTAGATCATTGTTTTTTTCATCCTTGATTATAAAATTATCAAAAAGAATAGCATCATTTGTAAATACAATTTTATCATTCAAAGAATTGAATTTGGCATTGAGCTGCTTCACTTTGAAACCTATTTCATTGAACTTTAATTCTCCAATTACTTTAGGCTGATTTGTATTGCCCGTTATTTTAAAATTTCCTGTCAAGAATCCCGTACTTTCCGTAATATTATCGAGTGTAAAGCCCTGAATACTTTTTAAATTCAATTTATCAATGTCAAGATTCATATCAAAACTGCTGTCAGTCGTCTTGTAATTTCCTTCTAAATTAACTTGATTTCCCTGACCTGTAATGTCAATTACTGCGTCATATCGATTTGCAATTGCATTATTTACTTTGATACTAATGTTTCCGACAGTATCTTTTTTGAAAGTGAAATTTTCAATGTTTAAGTCCGAAGTAAAAAGTGGTGTGGTGCTTATATTTTTGACCAGCGCATTTCCATTGATTTTACCGCTCATTTGTAAATCCCCTTTTTCTACAAAACTGGTAATGGTTTTTATATCAAAATCTTTAAAATCAATTGCTAGTGGAGCGTTTCTTTGCTGCGATTGTGATTGTAAACTAATTTGACTGTCTTCTTTACTCAATTTGAAGTCATTAGCATAAATACCGTTTTTGCCAAAGCGAATTAAATTGTCTTGTGCGATTTTCCAAGATTCATAGTTAAGTAACAAATTATTTGGATCAAGATGGATGTCGTTGTTGCCGTTGGTAGCTTTTAATGTTCCTGCAATTAAGTATCTTTCTTTGTCCTTTGCATCTTTTAATTGCACCGTATAATCCACAATATTATTTTGCACTTTACCGGTAATGCTGGTGTGGGGCAATTGAATTTGTTTGTTTTGAATGTCATCAACAACAAAATTGTAAACAAGTGAATTGTCTTTAGTATCTACTTTAAGGACTGCATTTGTAATGGTGTTTTCTCCATAAATTAATTTTGGAATTGTACCATTTAAAACAATAGAATCGTTAACAGAATTATATCTTCCTTGTATAGTAATAGGTTCCAAACTTTTCAATTCTGGAATAAGTTTTAATAGAATTGGACTGTCTTTTATACCAATTTTAAAAACAAATTCTTGTTTCTCAACTGCTATTTTTCTTGAACTTGGTTTGCTGTCATAATACTTTGCAATAGAATTTGACAAAGCAGTCGCTATTTTTGACAACTTGTATTTTCCATCAGCTTCTACATCCAAAAACGGTGATTTTAATACCAATGTGTTCTTTTGAGAGGTGGATGTTGCCACTGCGCTAACAGAATCAATTACAAATTCCTCTTTAGCATTTACGATGGTAATGTTATGCGCATAAACCGTTCCGTTTAGGTAATCAATATTTGCCGATTGGATATCAGCATCTACAACACCTCTTATTTTCAATGGACCAGCATGCAGATTCAATTTTTCTAAATCAGCGATATCCACATTCAGTTTTAGTTTTCCAGTAGGATATTTGTCTTTAAAACTACCGCTACTCACCAAATCAAAAGTCAGATTAGGATCTTTTGCAAAAGCAGTTGCATTGAAATTTCCGTTGCGAATAGTTCCTTTTACGGCTACATTTTGGTACGTATATTTATTATAATATGCTTTTAGAATATTTCCGTTTAATGATGCTGTGGCCGTTTTTGGATCAAATCCAGTTCCTTTTATATTAGCTTTTAATGTTACTTTTCCAATGGAGTCGTTCTTGATAAATTTCCCTAAATCAAAATTAGTAAGTTCCGTTTGGGCATCGTATTTCTCGTAATTTTTTCTGCTTTGGTCGAATGTAGCTTTGATTTTAGCATTTCCAAAACTGCTTACCACATTCATATTCGTGCTAAAATTAGCAATGGTTCCTCTAAAAAAACCTTTGGCATTAAATTTTGAAGGTAATTGAATCGAATTTGGAATGGTACCTTTTGGCAAAAAGCCAATAAAATCTTTTGAGCTCGATTGTAAGTTTTTAATATCCAAGTCAAAATACGCTTTATTTACATCTGGTAAACCAATGATTTTTCCGCTTGCTGCTATAGTTGTTGTTCCGATACCGCTAATTTCCATACTAGGAAATTCAATATTTTTTAATTTTCCTTTTACAGTTCCATTGATTAGCAATATCGCGTTGGGATTACTCATAAACGGATTGGTATTGTTCAAAGTAGGAGCAAAAAGTAAAATGTCTTTAATTCCCAATTTGCTTTTTTTCAAATTAGCAATAAGTCCTAATTCTCCTGGGTTTTTAGCAAGTGATTCAATAGAAGGATATCCTATTCTAATTTCATCTTTCAGTTCTGTTTGCGGTGTTTTTAAATATAATTTTTTAACAAAAGCATTTTTTTTGCCGTAGAAAAATTCCGCATTAAACGACTGAATATTTAGCCCGCTTTTGTCTTTAACGGTTAATGAATTGGCAATCCCAGAAATATTTTCGGGATTGTAATTCAGCATATCTACTTGTAAATTTAAATTTGTAAAATTCAAATGGTTGTAGTCAATTCCTTTTTGAACCGCTGCGACATTATTATTGTCATAACGAAAATTTACCCGTTTTAATTCCGTTTTCTTTATTTTAAAATCCCAGTTGTTAGATTCTGCATTTACAGCTTCTTTTTTAGGTCTGATTATATCTAATTCATCAAAAGCCAAAGCACCTTCTACACCAGTTACTTCAAGGAGATCAAAGATGGCAAATTGATTGTTGAGGTCAATTTTGTCAATTTTTGCGAGTAGTTTTTTTAGATAAAAATGAGTCGATAATTTGGTTTCGTCACTTTCATAATCGAAATCAATTTTTGCCAAATCAATTTCGCCCAATTTTAATTTTAAGATGGATTCCGGTTCATTTTTTATCGCTGCAACTTTAGTCGCATTGGAAATTTGAACCAAACCTTGCTTTAATTGGAACTTTAATCCATTGATTTTAGCTTTTGGAATTTCAAAGTTCATTTCATTTAAATCGAACGTTTTGATTCTCGTTTCAAAATGCTGTAGATTGGCATAAAGATTATTTTTTGTAACAGCATCCGTGTAGTTAAACTGGATGCGATCGAGTTTAATTTCTTCGACAGAAAACTGCATGGGTGGCGAATCACTCTTTTGTTTCTCTGGCGAAGTAAATGCTTTTATGATGTAATCAAAATTAAAAATAGCTTTAGTATCTCTATTTAAATTGGCTGAGATTCCGACTAATTCTAAGGAATTGATTTCGATTTTGTTGTTTATCAATTGAAACAGACTGATGTCGGCAGCTAGTTTTTCTCCCGCAAAAAGAGTATCTTTTTTTTGGTCTTCAAAATAAACTCCTTGGAGAATTACTTTTTTGGGAAACTCAATGGCAAGACTATCGACCCTCACTTTGGTTTTTATTTTACCTTCAAGATAGATTACCGCTTTATCTTTAGCGTAATTTTGAACAGATGGAATTTGAATAACTACGAAGAGTACTACGAATAACAGAACAATAAATCCTATTATCCAAAGGAAAATTTTCAAACTTTTCTTTAAATATCTTTTCAAATGAGGTATATTTTTTGTTAAAAGAACCAACTTAAAAAGGAATGGTACTCTAATCTATAAATGGAATTATGCACAAAGATCAAAAATAGAAAATATAATATATTATAAAATTAAAAAATAATATTGTAAAATTACTAGATAAAAATGAGAAATTTTGAATCTTTTTTAGCCAGTGAAGATTTATAATTAGTCGTTTTTTCTGTACTATATCGATTACTATGTAAGATGATTTTTAGCATTTTATTTTACGAGTTTAGCTGCTTTCAAAGCCTTCGCTTTTAGGGAAAACACTAAGTGCTTCCATTGCAATTTCAGGGGTTGGTGCTGCCAGTTTTCTTAGTTTTAAATCCATCCAAGCGCCATCTACAGTGATAGTTGCACAAAGTTGGTCCTTATCATTTCTGAATTCATGAACAATCGACCAGCGCGAAGCATCGGCATTTACTTTAGAACTTTTGGTGTGCATGAAAATGGTATCACCCAATTTTATTTCTTTTCTAAATACACATTCTTCCCTAAACAAAATAGGGCCAAAGCCCTGCGATTGCATCACGCCCATGGTTAAACCAAGACTTTCTAGAATTTCAATACGATGCTGTGCACCAAAATCATAATAAGCACTGTGTCGAACATGAAAATTGGGATCTAAATCAGACCATCTAAAGGATAATTCTTTGCTAAATGAAGTCATTTGTATTTTTTAATTGTTTCCGTGTTACTTTCAATTTTTTATAAACAAGAAAGTTTTAGGTTTTAGAAAGTCGAAATTACAAATAAAAATCGAAATGTAATACGGATACTCGCCTATTTTAAGGCATTCTTTAGTACAATACATTTGAAAAATGTGCAGGGTCTCTTTTTTATTTTACTTTAAAAAATAATGTGGCTTATCTTTTGCATTGTGAAAGTAGTATCCAATTTCGGATAATGAAAACATTACTATATATGAAAAAATTAATTTTTATGTTCTTGCTTACGGGCTCTATTTATGCTCAAGAACAGGTGTTTAACGTACAACGGTATTGTGTTGATGAGAAGCCTTTTAAGCCGGGTGAGTGCAATATTGCTGGTAATGAATACTCGTTTGTATTCCTTGACAAACAAAAACGAGAGGTAGTTTTCTTTCTTACTGCTTCTAAAATGAAGTATAAAATTATTAATTCAGGTGTTTTTTCTTCAGACAAAAATTACACTAGTTATACTTTAGAAAATGAGCAAGGGCAAGTAGAAATGAGAATAAACAAGCAGCAAACCCGAATCGAGTTTTTGCATCCAAATACGCGTATCTATTTGACGGTAGGCACTTCAACTAAAGCAATTCAATAAAAAATGGACCTTGCATACGATTTCATGAAATAAAAAGAAATTGTAGGCAACAACTTTTTGGTTTTGAGTAAAACAACAGGAAATGTAGCATGGTGCAGTAATTTGTATTTATTTAGATTTTTTTTATTTGGTGTAATCAAAAATGGAGGGATGCAGTAAAACAGAATGATTTCTTTTGACTTGAAATTTTGACTGGGTTTTATTTTGTTAATTAAAAGTTAAACCACTGCAAACTATTTAATTTGCAGCCACTAAAATTTATTTTTGATATTGATTAACCAATAAAAACCTTTAAATGAAGAAATTTTTCATTTTAACAGCACTTGCTACTGCAATGCTGATACCTGCTACTCAGTTTGCCCAATCGAAAAAGAAAAAAGATAAAAATGCAGTTGTAGCGCCACCTCCTGAAAAGAAACCAGAGACAACAATTAAGGAGTACGGTAAAATAATTACAAAAGATGCTGTTTCTGATCCAGGATTGTTTACCGTGCATAAAGTAGATAAAAAGTATTTTTTCGAAATTCCGAATAAGTATTTGGATAAAGATATGCTTTTAGTGAGTCGTTTGTCTAAGCTCCCAGCAAATTTAGGCGGTGGTTATGTTAATGCGGGATCTGAAACTAATGAACAATTAATTGTCTGGCAGCGTTTTCAAGATAAAATCTTGATTAAGATAAAGTCATTCAGTTCAGTAGCCAATGACAGTTTGCCAATAAGTATATCTGTTAAATCTAATAATTACGAACCTACCTTATTCGCGTTTGATATCGTTGCGTTTAGTAAAGATTCTTCAAATACGGTGATTGATGTTACTAAGTTTTATGGGACTGATGTAAAAGCGATTAGCGGCTTATCAGCTGAAATGAGAGAAACATATAAGGTAAAAGGCATAGATGATTCTCGTAGTTTTATCAATACGATGAAAAGTTTTCCAATGAACATTGAAGTGATTCAGGATTTTACTTATAATGCGTCTAAACCACCGGTTCAAGAAGATTCGGAAACAATAAGCATTCAAATGAATCAGTCGATGATTTTATTGCCTGAAAAATTAATGCAACCTCGATTGGCCGATCCTCGTGTGGGATGGTTTACGATGGATCAAATTGATTATGGAAGTAATGAATTGAAATCTGATAACAAAACTTTTATCCGCCGTTGGAAATTAGAGCCTAAAGATCCTATCGCTTATGCAAAAGGAGAACTTGTAGAACCTATAAAACCGATTGTTTATTATCTAGATCCTGCCACACCCGAAAAATTGCGTAAGTACATAAAACAAGGAATTGAGGATTGGCAAAAGCCTTTTGAAACAGCTGGTTTTAAAAATGCAATTATCGCCAAAGACGCACCAACGAAAGAACAAGATCCTGATTTTAGTCCAGAGGACATTCGATATTCTGTAATTCGCTATGTGGCTAGTACGACACGTAATGCGGTTGGACCAAGCGTTTCTGATCCTAGAACTGGAGAAATTATTGAGAGTGATGTAATTTGGTATCACAACCACTTGCGTTCGTATCGCAATCGCTATTTGTTAGAAACGGGAGCTGCAAATCCAACTGCCAGAACCTTAAATACCAGTGATGAAGAAATGGGTGAGATGATGCGTATGGTTATTGCTCATGAAGTAGGACATGCACTAGGTTTTCCTCATAATATGGGTGCCAGTTGTGCGTATGATACTGAAAATTATAGAAGCGGAGACTTTACTCAGAAAAACGGAATTGCAGCCAGTTTGATGGATTACGCCCGTTTCAACTATATTGCACAACCTGGAGACACAAACGTTCGTTTTATTCGCCAGATGGGGCCTTACGATCATTATGCTACGAATTGGGGATACAGAGTGATTCCAAATGCGACTTCCCCAGAGGCAGAGGTACCTACATTAGACCAGTGGATCATGGAAAAATCTGGAAATATAATCTATAAATACGGGCAACAAAGCAGTAGTTTTGATCCTACTTCACAAACAGAAGATATTGGAAATAACTCAATGAAAGCTAGCAGCTATGGACTTAAAAACTTGCAATATGTAGCGGCGCATTTATCAGAATGGACTAGTGATGTGACTAATAATTATGAAGATTTAGAGGAGTTGTATAAAGAAATGCTAGACGTTTGGGGTAGGTATGTAGGGCATGTAGTAACTAATGTTGGTGGTGTTTACGAGGCTGCTAAAAAGCCAAACCAAAAAGGAAGTATTTACGATATTGTACCAAAAGCAAAGCAACAAGAAGCGATGCAATGGTTGCAAGCCAACGCTTTTGCTTCGCCAACGTGGTTGGTAAATGTGAGCACTTTAAAAAATATTGATTATGCAGGATACACAGAACGTTTCCGAAATTTGCAAGCCAGACATTTGAATGCAATATTGAGTTTTGAGCGTTTAGGACGCTTAATGGATGCAGAAATATTGGGCACTTCAAATTATAAGGCACTGGATTTATTGGCTGACATGCGCAAAGGCATTTGGAAAGAAGTTGGGTTAGCCTCGAATGTGACTATCTACAGAAGAAATTTACAGCGTGCTTATATAGAAAGAATGGGTTATCTGATGAAAGAAGAAATTAAATCAGGTCGTCCTTCTGATTATTATAACGTTGCACAATCTGATGTACGGGGATTGGTTAGAGGAGAATTAAATACTTTGAAAGCCGCTTTATCTATTGCTAAAACTAAAGTAGTACATCCGGAAACAAAATACCACTATGAAGATGCAATCAAAAGAATTGAATTGATTTTAAATCCAAAATAGATTTATTAGTAGTATTTCACAAATTAAAATAATCCGCTAAGGCGGATTTTTTTATGTTAAAAATGGATTGAAAAATTTTTATTTTACAGCAAAATGGGCTTCAAATGTTTTAAATCTGGCATCTAAGTCAATTAATAATTGTTTTTTCACAGCATCTTCTTTAATAAAACTGTAATTGATACTGTTGTATACATATTGTTTGATATCTGAGTAGGAAACGTTTTGGTATCGCTTAGCCAATAAAACATATTGTTCGGTCATATTGGTTCGCAAAATTCCTGCATCATCTGTACTGATAACTATGGGAACACCAAATTCTTTATACAAAGAGAATGGGTGGCGGTTTTCTTTTACTTTTAAAATAAATTCGTTACTCACTAAATTAATTTCGATAGGAATGGAGTTCTTTTCCATGTAACGCAGTAGATTATAGGAATCTTTCTCATAAGCTAAATCTACCCCGTGCCCAATACGATTGGCTCCTGCGGTATAAACAGCGGCGCTAATATGCCAAGTTAAATCTTCGGGTAGTACCAATCCAAGAGTCAGTTCTCCAGCATGCATCGCATACTTCACATTTGGATAGCGCGCATGACAATATTTGAACATCAGCATATGCAACCAGTAATCGTTCATAGCCGTTTCACCATCTTCGGGAGAAACAATGTTAACACCCGCCACAAGCGGACTATCATTTGCCGATATAAAGGCAATCACCAAATTCTTAAACAAATCTACTGGTTCCATAAAACGCAATACAAAATTTTGGTAGCGCATGGTAAATTGCTTGTCATCAATTTTTAAATCATTGTGCATCTTGGCTACAAAATTAGTATTGAAGTCTTTAGCATAGGACTCCGCATTTTTCTTAATTAACGAATTGAAAACAGAATCCAATGATTTTGTAATTGCTTTTTCGTCTTTCAACAAAGCTAGTTTTCGCAACTTGACATTAAATGATTTCAAATCATCTGTAATCATTGCAGTTGGAATTGTAGACAATTGCGTTTCAATATAACTTACATTTTCTGAAATGGCTCTGTTTTTTAGTTCTAATAATCCTTGTCCAAAATTTCCTTTGATAGCGGGTTCAAACTTCATAAAAGATTCAAAAAACAATTTATCAGAAGGATAATCAACATAATTATAGTCCTTTACAGACCAATTTTGCATTATTTTTTGTTTGAATATATTCAGAGTACCATTTGCTTTGAGCGAAGAAAATAAAGACCAATTCCCTGAATTTTCTTTGACTTTGCGTACATCCATAGTCTCAGTGTTGAGGTAAAAGTCTTCTTTTATAGCATGTTGCAATAACGGCTCTGCGTAAATAGATCCAGAAAAATGGTGGTGTAAATCGCCTCCTTTTGGCATTTGGGAGAAAAATGCGGTTAATTGCGCTTCATTATTCCTAATTTTTTCAAAATAGGCATCAGTAGGTTGTGAATAAACAGTGTTTAAGACAAATGCAACTAATAGGGTATATACTAATTTCATATTTTTTATTATAGCTAAAGTAATAGGTGTGCCATTTTCAAAAAGTATAATTGATAGATATCAAGAAGCTCTTTATGAAAAAATATTCTTATTTTTAATGGTGGTAATAGTTTACAAAAATAAGTAATTTCATTGTCTGTTTTGGCTACTGATAAAAAAGTTTATTTGGATTATTTTATTGCATCTCAAAAACTAATTTTTATAAAAGGTGTTGCTGATTTTTTTAGTACGTTTATTTTGTTTTTTTCTTGTTCTAATTTTGAAAATAGTTTTTTTTTTGATAGGCTTTAATTTATTTAGATTTCATCATTGTTTCGGCGGCTAATCTTCCTGTTTTTAGTGCAGCATTGATAGAACCATTTAGTAAGTTGTCTCCACAAACAAATAACGTATCTGATATTTTTATTTCGGAAGTATCAATCGTATTTCGTACACTTTCTTGAGTTGGCAAAGCATACTCAATTCGATAGGCTTTCAGCATTTTCCATGAATTTACTTTTTCGCCATACCATTGTTTCAATTCCTCTTTCATATTTTCAGCCAAAGTAGCGTCATCAACAGTTGGAATTCCATTGAAAGAAACCGATATAAGCACTTTACCTTTTGGTGCATACGCTTCAGAAACATTAGATAAAACCGTTAAGTTATTGACCCATTTCTTTTGGGTAGAGGCATTTAATAGAACCACCGCTTTTTTAGTAGGTGCTTCATTGGTTTCAAAATAGATGTTTGTAACCTGATGCGAAGTCATTTTTTGCTTTGGCAAAAACTGCTTAGTAAGATTGTTTGCGGTCGTAGCCAAAAGGATTTGGTTGGCCTCAAAAACGGTTCCATCCGCAGTGGTTACCTTGTTACCATCAATAGCTGTTACTTTCGTATGACATTGAGTACTCCCTTGCGGAAGCATAGCAACTAATTGTTTTGGAATTTCTTCCATTCCTAATGCTGGAACTGCAACATCGCCATCAGAAAACATTTTCATCACAAAATCAAACATACGTCGGGATGTTAGTAATTCATTTTCCAAGAATATCCCAGACAAAAATGGACGGTAAAATCGCTCAATCATTTTTGGACTAAAACCATATTCCGTTAATTGCTTTTGTGTAGTTTGTTCTGGTTGTTCGAAAATTTCGTCGATGCTTAAATTTTGTAATCTTTTTTTTAACCAAAGCGTATTAATTTTATCTTTTAAAGTACCTACAGGAGCAAAAAGCGTGGCAAATGCCGCCGATGGTCTTCGGAAGGGATCTGCAATTTCAAAAATGCCACCGTCATAAAGAACAGTGGCTCCCGGAAGCATTTTTTTTAAGTTTAAATCGGTGTAATTGAGTAGTGTTTGAGTTTCTGGATACGCTGTCAATAGCACTTGAAATCCTCTGTCTAAAAGATATCCTTCATGTGCATCGGTTTTCATGCGTCCGCCCGGACGATCAGTTGCTTCAAGAAGCAACACTTTTCGGCCTTGACGGTGCAAATGAACGGCAGCAGACAATCCAGCTAATCCAGCTCCAACAATAATGATATCTTGTTTCATGATTTTAATACTATTTGCTACAAAAATAAACCAAATTGAGTTTTCATGTGGTTTAATTAGGGAACAATTTGAAGTAAAACTTTAGTGTTTGAAAATAGAGTTCAAAACTATGCGCTTTCACTAAGTTTACTTCAGCTTAAAAAAAACACACCGCAGATTCGCAAATTTTAAAAGATTACAAATAGAATAATTTGTTGATCTGCGGTAAATAATACAATTCAACTTTGCAGATTAATTCTTCCTAATCAAATCGATGCATTTTGATTATATTTCGCTTTGTCTTAAAAAAATACACCGCAGATTCGCAAATTTTAAAAGAGTACAATTAGAATAATTTGCGAATCTGCGGTAAATAATACGATCCAACTTTGCAGCTTAATTTTGCCTAATCAAATCTATGCATTTTCATTACATTTCGCTTTATCTGAAAAAAAATACACCGCAGATTTACAAATTTTAAAATAGTGCTATTAGAATAATTTGTGAATCTGCGGTAAATAAAACGATCCAACTTTGCAGATTAATTCTGCCTAATCAAATCGATGCATTTTCATTACAATTCGCTTTATCTTAAAAAAAATACACCGCAGATTCGCAAATTTTAAAATAGTACAAGTAAAATAATTTGCGAATCTGCGGTAAATAATACTATCCAACTTTGCAGATTAATTTTGCCTAATCAAATCTATGAACTTTCAATCGATAGAGGTTCAGTTATTGTAGTAGTAGTTTAGATTTTTTTACAAGATAAGTTGCATCATTAAATCGGTTTGTTTGTCAGTTCCCATTATAAAGTCATGCTGATCAAAAACTACAAATCCGTTTTTGGTATAAAATCGTAATGCTCTATGATTTTCTTCCCACACTCCAAGCCAAATTGAAGTAACGCCACCAGTTTGACCAATATTTTTAGCTTTGTCAAGTAGCAATTGACCTACGTTTTTGCCATGAAAAATTTGCAAAACATAAATCCGATGGATTTCTAATGAATTCCCTTCCATGATTTCGGTTTGTGCCTCTCCAAAATTTATTTTTAAATAACCAACTGGAACTGTATCTGATAAAGCCAAATAAAACTGAGATTCAATAGTGTTTAATTCTGTTATTAATTGTTCAGTATTGAAGCTTTTATCGATGTAATTAGCAATATTTTCGGGAGTATTGGTAACGGCAAAAGTTTCTGTAAAGGTTTGAACACTTAATTTTCGGAGCATTTCTAAATCCGCTACTGTCGCTTTTCTAATTTCAATTGGGTTCATCTTGAGGCCGTTTGGTTTCGTTTGAATCAAAAATACATAATTAAAAAAGGTTGCAAACGGTAATCCTTTATAACACTATTTAAATAATCAATTTAAAGATTTTTGGTTTCTTGATTTCAATTAGTACTTTTGGAACAATTAATAAAAAGCGCTCTACAGCGCAAATTGTATGAAAATAGTACTATCACCAGCCAAGTCGTTGAATTTTGAAAAAGAGTTACCTACGGCTTTGCACACGGAACCCTTATTTTTAAAAGAATCAAGAGAAGTTCACAAAGTTTTGAAGGATAAAAAACCTGCTGATTTATCAGATTTGATGAGTATTTCAGATAAGTTGGCCGATTTGAATTGGAAGCGAAATCAAGTTTGGAAAACACCTTTTACTACCTCTAATGCGCGTCCAGCAGTCTATACTTTTGATGGAGATGTTTATATCGGTTTAGATGCTTATTCTTTACCTCAAAAAAAAATTCAAGTTTTGCAAGATAGCTTGCGTATTCTTTCGGGTTTGTATGGATTGTTAAAACCATTAGACTTAATACAAGCGTACCGATTGGAAATGGGAACAAAACTACCCATTGGCGAAAGCAGAAATTTATATGAATTTTGGAAACCTACAATTACTAAAGCTTTGAATAAAGAGTTGCAAGAAGGGGAGTTATTTGTCAATTTGGCCAGTACAGAATATTTTTCGGCAGTTGATGTCAAAGCACTTAAAGTTTCAGTAATTACACCAGAGTTCAAAGATTATAAAAATGGAAAATTAAAAATAATTAGTTTTTTTGCCAAAAAGGCGAGAGGAATGATGGTGCGTTACATTATTGATACAAATGCGCAAACCTTAGATGATTTAAAAGGATTCAACTATGATGGGTATCAATTTGACGCTACATTATCCAAAGGGAATAATTTGGTTTTTACTCGTTAACGTTTGTAAATAAATAAATACGTAAAACGCCGTTATCACCTTGATAACGGCGTTTTGTGTATCTAATCTTTAATGCATTGCATCTGCAGGATTGATTTTGTTTTTTCCTTTTTTGATCAAAAGGATGAAAGGAATGCAAAATAAGAATAATGCTCCAAGATATAAAAAGATGTCTATGTAAGACAATACAGAGCTTTGTACCATTACTTTATATTCGATTGCTTTGTAGGCTTTGGCCAAAGCCTCGTTTTCAGTATAGCCTTTAGACATGAATCCCAATTTGAGTTGCTGTACTGTTTTTTGGACTTCGAAAGAAGCTGAATTAAGATGAGAAATTAGATTTACACGATGTTCTTGATTGAATCGAGCGATAAAAGTTGTGATGATTGCAATACCAAAAGAACCGCCTAATTGGCGCATCATCCCGGTAAATGCTGCCCCTTCACCTATACTCTTCCCTTTTAAAGTTGATAATGATAGTGTAGAAATGGGTACAAATAATAGCCCGAGTCCGACTCCTCTTAAGATCAATGGCCAATACAAATGCTCTTCACCAGAATCTGGCGTAATAACCAGTTGCATCCAATACGTAAAAAAGAAAAAGGTTAAAAAACCAGCTGCAACCATATAGGCTTGCGGTACGCCACGTTGAATCATTTTGCCTATAAATGGCATCATAATTCCGGTAGTGATTGAACTTGGAATCAATAATAAACCAGCGTCGAGTGCGCTCCAGCCTAACACAGATTGCGTGTAGATGGGGATGATAAAAGTGGAACCATACAACCCGAAACCAAGAATAAAACACATGATGGTGCCCACTCTTAAATTGGAGTCTTTTAGTACCTTTAAGTTTACGATAGGATGTTCGTAGGTAAGTTCTCTCCAAATAAAGAGTACCAAACCAAAAACAGTTATCACACTTAAGATGATGATGGTAAGGTTGTTAAACCAGTCATCTTGTTGTCCGTGTTCTAAAATATATTGTAAAGAACCAATAAAGGCAGTTAGTAAAAAGATACCCCACCAATCGACTTGACTTGCCTTTAGTTTATCTCCATACTTTGGACTTTTTACAAAAGAAAGTGTGAGTAAAGTCGCAATGATTCCTAATGGAATGTTGATATAAAAAATATACGGCCAAGAAAAATGATCGACAATATAACCTCCTAATGGCGGTCCAAGGGTAGGGCCTACAATTACTCCCATGCCATAAATTGCCTGAGCCATTCCTCTTTTAGCAACGGGATAACTTTCTGTAATTATGGTTTGTGCAGTCACGAGTAACGCACCACCACCCAGTCCTTGAATGAATCTAAAGGCTACTAGTTCCCATATATTATTAGCGTTACCGCACATAAAGGAAGCAACGGTAAAAATAATAATGGAAACTGCAAAATAATTTCGTCGTCCAAACTGTTGTGACAACCAGCTCGTCATAGGAATCACAATCACATTTGCAATGGCATAAGCCGTTATAACCCAAGCAACATCAGTTAATGATGCGCCAAGACTACCTCGCATATTGTTCAATGCCACATTTACAATTGTAACATCTACAATTTCAAGCAAAGCACAAAGAACGGCGGTAATGGTAATTATGACTCTTCTAAAGCCATATTCTACTAAATCATCTTCTCCTGTTTGTACCATTTTATACTAAAGTGTAAACTATCATTTTCTTAAAAAAAGGCATTACTTTTTTGGACATTTTAGAACATTATAAAAAGATGTTTTATTTCAAATGTACATCTACATCTACATTCATACCTGGGCGAAGCAATTTTATTTTTTCGGGATCGTTTGATGCGTTTAAGCTTATTTTAACCGGTAATCTTTGGATTGTTTTCACAAAATTTCCAGTAGCGTTATCTGGAGGAAGTAATGAAAATCGGGATCCTGTAGCCGGAGAAAATGAGGTAATTGAACCTTGGAAGTTGTAATCAGGATACGCATCTACTTTTACAGTTACTTTTTGACCAATAACCATTTTGTTCAATTGAGTTTCTTTAAAATTAGCAATAACCCAAGCTTCTTTATTGTTGATGATATAAAATAAAGACTGTCCCGGTTGTACTAATTGTCCTGGCTGAATATCAATTTTTGAAACTTGACCATCAATTGCAGCCGTTACAGCGGTGTAAGTGAGATTTAATTTTGCGGCATCTAGTTGTGCCTTTGCTCTTTTAATATTTGCCGCCGCAACTTCGGTTTGCTTGCCTGAAACTTTTGATTTTGCAATAATCACTGATTTTTGAAACGAGCTTGCTCTTTGTTGCTGCTCTAAAACACGTACTTGACTTTCTGCTTCAAGTTTAGCTGCCAACGCTTGTTCATATTGTTGTTTGGTGATAGAATGACTTTTATACAAATTATTATATCTGTTGTAATCACTAGTAATACGACCCAATCTAATTTTTGCAGATTCAATATTTCCACCTGCTGATTGCACATTGGCATCAGAAACAGAAATATTCGCCAAAGCACTCCCAATATCAGCTTTAGAAACTTCAAAACTTCCTTCAGCTCCCACCATTGCGGCACTAGCTTCTTCAATTTTTAGTTGATAATCTCTTTTGTCTATTGTAAAAAGGGTGTCTCCTTTTTTTACAAAATCATTGTCTTTAATGAACACTTTATCTACATACCCCGATACTCTAGGAATAATAGGATTCATATTTTTTTCAATTTGGGCATCATCTGTTTCTTCGTGACCTAGGGAATGCATGTATTTGTATGTCCCGTACGATGCACCTAAAACTACCAAAGCTACTAGGATAATTATAAATTTTTTATTTGTTTTTTTCTTTTCCATGGTAGGTATGATTAGTTTTTTGAAATAGTAAAGGTTTGAGATAACTGACCAGTTACCGATAGTAACTCGTAGTATTTTTGAATGGTATTGGCTCTTGCCAATGCTTTATTGATTTTAGAACTCAACTGTTCTACATCAGCTTCAAGAAGATCATTGGTATCTGAAAGTCCATTATCATATTTATCTTTTATTATTCTGTAGTTTTCAGATGATTGTTCTACCGCTTGCCCATAAACTATATTTTGTTTCAATGCTAAATCGTAATCTTCAATTGCTTTTTGAACCTGACTCTTTATGTAATCCGTCAATATAGCCTCAGCGTTTTGAGCTTCAATAAACTTATTTTCGGCTAGTTTTACTAGCGATCCATTTTTTAATATAGCACTCAAATCATACGAAATGCCAACACCTATATTCATTGCATTTTGTACAGTTATTACGTTACTCAAATCTAATGCAGTATAGCCACCAATGACAGCAATGGCAGGATAATAAGCACCTTTTGCTATTTTAATATTGGCCTCACTTGCTTTTTCTTGTAAACGTACCGCGAGTAAATCTTTGCGATTTTCTAATGCTGGTAAGTCATTTGTTGGGATATTAGTCATTTGAAAATCAGTAAAATCGCTTTCCCGAATTTCCAATTTGGTTTCTGGATTCAATTTTAAAAGTGTAACCAAATAAAAGTTGATGATTTTTAAGTTATTGTTTGTTTCATCTAAGGATAATTGGATTTTAGAAGCTTGTAATTGTGATTTTAATAGGTCGTTTTTAGGAATAATTCCGTTTTTTTCTAACTCGATAAAATCTGCTACTAATTGTTGTGCACTTTTTTGATTTTCTTTTAACAATTCAATTGTTTTTTGCGCTTTGTATAATCCCGCATAATAATCGATCACGCGCAATGCTATATCTTCCTTAGTTTGAGAGGCTGTTGCCATTTCAGCCTCATACAAGTTCTCATAAACTTTGATACTATTCTGTATTTTGAAACCAGAAAATACAGGAACACTGGCATTTAATTGTCCAATCATTAATTGATTGACTATTGGTTGTGGTTGTTGTGAACCTGAATTATTTTGATTGATTTTAAAATCAACAGAGGCATTAGTCAATCTTTGGTATTGACCTGAAAGCTTCAAATCAGGATATTGATTGTTTTTTTTGGATTGCAGTTCGTACTGTTTCGTTTTTACTTTGGTATTGGCCAAGGTAACTTCATTGCTTTTGGTCCAAGCCAAATTAATGGCTTCGTTCAATGTTAAACTTGTTTTTTCTTGCGCTGTTACGGAGGAAATTCCAATATAGAAAATTCCAAAGAGCATAAATGGACTAACTTTCATAGATTAGAAGTGCTTTTATAGTTTGTTGAATATGCTTTGTCAAATTTGTTTTGATGTAATTATTGTATAAATCTTCGGTTTTTAAGTTCAATAAATTTTCAAAGAAGGGTTTGTTCATATGAAAATGAAAGAAAGTACCCAAAATAGTAGGAGTTATGAGTGGTATAATGACATCGTTTCTAAAAATACCTTTTTTCTGACCTTCCTCAATAATGGTTTCTAACGATTTTAAATTCCCTTTCCGTAATTCTGAAAAAACTTGAAGATTTTGTTCTCTTTTTTTAGAAGTAAATTCAAAGTGTAAAATTCTGTAAATACCACGGTTGCTATTGATTCTATTGATGTACAGTTCAATAAGCTTGTTGATTTTTTCGGTTGGTTCTAAATCTTCTTGTAGTAAATTTTCTAATTGATTTTTAAGATCCGAAGTTCTATAAACAATTAAGGATTCCAGCAGTCGTTCTTTAGATCCAAAATAATACGATACCATAGCCACATTAATCTGAGCTACTTTTGCTATCGTTCTTATAGAAGTACCATCAAATCCTTTTTCTGCAAAAAGGGTCTCCGCAACTTCGAGGATTTGAATCTGTTTGTCGTTAAAATTATTTTTCAATCGAATCTCATTTTTTCAGCAACAAAACTAAACAAGTGTTTAAATTAAACAACTGTTTAGTTTTTGTTTAACATAATTTTAACAATGTCAAAAATCAGAGTAAAAGCTTTAATAATTCTTTTTTTTAAATTGTGAATATCTATTTTTGAAATGGTATTATTTTTTAATTCGAAAATCTATCTTTGACATCCTTAAAAAAAAAGAAATGAGCACAACTTGGTACGAATGCAAAGTAAAATATAGAAAAACAGATGAAACTGGCGGGCAAAAGATTACAACAGAACCTTATTTGATAGACGCGTTATCCTACACAGAAGCCGAAAGCAGAATTAACGAAGAGATGTCGGCATACATTAGTGAAGAATTTAAAATCACAAACATAAAAGTAGCAAATTATGCTGAAATTCATCCTTTCGAAAATGCAGATCGCTGGTTTAGATCCAAAGTTTCGTTGTTGGCCTATGACGAAGAAAGCGGTAAAGAGCGAAAGACCAACATGTACTTATTAATACAAGCAAATGATGTAAGGGAAGCCTATGACAATACCATCAGTATAATGAAAGGAACGATGGGTGAATATACCATACCAGCGGTTTCTGAATCTCCTATAATGGATGTTTTTCCTTATTTTAGTGGAGAAGAAGGGGAACTGGAACAGTTAGAAAAATTTAATGCACTAAAAGCATCAAAACCAGAAGTAGCTGCAGAAGTAGTAGATCACATGGAATTTGAAACAGAACTTTTGGAGTAATTTTTTTTAAAACTCTTCTTTAAAATACCCCAAATGCCAAGTGCTATTTGGGGTATTTTTTAAAGCTGTTTTGTTAGTACTTTTTCATAAGCTTGTCTAGGGCTTCCTCTAAAATAAACTTGGCCACAATGCGCATAACCTGAATTTTCAAATATTTTGATCATTGCTTGATTGTCAAAATTAGTATCTGCTTTTACGCTATAAATGTTATTGTTTAGCGCGAAATTTTCTATGTGTTTCATAATCATTTTAGCGTAACCTTTCCCTAGATTATTAGTAGCAATGGCTACACGATGTACCACCACAAAATCAGTATTGGTAATCCATTTTCCCTCAATAGCTTCGTAAGCAGGTTCATCATTAATCAGTATTGCGCAATAACCAATGATTGTTTCTCCTAAAACTAAAATAAATCCTTGGTCTTTTTCAATATCTTTTTGAATTATTTCTGGATTGGGATATCCGTCTTGCCATTGGGTGCTTCCGTCTTGTTTTCGGCGAGCAATAGCATCTTTCAAAATTGCCCATATGGTGGTGATTTCAGATAGTTCAGCTTTTCTAAAGTGATAGTTCATCTCATTTATTCGAGTTTGTTGTCTTTAAGATTTAAGTACATCCAAAATTTTAGTATACAATAGCTTTTCGTCAAGTGGTTTTGAAATGTAGTCATTCATGCCAATGGATTTACATTTTTCAACATCAACGGTAGTAACATCGGCAGTAAGTGCGATGATCGGAATTTGTAAATTCATTGTATCGCGGATGTATTTTGTGGCTTCAAATCCATTCATAACGGGCATCTGCAAATCCATCAGAATAACATCATAGGTATTGGTTTCTAGTTTTTCTACAGCTATTTGTCCATTGTCTGCAATTTCCCATTCAAAATTATAATCGTCTAATATGGTTCGTAACAACAGCTGATTGAGTTTAACATCTTCTACTACCAATACTTTAAGTTTTTTAATTTTAGTTGCGTCGTGATTTGTTTTTTCTAATTCAAAATTACTCATACAATCAACAGTGTTTTTTTTAAAATTTAATATACAACTAAACGTGGTTCCTAGATCCACTTTACTTTCAACAGTAATTGTTCCTCCTTGTTTTTCTACGAGTTGCTTTACAATTGCAAGTCCAAGTCCAGTACCCCCATATAAATTAGCTGAAATAACGTGTGCTTGTTCAAAATTTTCAAAAATAGTATCAATTTTATTAGCAGGAATTCCAATTCCTGTATCGGAAATTTTAAACTCAATTGTAATTTTCTGCTTGGTTGAACTTTTTACATTCACATTAATGGTAATGTTTCCTTCAGCGGTAAATTTAATTGCATTACTCAGCAAATTAATTAGAATTTGATGTAATCGAACCGAATCACCTAAAATAATTTCGGGAATTCTATCATCGTATTCCGTGATTAATTGTAAGTTGCTTTCTTGAACTTTTGTTTCAAATAGACGAACAACACCAGATAGTAATTCGGATACTTTGAATGGCTCATTAACAAAAATCATTTTTCCAGCATCTACTTTTGCTAAATCAAGAATATCATCAATGAGAACAATAAGTGTATCACCACTAGAGTGTATGGCTTGTAGATACTCTGTTTGTTTTTCGGATAAATCTGTTTTCAATAAAACCTTCGTAAAGCCAATTATCGCATTCATAGGAGTCCTGATTTCATGGCTCATATTAGATAAAAATTGTTGCTTTGCAATAACGGCATGTTCAGCAGTTGTTGTTGCATTTTCAGCTTTAATTATTGCTTGAGATAATTCTTCATCGATCTTTTTTTGTTTTGAAATATCAATACTAACGCCTGTAAGTGTATGCGCTGTGCCAAATTCATCATAATGATAGTGACCGGTTGATTTGATCCAAACAATTTCTCCATCATTAGCTCGAGCAATACGATAATCTACTTCATAAACATCATGATTAATCCTTGATTCTTCTATTTTTTGAAAAGCTAAATCTTTATCTTCTGGGATAATCAAGGTATGCCAGTCGGCATAATTTAAATTATCTTTTTGGTCCTCATAACCCCACATTTTTTTATGCATGGTAGACCACTCTAACGTTAATGACGCTATGTCTAGAGACCAAATACCCACTTGAGCTGAGTCAGTTGCTAATTTGAAATGTTTTGCTAATTTTTTTTGTTCTTCTTCATTTTCTTCAATTTGTTTCTTAGCCAGAACGTATTGGGTAATTTCGGTAGCCAAGATAGTGATACCAGTAATAGTATCATCAACATCTCTGTAAGGTTGGTATACTAAATTGAAATAACATTCTTCCTCTTTTTCATTGCGATTCAATATACATTTAATTTCATTGGTTACAAAATGTTCTCCCGTTTCATATACTTTTTGCAATAAAATAGGAAATACTTGATCTTTAATTTCGGGTAAAACTTCAAGTAAGGATTTACCAATGACATCATTTCCTTTTCCCCAAATAGCAATTATAGCTTGGTTAGCAGATGTTATGATCATTTGCGGACCTTTTAAAATGGCAATGGCAATTAGGGATTGTGAAAGAATATTACTAAATCGTTTTTCGCTGGCTTCAATTTGTTTTCGTGCATTTACTGCCTCGGTTATTTCAGTGCCGATAGATATAATTCCGTAAATATCATTATTTAAATCTCGTAAAGGTTGATGTAGCACATTGAAATAAGCAGTATCCAGTTTTCCTTTTCTAACTAGTTGAACCAAATATTCATTTACTGTAAAAGGTTCACCAGTACGGTATATATTATTGAATATTTGTAACAAACCATCTTCTGTTTCTGGAGATAATTCAAAAAGTGGTTTACCGATTACTTTGTCATATGTTTTATCCCAAATTTCTAGCGCTTTATTGTTAACAGATTCTACTATAAAATTGGGTCCACGAAAAATAGTTATGAGAACGGGAGCCTGTGAAATCAGGTTTTGAAAATTCATCAAACTGCCGTCCTTAGTAGGAAGATCAGTGATTGGAGACGCGCTCATAGTTTTGTCGTGTGTGTCCATTTTCATTGTATTAATGGGTTCTTTTTCGCTATGTTCTTAGACAGCTGTTCGAATTAAATACCTTATTTAGTTCAAATGTAAATATTTATGAGCATGAATTGTTAAAATAGGTGGTTTAAAATACATATTTCAAAACAATAATTTATTCATGAACACTACATGTAGACTTTAATTGTGTATCTAGTCATAATAATTAATAGTCTAGGCATTAAAAAATCAGCATCAATAAAATATTTATAGTGCTATTTATCTTGAAGGTTTAGGCGAATAGACCCAATTTTAAATCATTTCTTTCTTTATATTTCCAGTTAACTCATTTTTGATTTACTTTGAAATAAAGATAAATCATAATGTAGATCATAACAACAAGGCATAGAATAGTACTTTTTAAAAGCACTTTTTTTTTAAATTAGTGATCTTACTTGTAGAATTGAAAAAAAGCAATCTTCTTTTGTGCCAAGAAGTTTGACATTTGCTAAATCGCTCACCACATGAAAAGTTATAGTATCATTACTGTTTGGTTGGATCAAACTTTATAATGAATGCAAGGGAGGAAAAACTTTCGTTTCAACAAATGCAAGGGTAAATCCTACATTAGCAAAGCTATTTCTTGCAATTTTTTAAAAAAACATGTTGGTCCTAGCGGTGATTTATTCGTTCTAATTTGAATTTGAACAAGCTAGATACTAGTTGTGGTTTTGATGACTATCTTAAAAAATATTTTTCAATTTCTCTGTAGGCAAGGTGTGCCTTGATGTATATAGACCATTGTTCATATTTCGATGAGCTAATTAGATTCGTTTCTATTTTTGATATTAGCCTGTGGTTGTAGTTATTGTTTGATTTTGAGCCCCATCTGGTTAGCGAACTGAAGTACCATTTAACTCTAGTTTTTTAGACCTTCTATATTTTAACCAACAGTAATTGAGACTATATTTCACGTTGTTATAATTAAAAAACGGTGTTTAAATAACGTTTAAACACCGTTTTCCTTCAAGTATAAAAAATTTTTTATCGGATCGCTTCAACGAAAGCGTCAATTTTTCCGGTTCCATTTTCGGTTAGGTGCTGAATGAATGCACTTCCTATAATTGCTCCTTTTGCAAATTGTGTGGCTTGATTAAAAGTTTCCTTGTTGTTAATTCCAAAACCAATTACTTGAGGATTTTTCAGATTCATGTCGGAAATGCGTTTGAAATACTTTTCCTGAGCGTTTCCAAAACCAGTTTGTGATCCTGTAACACTCGCTGAACTCACCATATAAATAAAACCATCGGATACACTATCAATAAAATGAATGCGTTCTGCAGTGGTTTGTGGTGTGATTAAAAATATGTTTTTTAAGTCGTATTTTTCAAAAGTAGCTTTGTATTCGTCTGCATACACATCAACGGGAAGATCAGGAATTATTAATCCATCAATACCAATGGCGGCACACTGTTTGCAGAAATTTTCAATATCATATTGCAACATTGGATTAAAATATCCCATGATGATGAGCGGAATAGAAACTGTTTTTCGGATGTCTTTTAATTGATCAAAAAGAACTTGTGTTGTCATTCCGTTATGCAATGCTTGCGTAGAACTCTCTTGAATGGTAGGTCCGTCAGCCAAAGGATCACTAAAAGGCAACCCAATTTCAATCATATCTACACCATTTTTTTCAAGGTCTTGAATGATTTGCACCGTATCATTTAAATTAGGATATCCTGCTGAGAAATAGATGGAAAGTATCTTTTTAGTTTCTTGTAATTTTTGATTTATTCTATTCATTGTATTATTTTTATATTTTTTCTTGCAAGGTTTTAGATCGTTGTGGTTTTAAGGTAATAACTGAAATTTTACTACTTTTTGAGCTGTTTTAAGCGTAAACATTTTGTCAACACTTAACTTTCTATAAATATCCAAGCTGTTTTTCCAGATTGCAATATTATTTGAATTCTTTTGTAGGCATTCGATTCGAATTGATCTGCTTTTATCAGATCTTCGCTAGAAACAGTAAACGCCATACCATGAATTGCATCCGAAGGATTTTCACTAGGCATGGCTACAAAATAGTCTTCCATTCCAAATTCTTCTTCTATTTGTAAATCTTTTAATTTGTAACCGGCAAGCTGGTCTTCGGTTCCGCTTAATAGTTTATTAAAAACCTGCATCTGAATTTCTTTTGACTTCAATGTTCCGTAGGAGAATAGCTGTTCCATAAATAGTATTTGTATCGATATTGGTGTGCGTTAGGGATGGAAGCGGCATCCTTTTTCATGGCTTTTGCTGCCATGAAAAAGATATAGCGGACAGCCCGACCCGTGGGTAACGCCCTAATTATGTTTTTGTTATAATTTGAAATAATCTATATACGTATTTAAATCTTTGTCGCCGCGACCGGAAAGGTTGATGACCACAATATCCTCTGGTTTGAACTTCATTTCATCGAGTACGGCAAAAGCATGCGCGCTTTCTATGGCTGGAATTAGGCCTTCCATTTTAGATAATTTAATTCCCCAATCCATGGCTTGTTCATCGGTTATAGAAATAAATTGTGCTCTACCTGTGGCAAATAAATTTGCGTGCATAGGTCCAACTCCAGGATAATCTAAACCAGCAGAAATCGAGTATGGCTCGGTTATTTGGCCATCAGTGGTTTGCATCAACAAAGTTTTGCTTCCGTGAATGACTCCCACTTTGCCTAGCGCTGATGTGGCTGCACTTTCACCTGAATTTACTCCTAATCCAGCTGCTTCTACCGCAATAATTTTAACGTCCTCTTGGTCTAGAAAATGATAATAGGTACCTGCGGCATTGCTTCCTCCGCCTACGCAAGCCACGACATAATCTGGGTTTTCACGGCCTTCTTTTTCTAATAATTGCTCTTTAATTTCCTTGGAAATCACACTTTGAAAACGCGCTACCATATCTGGATATGGATGTGGTCCTACTACAGATCCAATGATATAATAGGTGTCTACCGGATTATTGATCCAATCGCGAATGGCTTCATTAGTAGCATCTTTCAGGGTTTTTGACCCTGATTTAGCAGGACGAACTTCGGCTCCTAACATTTTCATACGAGCCACATTTGGCGCCTGACGCTTGATGTCGACTTCTCCCATGAATACAATACATTCTAACCCCATCAACGCACACACTGTTGCAGTTGCTACACCATGCTGTCCAGCTCCAGTCTCAGCGATGATACGGGTTTTGCCTAAACGTTTAGCTAATAAAATTTGGCCTATGGTGTTGTTGACTTTGTGCGCACCTGTGTGACATAAATCTTCTCTTTTGAGGTAGATTTTAGTATTGTATTCCTCAGACAAGCGTTTGGCAAAATACAGCGGCGTAGGGCGGCCTACATATTCTTTTAGCAAGTCATCAAATTCTGCTTGAAAAGAAGGTTCAGCTGTAATTTTTAAATAATTCTGACGTAATTCTTCTACATTTGGATATAACATTTCGGGAATGAAAGCACCTCCAAAATCTCCGTAATAACCTTTTTCGTTGACGTTGTATGACATAATTTATTTTTTTATTTTGTTTTCTGTAGCGACGCTCTGCAGTGCATCTCTACGTATATTTCTACATAATTCTATATTTTTTAATCCGGGTTTTATTTCAAATTTACTGTTTACATCTATGGCGTAAAGCGGTAAATTAGTTTTTGATATTTCATTCACTGCGTCCATTTCCTCGATTCCAATTCCGCCACTCAGGAAAAATGGTTTGCTTGAAGGATATTTTTCTAATACTTTCCAGTCGAATGTACTTCCGTTGCCACCAGGCAGTTTTCCTTTAGTATCAAAAAGGAAATAGTCACAAGCTGATTCAAAGGGTTGTAAAACTTCAAAATCAAAATCAGCACCAACCGAAAATACTTTTATAATCTCGATTTCATTTCCTACTGCAAGCCTTAAATCAGAACAAAATGCTACTGATTCGTGACCGTGTAACTGGATGGCTTGTAAATTATATTTCTGGGCTTTCGCCAAAATTACGCTGCTGCTTTCGTTAACAAAAACACCCACTTTTTTAATCGATACGGGTAAATCAGGAATTACGCCATCAAAATACCGAGCTGATTTTTTCCAAAATATAAAACCCATATAATCGGGTAGGAGAGAGGCTACTTCGAGTATGTTTTCAGGATATTTCATACCACATATTTTAATCCCCATCCCTCCCGAAGTCTCGGGACTCCCCAAAAGGGAGGGAGCCGAAACCTGATTAGTTTTTGTGGAAATGTTTTGTGAAGTTGATTGCATAATAACTAAATATATGTACTAATTGCTAATTCCTATTTTGAGATTAGAGGGCCAATTGTTTAATAAATTCCGTAGCTGCTTGACCGGCATTATCCGTTTTCATAAAATTTTCACCTATCAAAAATCCTTTATAACCGTAAGGTCTGAGTTCGTTAATCGCTTCAATTGAGGAAATTCCGCTTTCTGACACTTTCAAAAAGTCATTTGGGATGTGATCTGCCAATTGCTTGCTGAAATCTAAACTCACCTCAAATGTTTTTAAATTTCTATTATTGACTCCAATCAGGTCTAAAGTTGGCATTATCGATTTTTCTAGTTCTTCAAGATTGTGTACTTCCAATAAGACTTCGAGGCCTAAATTTTGTGCAAATTCAGATAATGATTTGATTTCTTCTCTTGTTAAAACCGCTGCAATTAGCAAAATTAAATCAGCTCCATAGGCTTTGGCTTCTAAGATCTGGAATTCATCAACAATAAATTCTTTTCGCAATAGCGGAATGTTTACCGTAGCTCTTGCCAAAAGTAAATCGTCTAACGAACCACCAAAATACTTCCCATCCGTCAATACCGAAATTCCACAAGCACCCGCATCTTCATAGCCTTTAGTCACTTCTTCAACTGTAAAACTGTAATTAATTTCGGCTTTGGATGGTGAACGACGTTTGTGTTCGGCAATAATCCCTGAGGTGCTGTTTATCAAATTATTACGTAAGGAAATCGTTTTTTTTTCAAAAAAAACAGATGATTCCAGTTGTGCAACAGGAATGATTGATTTCTTGAGAGTGACTTCTCGTTTTTTGTCAACTATTATTTTATCTAAAATGTTCATTTTTTATTATTTAAAGATTGAATTATTTAAAGATTGAAAAATTCCAATCTGAATAAAAATAGATCTTAGTTTTTAATGCTTAAATACTTAAATCTTTCAATTTCTTCAAAGATAAAAGTCCTTTTCCGGATAATAAACTTTCTTTCGCTATTTGAAATCCTTCTAAAGGCGTGCATTTTGTTACGGTCGCAATGGCCATTCCAGCATTAGCACAAACAACATTGTTCTGCGCTTCGGTTCCTTTTCCAGAAATGATATTGATAAACTTATTAGCCGAATCTTCAATTGTTGTTCCGCCTTCGATTTCGCTTTGCAGTATAAGTGAAACGCCAAAGTCTTCAGGATGCAGCATACCTTCCATTGTACTGGTAATTGTCTTTGTAGGACTGGTCAACGAAATCTCATCGTACCCGTCTAGCGAATGCAAAATGGTGAAATTCACATTAGTATTTTGATACAAATACGCATACATTCTGGCTAATTCAAGGTTAAAAACGCCAACTAGTTGATTTTTTGGAAAGGCAGGATTCACCATCGGACCTAACATATTAAAAAATGTTTTCACGGCTAATTCTTTCCGAATGGGGCCTACATTTTTCATCGCTGGATGAAAAAGAGGCGCATGTAGAACACAAATTCCTGCCTTGTCTATACATTTCTCTAAGAAATTAGGATCATTACTGAATTTAATCCCCATTTTTTCCATAACATTACTAGATCCTGAAATGGAGGAAACGCCGTAATTTCCGTGCTTGGCTACTTTTATTCCTGCTCCTGCAGCTACAAATGAAGCCAAAGTAGAAATGTTAAAGGTGTCTTTTCCGTCGCCACCCGTACCGCACAAATCAATAGCGTTATATGAGGATAAATCTATGCGAATGCACAATTCAAGTAAGGCTTCTCGAAAGCCTGCCAGCTCATCGATACTAATGCTACGCATCATGTATACGGTGAGAAATGAAGCAATTTGACTCGTGTTATACCCTCCGTTTGATATAGTAACCAATACGTTTTTTGCTTCTTCTTGCGAAAGTACTTCGTGATTGATGAGTCTATTTAATATATTTTTCATTTTTATATATGTCTTAAAGTTGAAAGTCTTAAAGTCTTAAAGTCTTTCGACATTATGACATTTGACTTTATGACTAATTTTTCACCCAATTTTCTAATATTTTTTTTCCATTTGGCGTCAATACACTTTCGGGATGAAATTGTACGCCGCGCACATCATACGTTTTATGACGTAAGGACATTACTTGTCCGTTTTCATCAAATGAAGTCGCCTCTAAAACATCAGGTAAATTAGTGTCAACAACCCAAGAGTGATAACGCCCGACTTCAAATTCACTGCCTAGTCCTTCAAATAAATGTTCATCATTTACCGCAGTTTTAACAATAGAGGAAACCCCGTGATACACTTTGTCGAGATTAGAAAGCGTTCCTCCATAGACTTCGCCAATGGCTTGTTGTCCTAAGCAAACACCTAAAATACTTTTAGTAGCACCATATTTTTTAATGACTTCTTTTAGCAAGCCCGCTTCTTCTGGAATTCCAGGGCCTGGAGAAAGTAGTATTTTATCAAAATGGGCTATTTCATCCATTTCGAATTCGTCGTTCCTGTAAACAGTAACCTCACAATTCAAATCTTCTAGGTAATGCACTAAATTGTACGTAAAACTATCGTAATTGTCTATGACTAGTATTTTTTTCATTTTTATTATTGAAAAATTGAAAGATTTAAAGATTGAAAAATTCTGCATTTAGACAATCTTTAAATTCTTAAATTATTAAATCTTTAAATTAGTTTTCTATATCGTCTCTGCTAAATCCAACGCTGCATTCAACGCCCTTAGTTTGTTATATACTTCCTGCATTTCATTTTCTTCATCAGAACCAGCTACTATTCCTGCACCAGCTTGACAATGTAATTGGTGGTTTTTACTTAGGAAAGTTCGGATCATTATAGCGTGGTTAAAGTTACCTTCAAAATCCATGAAACCAATAGCTCCACCATAAAAATTACGATTGGTTTTTTCGTATTCCTCTATCAATTGCATGGCTCTGTGTTTTGGTGCGCCACTCAAAGTCCCTGCTGGAAAGGTATCAGCAACAACTTGCATGGTTGTAGCTTTTTCATGTAAATAGGCCGTTACTTTTGAAACCAAGTGAATCACATGCGAGAAGAATTGTACTTCTCTATATTTTTCTACTTGTACATCATGTCCATTTCGGCTTAAGTCATTTCGTGCTAAGTCAACAAGCATAACATGTTCACTATTTTCTTTCTGGTCTTCGGATAATTGTTTAGCAAGATCAGCGTCTTTTTCATCGTCACCCGTTCGCTTGAAAGTTCCTGCTATTGGGTGAATTTCGGCCTTACGATCTTTTACAATAATTTGCGCTTCTGGCGAAGAGCCAAAGATTTTGAAATCACCATAATCAAAAAAGAATAAATACGGCGATGGATTGATGCTTCGCAATGCACGGTACACATTAAATTCATCTCCTTTAAAACTTTGGGTAAACCTTCGTGATAAAACCAATTGAAATACATCACCACGAAAACAATGTTTTTTAGCTAAAGCCACATTATGTTTGAATTCATCATCTGTTAAATTAGAAAATCCTTCTCCTTCTTTCGAGAATTTATAGGAAGCAATATTCCTAGATTGTAATAATTGCTCGATTTCTGAATTGTTATTTTTACCGTCTAAGCTGTGGCAGAAAATATACGCTTCGTTTTTGAAGTGGTTGATGGCAATGATGTTTTGATATACGGCATAATACACATCAGGAATGGTGTTGCTGTTTTCTTTTTTTGCAATAGTTACTTTCTCAAAATAGCGAACGGCATCATAAGAAATGTAACCAAATAATCCATTGTTGATGAATTTAAATTTGTTTTTTTCGGATTTGAATTGTTCTGAAAATTCTTGAATCAAAGCTGGAATATCAGTTGTAACGTCAATGACAATTTTTTCATTGGTTCCATCAGGGAATGTTTTATGAATTACTTCATTTTCAATTTTGATAGAAGCTATAGGATTGCAACAGATATACGAGAAACTGTTGTCATTGCCATGATAATCACTGCTTTCCAGCAAAAGACTATTTGGGAATTTATCCCGAATCTTGAAATACACACTCACTGGAGTGATCGTATCAGCTAAGATTTGCTTGTAATGGGTATGTAATGTAAATGATTTCAATTGCTATTTTTTTAATGTTTAGTTTTACGCTTATGTACCGACAAAAAAAAAGGCTTGTCGTGATGACAAGCCTTTTATATTTATAGTTTAAATTTATACTATAGGAGCTTAGTTCACGACGACTGACGTAAATTGTTCCACCACCAAGTATTGTTTAAAATTGTATTCATTGTTTAATTTCTTGTTGCAAATATATAAATGAAAATTCAATTAATAAACTTTTTAAAATAAAATTAAATAAACTTTAAGCTAAAATTTGTTAAATGTGTAAAAGCTGCACTTTTTTGAGCATTAAATTTAAAATTAATTACTTACTGGCTAAATTAGTGTAAAATCTTAAACGAAAATCGGGCGCTTTTTTTAACGATGGTTGAATGAAAAAGTCTAATGCTGGGATAGTAATGTATTCTAAAGCATAGGATGCATTGCTGTACCAATTTGCAATTTCGATGTTGTTTGCGACTACCTCACTAATAATTTTATCAGTACAATTATTGATAATTACACCTCTAAAACTGATTCGGTTTAGGTTTTCACTACTGTAACCAATCTTTGAATCTAAAACAGCAAAAGCCGAAAAACCATGAATAACACTATTATCAATAGTTAAAAAACATTTGTCTTTAATGTATATAGCTTCTTTTACAAGGCCTTGATTGTTTTCTTGGGTATTAAGTAGGGTCATGTTATTAGCAGTGATGTGTGTGGATTTTTTAGTAAAATCGCAGTTTTCTATTTTATCATAATTGTCTATCTCAAAGCATCTAGAACCTGCTACATCCGATGAAAATGGATCTCTAATAGCAATACTATTAGTGATTTTAGCTTGTGCTCCTTGAGTAAAATCAAAATCATCATCAGTTGATCGGTAGGATATAATGTTGCTTAAAGTTGTTTTACCACCATAACATTCAAAAGAATCGTCATTAGAAAAACTAATTTGTATATTTTCAAGTTTGGTTTTATTCCCCACACCAGCAAGAGACAAACCATTAAGTTCTTTTTGTTCTTTAAGTTTTCTGCCAGAATATTCAATTCGGACAAATTTTAAAATTCCTGAATTATCCTCTTCATTTGCTCCACCATAATAGCTTACCTCTGGATTTAAATTAAAGTCTAAAAAACCGATACCGCCAATTCTATTAATGGGTGCATCACCAAGAATGACAATTCCGCCCCAATCGCCGGGTTTTCTTGATAAAGCGGCGTTATTTGAAGTAAAAACAATTGGAGCAGTTTCATTGCCTTCGGCCATTATTTTAGAACCCATAGTAATTACTAGTGTTCCGCAGGTTTCTTTATCTCCTCTAATTACGGTTCCGGCCTCAATTGTCAGCGTAGCTTTATTAGTAACATATACCACACCTATCATTACATAGGTATTTGTGCGTTTTAAAACCATATCGCTACTTATTATTCCTGTAAGTATGGTTGTTGCCTCATTGTACTCTGTAGTTGCGGGTTTAAAATTTGTCCAATTGTTAATCCAGTTATCTTGTCCAATAATTCCTTTGAGTTGTTGCGCATTTACACATGCACAAAAAAGTAATAAAAGTAAAGTCAGTTTTAGTTTCATGATATTGATTTTTGTAGTTTGAGTTCTTATTTTTGATTTGGAAATTTTATATAACCAAAAGTACATGCGAACTGTTAAGTTACTTTCTACCTAATATTATGAGTTTATTACGAATATCCTACTGATGTTATGTTTATGCCATTATAATTTAATGATTGTGCTAATTCGATTATTTTATATATATGAAGTGAAATAGTACTCGTTTACGTACCTATTTTGGATCTGTTAATAACAAAGTAATCATTCCTATTTTTGTGAAATGATCAAAAAAAACCCTATCAATTTCTTGATAGGGTTGATAATGGTATTTAAACTGCAATTAGTATTTCAGAGCAATTGCTAAGTTGAAATTATCATTTATAGCCTTGTCGCCTACAGCGCTAAAGATACTTGGTGAATTGTATTCAATTTTATATTTAGTTCTGTCTACTACTACATTAGCATTAGCTGCATTAGCCGTTGTTGCTAAATCAAAAGTTACTGGTTTAGTAATTCCTTTGATGGTTAAATTAGCTATTACTTTATACAAGTTTGGTGATTTAGCAACTACATTTTTGAATACTAATGTAGATGATGGAAACTTTTCAGTACCAAAAAAGTCATCTGCTTTCAAGTGACCTTCCAATTTTTCTTTCCCTTGACCTGCTTTTAAGTCAGTAACGGTCATAGATGTCATATCTACTTCGAATGTACCACCTACTAATTTTTTTCCTTTGAATACTAAAGCACCTTCTTTAAGATTGATTGTACCTTCATGAGATCCTGTTACTTTTTTCCCAACCCAGTTGATGGTACTTTTTGAAGCATCTACTTTTTTAGTTTGACCGCTTACGGAAACTGTAGATAAAACTACTACTAATGCTAATGCAATTGATTTTAAATTTTTCATGTCTTTTTTTTTTTGAATTTGATTACTAATTATAATGTTATGAATAAGTCTTCGTTTGATTTCCTAACTTTTTTATAGTATTGAGTTGCATCCTCTTCATGTCTGTAACCAAGCGTGGCGATCAATGTGGCATTTAAGCCTAATGCTTCAAGTCCTAAAATTTCATTCACTTCGGCAGGTACAAAACCTTCCATTGGTGTTACATCTATTTTAAGTTCTGCGGCAGCGTTTAGTAAGTTTCCTAAAGCTAAATAGGTTTGTTTCGCCGTCCAGTTATTTCGAGTATCTTCAGAAAGTGCTGTAATATTTGCTTTCATGAAATCTGCATAGCCTTGTAGGCTTTCAGCTGGAATTGCTCTTGTTTCGCTTGCGTTTTTGATGTAATCATCAATCCCTGTTGTACCAAAATTAATTTCATTTGCAAAAACGATTAAGTGTGATGCCTCAACAATTTGGGATTGTCCCCAAGCTGATGGCTGTATTTTTGCTCTTAATTCAGGATCTTCAACAAGAATCACTTTGTACGGTTGCAATCCATAGGAAGAAGAACTCAAGCGTATCGCCTCTTTCAAAATATCTAAATCTTCAGTTGTTATTTTTTTGGTAGCATCGAATTTTTTCGTAGCATATCTCCAGTTTTGATTTTCTAAAAATGCGTTCATGTGTATTTGATTTTTATTGATTTCTAAATTTTTCTAATAATTGGTTCAATTGAATGATTTCGTCGGTATTTAAATTTTGGAAAAAAAAGCGTTCATGAGCGATTACTTTTGGATCTAAATCCGTCAGTACATCTAATCCTTTTTGAGTGATTAACACTTCAATTTTCCGCCTGTTTTCCGGGCAGACTTTTCGAGTGACATACTCTTTAAGCAACAATTTATCGACTAATCGCGTCGTATTACTTGTTTTAGCTAACATTCGTTCTTGTATGACGCACATGTTTGCAGGGTTTCCTTTTTGGCCTCTTAATATTCGCAATACATTGTATTGTTCTCCCGAAATCTCGTAAGGTTTTAAGACGTCATTAAAATTTTCTGTAATGACGCTTTGAGTATACATAATATTTAAAATAACTTTTTTGGAGTTATCCATTGGTACAGTTGATTTTAAAATTTCTTCAATTTTCATAACTAGTTATTACATAATTTGTCGATACAAATGTAACACATTTTATTATTGTATATACAAATGTAGATTATTTTTTTGTTAATTAAATTTTGTCAAAGTGTACCCATTTATTATTTTGTTTTTTAGCAGTGAAAATTCATGTTTTAACTAGCAATTTACTATTTGCAAAAACTAAGCCGATTATAGTTTCAGTATTCTTGTGACTACATTAAAACCAAGAATTATCTATTTGTGTTCGCTTTTTAATTTTTTCTAATTGGCATTATTTCATTTAAATTACCAGTACACAGTACCATTTTTCCTAAAAAAGAAAGGAATCAGTTTTAGTACCGTACTATAATGTTGTCTTTATATTAATATTATTGTTAATTATTATTTATTATATTTATGTTTTCTTAGATATTTTAACATGAAAGAAGCTCAACCAACCTATACTGATTTACTTCTTACTATTCAAAACCAAGAATTAGAGATAAATCAATTAAAGAACAAAATAGAGTTGCCTAATACCCTTGAATCCTTGCTGCAAGGATCTCAGGATTGTATGTTCGTTTGTGGATTTGATGGCTATTTAAAAAAAATTAATTCTTCTTTTTTAAGAATTTTAGAGTACTCTGAATCGGAAATTTTATCCAAATCTATTTTTTCGTTTATTCATCCTGAGGATCATGAAATAACTGCAAATGAGTTCCATTTGTTATCTCAAAATAAATCATCCATCAATTTTAAAAACCGATTCTTAAATAAAGATCAAGTCATTGTAACCATTTTATGGACGTTAACTGCATCCCCAACGGAGGAAATAGTTCATGGAATTGGTAGAAACATTACAAATCTTATTCTGGCACAAGAAGAGATACTTAAAAGTGAAAGATTATTAAATGATGCCCAAAAAATAGCAAAACTGGGTAGCTGGGAAATTGATCTTAGTAACAATAAAATGATTTGGTCAAAAGAGCTTTATTCGATTTATGAAATTGAGGCTAAACCTAGCCAAAATTTATATCAAGAATTTTTAAACATTTTTTCAAAAGAAGATCCTTCCTTTTTCCTAAACAAAGTTTATCAAGCCATTAGCGATAAAAAAGAGTTTGAAGTGATTCAACAAGTCACTTTATCATCTAAGAGTTGTAAATGGCTACATGCTATTGTTAAACCTTTAATTGATACAGAGGGGAACGTTTATGCCTTGCAAGGCAATATGCAGGACATTTCAGATAAAAAAAGAATAGAACAAGAAATAATTGATTCAGAAAATGCTGTACTTGAGTATAAGTTACAAGTTATTGAGCAAGAAAGTGATACTAAGTTTAAACAATACATTGAAAATGCGCCAGACGGAGTTTTTGTATTTGACGAAGATCGAAATTATATTGAGGTAAATCAAGCGGCTTGTGACCTAACGGGTTATTCAAAAGCAGAACTCTTAGAAAAGAAATTTGGGGATTTATCTGCACCTGATTTTACGTCAAATACACTACAAAATTTTCAGTCTTTGAGGGAAACAGGAGCTTTGAGAAGTGAGAAAAAAATCATTCATAAAAATGGTTCAGTAATATTTTGTTTTATTGATATGGTAAAACTTTCTGATTTTAGATTTTTAGGATTCGTCAAGGACATTACAGAAAATAAAAAAGCAGAAACAAAAATTATTAAGGCAAATCGCCTTTATTCCTTTATTAGTCAAATGAACCAAATGATTGTTCGTGTTACTGATGAGGAAAGTCTTTTTAGAGAGGCCTGCTCCATTGCTGTTGAAGTTGGAAAATTTAAAATGTCCTGGTTTGGTATTTTCAATGAAGAAACTAAAAATATAGATCCTGTAATGGTTGCCGGAGAAAATCGAGGCTATCTTACTAATATCAAAACCATTACCAAAGATGCTAGTACACCGCAAGGAAGAGGTCCTGGTGCTACAGCCATAAAAAACAAAAAATATGTTGTTTGTAATGATATTGAAAATGATGAAATAATGCGTCCTTGGAAAAAAGAGGCATTAAATCGAGACTACAAATCATTAATGACAGTTCCAATAAAAAAATTCGATAAGGTTGTAGGGATTTTTACTTTTTACTCTTCTGAAAAAGACTTTTTTGATAGTGAAGAAATTGCATTATTAGTAGAAGCTACTGGCGATGTAGCTTTTGCGCTTGAAATTTTGGAGAAAGAAATCCTTCGTAAAAAAGCAGAGGAAGCAATAGTGGAGAGTGAGCAGCGGTACCATACCTTAACCCAAGTTTGTCCTGTAGGTATTTTTCGTACTGATGCAGCAGGCAGTACAACTTATGTAAATCCCTACTGGTCTCAAATTTCAGGCTTGTTATTTGAAGAAGCTTTAGGCAATGGTTGGGTTAAGGCAATTCATGAAGACGATAAAAAAGCGTTAATGGACGGCTGGAATAAAGCATCAGATAGTCAAGAAACATCATTTTCAGAATATCGATTCATCCGTCCCGATGGATCTGTGGCTTGGGTGATGGGTCAAGCTATACCTGAAATAAACACCAAAAATGAGATTGTAGGATATATTGGTACCATTACAGATATAACTGATCGCAAAATTGCTGAGGCAACTATTTTGAGAGAAAAAAAATTATCAGAAACAATTATTAATAATCTTCCAGGTGTTTTTTATCTCTATGATGCTTCTGGACATTTTGTAAAATGGAATAAAAATTTTGAGCGCGTAAGCGGTTATAGTGCTAAAGAAATTGCTCAAATGGAAGCAATTGATTTTTATGATACTGATTTTAAAGAGGTAATTAAAACAAGATTGAAAACAGTTTTTGAAGAAAAATCCGCAGGAATTGAAGTTGAATTGTATACAAAAAATAGAAATAAAATTCCTTATTATATTAACTCTCATATTTTTGATTATGAAGGAAAAAAATGCCTTTTAGGAATGGGATTGGATCTTACAGATCGAAAAAAAGCAGAAGAAAAAATAAAAATTGCTAACGAAAGATTTGAAATGATTTCGGCAGCCACTAATGATGCTGTTTTTGAAGTGGATTTAATCAGTGGCGAATGTTGGAATAACAAGGTATTTGTTGATCTTTTAGGTTTTGGCAGCATTTTGCCTAGTGGGGAAAACAATGTTCTGATATGGCGGTCTAGGTTGCATCCTGATGATAGGGAACGTGTTATAAAAAATTTAGAAGATGCCTATAATGGATCTTCAAATTTTTGGTTGGATGAATTTCGTTTTCTAAAAGCAGACGGTACCTACGGAATATTTTATGATAGAACTATCATATCTCGAGATGAACATGGAAAAGCCATTCGTTTGAATGGAGCAATGATTGAAATCACCGAACTAAAAAATATTAAAAATCAATTAATTAATAGTGAAGATAAATATAGAAGTCTCATTGAGCAGGCCTCTGATGCAATTTTTATAAATGATATTAATGGCGATTTTCTGGAAGTAAATGAAAGTGCCTGCAAGATGTTGGGCTATACTAAAGAGGAACTTTGTAACAAAAATATCAGAGCTTTATACACAGATGAGGAACTTGCTTCAAGACCTATTATGTACAAAGAATTGTTGGATGGGGAGCAAACATTGCTCGAAAGGACTATGATTGATAAAAACGGTTCCGTTATTGCCACCGAAATAACAGCAAAAATGATTGCAGATGGGCGAATTGTAGCTATTGTAAGAGACATAACAGAGCGAAAAAGAATAAACGAGGAGTTTATAAAAATGCATAAAAAGATGGAGGCCATACTTGGCGCCATGCCTGATTTGTTGTTTGAGTTTGATTTAACAGGTAAAATTTATAATTATCACTCTCGACGCACTGATCTTTTAGCGATTCCGCCGGAATTTTTTATAGGAAAAAAATTTTCCGAGATCTTACCAGAAGAAGTTTCAAGTATTATTTTGGAAGCAATAGAGGAGGCCGCTCTTGAGGGATATTCTGGAGGTAGACAGTATGCTTTGCAACTAGCAACAGGAATACATTGGTTTGAACTTTCTATAGCTCCTATGCTGGATAGCCAAGATGATATTATGCATTTTATTTGCTTATGCCGTGATATAACTAAATCCAAAGAAGCAGACTCTGCGCTCTTTAAAAGTGAAGAAAGATATAGAGGTTTACTAAATAACCTAGATGCAGGTATAGTAGTTCATGCGCCTGATACAAGAATAATTGTCAACAATAATAAAGCATCAGAATTATTAGGGTTAACTGATGATCAAATGAAAGGCCTAACGGCCATCGATCCAACATGGAAATTTTTGAATGAAGATAGTTCCATTATGACTTTCGAAAACTATCCAGTAAACCAAATTGTAACTACGAAACAAGCGATTAAAAATTTTACTGCAGGAGTACATCGTTCCACTCTTGACGACACTGTTTGGTTGTTAGTAAATGGTTATCCTGAATTAAACCTTGAGGGTAAAATTACTGAAATTGTAATTAGTTTTATGGATATTACAGAACAAAAAGTAATGGAAATGGAACTTATAAATGCCAAAAAACAAGCAGAAAGTGCCAATAAAGCTAAGACAGATTTTCTAGCAAATATGAGTCATGAAATACGTACTCCATTAAACGGGATTATTGGCTTTACGCATTTGTTGATGAAGTCTAATCTTAAAAAAGATCAAGCAGAATACATGACTACTATTAATGAATCAGCGACATCATTGATGGAAATTGTAAACGATGTTTTAGATTTCTCCAAAATTGAATCGGGTAAATTAGAATTGGATATTGAAAAAGTAAACCTTTACAAATTAACCAATCAGGTTATTAATCTGTTTAAATTTCAAGCCACCAAGAAAAACTTAACATTAATTCTTCACATTGATAGTACTATTCCGCAGTATATTCAAGCCGACCCTGTTCGATTGAAACAAATATTAATGAATTTATTGAGTAATGCTATTAAATTTACCCATTTGGGAGAAATTCGCTTGGACATCAATGCCTTTCTTCCTTTGAATAAAAATGAGGCAACCATAAAATTTTCTGTAAAAGATACTGGAATTGGAATAAAAGTAGATAACAATGAAAAAATATTCAATTCTTTTGTTCAAGAGGACAATTCTACGAATAGAAAATTTGGTGGTACGGGATTAGGACTTGCTATTTCAAACCAGTTGTTGGCATTAATGGATAGTAAATTAGAGCTTATCAGCAAATATGGTGACGGAAGTGATTTCTACTTTATTATAAAAGTCAAAAAGTCGAATCCTAAAAAAAAGACAAGTATTCCATCTTCTCAAACATCTCAAGTAAACACAATGGATGCGGAGAATATTTTGACTGATATCAAAGTATTATTAGTCGAAGACAATAAAATTAATATGCTTTTAGCTAAAACTCTTATCAAAAGAATTATTACTAATTGCACCATTTTTGAGGCTAAGGATGGTAATGAAGCAGTTGAAATTTACAGTAAAGAAAAGCCAGATGTGATTTTGATGGACATTCAGATGCCTAATAAAAATGGATATGAAGCTACCGATGAAATCAGACAGTTTGAAGATGCAAAGAATATTCCTATAATTGCCATAACTGCAGGAATTATGGTTGGGGATAAAGAAAAATGTTTTGAAGCAGGTATGGATGATTATTTGCCAAAACCGATAATTCAATCTGATCTAGAAAAAGTACTCTATAAATGGTTACAAAAAGAGTAATACTATTTATTGAAAAGTAAAAAACATGCTGCTGGTGAATAGTTGTTTAACTATTTCACTTTTTTATTAGTTCGAAAAACAACTCAGAGTTAGCTCTTGGTGCAATTGAATTGTATGCTGTTTCCATTTTGATAGTATCAAATGCGTCTTTAAAGAGTAGTTTGTATTCGGTTTGGCTTCCGCCAAAAGGAGGTCCAGATTCAAAATAACGATCAAACAATAACCCTGCTAGAATTCCGTCTTTTGCCAAAAGTTGGTGCATTTTCAGGACGTACTTTTGTCGTAAAGTAGGAGGCAAAGCACAGAAAAAAGTTTGCTCGAGAATTAAATCATATTCCCCTTGATGTTCAAAAAAGTCTCCAAGAATTACTTGAATCTCAGGTTTATTTTTGAACTTTTCTTGCAAAAGAGCAACTAGTGTAGGTGCGATGTCAAGTACCGTAATATTGGTAAATCCTTTTTTTATAAGATATTCAGCTTCATAACTGTTACCACAACCAGGAATTAAAATACGGACGTTTTGTTTTACAAGAGTATCTATGTGCGCTTTTATAGGCGGCGATACTGTACCTAAATCCCATCCGGTTTTTTTGGCTTCGTATTGCGATTCCCAATAAGATGCGTCAAGTAATTTATCACAGGAAACTGCACAACATTTTATATCTTCCATAATTTGATTTTTTTGAAATTGCCATTAAAATTGCTATTATTTCAAAACTTTACTTTGACAAACAAAATCTGTTTTTGGTACATTTGTTTTTGCAATAGCATTGAAACCACCATCAATTTCCGTAAAGTTTCTAAAACCTCGAGCCTCTAGAATAGAAGCGGCAATAATGCTGCGGTATCCACCAGCGCAGTGTAAATAAAAATGTTCTTTCGGATTGATGTCTTTCACCCAGTCGTTGATTGCGGCGAGTGGTTTGCTGTAGGAATCCTCAATATGTTCTGCGCTATACTCTGTTTCTTTGCGAATATCTATTATTTTGCTTTCACCGATTTTTACATCTGTTGCAAATTGCTCCGCTGAAATTCTATTTACGGTATCAAACTTTTTTCCAGCTTTTGCCCAAGCATCAAAACCTCCTGCTAAATGACCAATTAAATTATCAAAACCCACACGACTTAATCGTGTAACGGTTTCTTCCTCTTGTCCCAATTCACAAACAATTAAAATTGGTTGTTTTACGTTGGCAATTAAAGAACCTACCCATGGTGCAAAATCACCATCAATACCAATATTAATGGATTGAGGAATAAATCCTTTAGCAAATATTCCGTTTTTTCTAGTATCTAATATCAAAGCACTTATTTCTTCTGCAGCCACTTCAAATTCCGCTACAGCCAAAGTCCGCATCCCTACATGTAGGACGTTTTCAAAACGGTCATACCCTTTTTTATTCAGAGCCACATTCATACCAAAGTAGGCTGGAGGAGGCAACAAACCATCGGTTACTTCTTGAATGAATTCGGCTTCGTTCATGTCAGCTCGCAAGGCATAATTTGTTGCTTTTTGATTTCCAATTGTAGATACAGTTTCCTTACTCATATTTTTACCACAAGCACTTCCCGCACCATGCGCTGGATAAATAATAACATCATCTGCCAGCGTCATAATTTTGTCTCGTAAGGAATGAAATAAAATTCCGGCTAATTGCTCTTGTGTCATGTGTGTTGCTTTTTGTGCTAAATCGGGTCTTCCTACATCACCAATGAATAAGGTGTCACCAGAGAAAATGGCATGATCTTTTCCGTTTTCGTCAATTAGCAAATAAGTTGAACTTTCCATGGTGTGTCCCGGAGTGTACAACACTTTTATTTTGATGTTTCCAATGGTAAATTCCTGCCAATCTGTTGCAGTAATGCAGTCAAATTCGCAAAGTGCATTTGGACCAAAAACAATCGGCGCACCAGTTTCTCGGCTTAAATCAACGTGTCCAGAGACAAAATCAGCATGAACATGGGTTTCGAAGATGTACTTTAGTTGAACCGAATCTCTTTTTAATAGCTCCAGATAAGGTTGGGTTTCACGTAATGGATCAATGATAGCTGCTTCACCATTTGAAGTAATGTAGTAGGCACCTTGTGCTAAACATCCTGTATATATTTGTTCAATTTTCATGATAGTATTTTATTTACAGTACAAATTTACTTCTGTTTTTATGGATAAACAGTTATAATTTTATTTAAAGATTTTAAGTGAATAAAATTTCCTTTGTAATGATATAAATGCCCATTACTAATACAAACCAACCAAAAATTGGTTTTAGCTTTACTCCATCTATTTTTTTTGAAAGTTGAATGCCAATCAGCATTCCGATAAAGGCCATACCCGAAATAATTAGTAGAAACGAATAATTAATAGGGGTGCCAATATACAAATCACCTCCAAAACCAATACTAGAATTTATAAAGATGATCAATAATGATGTGCCAACGGCCTGTTTCATAGGTAAATTTGCAAAAAATAGTAAAGCAGGAATGATTAAAAATCCACCACCAGCACCTAGAAATCCAGTTACTATCCCAACTAGAAATCCTATTATGCCTAGTTGCGTGTAATTTGTTTTTGTTGGGTTTGGGATCGTTTTTTTATTTCGAATCATAGCAATGGCTGCGGCTATCATGAGGAATGAGAAAACAATCATGATTAGAAAACTTTTGGAAACTTGGTAAGAAGCGATAGAGAAAAGTGTGGCTGCTATTTTTGGAAAAATGACCTCTCGAATGATTAATATTGAAAAAACAGAGGGCACTGCAAAGTATACTGCCGATTTAATTTTAAGATTACCCATTTTGTAGTGGCTAACACACCCAAATAAAGAGGTAATTCCTACGATAAAAAGCGAATAACTAGTGGCAGTTTCAGGATCTATATCAAAAAGATACACCAGAATAGGAATAGTAAGTATCGATCCTCCACCCCCTATTAATCCTAAGGATAGTCCTACAATAATTGAAGCAAAATAACCTAAATATTCTATCATAATTTAATTAACGGGTAGTTGTTTTTTTGCAGATTAACTCGTAAATGTAGTTTAAATATATCAAAATATAAGCGAAATTTTTATTGAAAAAATAGATTTAAGTCCTTCATTATCTTTGTTTTATTTATATAATTCCTATAGGTTTTGTAGATTATTTTTCGCAAAAACAGAAGCTTTAATTATACATTTTTGATTGTTATTGATTTGCGATTTTTTTTTCTTAATAATAATCTCTAATTAACAATTGATGAGTTTATTATTTGGCAAAAACATTGTATTTTTACAAAAAACAACACTATGAATTTAGCACAAGAAGATTGGGTTTCTCAGTTTGAAGCAGATGAAAATGCAGTCATCCTAGACGTCAGAACCGAAGGAGAATTTAACGAAGGAAGTATAGCCAATGCTATAAATATCGATATTCATTTGGGGCAAGATTTTGTAACCGAAATAGAGTCATTAGACAAAACAAAGAACTATTATGTGTATTGTCGTTCTGGAATGCGAAGTGCAAAAGCCTGCGAAATCATGAATGAACTGGGTTTTAAAAATGCTTACAATTTAGTTGGAGGTATATTAGAATGGGAGGGAGAAGTAGTTACTCCCTAAATCATTTTGACCTGTACTTTTCGTTTATTTAAAAATCAAATGTAATACTTAATCAATTTTTGTATGAATACTATACCAGAAGAATTTCAAATTAATACATTATTAAATCAAGATACGTATTTAGTAGATGGTGAATTAAAAAAATGGACGGGTCAAACCACAGCAGTTTTTTCAACGATATCTTCTACAGCAGAATATGCACCAACTATATTAGGTTCTGTTCCATTAATGGGTGAAGCTGAAGCAGCTGAGGTAGTTCTATCAGCAAGCGCTGCATTTAATAATGGTCAGGGATTGTGGCCTACTATGAAAGTGACCGATCGAATAAAATGTGTTGAGAATTTTGTCAAGCAAATGAAAGCCACTCGTCAAGATGTTGTCAAATTATTGATGTGGGAAATAGGAAAATCACTAGGCGATTCAGAAAAGGAATTTGACAGAACTGTAGAATACATTTATGATACGATAGCCAGTTTAAAGGAATTGAATACACGTAGCGCACATTTTTCTCGAGTACAAGGAATAAATGCTATGGTTCGTAGAAGTCCACTTGGAGTTGTATTGTGTCTTGGTCCTTATAATTATCCATTAAATGAAACTTTTACATTGCTGATTCCAGCTTTAATAATGGGTAATCCAGTAATCTTCAAACCAGCTAAGCATGGAGTTTTATTGCTTTCTCCACTGTTAGAAGCTTTTAGAAGTAGTTTTCCAAAAGGAGTAATCAATATCGTTTATGGTCGTGGTCGTGACGTTGCATCACCAATAATGAAATCTGGAAAAGTTGATATTTTAGCTCTCATAGGTAACAGTAAATCAGCAATTGCATTACAAGATCAACATCCTAATAAAAATAGATTGCGTTTAATTTTAGGCTTAGAAGCCAAAAATCCTGCGATCGTACTTCCTGATGCTGATTTAGACTTGGCCATTCAAGAATGTATAGCGGGTTCATTATCCTTCAATGGGCAGCGTTGTACTGCATTGAAAGTTTTGTATGTACATGAATCTATTGTAGAGGAGTTCAATAGGCGTTTTACAGCCAAAGTTGATGCTCTTATTTTTGGAAATCCTTGGGATAAATCAGCGTTTCTTACTCCCTTACCGGAAAAGGAAAAACCGAAATACATTCAAGATTTGATAGATGATGCCATTAATAAAGGGGCTTCTATAATCAATGAAAAAGGCGGACATCACACTCCTAACTACATATTTCCAGCAGTTTTATATCCTGTAAACAAGGAAATGAGAGTGTATCATGAAGAACAATTTGGACCTGTAGTACCAATTATTCCTTTTAAGGAAATTCAAGAACCTCTCAACGACATGGCTGAGTCAAATTACGGTCAGCAAGTAAGTTTGTTTGGTAAGGATATTAAAACGATTGCACCACTTATCGATATGCTAATTAACTTAGTTTGTCGCGTTAATTTAAATAGTTCTTGTCAACGTGGTCCCGATGTTCTGCCATTTACAGGAAGAAAGGACTCCGCTGTAGGTACGCTAAGTATTCACGATGCCTTGCGTTCGTTTTCCATTAGAACCTTTGTTGCTTCAAAGGATAACGACTACAATAATGAAATTTTACAAGCGTTGTTAAATAGCAAAGAATCAAATTTCATTAATACAGATTACATATTTTAACAAATTGTAATGACTAGTCCTAAATAATCGATACAAATTATTAGACAAAAATTGATAAATTAAACAGCACCAAAAGCGTTTTTGGTGCTGTTTTTAATTTTATAGGTTTCCATCGCAATTTTCAAATACAATTGTTTAAAAATAATAGAATATTGTATCTATTTTGAATGTGGTTCTAGTATAATTCTGTAATACAAGAACACTAATTCAGTAATCGATAATTAATAAAAAAGGCGACCTGTTTCCAGACCACCCTTTTGAACAAATTAAAACCAAAAATTATTTCAGATCAAAACGATCGAGATTCATTACTTTAGTCCATGCAGCAATAAAGTCATGCACGAATTTTTCTTGACTGGTACTGTATCCGTAAACCTCAGCGAGTGCTCTTAACTCTGAATTGGATCCAAAAATTAAGTCAACACGAGTTCCAACCCATTTGATTCCTCCAGCCCTGCGATCACTTCCTATAAAGGCATCATCAGATTCAGATACTGCTTTCCAAGTTGTTCCTAAATCAAGTAAGTTTACAAAGAAATCATTCGTAAGCGCTTCAGTACGTTTGGTAAAAACTCCATTTTGAGACTGATCAAAGTTGGTATTCAATACACGCATACCACCTACTAGAACTGTCATTTCTGGAGCTGTTAAGGTTAATAATTGTGCTTTGTCTACTAACATTTCTTCGGCAGAAACGGTATATTTTGTTTTTACAAAATTTCGGAATCCATCTGCTTGCGGTTCAAGAACCGCAAATGATTCCACATCTGTTTGTTCTTGCGATGCATCCGTGCGTCCTGGAGAAAAAGGAACAGTAACAAATTGACCAGCATTTGCAGCTGCTTTTTCAATACCTGCGTTACCTCCTAAGACTACCAAGTCAGCGATAGACACCTGTTTATCACTAGCTTGTGCACTATTAAACTCATTTTTAATATTTTCTAAAATACTTAACACGCGTTCTAACTGCGCTGGATTATTCACTTTCCAATCTTTTTGAGGTTCTAAACGAATACGAGCTCCGTTCGCACCACCACGTTTGTCAGATCCACGGTAGGTAGAAGCCGAAGCCCAAGCAGTGCTCACCAATTCAGACACTGTTAATCCCGAAGTAAGAATTCTTGATTTTAATTGGGCAGCATCTTGTTCATCAATTAACACGTGGTTAACCGCGGGAACAGGATCTTGCCAAATCAGTTCTTCAGCAGGAACTTCAGCACCTAAATAGCGTACTTTTGGCCCCATATCTCGATGTGTAAGTTTGAACCAAGCTCTTGCAAAAGCATCATTAAACTCTGCTGGATTGGCTAAAAAGTGTCTTGATATCTTTTCATATTCAGGATCTATTCTCAAGGATAAATCAGTCACCAGCATGAAAGGTTGGTGCGTTTTCGTTGGGTCATGCGCATCAGGAACGGTTCCAGCACCAGCATCTCCAACAGGTTTGAATTGGTGCGCACCTGCAGGACTTTTAGTCAATTCCCATTCAAAACCAAATAGATTTTCGAAATAATTATGACTCCAAGTTACTGGGGTAGTACTCCAAGCTCCTTCAAGTCCACTTGTAATTGTATCTGCACCGTTTCCAGTTCCATAAGTGTTTTTCCATCCAAGGCTTTGTTCTTCGATTGAAGCACCTGCTGGTTCTGCTCCTATATATTTGTTTGGATCAGTTGCTCCGTGTGTTTTACCTAAGGTGTGTCCTCCAGCGATCAAAGCTACAGTTTCATAATCATTCATAGCCATACGGCCAAATGTTTCTCTAATATCCCGAGCTGCCAAAAGAGGATCAGGATTTCCATCAGGACCTTCTGGATTTACATAAATTAATCCCATTTGAACTGCAGCTAATGGATTTTCTAATTCGCGATCACCAGAATAACGGCTATGTGGCTCTGTGCTTAATGACAACCATTCTTTTTCAGGTCCCCAATAAATATCTTCTTGAGGCTCCCACACATCTACACGACCACCTGCGAAACCAAAAGTTTCAAAACCAGCAGATTCGAATGCGCAGTTCCCAACAAGAATCATTAAATCTGCCCAAGAAACCTTGTTACCATATTTTTGTTTGATTGGCCATAATAATAAACGTGCTTTATCTAAGTTTGCGTTGTCTGGCCAACTGTTAAGTGGCGCAAAACGTTGGGTTCCGAAACCTGATCCACCGCGACCATCTGCAATGCGATATGTTCCTGCACTGTGCCAAGCTAACCGAATGAAAAAGGGTCCGTAGCTACCGTAGTCAGCGGGCCACCAATCTTGAGAAGTAGTGATAACCTCAGTAATTTCTTTTTTTAATGCTGCTAAATCAACTGATTTGAATTCTTCGGCATAATTAAAATGAGCTCCCATTGGATTTGATTCTAATGAGTTTTGGCGCAAAATGTTCAATTTTAATTGGTTTGGCCACCAGTCGCGGTTTGTTTTACCATTTCTCTCACTTTGCTTTGGAGCATTTGCTCCGGCAGAAAACGGGCACTTGCTTTCGCCATTTACATTGTAGGGAGTGGGTTTTGTGTTATTTTCCATATTTGATTAATTTTAAAATTTCAAAAAACGAATTTACTAAAAAATACCCATAGCTATTTTTATTTCAATAGATAAAAACTATGATCAAAATTAATTTTAACGATGTGTAAATTTGTTTGATTAGTTCAAAACTGTAATTGTCAAATTTTCTAAACAAATACATTTGTGTAATTTTTAAAATTCAATGTGTTGTATTCCAAATTTTATATTAGGCTGAGATCATTTAGTATGGAAGACCTCTTCAAGTACTATTTTTTTTAGCACTATATAGTATACATCATTTGAAATAAATCATAAATTAATGGTAAATGCTAGCGAAATTTGAATAAGTAGGAAGTAATTTTATAAAAAAAAAATATGAATTCAGTTAATGATAACAATAACAGTAGTATAGTAACTACTGAGCTTGAAGCTTGGTTTGGAATTTTGTATTCTTGTATTTCGGCAGATAAACAAATTACAGCAAATGAAACAAAAATATTGACTAGAATAATCCATTCTAAACAGAAGTTTGTTGGAGTAGACCTTGTACCACTTTTTTTAAAATCTTTTGATTTAAAAAAACAATTGGGGCAATTGAAGTTCATTTCAGCTTGCTGTGTACACATTGAGGAAGAGGATAAAAATATGCTTTTTGCTCTTGCATTAGAAGTATTGTTGGCTGATGGTGTCTTAGAGGAAGAGGAAAAAAAACTTATTGAAATAATTTCCAACACACTGAAAATCGATCTTAAAATGTCAAGTAAAATAATTGAAGTAATTTTTTTAAAGAACAAAGGAAATATAAAGGGGATTTAAATTTTTTGAGAATTCCCGCAGTGCATTATTTAAATGATAATCAATTTAATGAGAGTTATTTACAAAATATTCTATTGAATAATGTATTTGTTGAATAATGAAAAACCTCTTTAGCATTATTTTAAAATGGTAAAGAGGTTTTTACGTCATAATTTGAGTTTGGCAATTATTTTTTATTGCACTAAATAATGTAAATGTTATTCTTCTTTTTGTCCCATCATCATTAAATAGGCTTTCAAGAATTCATCAATTTCACCATTCATAACACCATCTACATTACTGGTTTCATATCCTGTTCTGACGTCTTTTACTAATTTATAGGGTTGCATCACATAATTTCTAATTTGCGATCCCCATTCAATTTTCATTTTGCCCGCTTCAATATCAGCGCGCTGAGCCTGTTTCTTTTTTAACTCAATTTCGTACAACTGAGATCGTAACATTTGCATGGCACGCTGTCTGTTATCTTGTTGCGAACGTGTTTCAGAACATTGTATTTGAATTCCGGTTGGTTTATGAAACAATTGTACTTTAGTTTCTACTTTATTTACATTTTGTCCTCCCGCACCACTGGATCGCGAAGTTGTAATCTCGATATCAGCAGGATTTATGTCAATTTCGATACTGTCATCTACAAGCGGATACACATATACGGATGCAAAAGAGGTATGACGCTTAGCATTACTGTCAAAAGGAGATATTCTAACTAATCGATGTACACCGTTTTCACCTTTCAAGTAACCAAAAGAATAATCGCCTTCAAATTCTAGTGTTACGGTTTTTATACCCGCAGCTTCTCCTTTCTGGAAATTCAGTTCTTTGATTTTGTAGCCGTATTTTTCGCCCCACATCATGTACATACGCATGAGCATTTCGGCCCAATCACAACTTTCGGTTCCACCAGCACCAGCGGTTATTTGTACAACAGCACTCAAAGTATCACCTTCGTCCGAAAGCATATTTTTGAATTCAATCGCTTCAATATGATTGGCTGTAATCGAATATTGTTCGTCTAATTCTTCGGCAGTAAGTTCTCCTTCTTTATAAAAATCATAGGCGAGTTGCAATTCGTCCGTCATTTCGACAGCCTTATTGTAATCTTCTATCCATTTTTTCTTGTTTCTAAGATTTTTTACAATGATTTCAGCTTCTTTTGCATTGTTCCAAAAATCGGGTGCAAAAGTTTTCTCTTCTTCGTTCGAAATTTCAATTAGCTTGGCATCAACGTCAAAGATACCTCCTCAACGCACCAAGGCGCTCTACAATACCTTTAATTTGTTCGGTAGTTGTCATAAAATTATATTAGTTTAAAGGATCTATTTCTACTATTTTTACAAAATACTGATGCGTACTAAATTTAGTTCAGTTTTAACGCTACTAGTTTGAATTAACAAACGGTATTATGTAAATTTGTGGCACAAAAATAGAAAAATTTTACTAAGAGACAATTTTCAAATTGTTCATTCTGATACTAAATAGATATGGAAATAAATTTAATTAGCGATACTATTACTAAGCCTTCGAACGAAATGTTACAATATATGTTTAAAGCAGTAGTAGGAGACGATGTTTACAAACAAGATCCTACCGTTATTGAACTTGAAGCTAAAGTTGCTGCGATGTTTGGTATGGAGGCAGGACTTTTTTTCCCTTCGGGAACAATGGCCAATCAAACTGCGATAAAGTTACATACACAACCCGGGGAACAATTGATAGCAGATAAATACGCACATGTGTATCATTATGAAGGCGGAGGAGCTTCATTTAATAGTGGTGTTTCATGCTGTTTATTAGATGGAAATCGCGGAATGATTACTGCAGAGCAAGTGGCGGGAGCAATTAATGATCCCGAGTTTTACCACAGTCCATTAACAAGTTTAGTGTGTGTAGAAAACACAACAAATAAAGGGGGTGGTGCGTGTTATGAACTGGAAGATTTGCAAAGAATAAAACAGGTTTGCGATGCTAATAATTTAAAATTCCACTTGGATGGTGCCCGAATTTGGAATGCTTTGGTAGCTAAAAAGCAAGATCCAAAAGCATTTGGAAAATTATTCGATACTATTTCTGTTTGTTTATCTAAAGGACTAGGAGCGCCAATTGGTTCGGTTTTATTAGCAGATAAGGCTACAATTCACAGAGCGTTACGTATTCGAAAAATACTAGGTGGCGGAATGCGTCAAGTGGGTTATTTGGCTGCAGCCGGAATTTATGCTTTAGATAACAATATAGAACGACTAGCCGAAGATCATAGAAGAGCTAAAGAAATTGCTGAGGTACTTAAAACGTTAACTTGGGTTGCATCAGTAGAGCCCGTAGAAACAAATATTTTGATTTTTTCTTTGATACCAAATTGTAATGAAAAAAATTTAATTGAAGTCTTAAAACAAAAGAACATTTCAATCAGCTCGATGGGTCACGGTAAACTACGAATGGTGACGCACCTTGATTACAGAGAAGTGATGCACACTTATGTTTTAGAAACACTACAAAAATTGGTTTAAAAAGTTATGAGTTATGAATTATGAGTTTTTCAAGTTGTTAAAACTCATAATTCAAAACTTATAATTCATAATTATTTAAACAGATTGTCCATTCCTGGGATCATAGGCATATCCATTTTTGCAACAGCATCAAGTTCAGCTTCATTTACTTTCGTAGCTTTAGCGATTGCTTTATTTAAAACTAAAATTAGGTAATCTTCTAATTGTTCTTTGTCTTCCAATAAAGAATCATCAATAGTTATTGATTTAATAGAACGATTAGCAGTAAGTATTACTTTTAATAGACCATCTGAGCTTTGCTCGTCTACAAGTACCGTATCCAAACGTTTTTTAGTATCTTCTATTTTTTGTTGGGTTTCTTTAAGTTTACCCATCATTCCCATTAAATCCATGTTTTCATTTTTTTACGTTTATTGAAATACAAAATTAGTATATTGCATAGTCATATTCAATAAAATATTCATGAAAAATTCACTTGTCATAACTGCTCTTTGTGTTATTTTTGCATCTTCATTCACCAATACAAATGCACAACAGATGTCAAATAAAAGTCCAATTCCAGTAGCTAAAATAATTCCGAAATCATTAGAAAAACATAATGAAACAAGAATTGATAATTACTTCTGGTTAAATGACAGAGAAAATCCCGAAGTTATCGATTATTTAAATAAAGAGAATACGTATTATGATGCTATGACGGCACATACTAAAGATTTTCAAAAAGAATTGTTTGAGGAAATGAAAGGCCGCATTAAGGAAGATGATCAGTCCGTTCCATATTTGTATAATGGCTATTACTACATCACTCGTTTTGAGAAAGGACAGGATTACCCTATTTATTCTAGAAAAAAAGGAAGTCTTTCTGCCAATGAAGAAATTTTATTTAACTGTAATGAGTTGGCCAAAGGACATTCTTACTTTCAATTAGGAGGTTTAAGTGTGAGTCCAGATAATAAATTTGCAAGTTTTGGAATAGACATTGTTGGGAGAAGAATTTACACGATACAAATAAAAAATCTTGAAACGGGAGAAATCCTTTCGGATAAGATTGAGAACGCTACCGGAAACTCCGTTTGGGCAAACGATAACAAAACTATTTTTTATACCAGACAAGACAAAGTTACCCTGCGATCTGATAAAGTTTTCAAACATAAATTAGCTTCAGAGTCTGTGGATGATGTTTTAGTTTTTAATGAAAAGGACGATACCTTCAACGTATCGGTGAGTAAAGAAAAATCAAAAAAATATATTGTAATTGGTTCAGGAAGTACATTAACGACTGAATATAGAATACTTAATTCTGATACTCCAGACGAAGAATTTGTAGTTTTTCAACCCAGAGTTCGTGGTTTAGAATATAGTATTTCTCATTTTGGAGACTCTTTTTACATTTTGACCAATAAAGATAAGGCGACCAATTTCAAGTTGATGAAAACGCCTGAGGAGGCTACTGCAAAAGAAAATTGGAAAGATGTGATGGCGCATAGAAAAGACGTTTTGCTAGAAGATATTGAGATTTTTAGTAATTATTTGGTTGTTGAGGAACGTTCGAATGGATTAAATCATATTCGAATTATACCTTGGAGTGGAGCAGGAGAATATTACTTGCCTTTTGGAAGTGAAACGTATAATGCCTACACAACAACAAACGTAGATTTTGACACTGATATCTTGCGTTACAGCTATCAATCATTAGCAACGCCATCTTCAGTTATTGATTTTAATATGAAAACCAAGGAGAAAGAAATCAAGAAAGAGCAAGAAGTTCTAGGAGGCAAATTTGATAAAAATAATTATATCGAAGAACGAGTTTGGGCCACGGCTACTGATGGTACTAAAGTGCCAATTTCTATGGTTTACAAAAAAGGATTAAAGAAAGACGGTAAAAACCCATTGTTGCTTTATGCTTATGGTTCCTATGGAGTTACAATGGATACGTACTTTTCATCAACACGTTTGTCTATTTTAGATAGAGGTTTTGTATTTGCAATAGCGCACATTCGTGGTGGTGAGGATTTAGGAAGACAATGGTATGAAGACGGTAAATTATTGAAAAAGAAAAATACTTTTACAGATTTCATCGATTGCTCTAGGTTTTTAATTAATGAAAAATTTACGTCGCCTAAACATTTGTATGCCGAAGGTGGTTCAGCCGGTGGATTGTTAATGGGAGCAGTAGTCAATATGGCACCGGAATTATACAACGGAGTGATTGCTCAAGTTCCTTTTGTAGATGTAATTACCACCATGCTTGATGACACGATTCCGCTTACAACAGGGGAGTACGATGAATGGGGAAATCCCAATGTAAAGAAATACTATGATTATATGTTGTCGTATTCGCCATATGACAATGTAAAGAAGCAAAATTATCCTAATATGTATGTTTCGACTGGACTTCATGATTCACAAGTACAATATTGGGAGCCAGCAAAATGGGTTGCTAAATTGAGAACAAACAAAATAAACAATACTGTTTTGTACTTAAATACAAATATGGATGCGGGGCACGGCGGTGCTTCTGGACGATTTGAAGCGATAAAAGAATTGGCAAAGGAATATAGTTTTTTATTAGATTTAGAAGAAATTAAAAACTAATTAGATTTTTTTTGTTAAATTTGCAACATTCGTGGCGATGTTAAAACTGGTACACGACTAACTATTTTTTTATGAAAAAAGAAATAAACGCTTTCAATAATGTCCTAGAATTAATAGGGAATACTCCACTTATTAAGCTAAATAAAGTTACCGAAGAATTAAAAGGTAATTTCTATGCAAAAGTAGAAGCCTTTAATCCAGGTCACTCCTCGAAAGACAGAATAGCATTATATATTATAGAAGAAGCTGAAAAGAAAGGAATTTTATCTCCAGGTGATACAATAATAGAGACTACTTCAGGTAATACTGGTTTTAGTTTAGCTATGGTAAGCATCATAAAAGGATATAATTGTATTTTGGCAGTGAGCTCTAAGTCTTCTAAAGATAAAATAGACATGTTGCGCAGTTTGGGAGCGAAAGTATATGTTTGCCCGGCGCATGTCTCTGCTGATGATGAACGATCGTATTATAATGTAGCCAAACGATTGCACGAAGAAACAAAAGGTTCGGTTTACATTAATCAATATTTTAATCAATTGAATATTGATGCACATTATAAATCTACTGGACCAGAAATTTGGAAACAAACGAATGGTAACATCACACATTTAGTTGCTTGCAGTGGGACGGGTGGTACAATTTCAGGTACTGCAAAGTTCCTTAAAGAACAAAATCCGAATATCAAGATTCTTGGGGTTGATGCTTTTGGTTCGGTATTGAAAAAATACCATGAAACAAGAGAATTCGATAATGATGAAATTTATCCTTACAGAATCGAAGGATTGGGTAAAAACTTAATTCCATCAGCTACGGATTTTGATATTATTGATAAGTTCATGAAAGTAACAGATGAGGAAAGTGCGCACTCAGCCAGAGAAATTGTTAAAAAAGAAGGATTGTTTGTAGGCTACACCTCTGGTGCTGTTATGCAAGCCATTAGACAATATGCAGAAGAAGGAGAATTTGATGAGAAAAGTAACGTGATAGCTATTTTTCCAGATCATGGTTCTCGATACATGAGTAAAGTATTTAGCGATGACTGGATGAATGAACAAGGTTTCTTTGACAGCATCAACGAAGAAGAAGCTCAAAAAATAGAATTTATTAAATAGATTTTTTAGGACAATCAGATAATTAGATTTCTAGACATAAAAGTGATCAAAACTCCAGATAGCTCAGGAGTTTTTTTATTTTGATAATCGTCTAAAAAAAAAGACTTCAAAGCTATGCTTTGAAGTCTTTATTCTATTATTTGTATGTAATTTTTTTCTAAGTAAGTCTACAATCAAAGAAGTCTATTACTCTTCCATAGTGTGATACACGTTCATAACGTCATCGTCTTCCTCTAATTTTTCAATCAATTTTTCTACATCGGCTACTTGAGCTTCATTCAATTTCTTTGTGATTTGAGGAATTCTCTCAAATCCTGAAGAAAGAATTTCTAAGCCTCTATTTTCTAATTCTTTTTGAATCGTGCCAAAACTTCCAAAAGGAGCATAAATCAATATACCGTCTTCGTCTTCAAAAACTTCTTCAGCACCAAAATCGATTAGCTCTAATTCTAATTCTTCAGGATCGATTCCGTTTGCTGGAATTCTAAAATTACAGGTATGGTCAAACATAAATTCAACCGAACCTTGGGTTCCCATTGTTCCGTTGCATTTATTAAAATAACTTCTAACATTAGCCACAGTTCTGTTGTTATTATCAGTAGCAGTTTCAACTAGAATGGCAATTCCATGAGGTGCATATCCTTCAAATAAAACTTCTTTATAGTTCGCGGTGTCTTTGTCAGTAGCTTTTTTTATGGCACGTTCTACATTTTCTTTTGGCATATTCACTGCCTTCGAATTTTGAATAACGGCTCTTAATCTAGAATTGGCTTCAGGATTTGGACCGCCTTCTTTTACGGCCATTACAATATCTTTTCCTATTCTGGTAAATGCTTTGGCCATTGCTGACCAACGTTTCATTTTTCTTCCTTTTCTAAACTCAAACGCTCTTCCCATTTCTATTTCTTATTTTGACCTGTAAAATTACAGTTATTCTAAATTTTATGCAATGATTTTATTTCTTATAAAAAGGTAATTTTACCACTTTGGCAGGAACATCATTTTTACGGATTCGGATAAAGATATCACTCTCCAAAGCACTGTTTTCCAAAGTAACATAACCCATACCAATCCCTTTATTCATCGATGGCGACATGGTTCCCGACGTTACAATTCCGATTACAGTTCCTGTACCATCCACAATTTCGTAATCGTGTCTTGGCACCGCACGTTCTTGCATTTCGAAAGCAACCAGTTTTTTAGTTACACCAGCTTCTTTTTGTTTTTTTAGGTTTTCTGAATTCGTGAATTCTTTTGTGAACTTCGTAATCCATCCCAAACCAGCTTCCAGCGGAGAAGTAGTGTCGTTGATATCATTTCCGTACAAACAGAAACCCATTTCTAATCGCAACGTATCACGAGCCGCAAGACCAATTGGTTTGATGCCAAAAGCCGCACCCGCTTCAAAAACTTTATTCCAAATTTGTTCTACTTCAGAATTTTTACAGTAAATCTCAAAACCTCCAGAACCAGTATATCCTGTAGCCGAAATTATTACGTTGTCGATACCAGCAAAATCTCCCACTTCAAAATGGTAATATGGAATCGTTGCTAAATCTTTTGAGCTCAACGACTGCATCGCTTCAACCGCTTTTGGCCCTTGAATAGCCAATAACGAATAATCGTCCGAAAGGTTTTTCATCTCCACACCCAAATCATTTTGAGCCGAAATCCAATCCCAATCTTTGTCAATATTCGACGCATTTACGACTAATAAAAACTGCTCCTCTTTCATTTTATAAACCAGCAAATCGTCTACAATTCCACCATCACTATTTGGCAAGCAAGAATATTGTGCTTTTCCAATAGTCAAAGTAGAAGCATCATTCGAAGTTACTTTTTGAATCAAAGCCAATGCATTTGGACCCGTAAGCAGGAATTCACCCATGTGAGAAACGTCAAAAACACCCACGGCATCGCGCACCGTTTCATGTTCTGCATTTACTCCTTCATATAAAATGGGCATATTGTACCCGGCAAACGGAAGCATTTTTGCTCCCAAACTCTCGTGTATGTGCGTAAGCGCAGTATTTTTCATTGTGTTTTTCTATAAAATTTGAAGTCGCTAATTTATCGATTTTATTTTGCGTGACAAAGGTAGATTGAAGCAAAGTTTAAAGTTTCAAACGTTTTCGGAATAACTCGTACATAGGATTTATAGCCATTTTTTTTCAGGAGCTATTTCCTGCTATTCGCTATATCTTTATTTAAAGCTTCCAGCCTTCAAAAGGCTGGAAGCTTTAAATAAAGGATGCCGCTGCTATCAGGGCTACGGAATTTCGGTTCGAATAACGAATTTGTTTCCTATTAAATTTGTAATTTTAAACAAACAAATTTACATGACGAATCCTATTTATATCGACCAAAAAGAAATCCTGAAACGCTACAAACAGCCAGACAAACAAACCCATAAAGGAATTCAGGGACACGCATTGATCATTGGCGGAAGTTATGGCAAAATAGGAGCAGTGAGTTTATCCTCTAAAGCCTGTTTGAAAACCGGTTGCGGATTAGTTACCGTTTTCATTCCAAAATGTGGCTATGATATTTTACAAATTTCAATCCCAGAAGTGATGGTTCTGACGGATATTCAGGACGGAATAATTTCTAATATTACTTTCGAAATTGCACCGCAGGCCATCGGAATTGGTCCCGGATTGGGTCAGGCCGTTGAAACCCAAAATGCGCTGCATCAGTTTTTAAAAATGAATAAAGCGCCCTTAGTGATCGATGCCGATGCATTAAATATTTTATCCAAAAATAAAGAATGGTTTTCTTTAGTACCGCCCAAAACAATCTTAACACCACATCTTAAAGAACTGGAACGGTTAATTGGGAAATGGAATTCCGAAGAAGAGAAAAGGAGTAAAGCAATCTCTTTCTCCAAACAATACCAACTTATAATTGTTATGAAAGGTGCACCTACCCAAATAATCGATGGCAATACTGTCTATCAAAATACCACAGGAAATGCTGCGCTAGCAACTGCGGGAACTGGCGATGTTTTGACAGGAATGATTACCAGTTTATTGGCACAATCCTATGAACCTGTTACTGCCGCAATTTTGGCTGTGTACCTTCACGGATTAACTGCGGATATTGCCTTGCCAGAAACGGGTTGTCAATCTTTTATCGCTTCAGATGTAATTGCGAATATTGGGAAAGCCTTTTTAAGTATAGAAAAATTGGAGTAAATAGCGTTCCTAAATGAATTTTACACCACTTATTTGTAAGTTTGTATTCAAGCAAATTTGCTTTATCTAATTCGATTATGGAAAAAATACCCCATCTTAGAACCGTAAATGTTACGCGATACATTACTCCGCTGCGGGAAGGTGGTTCTTTACCTGCGCTCGCTGAAGCCGATGATGATTTTAAATACGTATTAAAATTTAAAGGTGCAGGACACGGCGTAAAAGCCTTAATTGCCGAATTAATTGGCGGAGAAATTGCCCGCGTTTTAAACCTAAAAATGCCCGAACTTGTTTTCGCAAATCTCGACGAAGCTTTTGGCCGTTCAGAAGGAGATGAAGAAATTCAGGATTTACTTCAAGGCAGTCAGGGACTCAATTTGGCTTTGCATTATTTATCAGGAGCCATAAATTTTGATCCTGTTGTCACTTTGGTTGATCCAAAATTAGCTTCCCAAATTGTTTGGTTAGATGCTTTTATTACAAACGTAGACAGAACGTTTAGAAACACCAATATGTTGATTTGGCATAAAGAATTGTGGTTGATTGATCATGGTGCAAGTCTTTATTTTCATCATTCATGGACCAATTGGGAAAACCATGCTCAAAGTCCTTTTGCGCTGATAAAAGACCATGTATTATTGCCTCAAGCTTCCTTGTTGCCAGAAACCGATGCGACATTCAAAAAAATATTGTCTACTGATGTGTTGCAAAATATCGTGAATCTGATTCCGGAAGTATGGCTCCATTGGGAAGATACCGATGATACTCCCGAGGCCATTAGAAACGTTTATTTTCAGTTTTTAAAAACACGTTTGAACCATTCCGAAATTTTCATAAAAGAAGCGCAAAATGCAAGAGAAGCACTTATATGAGTATGCCATAATCCGGGTTGTACCAAGGGTAGAACGCGAAGAATTCCTCAATGTGGGTATTATTTTGTTTTGTAAAAAAGCCAAATTTATCAAAGTTTTACACGCGGTGAATGAAGCGAAACTCCACTTTTTTTCAGATGATTTGGATGTTGAACAACTGCATTTAAACGTACTAGCATTTGCGAAAGTGGCGCATGGCGAAAAATCAGCTGGACCAATAGCGCAATTTGATATTCCATCGCGTTTTCGCTGGTTGACCGCACTTCGAAGCTCTGTCATTCAAACCTCAAGACCGCATCCAGGGTTATGCGATGATTTAGAACAAACCACGCAACGCTTGCTTGAAGAAATGGTGCTGTAATAAAATAGAAAACTGTTAGAAAGTCATTTCGTAATCAAAATACTTTTATGCTCTCAATAATAGAATTGTAGAAGTTACGCCTGTTCGCAAAACATACCAAGTATTTTTTTTGCCACAGATTAACAGATTTATAAATTGTTGAATGTCGGTGTTTTTTTTGCTAAAAATCCAATTTTAATCTGTGAATCTGTGGCTAATTTTTAAAAACGTTGATACAAGGTTTAATAGTAATTAGTTGAGGAAAATATTGTAATAAAATTTAAGAGAGACTATTCAAGTGACGTGCAAGATGCATCCCCATACTAAAACAAGCTTGGAGAAGATATCCACCAGTTGGTGCGTCCCAGTCGAGCATTTCGCCTATACAATACTGTTGTTTTTTGTTTTTCAATTGGAAATTGTCATCCACAGCCTGCAGTTCAATACCACCTGTTGTAGATATCGCGTCGTTTAGCAAACCTGCACCAGTTACTATTATGGCTAAATTTTTTATATGGTGTGCCAGTAATTCTGGATTGAGGTACGTTTCTTTATTTAGGTGTTTTTTTAAAAGACCAACTTGTACTAAACTAAGTTTTAGGTCTTTTAACAATGTTTCGCTCGTTTTTTTAAAAGTCGATTTTCTAATTTTTTCAAGCAAATCTTCATAACGCAGGGTTGGTTTCAGATCCAGAAATAGTGTAGCCTTTTGTTGGCCCTGCAATTCCTCCCGAATTTGCGGACTCAACGCATAAATAGCATTACCTTCTAAACCAAAACGGGTAATTACCGCTTCGCCTTTTTGTTTTTTATGCAAACACCTAATCGCAATATTTTTAAGTGGACTTCCTTCGAAAGCTTCTATAAAATCTTCTGGCCAGTTCACACGATACGCGCAATTCGAAGACTGAAAAGGAACGATAGGGACATTTTCCTTTTCGAATAAATCAAGCCAACCACCATCAGAACCAGTTACTTTCCAGCTCCCACCGCCTAAGGCAAAAATAGTGTAGTCGGACTTTATTGTGGTATCTCTATTGAAAATAATTGAATTTTCGCTCGTCCAGCCCGTCCAAGTGTGTTGGTATTGAATGGCAACTCCCTGCTTATTCAGAACATTCAGAATTGCGTTGAGAACAGTAATAGGCTTGATACCACTTTCGGGATATACCCGATTGCTGCTGCCTATGTAGGTGGGGATTCCAATGGAATTCATCCAATTCCTAAAATCGGTGTTGTCAAAATCAAGGAGTGCTTTTTCCAGAAAATGAGGCGGTGTATAACGTGCAATTAATTCAGCGACAGGTTCCGAATGGGTGAGGTTAAATCCTCCTTTTCCGGCCACCAGAAATTTTCTTCCCAGTGTTTTATTTTTTTCATAGATGGTGACGTTGAATTTCTGACAATCCAGTAAAGCAGCAAGCATAAGTGCTGCGGGTCCTCCTCCAATAATTGAAACGGTTTTCTTCACCCTGCAAAAATAGATTTTGTTTTACGAATTAAACTTAATATCGATATTTATATTAGTTGCTTTTGGGCATAGCACAAAAAAAGGCTATTCAAAATCATATTGAACAGCCTTTTAATTCTTAATGTAAAATAAATACGCTAAACCTAATATTTCGCTGATTCTCCGGCTTTAGGTAAGGACTGTTTTATAAATTGTCTGATATCTTCATTGGCGGTTTCTAAATCAACTTTTCTTAAATACATCATGTGCCCACTTCTGTAACCTTTCCATGACATTCGATCTTTTAGTCTTCCGCTTGGATCCATTTGCCACATATTGTATTTTGAATTGAAATAATCACAAGCCCCGTCATAATAGCCGGACTGAACCATTACATGCAAATACGGATTTTGTGCCATGGCTTGACGCAGGTTTTCTCCGGTTTTATCATTGGAATCATCCCAAGGTCTGACAGGACCAAACATATTGTATTTAAAATCAGTTTTGTAATTCAAATTATTGCGCAAATACATATTGATGGCAGGAGTAAAGGAATGCAGCCAAGAGGTAAGTTCTGCATTAAAATCAGGTGCGTTACCAGCCGCTTTGCGATCAATTCCTTTGTAGCGGGAATCTAATCTTCCTATTGTAAATCCTTGCTCGCGCAACAATTCTTTCCAAAAATAATCATACGGCACGTCTAAATTATTTTGCATCACCACTTTTTCCGAGAGTCCGGAATAGCGCGCAATTTTTACGGCCATTTCTTTTCTCGTTTGGTCGTCTAATGCCCCTCCTTTACTCATTGCGGGAAGCAGTTCATTTATGGTAAAATCCTCCACTTCCGGCAACATATCAGTTAAATCTTTGCTCTGTAAATCAGAAGGCAGCATTTTGTGATACCAAGCCGTAGCGGCAAAATAAGGCAGTTTCAGTGCGGCTTCAGAAGCGACTCCGCGAGCGATTCCCAATTCAGTAGGCGATACTAAAATAACGCCGTTCAAGTACATCCATTCACTGTTTTGCAACTCGAGAGCAAGTCCGGAAACGCGTGTAGTACCATAACTTTCACCAATTAAATATTTTGGAGAAGCCCAACGATTGGTTCGGGAAACAAAACCACTAATCCAATCGGCGAGGTATTTAATGTCGGCATTTACACCAAAGAATTTAGTGGTTGGTATTTCCTTACTCGTAGCTCTTGAATACGCCGTATTGACCGGATTTACAAAAATAATATCGGCAACGTCCAGAATCGAATACGGGTTTTCCTTGATTCCATAAGGCTGTAACGGATAGCCTTCATCATCAATATTGATTAAACTGGGGCCAGTATACGCAATCTGCATCCAAACCGAGGCCGAACCAGGACCGCCATTAAAGGAAATAACCAACGGACGGGCAGCACGATCTTTTACATCGGAGCGCTCATAATACGTGTAAAATAAACCGGCAATCGCTTTTCCGTCTTCATCCCAAACTGGCATCGTGCCAGTTGTAGCTTTGTAGACCACTTTTTGACCTTTTATAGTCGTAGTATGTTCCGTCACCACATGGGAATCTGGATTAAAAATTAGGTTTGCTGCTGAATTTTCTTCTTTTGGAACGGTAGGTGTGATGACTGTTTTTGGTTGCTGGGCATGTAAAGCCGTAAAAAATGCAACTAATAGTAAGGTTAATACTGTTTTTTTCATAAGTAGATTGGTTAGGTGTTCTTAATACTGTTTTTTAAAAACAATTTTGATAGCACTAATATATTGTTTTTTTATAAAGTGACAAAAGTCGTATGCAGAATTGTAATTTCCGAATCGTGAAACACTATTTGGGCGTAACCCCAAAGCACAAAAACGCCATTTTCCATTTACATAACTGCAGCTTTAGGGTCGAGCTTTTGGCTTTATCTTTATTTTTTTAAAGAAAAAAATAAAGGATACCGCCGCAATCCCTTATGCGAGCCCTTCGAAAATCGATAGAAATTATAGATTTCCTATTATGTATTCCTAAATTTTTTCTTAAAAACAGCCTTTCTAATTGCTTGTGAACAGCGGTAATATCTTGTTCAAAACCCATTTCAATCATGTTTTCCATCTTTTTTTTCATTGGTATAAAACATTTTAAATTCCACCAAAGTACCTGATTCTGTTGTAATAAAAATAGTAGTTACTTTAAAAATCGGCGACGAAGAAATTATAGTTTTTGATTTATAATTGTGTCCGATTATTTAGGGGGTCAAAATATTAGTATCAAAAGCTATTTTTAATTTCAAAACTTAAATGTGGCGTTACAGTTGTGTCATCCAATTATACGTAATTTTTTTAATTTTAAGGACGCACCATTACGTATAACTAATAACAGCCAATAGAAAAGTTTATCATTTTGGTTTCTGCTTTTTAAGGATTAGGAGCCCTCCATAGTTCCAATAATTCACTTTCAGTGAACGCTTGCCAAACTTTCTTAAGCGGGGTACTAAACGTTCTGGAAACCAATGTTGATTTTTCAGTAAAATCTTTTACAACCTGTGTTTTGAGAGTCGTTGCCAATTTATTTTGATGTAAGTAATGTCCAAAATTTAATGTCGTGTTTTAAAAGAACACTAAATTTATTTGCCACAGATTTCACAGATTAGCACAGATTAATTCGTTTTGTAATTTTAAAAATCTTTTTAATCTTTTTAATCTTTTTAATCTTTTTAATCTTTTTAATCTTTTTAATCTTTTTAATCTGTGGCAAAAACTCTTTTTAATAATTGCGACAATATATCTTTCTTGCTACTTATGAGTGATTATGCTTGTCCTATTTCAATTGATTTAGTTGCTACTTCTTTTCTATACGAATGAAAAATCAACTATTTAAGCTCATTTATTTTACTCAAACAAGTATCTAATTTATGAAGAATCAATTTATAAAACTATCCAATCTTTTTTTCCAAAACTATAAATTCCAAAGGCTGTTCCGTAATTGTAATATGTACATCACTCGCAGGAAAAGGTTCTCTTTCTCCCGTATCTTCATAACCGTTGCGTTTGTACCAGGCAATCAATTCGTCCCGGACCGAAATTACAGTCATTACAATTTTTGGTAATCCTATGTCTTTTGCATGGATTTCAGCGTGCTGTAATAATTTTTTTCCAACGCCACTGTTTTGTAATTCGGGTGAAACGGTAAGCATTCCTAAATACAACTGTTGTTCTTTTTGAATTAACAACACACAACCTATTATCTGGTCGTTTTCAACATATTTTAAAATGGTATTTTTAGGATTCAGTATTGTTTCGGTTAGTTCCTCTTCTGTTGTGCGCAGTCCTTCAAGTATATTGGCTTCAGTGGTCCATCCTTTTTTAGAGGATTCACCACGGTATGCCGAATTGATTAATACATTCAAAAAAGAGACGTCTAGTAAGGTTGCTGTTGTTATCATTAAAAAGAATTGAGTAGTTTTTTATTTTTCCAAAGGTAAAAAAAGAAAACTACAATTGCTTTTTGTTTACAATTGAGCTCATTTAGAGTACCGTTTAAAAAAGACAGGGTCTTAGAATATGTAGTAGATAATTGATCCTTTAAATTTTTATTGTCTTTTTTATAAAAATAGTAGCATACTGTGATGCTGTGTTGGTTGTTTTTAGTATTTTGCCATCAAAACAATTCTACAATAAAATAGCGTAACATGAAATATAGAGTAGCAACTTCGTCAGCAAATCTCAGAGATTTACCGTCTGCGAATGATAATTCTACAATTTTAGCACAAATACCTTTTCGACTTGCTTTCAAATTAGTAGATAAAACAACAGCTGATTGGTGGAAAGTAAGGCTCTTGAATACGGATATAGAAGGTTTTGTGCATTATAATGAAATCGAACCGATTCATGAAACCTCACAAAAAGTTGCTGATATCGAAATCCCTAATTTTGAAGCCAGTTCTAAAGGTACTTTAGAAAACAAGGTTGATACATACAAACCCCTTGGTAATCCAACCATTCCATTTAGAGATTTGACTTCTGTAACCTCAAAAAAAACAACAATCAATGCTATTATTGAAAAGCTAAATGTTGAAAAAAGTTTTAGATTTCAAAAAGATGAGGTCGACACCTATTGTAACATTTATACTTTTGATTTTTGTTTTTTTGCCAAGGTTTATATTCCCAGATTACGATGGACCGATAAAGCCATTGCTCTGCTCGAAAAAGGAAATGAAGTACCCTTAGTTTTTGATGATACCATACGACCTTTTTATTCTAATTATATTTACGACTGGTTTGAGCAATCCTCAGGTATTTTTGGATGGGAAAAAATAGATGATGTCGATGCCTTACAAACCAAAGTAAACGAAAATGGAGGAGTAGGAATCATTTGTGCTAAAAGATTTATTTTAAATAAATCAGGTCATGTAGTTGTAGTTGTTCCTGAAACAGAAAATCAGAAAGCATTTAGAGTCGATGGAAAAGTGATTTATCCATTACAGTCGCAAGCAGGAATGAATAATTACAATTATTTTTCGAAAATTAGAGGTGCTTGGTGGAACAATAAAGACGCTGAAAAAGGATATTCATCGGCTATCTTTTTTTATCACGAATAGTTAAAAGCTCATAAAATAAAAAGTATTAAACGCACTAATTAGTGTAAAAAGTTTATTTTTTCAAAACCACACTTCAACTGAAATTGCTTATTTTGTAATTAATAACGAGCTGCAAAAACCATTTTCATAATACCTATTGTGTAAACCAGTATAGATTTGGTTGTAAATTGCAATAGGATCAGAAGAATCTATTTTTGTAGCTAGGATTTTTTCTAACAACGCTATATAATTTGCAGGTACAACGGTTTCTTTGCCGTTGATTATAGATTCATAAACAAAATTATTCCATTCTAAGTCACATATTGGGTTGTCGATCTCGTTCAATATCGCATGATCCATGATGAAAATTAAAAAGTTTAAAACTTCATTTAAATATTTTTCATCAAAATAGTCAAATATTCTAAACTCAATCCCATGATTTTTATGCTTGTGAAAATTGACATCCAAACCAATTTTATCAATTTTTTCGTAGTCAGAAATTTCAGCGTAACGATTTACCCACCACAACGGATTTTCATGCATTGGATGCGCATTAAAATTCATTTGAACAAGCTTTCCTGTTTTCATTACATCTGTATCATACGTGCCCACGCCAATGTATCTGGACATAGCACATCGCTGGGATGCTTTTGTTAAGTTTACGCTAGTATCATTGTGCGAGAGGTAATCTGAAGACCCAAACTTGATTATAAACAACGGACTCAACCACTGGAATAAGCGTATTGTACGCTGGTGTTTTTTTATAAAATCTACTTTGTCTTTAATTTCGCCATCCTTATTTAACTCTGTTGGAATAGTTAAATTAAAATGATACGTCATATTATTGAAAACAGAATAGTTTTCATTATTAGAAACAAATATTGCAAAAGGATGATTTTCAGAACAGATTTTTATGTTCCCAAATTGTGAAAATATATTTTCTTTATACAACAGTTGCTGTAAGTTTAGTGTAAATTCTTTCTTAATGGTAGATAATTCAGCAATTACACTATCTACATCTTTCTTGTAAAAATCTTGGGTTACAAATTCAATGGTATCACCATCAAAAATAAATTTTTTTTGATGTTCGTCAATAAAATATCGATTGTGTTTTTGTAATAATTCAAAAATGCTTTCCCCAATATACTCCGGATTTGGTATATTGTCAATTGTATCAAGCGTTTTATGCTGATTGTTTACATCTGTTTTTGTGAAGGAATGAGAATTCATCAAAACAGGAATACTGTAATTCTTATCAGTTAATATTTTTTGTAACGAATTCTCAAATACGTTTTCTTTATAATTACTAAAATGATTTATGCTATACTTTTCACGAATTCCATTAGTCAAAAAGAAATTTTTATCCACCTTGCGTTGCAAGTCAAACTCCAAGTAACACTCATTTTCGATGCCTACTCCCCAATAAAAATCATTCGATTGGTATTGGGTTCCATATTCTTTGTGCTTATCTAATAACTCAATTTCAAAACTAACTTCATTCATGTTTTGATCTGTCATAAACTTCTTTCTCTTTTTTTAAGTGCTTTGTTACTATAAGGGTAATTGTAATGTAAGGTTATGTTGCTTGAGATGCCAAATAAATCCGAATATTCTTGTTTCAAACAAAGGCAAACCAGTTTTGAATTCTCAATAATTATCGCTGTAAAACAGATTTTTATAAAACATTAAATTCTGAATTTGGGCACTTAATCGGATTGCAAAAGTAGATAAAATTAATGTGTAAATCAATAGGGTTGTTCAAATTATTTAAAGGCATTTTTAAATCCAGTTCTCTAGTGTAAATTTTTAATTTTTAATGTTTTAGCACATTATTTTTTGAATTAAATAAATAAAAATCAATGATAGCAGATGACTACATTATTTTCAATACGATTTAGAGATTTGGGATTCATTTTATAAAAATTTTTGCTGGTAATAATTGGATTCTTTTTTAGGAGTATATTATTTCGATCCTTCACGACCGGTTCCCATTATTGTCGCAGCATTCTTTAGTACTTAAAAACGGAACAAAAAGATGCCGCTCCTAATGGGTCTCCATATACTTTTTTATTTTGGTAGATCTATTCTTAAAAAAATAGAGGCTAAAGTCAATTTCTGAATGATAATTGAATAAGAGGCAAAAGCATTACTATAAATTTAAAATAACAGTAATCCTTAGTTTAAAAACGTTTTCAATTCTTCGTACGATTTGATTTTTGTACTTATTTTTTCTTTATTCATCACATTCTCTATTTGTTTGGGAATGGGCAGTTTTACGTTTAAAGCGGGTTCAACCACATCCGAAAATTTAATTGGGTGCGCCGTTTCTAAGAAAATTCCAATTGCATTTGATTTGCCTGCTAATTCTTTCTTTAATCCCAAATAGCCCACAGCTCCATGCGGTTCAGCTATATAACCACTAGATTTATAAATATCTTTCAGGGCTATTAAGGTTTGATCGTCAGTAAAAGAATAAGCTGAAAAATCTTTTTTGAATTGTTCTAAATCGTTTTGATACAGTTCTTGAATTCGAATAAAATTACTGGGATTACCCACATCCATAGCATTAGAAATCGTAGCGATGGAGGGTTTTGGGTCGTACGTTCCGTTTTTTAAAAATCTAGGAACAGTATTATTCACATTTGTTGCTGCAACAAAATGCTCGATTGGCAGTCCCATTTTTTTGGCAATGATTCCAGCGCAAATATTCCCAAAATTTCCACTCGGACAAGAAAAAATCAATTTCTTATTCTCTTTTTTTAAGGCTTTGTAAGCAAAAAAAAAGTAAAACATTTGAGGCAACCAGCGTGCAATATTGATTGAATTTGCCGAGGTCAGATTTTTGTGTTTTAAACTTTCGTCAAGAAATGCTTTTTTAACCATGTCTTGACAATCATCAAAAACACCATCAACTTCAAGTGCTTTTATATTTTGTCCTAATGTGGTCAGTTGTTTTTCCTGTATGTTACTTACCTTTCCTGATGGATAAAGAATAATAACTTCAACGCCTTCAACAGCAAGAAATCCGCTTGCAACTGCTCCGCCTGTATCGCCAGAAGTAGCAACAAGAACCGTATTTTTACTGTCTTTTATATCTGTATTAAAATACGCCAAACAACGTGACATGAATCGGGCGCCAACATCTTTGAATGCCATTGTTGGACCATGAAATAATTCAAGAGAAAAAATATCTTTTTCAACTTCGACAATAGGGAAATCAAAACATAACGTTTCTGCAATAATTTGTTTTAAAGTGTTTATCGGAATTTCATCACCTACAAATTGTTGAATCGCTTGATAAGCAATTTCTTCGTTGCTTAAATTTTCGATAGTTTCAAAAAAAGTAGGTGCCAGTGGAGTAATGGTTTCCGGAAAATACAATCCTCTATCAGATGCTAATCCTTGTATCACAGCTTCTTTGAAAGAAACTTGTGGGGCGTTATGGTTTAAACTGTAGTATTTCATTGTTTATTAAGTTCTTACTAATTAGTCCTTAGTCTTTATTCTTAGCTTTTGCAACGGAGCATTAAGAACTAAGTACTCATTTTTAAATAATTTTTACTCCATCAGGATTTACTTTTGACACATGAATTTCATAAGGTAAATTCATTTCATCATAGACAGCACTCATCGCTTTTGCAATTTTTTCTGCAGTTTCTTTTCCTTTACTTAATGCAAAAATAGAAGGACCTGAACCTGAAATTCCGGAACCCAAAGCACCATTCTCGTAGGCTGTTTTTTTTATTAAAGCAAAGCCAGGAATTAGCACACTTCGCAAAGGTTCTACAATTTCGTCGTGCAAGGACCGTCCTATCAAGTCGTAATCTTTAGTGTACAAACCTGCTATTAGTCCTCCCACATTTCCCCATTGAATGATAGCACTTTTCAATGAAACAGTTTGTTTTAGAACAGACCGTGCATCCGAAGTTTTTAATTCAATTTGAGGATGAACCACCGTAGCATACAATTTTGATGGGCTTTCGATACGAATAATATCCAATGGATTCGAACTTCGTACTAAAGTAAATCCACCCAAAAGGGCAGGAGCAACGTTATCCGCATGAGCGTTTCCACTAGCTAGTTTTTCACCCTGCATGGCAAATAAAACCAATTCCTTTCGGGTAAATGGTCGTGCGAGTAATTCATTTATTCCAAAAACAGCTCCCGCTGAACTAGCGGCACTACTTCCTATTCCGCTTCCTGCTTTGATGTGTTTGTAAATTTCAATTTCGAATCCAAATTCGGTTTCTACAGCCTCCAACATTGCTAGAGCAGCAACTCCAGCAACATTTTTTTCGGTTTCAAGCGGCAAGTCTGCACCCACAATTTTAGTGATGCGAATCCCTTTTTCAGCTGATTTCCTGATGATCATTTCGTCCCCAGCAGTTTCTAAACAAAGCCCAAGAACATCAAAACCACAAGAAAGATTGGCGATTGTAGCGGGGCAAAATATTTTTATTTCATTCATAATAGTAGTAGTATTAAAGTCTAAAGTCATAAAGTCTTAGGAATGAACATAAAATCAAGTGGCTAACTTTCAGACTTTATGACATTTGACCTTACGACTAATTTATACGTTTGCAATTCTAATCACATCAGCAAATATACCTGAGGCCGTCACTGCAGCTCCTGCACCAGCGCCTTTTATCAACAAAGGCTGATCTACATACCGATCTGTAAAAAACAGCACAATATTATCTTTACCTTCTATATTGTAAAATGGATGGTCTTTAGGAATGAATCGCAACCCAACATTTGCTTTCCCGTTTTCAAATTGTGCCACGTATTTTAATCGCGATTCTTTACTAAGTGCTTCTTTGTAAATAGATTCAAAATGTTCTGCGTGTGCTTGTAAAGATTCGAAAAAAGCTTCATTTGAATTGGTTTCTAAACATGCTGCGGGCATAAAAGATTCATTTTCGATTTCATCAATTTCCATTTTGTAACCGCTTTCCCTAATCAGTATTAAAATCTTTCTGGCAACGTCAATTCCACTCAAATCAATTTTCGGGTCTGGTTCTGTAAATCCTTGTATACCAGCTTCTTTAACGACATCATAAAAAGTAGTATTTTGATCAAAATTAGTAAAGATAAAATTCAAACTTCCAGATAAAACAGCCTGAATTTTATTGATTTTATCTCCAGAGGCAACTAGGTTTTTCACGGTATCAATAATTGGTAATCCGGCTCCCACATTCGTTTCAAAAAGAAAAGGAGCATTGAATTGTCGGGATAATTTTTTTATTTTTTTATAGTTGTCGTATTCCGATGCGCAAGCAATTTTATTACAGGTTACTACAGCAATATTTTGTTTTAAATAGTGTTCATAGGTTTTAGACACACTTTCATTTGCAGTAATATCTACAAAAATACTGTTGCGTAAATTGAGTTGTTTTACATTGGATATAAACTGTTCTTTATCAGCAGGATCACCGGTTTCCAATAAAAAATGCCAGTTTTTTAATGAAATTCCATCTTCATCGAAATACATTTTTCGAGAATTGGACAATGCAATAACGCGGATGTTTATTTTTAAGGTGTCTTTTAAAAATTTCTTTTGTTGGTGTATCTGTTCGATAAATTTCTCTCCCACATTTCCCACTCCCATCACAAAGAGATTCAATTGCTTGGTGTTTTTTTCGAAGAAGTTTTCATGTAAAGAATTCAAGGCTTTTTTTACATCGCGTTCGTTTATAACTGCTGAGATATTTCTTTCGGAAGCACCTTGTGCAATCGCTCGAATATTTACATTGTTTTTCCCCAAAGTGCTAAACATTCTGCCGCTCAACCCTTGATGATTTTTCATATTTTCTCCCACTAATGCTATGATGCACAGGTTTTTTTCGACAATACAAGGTTTTATTTTATTTTGTAAAATTTCAACTTCAAAGGCTTTGTTTATAGCAGTTTCGGAAATGTCGGCATCTGAATTTAGAATTCCGATACAAATAGAATGTTCTGAGGAGGCTTGAGTAATAAAAACGACATTGACATTTTCTTGTGACAACACCTCAAAAAGTCTTTTGGAGGAACCAGCAACACCAATCATTCCCGAACCCTCCAGCGTAATCAAACTAATTTTATCAATATGACTAATTCCTTTTACAGGATTGGTATAATCCATTTGTTGGTTGGAAATTAATGTTCCCTCGGCTTCTGGCTCGAATGTATTTTTGATCAGAATTGGAATATTTTTTTTTAAGACGGGTTGTATGGTTGGCGGATACAAAACTTTCGCACCAAAATGCGATAATTCCATCGCTTCCTGATAGGAAATATAGGCAATGGGATGTGCTTGTTTTACAATTTTTGGGTTGGCTGTAAACATTCCGTTAACATCGGTCCAAATTTCTAAATCTTTGGCATTCATAGCTCCTGCGAGGATAGCAGCAGAATAATCAGATCCTCCTCGGCCTAAAGTAGTATTGATTCCGTCTAATGAAGCAGCAATAAATCCAGGCATAACGACTACTTGATTTTCATTCGAAGCAAAAAAATTAGTTATTAAAGCATTGGAAATATCAAAATTTACAATTGCCTTACCAAAATGATTGTTGGTTTTAATAAGCTCCCGACTGTCTTGATAAATACTATTGTTTCCATTTTGTTTCAAAGCTTCGGCGATAATGAAAGCAGATAGTAATTCACCGAAACTCAAAATTGTATCTGAAGTTCTAGGTGATAATTCGCCTAAAAGATAGCAACCGTCTAATAAGGTCTCTAAATGGTTAATAATTCTTTTAATATGACTCAAAAGACTGCTTTGTTCACTGATTGGAATAAGATCTTTTAATGCGTCTAAATGCTTATTCTCTAAATCGACAAGAATTATTTTGAAGTTTTCGTCGCCAGCAGCAGCTTTTTGAGACGCCAGTTGCAACAGATCAGTTACTTTATCTAAGGCAGAAACAACAACAATTAATTTTTCATCTCTTGCTTTTTCATCGATAATTGCTAAAACTAACTTTATGTTTTGTGCATTGGCTACAGAGGTTCCGCCAAATTTTAATACTTTCATATATAGTAATTTATATTTAATACCGTGTAAAATCGCCAATTTTATCTTTTACTACTTAGTGGCGGTTTACTAGTTTTTTTTGTTTAGAAATTTGGACTTTAATACATAACCGATAAACTCTTTTTCTTTCGAAAAAAATAATTAATAAGATTATATGTAGAAAGTTTACCCCAAAGGGGTAGTATCAGTCGTTGTTGAAGATGCAAAAGCAAAGCCAACCCACATTTGAGTTGTTATCGAAGATTGATATGTTGCTTTTTTGTGTGTCATTTCTATGTTTCAAAAGTACAGTTTTTTATAAAACACATTGCGCTTCAAATTATTTTTGCGAATATTTGAAAATAAGAGTAATCTGCTGACAATTGTTGATTTTTGTTTGATTTATTGGTACTCAAAAAAGCTATTCGTAATATTTATTAAATTCTACAATTTATTTATAAAAGACTTTTGCTACTTTATTATAAAAAAATTGATCAGTTATGAAATTATTCCTAATCGTATTTTGTAAATAGATTTTTTAATCAAGTTGCTAGGATAAAAAGTGTTGAAATAGTGCTTTTGATCCGCATCACACAAAAACAAAAAAAAATAATTTTTTGTTTTGTTTAACTTTAAAATTAAATTATGAGAAATAAATGTTGTGTAATTATAAAGATTTATTCAATTTTACTTTCTTAAAACTAACAAAATGGATAATACGCATTACATTAGTACTGAATTACTTAACTTAGAAATATTACAGGAAATCGTTTTACATCATAAATTATTGGCGCTGTCTGAAGAAGCAAAAGTTAATATTCAAAAATGTCGGGATTATTTAGACAAAAAAATGGCATTACATTCGGAGCCTATTTATGGAATAAACACTGGTTTTGGATCTCTTTGTAATGTTAAAATTTCAAACGAAAATTTATCAAAATTACAAGAAAATTTGGTTAAATCACATTCTTGTGGTACCGGTGGAGAAGTGCCAACTGAAATTGTAAAATTGATGTTGTTGCTTAAAATACAATCATTAAGTTATGGACATTCGGGCATTCAATTACAAACAGTAGAGCGATTGATTGCATTTTATAATAATGATATTCTGCCTGTAATTTACGAACAAGGTTCACTAGGAGCTTCGGGAGATTTGGCTCCATTGGCCCATTTGTCATTGCCTTTATTGGGTGAAGGGGAAGTTTATTTTGAAGGTAAAAAAGTGCATTCTAGTGTTGTTTTGAAACAATTTGATTGGCAACCGATTGCTTTACAATCAAAAGAAGGATTGGCTTTACTGAACGGAACCCAATTTATGAGTGCTTATGGAGCCCATATTTTAATGAAAGTAAGTAAGTTTTCTTATTTAGCAGATTTAATTGGGACTATTTCATTGGAAGCTTTTGATGGACGTATAGAGCCTTTCCATGAATTAATTCATTTTATTAGACCTCACAAAGGACAAATTTGTACTGCGAGTCGCATTAAGGGATTCTTGGAGGGAAGTGAGATTATCAGTCAGCCAAAAAAACACGTTCAAGATCCTTATTCTTTCCGCTGTATGCCGCAAGTGCATGGCGCTTCGAAAGATGCAATAGATTATGTGAAAAAAGTATTCAAAACTGAAATTAATTCGGTTACCGATAATCCTAATATTTTTATTGAGAGTGACCAAATCATCTCTGGTGGTAATTTTCATGGACAACCTTTGGCGTTAGCACTAGATTTTATGGCAATCGCTTTAGCAGAATTAGGTAGTATTTCAGAACGGAGAACCTATCAATTAATTTCAGGAACGAGAAATCTTCCCGCTTTTTTGGTAGACAATCCGGGCCTTAATTCAGGCTTGATGATTCCACAGTATACCGCAGCGAGTATTGCTAGTCAGAACAAGCAGTTGGCAACGCCAGCTAGCATAGATAGTATTGTTTCAAGTAATGGGCAAGAAGATCATGTAAGTATGGGTGCAAATGCCGCCACGAAAGCGCTATGTGTTTTAGATAATTTAGAACGAATTCTTGCCATTGAATTATTAAATGCATCGCAAGCTATTGAATACAGACGTCCTTTAATATCCAGTAACTTTATTGAGTTGTTTTTAGGTGCGTATCGAGAGGAAGTACCGTTGATAAAAGAAGACCGAATTTTGCATTATGACATTGAAAATACAGTTTCATTTTTGAATACATTTCAAATAGAAAATAATTTGTTAACAATAGCTTAACATTAGCAGGTAATAATGAAGTAATTTTGCCAAACTAAATTTTAATGAAATGAACATAAATAATTTTTTCCAATTTTTGGTTCCCAAAGACAAAAAGTTTTTCCCTCTTTTTGAAGAAGCTTCTAGTAACTTAATAGAAATTGCTACAAATTTGCATGAAGCTGTAAACCTTCCTTTAAAAGAACGCGAAGTTCTTTTTCAGAAAATTGATGTTTTAGAACAAAAAGGAGAGGATATTACCCGTCAAACAAACCTTGAGTTGAGTAGAAATTTTATCACACCATTTGATAGAGAGGACATTTATTCATTAATTACTTCAATTGATAATGTTGCGGGAAATCTTCATGGTGCAGCAAGTAGAATGCGTTTGTATCAAGTAGATAAAATTACCAAATCTATCAGAAAATTGACTGAAATTAACCTCGAAGCATGTCAGAATATTGATGTTGCAATCAGAGAATTGAGAGATTTGAAAAAAATGAAGAATATTACTGATGCTTGTCTTCGAATTAATAAACTAGAAAATAAATCAGACAACGTTTATGATAAAGCGGTCCTTGATTTATTTGAAAATGAAACGGATGCAAAAAATATAATCAAATACAAGGAAGTGTTATCAGTTTTGGAAACTGCAACGGATAAATGTAAAAGTGTAGCTGGTGTTTTAGAATCTATTTCTGTAAAACATTCTTAATCCAATCCGTTTTATTCTGAAATTAAAAATATGGAATTTACTCTACTTATAGTTATTATAGTTTTGGCATTAATTTTTGATTATATCAATGGTTTTCATGATGCAGCCAATGCTATAGCAACAGTTGTTGCTACCAAAGTATTAACACCTTTCCAAGCCGTTGTTTGGGCAGCATTTTTTAACTTTTTGGCCTATTGGGTTTTTGGTTTTGGTGTAGCAGATACTGTGGCAAAAACTGCCAATACCATGGATATCAACCTCATTGTTATTTTAGCAGGTGTAATAGCGGCTATAATTTGGAATTTATTTACGTGGTGGCAAGGAATTCCTTCCAGTTCTTCTCATACATTGATAGGTGGATTTGCAGGAGCAGCCATTGCTCATGCTGGTTTTGGAGTAGTTTCTTGGTACAAAGCAGGAAAAGATGGCGGTATGCCCTCGGGGGTTTTAATCATTGTTGCTTTTATTATATTAGCACCTTTATTAGGAGCTTTAATTTCTTATTTAATCTCGATTTGGTTGCTTAATGCTTCTAAAAAAAGCATTTATCCAAAGATTTTCACAGCTGCTTTAATGATTTTGACAATCTGGTTTGTAGAAAGCCAGATGATATATTACGATCAAATCGCAAAACCACGTTTCGACTCCCATTTTTGGAGTGTAGCGTTAGAAGCTCATAATATAAAATGGTTTTTAGTTGCATTCATTGTTCTTTCCATCAGCACATTCTGTTTGATATTTAGTAGTTTAAATTTAAATCAAGCGACAGCTTGGCTGAAAAAAATGCAATTGCTATCTTCTGCAGCTTTCAGTTTAGGTCACGGAGGAAATGATTCCCAAAAAGTAATGGGTATCATTGCAGCTGCAGTGGCAGTTTATATCAATACTAGTGGTGTCGCTCAAGAATCATTGCCATCTTGGTTGGATGTAGTGTTGCCAAATGACGAAGGTGCCTTTAAAATGCCTACTTGGATTCCTTTAGCTTGTTACTCTGCTATTGCTGCAGGAACTTTAAGTGGAGGATGGAAAATCGTGAAAACGATGGGATCAAAAATCACAAAAGTAACTTCGTTTGAAGGTGTTGCTGCTGAAACGGCAGGAGCTTTAACCTTATATTTTACAGAACATTTTAAAGTTCCTGTAAGCACAACCCATACAATTACTGGATCAATCATAGGAGTTGGTCTTACTAAAAGAGTCTCTGCAGTTCGCTGGGGAATGACCGTAAGTTTGCTGTGGGCTTGGGTTTTAACTATTCCTATATCCGCAGTTCTTGCAGCAATCATATACTATATTTTCAGTATTTTTATATAAGGAGCTGAATCATTTACCTAAAAAACCATTCGTAACCGAATGGTTTTTTTTTGTTTATTTAAATTTCAGATTACAATTTGTTTTATGCCACATATTTAATCGAATTTAAAATTTCAGTTTTCACGATACAAATCTTAAAATCTGGATTCATTTTGTTAGAATCTATCCATACGAAAAAGAGTTTGATTCGAACAACAGTAAATTATTTGTTTTATAAAAAGAGGAAATTATGAATTGAATTCGATGTTCATTTTTTAGGTGTATTGCATTTATCTTTATAATCGAAGATATTAAATTAAGTTACTCAGATTATTTTAGATCCACTTTTTGCTTAAAATGTTTTTCAATTGCTTTAATCATTTCACCTGCAATATCTTTATTTGTAGCGCCTTCAATTCCCTCTAATCCGGGAGATGAGTTTACTTCCAGCAATAGAGGACCTTTTGAGGAACGAATAATATCTACACCAGCGACTTTAAGATCCATAGCTTTAGTTGCTTTAATAGCTATTCTTTTTTCTTCTGCCGTAACTTTTATTATAGATGCAGTTCCCCCAAGATGAATGTTGGCTCGAAATTCACCAGGCATGGCTTCCCTTTGAATAGCGGCCACTACTTTTCCGTCTATTACAAAACAACGAATGTCTTTCCCATTGGCTTCTTTGATAAATTCTTGCACCAATATATTAGCATTTAAACTTTTGAAAGCGTTGATAACACTTTCTGCTGCTTTTTTGGTTTCAGCTAGAACCACCCCTTTTCCTTGTGTTCCTTCTAGTAATTTTACGATCAAAGGGGAACCTCCAACCATTTTTATCAAATCATCTGTATCCAAAGGCGAATTGGCAAAACCAGTCGTGGGGATTTCTACACCATGATTTAGTAGTAATTGCAAGGAGTATAATTTATCACGTGATTGCGTGATTGCGTTTGAGGAGTTCAGGCAATACACTTTTAAGGCCTCAAATTGTCTGGTTAACGCACAACCGTAAAAAGTAATACTAGGCCTGATTCTAGGGATTACAGCATCAAATTGATTTAATATTTTTCCACCACGATAATGAATTTCAGGTGTTTTTGCATCTAGTTTCATATAACATTCCTTAATATTTAAAAAATGCATTTCATGACCACGCATTTCTCCAGCTTCCATTATGCGCTTGTTGCTGTACAATTCTGGATTGCTGGCCAATAATCCAATGCGTAAACCAGAACTTGCTTTTTCAGAATTTTTATATAATTCTTTTAAAGTGTCCGTGCTTGGCTGTCCCAAAAGATATTTTTGTTCTGGATCTACCAGCACTCTTCCGCTCATCGCTTCACGACCTAGTAGCATTCTAAAACCCATAGAATCTCGATTGGTCAAGGTCATTTCAATAGGCCATTTTGAACTTCCTATTTGAAGATTTGTTTGTATAACATAGCGTTGTTCTCTAAAACCACTCGAACTTTTAACGATCCGCTTGTCAATTAAAGGAGCTTCACAATGAATTACCGTTTTTAGATTATTTTGTATTGGGTTGATGTCAAATTTCACCCAGTTGCTTTCGTTTTTTATAAACGGGGCAATATTTATAGCATGTAAAGCAGATGTTTTAGCTCCTGAATCTACTCGTGCTTTTATCGTAGGAATTCCTAATTCTGGAAAAGAACACCATTCTTCACTACCTAAAATAACTTTATTGTCTGACATAAATTGATTTTTTTAACCGGTATTTTTTAACCAAATGTAAATATTTGTTTTCAAAAAAAAGATGGTTATTGTAAATAATAAACCCGTTATGTTATGAAAACGTAACGGGCTTATTGAATTGTTTTAAGGAGTAAATTTAAAGATTTGTAGCCTCTCCGGCTTTGTGAATTTGAACGGTTAGTTCTTGTGAACCCTCTTCAATATCCATAAATATTTCGTCTCCTGTTGTAATTTTAGAAGTTATGATTTCCTCAGCTAGCGTATCTTCGACATACTTTTGAATCGCTCTTTTTAATGGCCTTGCGCCAAATTGTCTATCAAAACCTTTCTCAGCAATAAATGCCTTTGCTTTATCAGAAAGATTCAATTGATATCCTAATTCGGCCACGCGAGCAAATAATTTTTTCAATTCAATTTCGATAATCAAATCAATGTCATGTTTTTCTAAAGCATTGAATACAATTACATCGTCAATTCGGTTCAGGAATTCTGGAGCAAAAGTTTTCTTTAAGGCATTTTCTATTATACTTTTCGAATTATCATCAGCTTGAGCTACTTTGGCAGCGGTTCCAAAACCTACGCCTTGACCAAAATCTTTCAGTTGTCTGGCTCCTACATTTGAAGTCATGATTATTATAGTATTTTTAAAATCAATTTTTCGACCTAAACTATCAGTCAAATATCCGTCATCTAAAACTTGTAATAACATATTAAAAACATCAGGATGCGCTTTTTCAATTTCATCAAGAAGCACCACACAATATGGTTTTCTTCGTACTTTCTCTGTCAATTGACCACCTTCTTCATATCCTACATATCCCGGAGGCGCTCCAACTAAACGAGAAATGGCAAATTTTTCCATGTATTCGCTCATATCAATACGAATCAATGCATCCTCAGAATCGAATAATTCCTTAGCTAATACTTTGGCTAATTGGGTTTTACCAACACCAGTTTGTCCTAAGAAAATAAAAGAACCAATCGGTCGATTCGGATCTTTTAATCCGGCACGGTTTCTTTGAATAGATCGCGCAATTTTCATCACCGCTTCTCTTTGGCCAATAACTTTTCCTTCAATAAGTTCGGGTAATTTGGCTAGTTTGTTGCTTTCAGTTTGTGCAATTCTATTTACTGGAATACCAGTCATCATAGAAACTACATCAGCAACATTGTCTTCAGTAACTTCTATTCTGTTGTTTTTAGCGTCTTCTTCCCATTGTTCTTGAGCAATGGCTAAGTCTTTTTCAATACGTTTTTCATCATCACGAAGTTTAGCAGCCTCTTCGTATTTTTGTTTTTTTACCACAACATTTTTTAATTCACGTACGTCTTCCAATTGACGTTCTAAATCTAAAATTTGTTTTGGTACTTCAATATTAGTAATGTGAACTCTAGAACCTGCCTCGTCTAAGGCATCGATAGCTTTGTCTGGCAAGAAACGTTCAGACATGTATCGATCCGTTAATTTTACACACGCTTCAATTGCTTCTTGTGTATAGGTAACATTGTGATGGTCTTCATATTTGTTTTTAATATTATTCAAAATAGTAATTGTTTCAGATACTGATGTGGGTTCCACAATTATCTTTTGAAAACGTCTTTCTAATGCGCCGTCTTTTTCTATGTATTGTCTGTATTCGTCTAATGTTGTTGCACCAATACATTGAATCTCTCCACGAGCTAATGCCGGTTTAAACATATTCGAAGCATCAAGCGAACCAGTGGCACCACCAGCACCTACAATAGTATGAATTTCATCTATAAAAAGAATGATATCATCATTTTTCTCAAGTTCATTCATGACTGCTTTCATGCGCTCTTCAAATTGTCCTCGGTATTTTGTACCAGCGACTAAACTCGCTAAATCAAGTGTTACAACACGTTTGTTGAATAAAGTACGGGATACTTTTTTCTGAATAATTCGTAACGCTAAACCTTCAGCAATAGCAGATTTACCCACTCCGGGTTCCCCTATAAGTAATGGATTGTTCTTTTTACGACGACTCAAAATTTGCGAAACGCGTTCGATTTCTTTTTCACGTCCTACAACAGGATCTAATTTTCCTTCTTCAGCCATTTCTGTTAAATCTCGTCCAAAATTATCTAAAACTGGAGTTTTTGATTTTTTGTTGGATTTATTTGCTGGATTGTTAAAACTACTTTCTTTCAGACTGTCATCTTGTCCTGAATCGTCATTATACGATTCATTTCTTGGCAAATTTTCTATAAAATCTTCTTCGTTTGGAGTCATATTTAGATATTGTTCTTTAGCTATATCGTAATCAATTTTTAATTTATTCAATAGCTTGGTTGTTGGATCGTTTTCATTTCTTAAAATACACAACAATAAATGTGCTGTGCTAATCGAGGTACTTTGAAATACTTTTGCTTCCAAAAAAGTAGTTTTTAAGGCTCGTTCTGCTTGGCGTGTCAAATGTAAGTTTTTTTTCTCAACATTTACTTCTAAGCTTGGACTAGCAGGGCTTAGGATTTCTACTTTCCTGCGTAAATGTTCTAAGTCAACATCAAGGTTATTCAATATTTGAATCGCTTTGCCGTTTCCGTCTCTTAAAATACCTAACATTAAGTGTTCTGTTCCTATAAAATCATGCCCTAATCGCATGGCTTCCTCTTTGCTGTAAGTTATAACGTCTTTTACTCTTGGTGAAAAATTATCATCCATAATATATATTTGATATCGTAAATTTAGTGAATTAGTAATTTAAAAACAAAAACCATTCCTATTCGAAGTGCAGTCAGCTAAGTGACAAAAATAATCATGATATTAAAGTTAAATTTCCCTTAAATTATTAACTAAAATAGAGAAATAATTTGTTAATAAATCATTTAAATAAGTGTTTTAAAATAGGTTTAAAAATTTCAAAAAGGCGTATATTGGCATGTTTTTAAACTAATATAATTATTTAATATAACAACCTATGTCTGAAGGAGAAAAGTTAATTCCTATTAACATTGAAGATGAAATGAAAACAGCTTACATCGATTATTCGATGTCAGTAATTGTATCAAGAGCACTTCCAGATGTCAGAGATGGCTTGAAACCAGTACATCGAAGAGTACTTTATGGAATGCATGATTTAGGAGTAAACTCAAGATCTGCCCATAAAAAGTCCGCAAGAATTGTCGGGGAAGTTCTTGGAAAATATCACCCACATGGTGACACCTCTGTTTATGATGCCATGGTTCGTATGGCACAAGAATGGAGCATGCGTTATTTATTGATTGACGGTCAAGGTAATTTTGGTTCTGTTGATGGTGATAGTCCTGCAGCAATGCGTTACACGGAGGCTAGAATGCGTAAAATTTCGGAAGAAATCTTGGCGGACATAGATAAAGAAACTGTTGATTTTAAATTAAATTTTGATGATACGTTAGAAGAGCCAACAGTTATGCCAACGCGTGTTCCTACCTTATTAATAAATGGGGCAACAGGAATTGCAGTTGGTATGGCAACAAATATGCCGCCTCACAATTTAACCGAGGTTATCAACGGTACGTTAGCCTTCATGGATAATAATGATATTGATATTGATGAGTTGATGACGCACATCAAAGCCCCCGATTTTCCTACAGGTGGTATTATCTATGGATATGAAGGCGTTCGTGAAGCATTCAAAACAGGTAGAGGACGTATTGTGATGCGTGCCAAAGTAGGTTTTGAAGAAGTGGACGGAAGAGAATGTATTATCGTTACGGAAATTCCTTACCAAGTTAACAAGGCCGATATGATTAAGCGTACGGCTGATTTGGTTAATGATAAAAAAATTGATGGAATTGCGAATATCCGAGATGAATCGGATAGAAACGGGATGCGCATCGTTTATATTTTAAAACGTGATGCCACACCAAACGTAGTTTTAAATACACTTTATAAATTTACACAATTACAGTCTTCCTTTAGTGTAAATAATATTGCAATTGTTAAAGGGCGTCCGCAAATGTTGAATCTGAAAGATCTGATTCATTATTTTATAGAGCACCGTCATGATGTGGTGACTCGCAGAACGCAATTTGAATTGAAAAAAGCGGAAGCTAGAGCGCATATATTAGAAGGTTTGATTATCGCTTCGGATAATATTGACGAAGTAATTGCTTTAATCAAAGCTTCAAAAAGTACCGAAGAAGCTAGAGAAAAATTAATTGAAAGATTCAATTTATCCGATATTCAATCTCGTGCAATTGTTGAAATGCGTTTGCGACAGTTAACAGGTCTTGAACAAGATAAGTTAAGAACAGAATACGATGAAATCATGAAGTTAATTGAGCATTTAAAAGCTTTATTAGCAGATGTAAACTTAAGAATAGCCTTGATTAAAGAAGAATTAACGGAAATTCGCGACAAATACGGTGATGCACGTCGTTCTGTTATAGAATATTCAGGAGGAGACGTAAGTATTGAAGATTTAATTGCAGATGAAAATGTTGTGATCACAATTTCGCATGCTGGATATATTAAACGTACTAATCTTACCGAATACAAAACTCAGAATAGAGGCGGAGTTGGGCAAAAAAGTGCAGGTACAAGAGATCAAGATTTCTTAGAACACATGTTTGTGGCAACAAATCACCAGTATATGATGTTTTTTACGCAAAAAGGAAAATGTTTCTGGATGCGTGTTTATGAAATTCCAGAAGGAAGTAAAACCGCTAAAGGAAGAGCAATTCAAAACTTAGTCAACATTGAAAGTGACGATAAAGTAAAAGCATTTATTTGTACACAAGATTTGAAAGACAAGGAGTATATCACCAGCCATAACCTTATTATGGTGACCAAAAAAGGTCAGGTAAAGAAAACATCTCTTGAAAAATATTCTAAACCAAGAGTCAATGGAGTTGCTGCTATTACGATTAAAGAAGGTGATGAATTATTGGAAGCCAAATTAACTAACGGAGAAAGTCAAATTATTCTTGCGGTAAAATCAGGAAAATTAGTCCGTTTTGAGGAAACCAAAACCCGTCCGATGGGAAGAACTGCTTCTGGAGTTCGTGGAATTACACTTAAAGATGATACGGATGAAGTGATTGGCATGGTTACTGTAGATAAGGAAAATATTAACGATTCACAAATTTTAGTAGTAACTGAAAATGGATATGGTAAACGTACCAAATTAGTTGATGAAGATGGTGAAGATGTTTATAGAATTACTAATCGTGGAGGAAAGGGTGTGAAAACACTTAATATAACAGAAAAAACCGGAAATCTTATTTCGATAAATGCCGTTACTGACGCTGATGATTTGATGATCATTAATAAATCTGGATTAACAATCAGAATGGCTATTGAAGATTTGCGTGTAATGGGACGTGCTACTCAAGGGGTTAAATTGATAAATCTAAAAGGTAAAGATTCAATTGCAGCAGTTACCAAAGTAATGAAAGATGATGTGGCTGAAGTAATCGTAGATGAAGATGGAAACATTATCGAAAATGAAACTATAGAGCGAGTTAAACCCGTTTTAGAAGTACTGGAAGATGAAGGATCAGAAGAGGGTGAAGACGAGGACGAAACCGAAGAAGATGAGGCAGATGACGAGTCAGATGGAGAGGATGACGAAGACGAATCATAAAAAATAGAAATTCAAGAATAATTATTAAATAAAAATAGAATAGTATGAAAGGTAAATATGTATTACTAGCATCAACAATATTGATATCAGTAGCTACTTTTGCTCAAAAAGATCAAATTAAAGCCGCTGAAAAAGCGTTGAAAGCAGGTAAGTCTCAAGAAGCGGTGACCATATTAATGGAAGCAGAATCGTTGATTTCTAACGCGACAGATAGTGAAAAAGCGCAGTTTTTTTATGTAAAAGGAAATTCATTACTGGATCTAGCAAACAAGAATGTTGAGGCTAATACCAATTTTTCTTTAGCTGCAAAAGCATACCAAGATTTGATTGCAGCAGAAAAAACTTCTGGGAAAGTAAAATTTTCAACACAAGCAGCTACTTCAATAACGGACATTAAATACAAATTGATTAACAGTGCTATTGCTGATTCAAAAGCAGAAAAGCATGCAGATGGTGCTAGAAAATTATATGACGCTTATTTGTTAGATAAAAAAGATACAATCAATTTGTATTACGCTGCCTCTACTTATGTAAATGCTAATGATTATGATGTAGCTCTTAAGCTGTATGATGATCTTAAAACCTTAAACTATTCAGGAAAAGGTACGAGCTATTTTGCAGTTAATAAATTAACGACTCAGGAAGACTTTTTCAATACTTTACAAGAAAGAGACAGAATGGTAAAATTAGGAACGCATGAAAAGCCTAGAACAGAAGCAATTCCTTCAAAAAGAGGTGAGATTTATAAAAATATCGCTTTGATTTTGGTACAAAAAGGAAAAACGGAAGAGGCGAAGAAAGCAGTTTCTGATGCAAGACTTGCAAATCCAGAAGACACCTCATTAATATTGACTGAGGCTAATTTGTATCTTGAGACTAAGGATTTTGATACATACAAAAAATTAGTGGCACAAGTTTTGGAAAAAAATCCAAATGATGCCGATTTAGTTTTTAACCTAGGAGTATTGAGTGCAAATGCAAAAAACACAGTGGATGCTGAAAAATATTACAAGAGAGTAATCGAAATCAATCCACAATACACAAATGCTTACATAAATCTAGCTGCAATGAAGTTAGAGAATGAAAAAATTATCATTGATGAGATGAACAAATTGGGAACCTCTACAAATGATATGAAGCGCTACGATGAATTGAAAAAGAAAAGAGAAAATCTTTTCAAAGCTACAATTCCTTTCCTTGAAAAAGCCGTTGAGTTAGACCCTAAAAATGTAGATGTTAATAAAACTTTACTAGGTGTTTACAGTGCCTTAGAAATGACTGCAGAATATAAAGCATTAAAAGCGAAGCAATAAATATTTGTTTCGTAATAAATAAAAAATACCTGTCTAAATTTAGACAGGTATTTTTTTTTTAAATAATTTTTTTTATTACTCTTAATTTATGTGTGTGCTTGTTGGTCTCAGCATTGAATATCCCTAAGTGGTCTATGCGATCGATACGTACCTTTCCACTAGCGTGAATAATGTAATTGTCAGCCATTATAATGCCAACATGGATTATAGTTCCTTCTTCATTGTCAAAAAAAGCAAGATCGCCAGGTTCACTCTCCTCTATAAAGCTTAAGGCTTCTCCTTGTGTTGATTGCTGAGAAGCATCTCTTAACAAATGATATCCATTGAGTTTGTAAACCATTTGTGTAAAACCAGAGCAATCTATACCAAAAGGAGTTTTACCACCCCAAAGGTAAGGAGCATTTAAATACAAAAAGGCAGTATTGATCAAGCTTTCTTTTGATTTTTCCCCACTGGTTTTAGTTCCTTCAAAATTAAAATTAGAGCTATTTATATCATTATGATGCATAAAAGAAACAGAAGATCCAAGAGGTATTGGAATCAATAAATTGTCTGGAGCAGTAACATATTCTATTAAGTCTGCATTTAGGATTATGGCTTCGGCTGATAATTTGTTGAAACTAGATTCTGAGATGAGTTGCAATTGCTTGGTATCGATCCAACCTTCATAATCATCATATTGCATTTTAACTTTAGACCATTGTTTTTGTTGTTCTAAAATTTCAAAATGTTCACCAAATAAAACTTGAGAAACGATTTCGCTTCTGTCACTCGGTTCAAACCGAAGCGGTATCATCGCTAGATTACAAATTCCAAACATCGATATCCAATTAGGTGTTAATAAATTTGGGTTACAAGTTTAACAAAACTTCCAACCCAAATCATCTTTGTTTTACATTCTCTCAATTACAATTGCCGAAGCTCCACCACCACCATTACAGATAGCTGCGGCGCCAATTTTACCGTTATTTTGTTCTAATACATTTAGCAAAGTAACGATTATTCTAACTCCAGAACAACCAAGAGGATGACCTAAAGAAACAGCACCACCATTCACATTTACTTTATCATTGTCTAAACCTAAAATTTTACTATTTGCTAATCCTACCACTGCAAACGCTTCGTTGAATTCAAAATAATCGACGTCAGTAATTTTCAAACCAGCTTTGTCCAATGCTTTTGGTAAAGCTTTTGATGGACTCGTTGTGAACCATTTTGGTTCCTGAGCTGCATCAGCATATCCTTTAATGTAAGCTAAAGGCTTTAAGCCTAAAGCAATTGCTTTTTCTTCACTCATTAATATTACAGCCGCTGCACCATCATTGATTGTAGATGCATTAGCGGCAGTTACAGTTCCGTCTTTTGTAAAAACAGCATTTAATGAAGGTATTTTGTCTAATTTTACATTAGTGAACTCTTCATCTTTAGAAACGATAATAGGATCACCTTTTCTTTGTGGAACAGGAACAGGAACAACTTCATTATCAAATTTACCAGACTCCCACGCTTTTGCACTACGCTCATACGATTGAATTGCGAAGTTATCTTGATCTTCACGACTAAAGTTATATTCTGTTGCACATAAGTCAGCACACACTCCCATAGCGCTGTTATCGTAAGCATCAGTGAGACCATCTTTTTGCATGCCATCAATCATTGTGGCTGGACCAAATTTTGTTCCATTTCTTAGGTTGAGGTAATGTGGAATCATACTCATATTTTCCATTCCGCCGGCAACTACAATTTCAGCATCGCCGCACTGTATTGCTTGTGCGCCAAGCATCACAGCTTTCATTCCCGAAGCGCATACTTTATTAACTGTGGTACAAGCCACTGAAGTATTTAATCCTGCAAATATAGAAGCTTGACGAGCAGGTGCTTGACCTGTTCCGGCTTGAACTACATTTCCCATGAATACTTCATCTATTAAATTTGGATCTAAATTAATTTTATCTAAAGCACCTTTGATTGCTGCTGCTCCTAATTTTGGTGCAGTTACTGTAGATAATCCCCCCATAAAACTTCCGATAGGTGTTCTAACGGCCGATACTATAACAACTCTTTTGTTCATAACTATGATAATGTTGGTTTATCTAGCAAATTTAAACTTTTTTAACCAAATTCATATTTTGGGGGTTAGATAATCTCTTTTAAATTAATTTTGATTCTATATGTTTGATTGTGAAGTGTTTTTATAAAGTTGTTAAAAAAGAATAAAAAAAAGGACTCAAATAGTTGTGTGTAACGTAAAGAAGCCCTAAGTTTGCAACCGCAAAACAAGATACGTTTCTTTGAGCTTGGAGGGGTGCCAGAGTGGTAATGGAGCAGTTTGCTAAACTGTCATCGAGTAATCGGTGCCAGGGTTCGAGTCCCTGTCCCTCCGCTTTATATTTTTTTTCGGGGTGTAGCGTAGCTCGGTTATCGCGCCTGCTTTGGGAGCAGGAGGCCGCAGGTTCGAATCCTGCCACCCCGACTTTTTTTTCACAGTCCATGGAGGCATAGCTCAGCTGGATAGAGCACCTGCCTTCTAAGCAGGCGGTCGAAGGTTCGAATCCTTCTGCCTTCACAATAACCCTTGTAAGTCATTGATTTACAAGGGTTTTTAAATTTAGGTAACATTTTAGGTAGAATTTTTGATTGTTAATAAGTATTTTTAAGTAATAAAATTTCTCTGAACTACTCCCAGAAAAAACTTAACTTTTCTAACTTTTTTAACTAAACACAAAAAACCCTTCATTTCTGAAAGGTTCTTTCTAACACTAATATAAGTCTGACAAACTTATTTCTTTACTGAATTTATAATTCTTCTATTAAATCCAGTCTTCTTCATATTCTATTGAATTATGTTTTTTAAAATTCTCTTTTACCTTCTTTTTTTGTTGGTCGTTGTTTGGAACGTTTTCCAAAGTCGATTGGCTTTTAATCCATATTTTCAATGCTATAATATTTGCTTTTTTCATTTATTAAATTTTAATTTTATTGAAAATATCTCGAATATCAAAATCCAAACTACATTGGTTTAAAAATATCGGACGTTCTCCAGTATTATTTTTGCAAAAAGTTTTAATGTAATATTCGGTAGCTATTATAACCTCATCTTTTGTCATCTCAAATAATGAAACTACTTTTAATGCTTTGCATACTATCTGGGTGGCTTGTTCAGAATTTATATCTTTTCGCTTTATAAACTCCAGCAATTCAGTATAATTAGTGATTTGAATTTCCATTAATACTTTGCTTCAAGTTCAGGATTAATACCAGTGCCCAGATTTATTATTACTGGATTAAATTCGTTTTCGTTTCCGATGGTTAATTCTGTCGCCTTCAAAGTAGGAACTACAAATTTTGCTAATTCTAAAAGTATCTTTATCCTGTCTTTAGGTTCTAATAAATCAATGTCACTTTGAATTTTATCAAAATTATTTTCTAATAACAAAGAGAATTTTTCTCTTACTTCTGCGGTGTTCTGGTTGGGCGTTCCAGTGGTTCGCCCTCCGTATTTTGCTCTTTTCATCATATCTACTATTAACTACTTTAGTTTAAAATTTGCTTCTTAAAATTTGTTTATTTGTCATTATTCTATAAGTTCCAGATACTGGATTAATACCGATTGTAAGTAAATCAAAAACACCTGAAATTTGTTGCCTTCCGTATTGGTTCAAAAATCCAAGTTCTTCCGCTTCATCAAATAAAGAAACAAGTCCTTCTGCTATTAGTAAACTTTTATTTTGTTTTTCATTTTCAGTATAATAAGAAAACATTTCATTTACCTTTTCAATTTCTACTTTTGGCACTTCATAAAAACCTTTGTCATTTAATTTGAAATTATTAGATAACCATTTACCAGAATTCACATTGTAAGAATGATATGAATTTTCAATTTCTCCCATACCCATTGCATTTAGATTAAACTTTTCATCCGCTTCTTTAAATGGATATTTCTTTTTTAAAGTTTCTTTGATAAATCCAATTCCGTTAACTTTTAATTGTTCTTTTTGTTCATTGTTAAATTTTGTTCTCATTATTCTTTCAGTTGAAAGGATAAATAAATTTAATGCTTCTTTGCCCTCTTCCATTTGCTTAATGGTAGCGTTTATTCCTTCTTCATTTTTGTATAAAAATACTTTTTGAAATTCTTTTACTTTTGTCATTGTTTTGTAAATTATATGTTTGTTATTTTAAATTTTTCTTGTAAATAGTAATCGGCTAAATCGCCTTTTTCTGGTATTTCTGGATTGTCTTCTGTAATTCGTGAAACAATTATTTTAAATTCCTTCCATTCATTTGCGTACTGATTCCAGATTGAAAAAGCTTTTCCTTTATCTGGATGAAGTATTATTTTTAAGTCCTTTAAAGGTTCTAATTTGCCCTTATTTAAGAAGGTTAAACCGCCAGAAGCTAACCATATAAACTGTGGTTTTACTATTGTCATAATAAAGGCACTTTTCTCACTTTCTACAATATGAATTGACTTTTCGCTTCTTTCATTTATTTGATGCAATCCAAAAAGGCAAAAGTCATTTGTCCAGTTTTCAATCCTACAAATCGAGTGCATCCAGTTTACAATTCCGTTTCCTTCCTTGTTTCTCCTTCTGTTTCCATTTACATCATAAGCCATTACTTTGATTCCAGTAATGTTTTCCTTCTCTTTTATGTATGGATAACAAATTGATTTATTGTAAAAGTCATTTGTTGAAAAAATCATTAATTTTTGTTCAGCTTCAAATATTTGTTTCCGTGTAAAATAAGTTTCCAGAAACTCACTAAAATTACTTTTGTCATCATATTTAAAAGTTACATTATCCAGAAACTCCATTGAATGAAAACTTCCCTCTGGCTTTGCTTTTTTTGGTTCTGGTACATAGTATAAAAAATCACTTTTAACGCCTTTAAATGAATGTAATTGAATTACGGTGTTACAGTGTTGACAAGTTGCCAACCCTCGTTCCCAATTAGTCATTAAGCATCTTTGCTTTTGGTTTCTTGTGCTTCTGGTATGCGAACAAATAGGGCAAAGGTTGTATTTCTTGTTTTCATCCAGTTTATACTGATTGTATGTTTCTATTTCAAAATTCATATTTATATATTTTAATTACTTTAATACTTTAAAGTACTTTACTTAAAGTCATATCATTACTTTAAAACTTTAAGTGTGTATATATACACTTAAAGTAAAGTGATAGGAAGTAGTAATTCTTCTTTTATTAAAGTGATAGGTTATTTAAAATCTTCAATTCCACCGTCTTTATTTCTTATAAAACCATCGCTTTCGTGGTTGTTATCAAATTCACCAAGTGTATAAGGTGCTTTTGTTTTTTCTTGAATTAACCAACCATTATTTTTGCAATCAGTTATAAGTTTACCAACTGCATTAATTCCAATTGACTTTCCAAAATGACTTTTATAAGCCAATACCAATTGTGTTTCTAATAATTTGTAACTGAAACTTTCTCCTTTACTAAATACTTCGGTTAATAATTGATATTTTTTATAGTCTTCTAAATCTGTAATATCAAACTTGTCTTTTTTAGTTGCTACACGTATCTGGAAATTTTCTGCAATTAATGGAATACCTTCTTCATTAATTTCAAAGCCAAACGGCTCAAAATCCATATTTCTGCAAGCTTCTGCATTAACTATGCTAATTTCTTTGTCTGTTTCGGATTTGGTAACAGAAATTACAGTTTCGGACTTGTTCATTAATTCTGTACCAATGTGACCCCGTGCGTTTGTATCTGATTTATTTTGATGTAATACCGTAACAATTGAAATATTAAGTTCCTCAGTCCATTTCAAGAATTTTGAAACAATCATTGTTGCCTGTTCCTCATCATTAATTGAAGTGATTAAATCTTTTGCACCATCAATAAAAACGATTCCGATATTTGGAGTATTGTAAATTGCGTATTCAATAATTTGCAATCTTTCAGATGGTGCATATTTTCGCAATCCGTAAACCTTCAAATTAGTAGGCTCTTTAATCCCTATCATTTTGCACACACGTAATAAAGCGAGTTGTACGTGGTATTTTGATTGTTCAGTATCGAATAGTAGTATTGTTCTTTTATCGTTTGGTAGATGGCTTGTAAATAGGTTAAAGACAAAGTCTTTTGATATTGCAACTGCTATTGCAACAGAAATAAGAAACGATTTTCTACTTTTTGCTTTTCCGATTACTGTCAAAACGTTTCCAAGAGTGCTAACAATACTATCAGCAATTTTCAAGGCAACAACTGGCGGTTCTAATTTGTCAGTTACTCTTATTTCAGAAAGTAAAAGTTCGCCTTTTGCTTCAAAAGGAAGTTTTAGCTCTTTGATTTCTTCGTTTAATGCTTCAAATCCTGCATCAATACTATAATTTTTTGTAAATTCGCCTTGTTCTAAACTAATAGAATTAAGGCTTTGGGTGGTTGGTACACTCATTAGCCTTTTTTTATCGTTTATATTTAAGGGATTTTACTTCTTCAAGTCCTTTGGCAAATTGGGTTTGCTCTATGAATAGTCTTCTTCCTATTCTTTTGGCTTGAATTTTTCCTTCTTTTATCCAGTTCCGAACCGTTAATTCAGATACTCCAGATATTGAAGCCAAAGACTTTACTGAATGAAGTTTATTTTCAGTTTCTTTGGGTTTGTGTTTGATGTCAAGTAACAAATTTTCAATGTTACTTAATCGGGTTTCGATCGATTCAAATGGATTGCTCATTTTATATCAGTTTTATATTATTAACTGATACAAATTTACGATGTACTTATGCTTAACTATTTGATTTACAGTTGTATGAACTTGTATACAAGTAATTACAAGTCATACAAGTTATTTTATTTTACTCTATATTTGGTTATCAATGGATTAAGTTTACTCTGAACTGTAGTAATATTTTTAGCATAATAATTTTGTTCATCTTTAGTATGTTTATATAAATCATTTAATGCGGTTTGGGATCCAATATCTCTATTGAAGTAATCCTTTATACTCCTAAAAAAGGGTGCGAATTGCGTAAAAGAAAATATTCCGTCATTTTTCAAAAGTTCAATCATAATTTTAAAATCAATACCAAATTCAATATTAAAAGAATTCTTTAAATCATTTGCAAATCCTTCTTTGTTTTCAATCGTAATGTAGTCTAAAAAAGTTTTTTCTACTTTTTGAAGTTTAATTTCTTTAGGTAAATTATGATTATATTTACTCTTTAAAAACTCTTCAATTTTTGAAAAGTCCAAGTACATATTAATACAGAAATATAAAATTTCTCTTTGTGAAAACTCATTAACTTTTTCCTGTATCAATATTGATTTTTTGATTTCAGATATTGAATTGTTATTTTTATAAGTAAATATGAAATTTGTAATTTCGCTGGAATTTTGATTTTTGTCTTTAATTTCAAATTGATTTTTATACATTTCTAAATTATGTAAATCCAGTTCGTAAAAATCAAAAACACTTTCAATCCATTCTATTAATCCGTTTACGCTCTTAAGTTCCCAGATAATGTGATTATTAATATTTCTTTGATTGTTAATTAATGAAGTGTTACTTTCATTGTACACTAATTCAATCTTTGATTTTATGAATTTCTTTAAATCCAAACTAAAAACTTTCTTTTCATAGTTTTCCGTATTTAATTCAAATAGCCAAGACTCTAAATACATTCTAAGTTCAGTTTTAATGCTTTCGTTTGTGAGTTCTCCAAAAGGTATCCCTATCATTCCAAATCCCATATTTTTTGTAATTAGTTAAAAAAGTTAAGTTTTTTCTGGGAGCTAAATGTAAATTAATTTTCTCCTACAATCTTTAAAGGAATATCAATATTAAAAACTTCATTCATTGCTTCTTTGGTTTCGTCATCATTAACTTGATAATAAGCATTTAGAGTTTTCATATCAGTATGACCAGTAATAGAAGCAATTAGCTTATCGCTTTTGCCTTGTCTTTTCATCATTGTTATGAAGGTTCTTCTTGCCGTGTGCGTTGAAATTCTGTCCTTAAAAATCATTTCTACTTTGATGTTTTCTTTTCCTTTAGTAGTTGTTTTTTCTACTTTGTTGGTATATTCTAATTCTTCAAATACTTCTTTGATATATTTATTCTGCTTCTGGTTTGCAATCAATGGAAGTGTAAAGTCATATTTCGTTAATATGTATCTGGATATACTTGTTAATGGTATTTCACGAGCTTCTTTTGTTTCATCTTTTTCTTCTTTTAATATGATATGTTCATCCGTTACGTTACTTCTATTAATTGAAGTCATTTCTCCATATCTAAAACCAGTAACACAAGCGAATACAAATAAATCCCTTGACTTTTCAAGTCTTTTGGTTTTAAATTCGTGTTTCATTAATTTGTTAAGGTCTTCAATGGTTAAAGCAATTTGTTTTGTCAAAGTTGGTTTTATTATAGATTTTCCATTGTCATCATTATTGAAGTTTTCAAATGCGTTATTATAAGTGTATTTCTTTTTTAATGACCAGAACATAAATGTTTTGAAAAATCCTAAATTCTTTAAATAAGTATTATTGATATGTTTTAGATCATTCATACAATAAGAAGAAAACTTACTATAAAAATTCGTGTCAATTTTACTGAATGTTAAAGGATAATTTTTTGCTATCTCAAATTTTTCAAGAATGTTTTTAATATTCTGGTATCTGGTTTCAGTTCCTTTTGACCATTGCATTGTATCTTTTTTATTTGCTACAAATTCATCATAAGCATCAAAGAAAATGTTTTTTCCAGAAGGTGTTTTTTTAAATTCTTCATCAAATACCTTTTTTAAAGTTTTAGAAGAAAAAGTTTCATTCATTTTTTTATACTGGCTTTCAGTTTCAAGCATTAAATCTGAATATCGGTTCAATTGCATTTTTATACTTTCAGCAAACTTTGACTTGTTTTTTCCAATGGTAAAAGGAAACTTATTTTCAAAATCAAAATTTTTAGGATTTATTTTTTCACCAGTAGAATAAACAAACTTCTTATTTTCATCTTTGAAGAAACACGAAAAATAAATTAAGGTGTCCTTTTCTGCTTTGGTATCTTTTAAATAGAATGTATATTTCATTAGGTAGAATTTTAGGTAACATTTTTGTTATAATTCATTATAAAAACATAATGATAACAAATATAAAGATTCTATGTATGGTAAGGCTTAACTACTAATAAACAGTTATTAACATACAAATAAGATATAAGAAGTTCAGAAACTTCTGCCTTCACTAAATAACTCACTGATAATCAGTGGGTTATTTTTGTTTTATGACGTTTTGTTTTTCTTAGAAATTAGCATTTGCATAATATTTGCATAATTTTAAGGTCTTAATATTTGTCTTTTTTAGAAGACTCCCTCCCTCAAATAATTTCAAGCATACATCCTACTTACAAATACCACCTCCAATTTTATTTCCCCTTATAAGTTGACGGGGGGCTTGTTACCATAGTGCATCAGTGCTTTTACATCTCTCAATTTTTTTTTTTTTTTTGACAACGTAAAAACAAAAATTTAGGGTCAGAACCCTCTATAAAAGCTTTCATTTATGGGATAAAACTACATACTAGCTGTTGAAAAAGGTTTAGTTTAAGGGCTTTTATGGCCATGAAAACAATACGATAGGAGTAAGTACTATCTTTATTAAAAGGCACGTTATCAAGATGCCTAAAGTAGGCAAAACAACTCCTCTCAAAACAGGCCTACCCCGTTGATAATATAGAATAGGTTTCGGTATCTAAAATTGGGGTGGGGCCTTTATGTAGGCCGGTGGAGTATAGAACTCCAACAAAACGTCTTCGGCTCATTTACCAATTTTTCAAAAGAAAAAAGAAAAAAAAAGAAAGTAGTCGCATTAGCGGAGGTTTCAAAAGAAGTCCAGTTTTTTTTGAAAAAATACAACCTAACTCGCCTTTAGTTGTGGATACCTGATTTTACATCCGGATTCTGATCTGAAAATATAAGGGTGGAGATTTTTTTAAAAACCCGGAGGGCTTGAACTTGACTTTTGAAACCGTAACTTAAATTTACTTTTTTTTTTATTTTTTTTTCTAGCAGAGTGTGTCTTGTGGAATTATTCTCATTCGCTCCTGAGGACCGCAAGAAAAATATGAAGTTTACGGAATATATTTTCTGAGGACCGACAGTCAGCGAGGGCGGCAATCGAACAGCCACGCTAGACCGAGAACGGAACGTAGCCCTTGCGAAGTAAAGAGTGCAAATTCCAGTGATATTGACCACCCAATTCCAATTTAAAGTGAGCACCTGATTCCAATTCAAAATGACCACCCAATTCCGGAGCAAAATGACCACTCCATTTTTCATTAAAAACTAC
>JAFCUE010000002.1:0-156893 GCA_051990185.1 Flavobacterium sp. DT2-2 | reverse complement strand
GTATTCCAATACTTCAACATCTTCTTTTTTAAGTGTTACATATCTCATAATGAGATAAATATACAACTTTTATTACCCATAAACAATAAAATACGACATTATTTTATTCTAATTACTTAAATTAGGTAGAACAAAAGTTTAACTACTCCTCGTAAAGTTTTATTTCTCGGTCATAAAACTCATTGGCAAGAACGATTAATCCTTCCATTTCTGCATTTAATTCTGCCTCGTCAAGATCCTCTGCTTCTTCTATAAACTCTACCTCATCGTCTTTCAGATTAATGATAAATCTTGGGTAATCCAGGTGTATAATAAAAATATCTTCGGGAAAATCAGTATTGTCGCCTAGTAAAAATTTTGGTAATTCCATTTTAGTATTGATTTGTGGATTTGATATTGAGTTATTTTAATTTTGAATAAAACTATTTATCAGAAAGAATTATGGGAGTGTTTCGGGTGCCATTCATAAAAATAATCTTGGTGTTAGTGGATGCTGCTAGTTCTTTCTGCGCTTTTATTTGCTCGTATTGCAATTGCTTATCTGTTAATCCTGTTGAAATAATACGTTGATAATCAGCAATACCTTGCGCTTCTACTCGCTTACGCTCTGCTTCTTGTTTTTCTTTCTGCAGCACAAATGTCATTTTTTGGGCATCTTGCTCGGCATTAATTTTACTTTCTATAGAAGCTTTTACCGATGCTGGAAGATTTATATTGCGTATCAATAATTGCTCTAAAATCAAACCTCTTGATTTAAAATCGGCTTCAATTGTTTTAAATATACGCTGCTGAAATTCGTTCCTTTTAGTAGAATACAAAGCTACGGCATCATAATAAACAGCATTGTCACGAATACGCGTTCGGGTAACAGGACGAACAATTTTATCACTATAGTTTACACCAATTTCTTTTAAAATTTTTGGAGTAGCTTCTGGCGATACTTTAAACAAAACGGTCAGATCGATAACGACTTCAAGTCCATCATTTGACAACACGCGAATAGCATCATCACCCGATTGAGCGCCTTCGTTATGAACCGCAGACATGGTGTAATTTTGGGTTTGAATATCAAATTCTGTCACATCCATAAGCGGATTTATCAAACTCAGTCCACTTTGCAAAATATCGCTTTGAACGCTACCATAAAGTGACTTTACGCCTACTTTCCCAGCGTCAATTTGTTTGAACATAGAGGAAAAAATTCCCAAAATAATCAGAAGTGCTCCAATTATTTTAAGACTGCCTGAGAACTTAGAGAAAGAATTTAGGTTATTTTTTAAGGTGAAACTTAAAATTAAAAATAGTGTTCCAAAAATAATTAATAGTATCATTTTTTTATTGGTTAGATTATTACTCTTGTTATACGGAAATACGAATGAGAAGTTACAGCGTACGAAAAATTTTATTCTTTATGATTTTGTAAAACTAACTTTTTTGTAAGTCTCGCAAAGCGAATGTATAAAAAAATAGCAGCTGCTGTTAACCCTGCCAAGAGTCCGATCCAGATTCCAACAGCCTTGAGTTCCGTATACTTGCCCAAATAATAGGAAATAGGAAAACCGATGACCCAATACGCCACAAAGGTAATGTACATCGGGATTTTTACATCTTGCAAACCGCGTAATGCGCCTAAAACAACGACTTGGATACCATCAGAAATTTGGAATATGGCAGCAATCAATAATAATTTTGATGTAATAGCAATGATTTCGGAATTGTCCAGCACCTGGGAAGCATCATTCATATTCAAGAATAAATGTGGTAAGAAGTTATGTAACACAACAAACACAATAGCGAAAAAAGTTTCTAAAATAATAGCCAACAAAAATATAGAACGCGCTACAACGATCAATTTTTTATAATCGTTCATGCCTTTAGTGTGACTCACTCTAATCATTGCCGTAACACTCAATCCCATGGCAACCATAAAAGTAGACGATGCCAGGATAAGTGCAATCTGATTGGCCGCTTGACTATTCTTACCCAAAGAACCAGAGAGCCAAATTGCCGCTGTAAATAAGGTTACTTCAAACAACATTTGCATCGCTGAAGGCAAACCGAGATTGATAATTTTTTTCAAAATTGACTTTCGGATTTCTTTAAAACTAAAATTCTTAAAATATTTTTTCAAGTCAGCATTTCTTTTCATCAAATAATGCATAAAAACCACCATCATTATTCTGGACAAAACCGTTCCTAAAGCGGCTCCCAATATTCCTAATTTTGGAAATATCCAAACTCCATATATAAGCACATAATTAAAAAAAACATGAACCACATTAGCCATAAAAATAGCGTACATGGAGTATTTCGTTTTGGCTAAACCATCCGCAAATTGCTTGTAGCCTTGATACATAATCACTGGAATCAAGGAAAAAGCAACCCAATCAATATATGGAGCTGCCATTTCAGCGACTTCTTTTGGTTGGTGCATCAAATACATAATTTGTTTAGAAAGCACGGTAATAATAAATAATGCAACTCCTAAAACCGTACATAAAAGCAATCCGTGGTGAAACGTGGTTCGAATTTTCGATTCATCTTTTTCAGCATCAGCCTCAGCAACTAATGGTGTAATTGCCGTAGAAAACCCTATCCCTAATGATAAGGCAATAAATATAAAGCTGTTCCCCAAAGAAACTGCGGCTAGCTCTGTGGATCCCAGTTTACCAACCATAAAATTATCGACTATCCCAATCAAAGTATGTCCTAACATTCCTAGAATTACTGGATATGCTAATTTTATATTATATGAAAACTCTTTAAGGTATTGTGATAAATTCACTTGTTGTTTTTTTTTAAAGCAAAGATAATTAGAAGGTTTCAATTCTTTCAATACAATTGATAATAATAGATTAAGTTGTGTTATCTTTTTTGAAGAAAACAAGTAATTATATAACAAAATCAAACAATTCTATAACAAACTACGCCTGTAAGCAGTGTACTTTTGCAGTGTTGTAAACGGGTAATTAAATCTAACTAGCAACAATAAAACAATAAATAAAATATTACAATTATGAAAATGACAGGAAAAATCAAAATGTTTTTTGTATTCGCAGTAGCAATGATGTTTGCTAATAATGCACAAGCACAAGAAACTACAACTACACCTACAAATTACGATCAGGGATTCCGTTTAGGTGTTGGTTTAAATGCTGGATATTCTACTAATGATCCTTATAAATTATCACTTGGTGCAGATGTAAGAGGACAATATGATTTGTCAAAAAGATACTCTTTGACTTTGACTACAGGTTATACTAATTTATTTGTAAGCAAAGCTGATTTTTTTCCTGGACAAACAGAAGGAAAAGATTTAGGGATTATCCCAGCTAAAGCGGGTTTCAAAGCTTTTATTTGGAATGATCAATTCTACTTAATGGGAGAAGCTGGTGCAGCATTTGCAACAAGTAATGTAGACAATACCAGAGACAAAACTTCTTTGTTGTTATCTCCAAGTGTAGGTTATGCTACGAAATATATAGATATTTCTTTGAACTATACACACTACAATCATTTTGATCGTTTAAACAGTAACGGTTCTCTTGGTAGAGGAGTTGGACAAGTTGGTGTACGTTTAGCTTATGGTTTTCAACTATAAAAAAATATTGAGTTAGTAAAGAAAAATGCGCTGAATTTTAGCGCATTTTTTTTGCAATTATATTTTCCGCTACTCTTTTTTCAACATTTCTTTATACATTTCAATATTTGCCTTAATCGTATCATCCATTTCAGGTTCCTTGATATCGGTATATTTTTGCATTTCTTCCCAAATAATCTTAGCTACAATATAACGCGCCATTTCCTTATCATCAGCAGGAATGACGTACCATGGCGCAAGCTCAGAACTCGTATTGTTAATTGCTTCCTCGTAACAATGCATGTAATCATCCCATAGATCACGCTCTTTTAAATCGCCTACCGAAAATTTCCAGTTGTGTTCCCTTCTTTCTAACCGGCGCAACAAGCGTTGCCTTTGCTCCTCTTTACTCAAATGCAAAAAGAACTTTAGAATAATGGTTCCATTTTGCGTAATATGCTTTTCAAAATTATTTATTTGTTCCATTCTATTTTCCCAAAACTGCGGCGTGATATCCGCAACTTCGTCAATTCCTGGTAAATTCTCGTTCAAAATATATTCGGGATGTACTCTGGTCACCAAAACATTTTCATAATGCGATCTATTAAACACAGCAAACTTTCCCTTTTCAGGCAAAACTAAATAATGCCTCCACAAGTAATCATGTTCTATTTCATTAGAATTGGGCGTTTTAAAACTATGCACCACAACTCCTCGAGAATTAAATTCCTTAAAAACTTCCCGAATCAAACTATCCTTTCCAGAGGTGTCCATGCCTTGCAAACAAATTAAAACGCTATAGCGATTGTGTGCATACATTACATCTTGCAGTTGGCTTAATTTTTTGGAGACATTTTCTAACTTATCTTCTTTTTTTTCATCGCTTGCGCCAATGTTTAGATTGGTAGGCAATTGCGACAAATTTATCTTGTTAATAACTTTAAAATCATCGGGATTTATAGACTTCATAGGAAATAATTTATCTTTACCTCTCAAATATAACAAATTATTAGGAGCATTTTCCAGCTATTCGTTTCAATCTTTTATTATTTTAAAGGAAAATAATAAAAGGATTTTCACTACAAACAAAGTTCACTGAACTCCTATGAAAATAGAAATTAAGTGAAGTAATCTGGGCTAGGTACTCGCTTTCAAAACAAATACAATGGAAAAATTCACACTCGAACTATTATTCCAAATCATTGGCATTGGTTCCGCCTCAGGACTTATTTACAAAGACAATTCCTTACTGATTATTGGTGACAACAGCGGTTTTCTTTACGAATACCATATGGATTCCCATGATTTAAAACGCCATCCTTTACTGGAAAACCCAACAGAAAACACGCTCAAAAAAGACAAAGCAGATTTTGAAGCCATAACTCATTTTGGGGATAGTTTATATGTTTTTGGTTCCGGTTCCACTGAAAAAAGGAACAAAATGATACAAATTAACTCCAGCGATAAAAAGGTAATCGCCACAAATGATCTCAGCGATTTGTATGCAATCATGCAAAATTTCGGAGCAATAAAACCCGAAGATTTCAACCTCGAAGGTGCTATCTACAGTGGCGAAAGTTGGTTTTTGTTGAATCGTGGCAACGGAAGTTCCAATAAAAATGTCCTTTTTACAATCGAAGGAAAAAATCTAACTAACGATTTTACTATTCTTTCAAACGACTACAAACTCCCAAAAATAAAAGGAGTACGCAGTAGTTTTACCGATGCTATTTTAGTTGACAACAGCATTTATTTTTTGGCGACAGCCGAAGATACCAAATCAACCTACGATGACGGCGAAGTTTTAGGAAGTCTTATTGGGAGCATCAACCTGAAAACTATGAAAATCGATTTCACTCAAAAAATAAGTAGCACCCATAAATTCGAAGGTTTGACTTTGTACGCCAATTCAAAAGAAAAAATTGAGTTCCTCCTCTGCGAAGACAAAGACACAGAAGTTCTGGAAACGGATATTTACAAATTGACTTTAGACAAAAAATAATGTTTATTTCAGTCAAAATAACAGAACGTTAAATTTAAATTAAATAGAAAATCAAAATAGATTTCAAAAGTAAAACGTACTACTTTTACAATAAACCTCGCCTTTTATTGGCCTAAAATATTTTATAAAATGAATGACTTAAAAAATAAAAACGCCCTAATCACCGGCGCTGGAAAAGGAATTGGAAAAGCGATTGCTTTGGCATTAGCCAAAGAAGGCGTAAATGTAATTTTGATCGCCAGAACACAGGATGAAATAGACAGTGTCGCGGCAAAAGTGCGATCGTTGAGAGTAAAAGCATTGGCAATTGCCGCTGACGTTGCTGATATCAACTCGGTTAATGCTGCTGTTGAAAAAGCATTAGCTGAATTTGGAACCATTGATATTTTAATTAATAACGCCGGAATAGCCGCTTTTGGAAAATTCTTAGAATTGGAACCAAAAGATTGGGAACGCATCATTCAGGTAAACTTAATGGGGACATATTATGTAACGCGTGCCGTTTTGCCAAATATGATCGAAAGACAAACGGGTGACATCATCAATATTTCCTCAACGGCAGGATTAAGCGGAAATGCATTAACGAGCGCTTATAGTGCTTCTAAATTTGCAGTTTTAGGATTAACCGATTCTTTGATGCAGGAAGTGCGTAAGCATAATATTCGGGTAACGGCATTAACGCCAAGTACGGTTGCCACTGATATGGCCAAAGAATTAAAATTGACAGACGGGAATCCGGAAACAGTAATGCAAGCCGAAGATATGGCCGAATTAATCATCGCGCAACTGAAACTTAACCGACGCGTATTTATCAAAAACAGTAGTATTTGGTCTACCAATCCGTAAAAATTTTCAAACATATAAGTCATATAAGTTTTTTTTTAAACCATTAAGGGATTAAGAAAATTAAGCGTAAAACTTAATGAACTTAATCCCTTAATGGTTTTTTAATCTTTTGCTTATATGACTTATATGTTTAAAAACTAACTAAACCAAAGTTGTAACAAATTCCATTCGTACGCTTCCATCTTCATCAATTTTTGTCAAATTAATGTCATGCAATGTATTTACTAATTCTGGGTTCCAAGGTGTTTTTACTTTGACATAGTTTTCGGTAAACCCGTGAATGTAACCTTCTTTATTTTCACTTTCGAACAAAACAGTTCTATTACTTCCCAATTGACTTTCGTAAAAAGCACGGCGTTTTTTTACAGACAATCCGCGCAACATTTTGCTGCGTTTAGCGCGAACGTTAGCTGGAACAACACCTTCCATTGTAGCCGCTTCAGTATTATCTCGTTCTGAATACGTGAATACGTGTAAATACGAAATATTCATTTCATTCAAGAAATGGTAGGTCTCTAAGAAATGTTCATCTGTTTCACCTGGAAAACCCACAATAACATCCACACCAATACACGCGTGTGGCATTACTTCCCGAATTTTATTTACGCGTTCCGTATAAACTTCACGCTGGTATCGGCGTTTCATTAATTTCAAAATATCGTTGCTTCCAGATTGTAACGGAATATGAAAATGCGGTACAAAAGTCCTGCTTTTCGATACAAATTCTATCGTTTCATTTTTCAATAAATTCGGCTCAATAGATGAAATTCGCAATCTTTCAATACCTTCTATTTTGTCTAATTCCTGAACTAATTCTAAAAAAGTGTGTTCGTGTTTTTTATTTCCGAATTCCCCTTTTCCGTAATCGCCTATATTTACTCCGGTGAGAACAATTTCTTTTATGTTTTGCTCTGAAATATCCTTTGCGTTTTTCAATACATTTTCCAGTTCATCACTTCTAGAAATTCCCCTTGCTAAAGGAATCGTGCAATAGGTACATTTGTAATCACAACCATCTTGAACTTTCAAGAAAGCGCGTGTTCTGTCCCCTATCGAATAACTTCCCACGTAAAAATCGGCTTCGGCAATTTCGCAGGAATGTACTTCACCAAAATCATTTTTAGACAAATCATTGATATAATCTGCCAATTTAAATTTTTCAGTTGCTCCAAGAACTAAATCCACTCCATCTACACTCGCCAATTCTTCCGGCTTTAATTGCGCATAACAACCCACAGCAGCGACAAAAGCCTTATTATTTAGCTTCATTGCTTTTTTTACGATCTGCTTAAATTGTTTATCTGCGTTTTCAGTTACCGAACAGGTATTTATTACATACATGTCGGCCACTTCTTCAAAATCTACGCGGTCAAATCCTTCGTCCTGAATAGAACGCGCAATCGTTGATGTTTCCGAAAAATTCAGCTTGCAACCCAGCGTATAAAAGGCAACTTTTTTTCTGTTTTCCATAAGATAACTCAATTAATGAAATCGTTGTCAAAAAATTGAGAGTGCAAATTTACGAACTAAAATTTATAATTAATAGTATTGCAACATTTTGTATTGGTCAATGTTTATTCATTTTAATGGCATCAAAAAGAAAACACTTTCTATTTTAAAATTTGTCATATTTTGGCATTCAACTCTATTTTCTTTGCTAAAAAAAATATGGATCATATAGAAATTAAAACTTTAAAAGAATTAGGGGATGAGTTTAAAGAAAGACTTGACATCATTGCCAAAAACGAAAAGGGCACATCGGGAATTCCTTCTGGATTTCACAACCTAGATGCCCTTACCAATGGTTTTCAGCCTTCCAATTTAATATTAATTGGTGCGGTTGTCGGAATGGGAAAAACTGAATTCGCTCTATCATTAATCAAAAAAATGACACTAGAAAATCAATGTTCAATAGCTTATTTTTCATTAGAATCAACATCTCAACAATTGATGAAACGGATTATTTCCCAACAAACAACTATCGATGTAGAAAAATTACGTTTAGGTTTACTCAATGAAAATGAAATAGAACTTATTTCCCAAAAAACAGAAGAGCTAGAAGAAACACCTTTATTTATTATTGATTATCCATTTCTTACTGTATCCGATATTGAACATAAAATTTACGAATTAATTTGTCCTAATTATGGAGTAGATCTAATTATGATTGATATGTTACATTTAATTGGCAATAATAATAAAGACAAAGTTGACAAAGTCTTAAATAAAAAAGAGCTTGCGATGATAACTTTTCAACTAAAAAAATTAGCTGAAAGATTAAATATTACTATAATTGTCTTTGTCCAATTAAAAGAAAAACTTTACGGACACGGTTATTATAAACGCCCACTATTATCAGATATTAGAAAGCATGCCCCGATTGATAAATATGCCGATTTAATTTTATTTCTCTATAGACCTGAATACTATAAAATTGACGAATGGGACGATGATGATACTTCGTCAACAGCTGGAGAAGCTGAAATTATAGTTGCCAAAAATAGTTATGGAAGCGTCGGCAATGCCAGAGTAAAATTTACCGGGCATTTAGGGGAATTTGATAATTTGCCTATCTATGATAAAACAGAAAGTGATTTACCTTTCTAAATACGATATTTAACTCCGCCTTAAATTGGCAGACAAATAAATTATCTTTGAAAAATAAAACAAAAACAGTATGTCAAAATTAATCTATTTTAAAAGGTATTTGTACGTTATAGACCGCTTGAGAAGCAGACCATGTAGTTTTAATGAATTGCAGGAACACGTGATGCATAAACTAGAACAGGACGATATTGATACGACTTTTGAATATGCCATACGCACTTTTGAACGCGATAAAAAAGATATTACAACTCTTTTTGGAATTGTTATTCAATACAACCGCAAAGAAAAAACCTACGCCATTGACGAAGCTGAAATTGAAGACCAATCGGTAACCCGAATGATCGATGCCTTTTCGATTCATCAAGCTTTGCAAGAGGGGAATAAATTATCACCGAGTGTGTTTTTAGAAAAGAGAAAATCATTGGGAACGGAGCATATTCACGGCATTATTCACGCCATACAAAATCTGTATCTTTTACAATTTACCTATCAAAAGCATTGGGAGGATTTTAGTACGAAGCGCGAAGTAAAACCCATTGCAATCAAGGAATCGCAACAAAGATGGTATTTGGTTGCTTTGGACAAAAAAAATGATGTTGTAAAAACCTTTGGATTGGATCGAATATCTAATTTAAAAATTACTGACACCAAGTTCAAACCTTTCGCTTATAACGTAGAAAAAGAATTCCAACACGCTTTTGGGGTTGAAACCTACTCTACTGCCGAAAAAGTAGTTTTGGAATTTTCCAAACAACAAGGCAATTACATAAAAACATTCCCATTGCACGAATCGCAAAGTATAACTTCAGAAACAGGAGATTTCGTCACATTTGAAATGTATATAAATCTTACCCACGACTTTATTATGGAATTGCTTAGATACGCTAACAATGTAAAAGTATTAACACCTGAAAGCTTGATTGCCACTATGAAAGAAAGGATTAAACAAATGGCAAATTTATATCAATGAAAAACTTTACAGCAATAGATTTTGAAACTGCATGCGGTTATAGAAACAGCATTTGCCAAGTTGGACTGGTAGAGGTGGAAGATGGTGTCATTACCAATACACTTAATTTATTGGTTCAACCGCCCAAAAATTATTATTGGTCTAATTTTATTGACATTCACGGCATAACTCCAGCAATGACGGAAAACGAACCTACTTTTGACCAAATCTGGCATTTGGTAGCACCTTTTATAACCAACCGAAACGTTGTGGCTCATAATGGTTTTGGGTTTGATTTTCCTGTTTTGGATAAAACACTTTTTCATTATGGTTTGCCCATTCCTGACTATGATAAATACTGCACTTACAAGATTTACAGGACAAATTTAGCTGATTTGTGCAAGAAACATAATATTTCGCTGAATCATCACGATGCGCTGAGCGATGCTCGGGCTTGTGCGGAGTTGTATTTGAAATATTTAGATAAATTGTAGGATAAGTTTGAAATGAATAGATTAGATTTACCAGAAAATTAGTAAAAAAATATGGATAATAAATTATCAATTAAAAAATATTTTGAAAAAGGAAGCTTTATCATTCCTAATTATCAAAGAGGTTATAAATGGGGAGTTCCAGATGAAAAAGGAATATGTGCTGTAAGTATTTTAGTAGAAGACTTGATAACTGCCTTTGAAAAAGATTTCCCAGAATATTTTTTAGAAGCAGTAACAGTAGTTGAAAAAAACGGAAAAGTAATTATTGTGGATGGTCAGCAAAGAACAACAACTTTGTATTTACTGTTCATTGCGTTAGAATTAGAAAGTAAAATTTCAAATCTTGTTTTAGATTATGAGGTAAGAAAAGATTCTGATGACTATTTAAAGAAGTTAAAATTCACAATAGATTTACCTTTAAATGAAGATATACAGGATATTTATTTTTTTAATGTTGCAATTACAAAAATCAAAAAAATAATTTGCAATAAGCCAAACTTTGATGTTATTAATTTTGGAGAGTACATTCTTGATAAAGTACATATGCTATATAATGTAATTGATGAAACAAAAGCAATTACAACTTTTATTTCTTTGAATGGATTGAAAGCCAAAATGAAAGATGAGGAATTGATAAAGTCTGATTTGTTGATCAAATCATCTCGAAATATAGAATTTGAGGGCATTAAAATAGATGAAAAATGTGAAAATAATTCTTGTTTGCTAAATAAATCGATAGAAAATATTGAAGAACGAAATGGTCTTGAATGGAAAATAAATGAAGACAGAGGTAAATTGGCACGTAATTGGGATAAATGGTTATACTGGTGGAATCAAAAAGAAGTAAAAGAATATTTTGGGACAGGTAATGAACATCCTCTATATTATTTACTTAGAACTTATTGGAATCAAAAAGAAAGGATAGACAAAAAATCTACATTTGATTTCGAAACTTTCAAAAAAGATTTTATTGAAGATAATGTATGTGCGAAAAACACTTTTGAGGGCTTAAGAAAACTTCAGAAATCATTCGAGGATTTGTATAATGATTATGAGAAATACAACTATTTAGGAATTGTACTTAAAACAAATAGTATTGAAAAAGATAAAGCGATTCAATATTTTATGGGAGTTAATGAAAGATACTTATTAAAAGAATATACAATTTTCAAATTAGTTGATGCTACTCATCTGGAAACAACTAAACATATACTTGAAAAATATGAAGACAACAGCGAGCAACAAATAAAAATCCGAAAAGCTTCAGATGCTATTCAACTAATTTCTCAGAAATATGTTTATTGGGACGATGAAGAACAAGCATTTAATGATAATCGAAAAGAATTTGCATTTAGATTTTTATTACTACTAAATGTTTTGGAAGACAATAAATTAAATAGAAAATTTGACTTTTCAATTTGGAATAAACGTTCTTTAGAACATATTCAACCTAAAAGCAAAAAAGAAGAATTATTGTTTAATGAAAATACTTCTGTTCATTGTATAGGTAATTTGGTATTGCTTTTTGTAAATGAAAATTCATCATTTGGCGCAAAAGATTTTAGTGAAAAAAAATCCGTATATTTTAGTACATCTGAAAAAGAACTTAAATTTAAAAGCAGAAATTTATTGCATTCATTGTCTGTATTTGCATCTAGTGGATGGGGAGCCAAAGGAATCGCAGATAATCAAGAAAAAACTATCAATAAACTCAATAGCATTTATGGAATCAATAAATAGTGTTTTAGAAAATGGAAAGGAATATTCTGTAAAACAGATGCTTTCTACAGCACACAGAAAAATTATAATTCCAGATTTTCAGAGGGATTATTGTTGGGGAGATAAGAATTATGGAGAAAATTATGATACAGATATTGTTTCTAGTTTTATTCAAACTCTTGTTGAAGAACATAAAAATGGTGACATTGTATTGGGTAAAATTGATGTATATCAAAACCCAAAAAATCATATTTATCTAACAGACGGTCAACAAAGACTAACAACAATCTATCTTTTACTTGGTATGCTTGCTCGAAAAGTTTATTCACCAAGAAATGAAGAATTGAAAAATTGTCTGATTTCTGAATACGAAAAAAATGATGATAATGAGCCTTATTTGCAATATTCAATAAGAGAAAGTAGTTTGTTCTTTTTAAGAGATTTGGTAAATGAGTTTTTTATTAAAGAAAATAATTATTCTGTAAAAGATTTAGAAAAACAACCTTGGTATTTCAAAGAATATGATTTAGATCCAACAATTCAAAGTATGTTGCGAGCACTAAATACCTTAGAAACAGAAATTAATAAAATTAAAGAAATAGATGTTTTTTCTAGTTTTGTACTCAATAATATTAAGATTCAATATTATGATGTTGTTGATAGAAAACACGGAGAAGAGCGCTTCGTAATTATTAATACAACTGGTAAGCAACTTTCAGTTAGTGAAAATATTAAACCAATTTTATTAGGAAAAATTAAAGATACAACCTTTGCAACAAAGTGGGAAGTGAGAGAAACCCATTTCTGGCAAAACAGAAATAAAGAAAAAAATGAGTTTACTTCCGATGATGGAGTAGCAGATTTTATGATTTGGTGTTTTCAAATAATTAGAAAGCGAGAGGATATAGATTTGGTGAAAGTATCTAAGGAGACTTTGAAAAACAATTACGAAACAGATGTGTTAAAGCGTATAGACACACTTTTTGGTGCTCTTGAAAAATTGGAAACTTTACTTAAAAGTAAAGAAATCCAGAAACAATTTAAGTTTGTAAATAATGGTAAAGAAGTTAAAAACTGCATCCATTTACGTGGCCTTACAAAAGAAGAAAGAACAAACATATTGTTACCAATCTTATATTTCATTGAAAAAATAAGCGATGATATAAATGATATAAATCAATTTGTTCGTCGTTTGAGAAAAAACTATTTTGACAACAAAAGGAAAGAAAGAAACTCTAATTATTTACATTGGAGATATATTTTGCAAATAATAGAAAAATCAAAATCTCTTGAAAGTTGTTTAACTTTTAAGAATGAAAATTTTGAAAAAATAGGGATATTAGACATTCCTGCTTCTGATTGGTACAACGCCGAAGAGCAACTAAAAGCAGAGTTAAAGAAAGAAAATCAACAATTGATTGAGGAAATAGAAGATCATCAAGATTTTATGGGGGATTTAAGTTTTATATTTCAAGTTTTTCTTAAAAAACATCAAGGTATAAAAAATGAATTTTCAATCTTAAATGAAGATTTAAGTAACATTCGTTTATCTATTTCAAATATTGAATATTTGAAAGCAATAAAAATTGTAGATATTGAATTCTGTTTCAATTTATACAAGAAATTAATTTCAAATAAATTATTAAGTGCTTTGGAAATAAGATTTAATAGACATAATCATTTATGGTCTGGCTCTTGGTCTTTAAGCAGGGAAAAATTCCAATATAGAAGATGGCATAAGAAAGACACAGAATTAATCTATCAAAATTGGTTTTACTTTATTATGGGAGAACTATTAAATAATGATGTTGTTATCGAATCATTAATTAAAGAATATTTAAAAAACATATTTTCTCAGTCTTCAAAGAAATTCTTTGAAACTGATTTATGTTTTGACAAAACAATTGATATTGAACAATTTTATGTAAATTTAAATGCTAAATATGATTCTGAAAACAACAATGGGTTTTATCATTGGAATGGGTTTTTGTGGTATTATTTATTAGCTATTAATGAACCTGAAAAAAATATTGAGTTCGAAATAGTTTTTGATTTATTTGACAGAGAAAACAACTCTTTTAAACTTGGAAATCAGTTTGTTTGGTCTAAAGGTTATTATGATAGAACAATTATAACATATGATTCTTTTGGAGATGTTAATTGGAATGAATGGAAAAAAATAGAAGAAAAGGAACCTCAAGTAAAAGAAGATTTTATAAATAAGAGGGAACAAAATATAAAAGAATTATTTGCAAAATCATTAGAATAGAAACCTACTAAAAACGACACTCCTTTCAAGTGTCGTTTTTTTATGAATTAAATTTTCACTCTGCCGTCTTTTGGCTTCGATCTCTCCTAATTTCGTGTTCTGGGAAAGCTGATAACCAACAAGAGTAGGCAAAATTTAAATTTACAACAATGGAATTTACTTATGAAAGATTAGACATTTGTATCTTATTAGATAATTTAAAAAATGAAGAAATAAGAAAAACATTAGCCTATATGGTTGATTTTAAGGAACACGATAATCTTGTTGTCATTCCAAAACCGCATTCAATCGAAATCTCCAATGCTGAAGTTTGTATTGCTGTTATCGTTTTTTCTGGTTTTGAAAAGGAAGAATTCGAAACTTTAAAAACCAAAAACAATCATCACGTGGTTTCTTTTGACAGGATAACTCAAACAATGTGTGAATTTGAGAATATACCCATAAAACACATCGATTATATGGCTTTATTTTTTATGTCTTTGGCAAGAACAGAAGATAAAAAAATACAAGAATTTTTGAGCCTTAAAGATCTAAGCAGATATGATACAGTATATCAATTAAGGAAAAAATAATTTTACTCTGCCGTACTTTGGCACCATCCACTGCTTTCTTTACATTATGGGAAAGCCGAAAACCAACTAGAGTAGGCAAACTAAAACTAACTTGTATTATGGCACAAATGATTTTAAAGGGAAAAGAAATGATTCGAATTAACCCCACAACGAAAACCAAAATTGAATACTCCACTAACGATGGAAGAAGTTGGATGGCTCGGTCTACTTCGGCATCATACGGAGATTTTTCAGACTTGACGGACAACGGCAAAGAAATTCTTGGAATGACTTCAAAAGGGTTGTATTATTCCACAAATGAAGGCAGAAGCTGGATGAAAAGAAGTTAAAACCTGTTGAGATAGTTATGTTATCGCAATAAAATTCTAACCGTCACAATATGGCATTGTGGCGGTATATTTTTGTTTCATAATAATTAATACTTAGAAATTATGGAAGAAAACAACATTATTTTAGCTTTAGAAACTATTCACAATACTGCGAAAGACTCCCAATTGAACCTCGACACTTTCGATAGCGTTTCGGTCGAAATAGAATTCATCTGCAACTATTTTCAGGTTAACAAAGTTCAAGCCATTCTATTGGCGATAAGTTTCGTAAAATCTTGTTTTGATAACTTCGACACCGCTGCAATCATCAGTCATTTAGGAATTAAAAATCATCGATTTTTAAAGTATTTGGAAGATTTTAATATACTGTCATTAAAATCAATTTTGACTAAAAAAAGCGATAAATCTGGGTGTGAAGATTATAAATTGTCACAGCATATTTTAAATTATATTCTTTCCAATCAGGCTATACCAAAAGAATTGTTGACGATTAAAGTAAAGGATGTTTCTTTTAATGAGTTTTTGGCAGATATGGATATATTAAGGGATCAAAAAGAAAATAAAGAAATTAACTACATCTACTTTACCCTAAAATTTATTGATTTATTAAACACTAACAAACATTTCAAAATAGTTGAATTTGCCATCAAAAACCTGCAATTGGTAGATTCATTTGTCTTTTTCGACACTATTTTGGACGCATTAAATGCAGGAAGTAATGATTTTAATACCAGTTTGAAAAGCACAGTAGATGATTTTTATGAACGAAACAGGGATATTTTCAATTACGTTACTAATTTTTTGGAAGGTAAAACAGCACTGACAAAACTTGATTTAATTGAAAAGGATTCCAATACATTTTCCGACAGACACCGGATTCAATTAACCCAAAAAGCGGTTTCGATGCTAAAAGAATGGGAAGACATTTCATTGGAATTTATCGAAAAGAAAGACAAACGATTGGTTTATCCAGAACAAATTCAAAAGCGGAATTTGTTTTATAATACCGTAGAAGAATTACAATTGGAACCTATAAAAAAGAGTCTTTCACACGCTGCTTTTAACCAATTACAAAGTCGGTTGAAGTCGAAAAATATGTCCACTGGCATCACAGCACTTTTGTATGGTGCTCCCGGAACGGGTAAAACGGAATCCGTGTATCAATTGGCCAAGAAATACAATCGTCCTGTTTTTAAAGTAGAAATTTCGGAAACCAAATCGATGTGGTTTGGCGAAAGCCAGAAGTTGGTCAAAAAGATTTTTACGGATTATTACACATTCAAGAAAATGCAGAAAGTTTGTCCAATTCTTTTGTTTAACGAAGCCGATGCCATCATTGGAAAACGTAAAAGTGCCGGCTCCTCATCCGTGTCGGACACCGAAAATGCGATACAAAATGTATTGTTGGAAGAGTTGGAAAACTTTGACGGGATATTGTTTGCCACATCTAATTTGGTTACCAATTTGGATTCGGCATTTGAACGCCGATTCCTGTTTAAAGTGAAGTTTGAAAATCCAAGTACGGTGAATGCTGCCAAAATATGGAGAAATAAATTACCCTTTCTTTCTGCAAAAGAAGCATTGCAACTGGCTTCCCAATTTTCTTATTCTGGAGGCGAAATGGAAAATATTGCACGTAAATCATTACTAGATGAAATTGTTCTTGGAACCAAACCCAACTTTGAACGAATTCTTTCTTTTTGCGAAAACGAAAAATGGAGTAGTAAACCTAAAAATGCTATTGGGTTTTAGATGGATCAATAAAACCCGCTTTAAAACCCCCACTGTTCTGAAAACAGTATAGGTTTAAACCATCAAGTCCATTTTTTTCCACCACCAAAACGCTAAAGGAAAATCGGGGTAATTTTGGGTGAATTTGTTGTATTTATTGGGCTTCGTATCTTGCTCGTTGAATTTTACCTCAACAGCAAAGCCCTTCAAATAAGAAGTTTCAACAACAAAATCGACTTCATTTCCATCGGCAGTACGCCAATATTTTATTTGGTCTTGGTCATATCTTTCGGAAAGTAATCTAAACGCTAAATTCTCTAAAACAGCTCCTTTATCGGCGCGCTGCTCTAGTGGCGAAAAATAATTAATCAACACATTTCGTAAACCCAAATCGTTGATGTATACTTTCGGCATTTTGGTAAGCTCCTTTCTAATGTTATTATAAAATGGTTTAACCAATGTAATATGAAAGCACTTTTGCAAAATGTATAAATAATTTTCAACGGTTGCATTCGTGATTCTCAATGTATTTGAAATTTCATTGACATTCAATAAATTTCCTGATTGACTCGCCAAAAGCAGCAACATTCTATAAAACTTCCCTTCATCCGAAACTCCTGATTCCAGCACATCTCTTTTGATATAAGAATCACGGATCTCCTTCAGAAGCTCCATTTTTTCTTCAGTACCATTTTCTAAAACTACTGCTGGATAGCCCCCATAATTCATAAACTCATCCATATAACCCCACAGCAAATTTTCTTGAATGGATTTTGTTTTTTTCTTGCTTTTGAGTTGAACAATTTCAAAAACTAAATCTTCTCTCCCTTTAAACAAGAGAAATTCTTCAAAATCCAACGTTCCCATTTGGAATATTTTCTTTCTGCCAACGAGCGAATCATTAAATTGTCTGTCAATATAAAAAGCACTACTTCCTGTGGCTACAATTTTTAATCTACCGGAATATTCATCAAAAAGCAATTTCAAAAACGAAGTTGCATTATCGAGATATTGGATTTCGTCAATAAAAACAATGATTTTTTTATCTTGTTGCAATGGACAAATCTTAAACAGATTTTCAGGATTCTGATTGAGTTCATCCAGAATATCTTTTCGGTCTAAATTCAAAAAATAAACGATTTCTCCCTCTTGGTTTAAATCTTCAAACAATTGTTTTAGTATGGTAGATTTACCTATTTGTCTTGCACCAATGAGGATTGTGAATTCCTTTTTTGGAATATGCTTCAAAACAATTGAATATTTCTTTCTTTTTACCATACAACGAAGATAATAACTATTATTAAAATATCCGATAATTTACATTTATATTTTAATAAAATCCGATAATTTGTATTTTTACAAATAAAATATCCGATAATTTACATAGTGTGCTATGTAAATTATCGGATATTTTGGACTAATCAACAAATCGAATATTTGTCTTGTTTCTAATTTAAATTTATATACTGCACTTAAAAAAATTAATTCAAGATAAATCGTCTCACCACCTCAGCCACACCGTGATTATTATTTGACGCTACAATAAAATCTCCTTTATCTCTCAATTCAGGATCTACATTATCAACCCAAACGCCCAATCCTGCATATTCAATCATGGTTAAATCATTTCCTGCGTTTCCTACAGCAATAATTTCACTTTGAAGAATGTCCAGTTTTTCGGCTAAAAATCTGATACTGGCTCCTTTATCAATTCCATTTTGCGCTACTTCAAGAAAAAAGGGCTTTGACATGCTGACACTAAGATGTGGCATTGCGGCTTTCAAGTCTTTTTCTACTTCTTTTAAGTAACCAGGCTCTTCTAACAAAATACATTTCACAGCTGAAGACTGAACTTCCTCTTTAAAACTTACCACTTTATTATGTTCTAAACCCGTGATGTTTTTTTCGATTTCAATATATTCAGAATCCGTTTCACTTACAATTTTCCCATCAACATAAGTAATAATATGAGTGTTACTTTTTAAACTGTAATCGTACAATTCATGGATTTGCTCTTGGGTTAACGTTTGTTCAAAAATGACTTTATCTTCTTTTAAATCAGTAATCACAGCGCCATTGTACGATATCATAAAGGAATTATCCAATTGCAGTTCCTTAGCGTAAGCAATCATTGCTGGCGTTGGTCTTCCGGATGCCAAGACAATATGAACACCTAATTCTTTTGCCTTAAACAACATTTCTTTATTCTCGTTTGAAATGGTATGGTCATCAGTCAACAAAGTGTCGTCCATGTCCAAAACCAACATTTTATATTTCATTTTAATTTTTTTTGCGAATGTGTTAAATACTCATTCTGAATTCTTCAATAACAGGGTTTACTTTTGCAAACTCGGTTTCCTGAACGAACAACTCCACCGCTAAATCCGAATTTCCAAATCCTCCCAATCGAGCTGATTGTATATTATTTTTGACTACTACATCTACACCAATCGCTTCAATTTTTTCTTGTAACGCCATTGCTAAAATTTCACTTCCCGAAAACACTTTCATTAATCCCATTTCACTCTTTATTTAATTATTTTGTACCGTTTTCTTCATCACCTTCTAATTCCTCAAAATCTTCATCTTCATCTGCCTCCAAGTTTTCTTCCTCCTCAAAATCTTCATCGTCTTCATTCTCATCATTCTCATCTTCTCCATCAAAATCGAATTCATAAGGCTCCTCTAACATTTTCTCTGCAAGGACTTCAATACGTTCCGTGAATTGTTCCGAAAAAATAATACGTTGGGTTCTGACAATACTATTCGAAATACGCATAATTTTTGTTTCATGACGCAATTTCAAAATTGGATCTGCATCATCCAAAATAAACATTTTCAATCGGTTTACGTTAAATCCAGCCGTAGTAAACATTTCGCTCAACTTATTTGGCGTCCCAATCAACACATCAATTCCGCTGGAAATATAATTTTTATCGTATTCCATGTCGCCTTTATCATGAACACCATATACTTCTAAATTGGAATTCTTTCCGTATTTTTCAAAAAGCAATTCCATCTCCAATACTTTCGCTTTGTCTTCAACAATAATTAAAGCCCTTGGCGATTCTTCGGTTGCACCTGCCAATCTCTGAATTACATTTAGTACAATTGTTGTTGATTTCCCGCTTCCTTTTGGTGCAATAATAATACAATCTGAACCACTTTTTAGTGTCGAAAATGTTTCTTTTTGCATCGCGTTGGCTTCAGTCAAACCGTTTTCAATTAAGGCTTGTTGTAACTCTTCGTTTATTTTCTTTAGTTTCATTTCTTATGATTGAAAGATTAAAAATTAAAAGATTAAAAGATTAAAACTAGTGTCGAATCTTTAAATCATTAAATTTTCAAATCATTAAATTAATTTTATTTCGACGCAAATAACGTCACATCATTTTCAGAAATTTCGCTTCCGCCAAGGATAATCAGGCGCTCGACTACATTTCGTAATTCACGTATATTTCCTGTCCAATCGTATTCTTTCAACAAATTAATAGCTGCTGAAGAGAATTTTTTAACTGCATTCCCTTGCTCCGAAGCAATCTTATCCGCAAAATGCGAAATCAACATCGGGATATCATCTCGTCTTTCATTCAAAGCCGGAACTTTTATCAAAATCACTGCCAAACGATGGTACAAATCTTCACGGAAACGCCCTTCGGCAATTTCTACTTTCAAATCTTTATTGGTAGCTGCAACCACACGAACATCGACTTTGATGTCTTTGTCCGCTCCCACTCTGGTAATCATACTTTCCTGTAAAGCACGCAACACTTTGGCTTGCGCCGAAAGACTCATATCCCCAATTTCATCCAGGAAAATAGTCCCTTTGTCTGCCGCTTCAAATTTTCCTGCGCGGTCTTTAACAGCCGAAGTAAACGCTCCTTTAACGTGACCGAATAATTCACTTTCTATCAATTCAGATGGAATCGCAGCACAGTTTACTTCGATTAAAGAGAAATTAGCGCGCTCGCTCTTTTCGTGTAATTGATGGGCAACCAGTTCTTTTCCGGTTCCGTTGGGGCCTGTTATTAAAACTCTGGCTTCGGTTTGTGCTACTTTCTCAATCATCACTTTGATGTGATTGATGGCTTCACTTTCGCCAATCATTTCGTAGTTTTTACTGACTTTTTTCTTTAAGATTTTATTCTCAACTACGAGCTGTTTTTTGTCTAAAGCATTGCGAACCGTATTCAATAATCGATTTAAATCGGGTGGTTTTGAAATGTAATCAAACGCTCCCAAACGCATGGTATTAATTGCCGTTTCCATATCGCCATGACCTGAAATCATCACCATAGGAATTTCGGGTTTGATTTTTTTGACTGCTTCTAATACCTCAACACCATCCATCTTCGGCATTTTGATGTCGCACAAAACCAAATCGTAATCGTTGTTCTTTATTTTTTCAAGACCTGCAACACCATCTTCGGCTTCTTCAACCTGATACGTGTCGTTTTCTTCAGAGAGTATTTTTGTGAGTACTCTTCGAATTGCGGCTTCGTCTTCTATGATTAGTATTTTTGACATATTTTTATTTTTGTTTAGCCACGAAGGCACAAAATTTTTATTTCTAATAACAGACAGTGTTTTTTGAAAACTGATGTCCTAGCCCCGATTAAAGTGAAAATCCTTTTTATTTTTTCTTTAAAAATAAAAAGATTACAACGGAAAGCGGGAAATAGCTCCATAAATTAATTAAGTTTTAACAAAGCTAAACCGAGCTTTATTTAGTATTTCAACCAGCGGTACATTTCACTCCAAGTTGGCTTCTTGCCGTACATAAGTATCCCAATGCGGTAAACTTTTGCAGCAAACCAAACGACACAAAAGAAGCTTCCGAACAATAACGTTACAGATATGGCGATTTGCCACAAAGGTACGCCAAACGGAATTCGCATCAGCATTACGATAGGAGAAGTAAGCGGAATCATGGAGAAAACGACTGCAATTGTCCCGTGTGGATCATTGATAACCGTAAAAAAACCAACATAAACACTCAACATTAACGGCATAATGATTGGCAACAAAAATTGCTGTGAATCCGTTTGATTATCTACTGCGGCGCCAATTGCCGCATAAAAGGAACTGTACAGGAAATAGCCGCCAATGAAGTAAATCACGAATCCAACAAGAATACTTGCAATGGGTAAATTCCACAATTCTTTAATATACATTTGGGCAGTTCCGGTCATTTCTTGCTGCGCAGTTTGCATCATTTCTGGTGAAACTCTGGCTGTAGGTCCCACATTTACTCCAAAAAATACGGAGGCTGCAAATAGTAATGCCATTCCAATTATTGCCCAAATAAGGAATTGCAACAATCCTGCAAATGAAGTTCCTATGATTTTTCCCATCATCAATTGAAATGGTTTCACTGAGGAAATTATGATTTCTACTATTCGGCTGGTTTTTTCCTCGATGACACTTCGCATCACCATGTTTCCGTATATGATTATGAACATCATGATAAGGTACCCAAATGCGCCACCAATACCAATTTTGATTTCGTTAAGCCCTTTGACACTTTCTTCACCAGATGCTTTTGTTAAGCTAATATTCACTTTAGACTGGGCATTTTTAATTGCCAGCGTATCTAAATTTGCTTTTTCTAAGTTGCTTTTAGTTAATTTATTTGCAATTACATCCTGAACATTTTCAATGAATGAAATACTGGGACTACTGTTAGAAATGAACTGTATTTTACTTTCGAATTCCTTAGTATTACTCGCCTTTGGGATATACAATAATCCTTCATAGCTTTCATTTGTGATACTGTCTTTGAGAAATTTTAAATCTATTGCAGTTAAATCAAGGTACTTGTATTCCTGATTTTTATTGTTCTGCGACGTAAATTCCTTTACAAACATACCCGATTCATCATGAATAGCGATTCGTTTGGTATCCGCTTTCATGGAACTCAAGTACGCTACAAAAACGACTACCCCCACAAATAATAACGGACTTAAAAAAGTCATTACAATAAAGGATTTGTTTCGCACTTTGGCAATAAACTCTCTTTTTATGATTAATGATATGATGCTCATTTTTAGACTGCTTAGATTTTTAAATTACTTAGATTTTTTTTAGACCGATTAGATTACTAGACTATAAAAAGTCTAACATTCTAAAAAGTCTAACCATCTATTGTGTTACTGTTTGAATAAAAATATCATTGACGCTTGGAATCTTCTCGACAAAATGGGTTACTTGACCGCATTGTGTCAATAGATTCAATAACTCATTTGGCGTTGCATTTCCCAGTTGAATCTCCAGTTTTAATTCGTTGTTCAAGGATTTGAAAGTAGCAGGACCAACAGTAAATTTTTGTGTCAACTTGTACATCAAACTCTCCACATTATCGGATAAAATGCCCACTTCAAAACTATTGGTTTTAAATTGTCTTTTTACATCGTCTAGCTTTCCTTCAATAAGCTTATTCGATTTGTGAATCAAGGCTATGTGATCACATAATTCTTCTACACTTTCCATGCGATGGGTCGAGAAAATTATGGTAGCTCCATCTTCTCGTAGGGCAAGAATTTCATCTTTAATACTATTCGCGTTTACGGGATCAAAACCAGAAAAAGGCTCATCAAAAATTAACAGTTTAGGCTTGTGTAAAACGCAAACCACAAACTGAATTTTCTGCGCCATTCCTTTAGAAAGCTCTTGGATTTTCTTGTTCCACCATCCTTGAATTTCTAATCTTTCAAACCAATACTCTAGTTGTTTTTTGGCTTCAGCCTTAGAAAGTCCTTTCATTTGGGCTAAATATAAGCATTGCTCTCCCACTTTCATCGTGTTGTACAATCCTCTTTCTTCGGGTAAATAGCCTATATATTGAACATGTTTGGGTTGCAATTTTTCACCATCCAAAATAATTTCACCGCTATCAGGCAATGTAATTTGGTTTATAATTCGGATAAGTGATGTTTTTCCGGCTCCATTTGGACCTAAAAGTCCGTAGATACTTCCTTTTGGGACCGTTAATGAAACTTCGTTGAGCGCCACATAATCACCGTATCGTTTGACAACCTTATTAACTTCTAAAATAGTACTCATGCTCCTTTTTTAATTGGTGTAAAAGTAAATAATTAGTATCGAAATACTTGGATTAGTTTCATGTAAGTACCATTTAATTTATTACGAATTACAATCAATCGAACCAAAGTATAGGTGACTATTGAAGCCAAATAAGCAACACATGATAATTTCAAAAAAAAAACCCATCCTTATTTTAGCAAGGATGGGTACTATATTTAAAACAGCAGCAATAAATTATATCTCTACTTTTTATTATGAAAACATATCTTTTACTTTCTCAAAGAACGATTTATCTGATTTCTCCGGATTTGGAACAAAATTCTCATCTGTAAGATTTTTTTCGAAAAACTGTTTTTGTTCTTTGTTCAGTGTTTTTGGAGTCCAAACATTTACATGAACCAATAAATCTCCGTTTCCGTAGCCATTGATACTTGGGATTCCTTTGCCTTTTAATCGTAGAATTTTACCAGATTGAATTCCTTCTTCCAGTTTAATTCTCACTTTTCCGTTTATAGCTTCAATATCTTTGGAAATCCCAAGAACTGCTTCAGCAAAACTGATGTATAAATCGTAGTGTAAATTCTCTCCTTCACGTTTCAAGAACTCATGCTCCAATTCTTCGATAGCAACAATTAAATCTCCCGGAATACTGTTTCCCGGAGCATCGTTTCCTTTATTAGAAACTTTCAATTGCATTCCGTCCACAACACCTGCAGGTATTTTTATAGACACTGTTTCGTCTTCGAGGATCATTCCTTGAGAATCAGCTTCGGACGGTTTTTTGTCTAAAATTTGACCTGATCCACCACAAGTAGGACATGTGGAGGCCGATTGCATTCTACCTAAAATGGTATTTGTTACCCGCATGACTTGCCCTTGGCCATTGCACGTAGAACATGTTTTGTATGATACTCCTGGTGCTTGAACTTTGCGTTTTACTTTTACTTTTTTCTCAACACCATTGGCAACTTCATCCAAAGTTAACTTTACTTTGATTCGGAGATTACTTCCTTTAGCACGACGAACACCTCCGCCACCGCCACCTCCGAAACCACCAAAACCGCCTCCAAAAATATCACCAAACTGACTGAAAATGTCATCCATATTCATACCACCTTGACCTCCACCCCCAAAACCTCCTGAACCATCAACAGCTTGATGACCATATTGATCGTATTTGGATTTTTTCTGAGGATCGCTTAAAACTTCATACGCCTCAGCGGCTAATTTGAATTTTTCTTCTGCCGATTTGTCTCCAGGATTTTTGTCAGGATGATATTGAAGTGCGTTTTTGCGATATGCCTTTTTAATTTCGGCAGCATCGGCGCTCTTAGAAATGCCTAATATTTCGTAAAAATCTTTTTTCATTTTTTATTTTTTTTGTTGAAACATACCTAGTACGTTTCAGCTCGGGTGAATTACTGTCCTAAAACAACTTTAGGAAAACGGATAATCTTATCACCTAATTTGTATCCTTTTTCAAGAACATCTACGATTTTACCCTTAAACTCGTCTGATGGTGCAGGGATTTGCGTAATTGCCTCGGCAAAATCTGCATCAAAAGCATCACCCGCTTTAAGATCAACTTGCTCTAAACCTTTGGCGACAAGTGTGCTTTTTAATTTCTCATGGATCAACTCTACTCCTTTAGTCAAGAGCTCATCATCCGATTTATTTATTTCAACTATCGCTCTGTCGAAATCGTCTAAAACAGGAAGCATCGCTAGTAAAACTTCCTGATTAGCCGTTTTAAACAACTCAATACGTTCTTTAGAAGTTCTACGTTTGTAATTTTCAAATTCAGCAAATAATCGTAAATACTTGTCTTTCTCTTTAGCTAAGTCTTGAGTCAATTGTTCCTCTAAACTCAGTTCTTCAATAATGATTTGCTCTCCGTTTGCATTATTTTCTAATGTCACATCATCTATTTCTTGATCAATCTCGGTATTTTCAGTAGTCATATTACTTGTATTTTTAAAAATATTCTTAAACTTCATTTATTCTTTTTTTTTGATTGCAAAAGTACTGCCAATTCTTTTAAAATGTCAAATTGTCATCTTTTTATTGAATTCGCAATTTTAGCTTAATTTCTTACGATTCATAACAAAATTTATCTTTTAAAATTTTAATATAATTTTAAGATTATCTGGGTATACTTTCAATAAATTTGAATCTTTAATCAACACTAAAAGATTTGATTACTAAAATTGAAAATTCCTTCATATTATTAATTCACCATTATTTTATATTAAAAAAGCTTCGTTTAGTAGACGAAGCTTTTTTAATGGTTTTAAAACAAAATTATAACAAAGCCTTTTTTAGGCCTTCAAAATCTACTGAAACTTGTTCGCCACTCGCTAAATTCTTGAGCGAAAACGTGTTACCAGCAATCTCTTGTTCCCCTACCACTATTGCAAACGGAATACCTCTTTTATCTGCATGCTGAAATTGTTTTGCCACTTTTGCAGCATCGGGATACAATTCGACTTTTACCCCAGCATTTCTTAATTCTTTTATAGCTTTCATCGCATAAAATGCTTCGGTGTCGCCATAATTAATAAATAACGCTTTAGAAGTAGCGGTTACGGTTTCAGGAAATAAGTTTAATTCTTCGACTACCAAATAAATGCGATCTAAACCAAAAGAAATTCCAACGCCACTCATATTTTTCAATCCGAAAATTCCAGTCAAATCATCATATCTACCGCCACCGCCAATGGATCCCATTGCAACTGATTTGGGGGGAGCCACCTCAAAAATAGCACCTGTGTAATAATTCAGTCCTCTGGCCAAGGTTACATCCAAATCTAAAATTGCGGTTGACAATCCAAGTTCTGCAACGTTGTCACATATAAAACGTAGCTCTTCTACCCCTTTCATTCCCACAATAGATTCTGCTAACAAAACAGAAAGTTGGTTTAATTTCTCAGAAATCGTTCCTGTAAAATTAAATAACGGTTGTACTTTCTGAATCGCTTCTTCCGAAATTCCTTTATCCATCATTTCTTTTTTCACGCCGTCCTCACCTATTTTATCAAGTTTGTCTAGTGCAACGGTGAAATCAATTAATTTATCAGATGCGCCAATGACCTCAGCAATTCCCGATAATATTTTTCTATTATTAATTTTGACCGTTACACCTTCTAAACCAAGCGCAGTAAAAACAATGTCATACAATTGAACTAGTTCAACTTCTTGCCACAAGGATTTAGAACCTACCACATCTGCATCACACTGAAAAAACTCTCTAAAACGTCCTTTTTGCGGACGATCTGCTCTCCAAACCGGTTGAATTTGGTACCGCTTGAATGGAAATTCAATTTTGTTTTGATGTTGTACTACATATCGAGCAAAGGGAACAGTTAAATCATAACGCAATGCTTTTTCAGAAATACTAGTTGTTAGTTTGGTACTGTCTTTATTTTCTAAATGAGTTGTGTTGGCTTTCGCCAAATAGTCTCCGGAATTTAATATTTTAAAAATCAAACGATCGCCTTCCTCACCGTATTTGCCCATCAGCGTGTCAGCGTTTTCAAATGAAGGGGTTTCTATCGGTTGAAAGCCAAATTTTTCGAAATTACCTTTTATGATCTGGATAATATAGTTTCGTTTTGCCACCTCAGTAGGTGAAAAATCTCTAGTCCCTTTTGGAATACTTGGTTTTGATGCCATTGTTGCTATATAGTTTCTGATATTAAATTTCAAGAATCTAAATTCTAAATTCTTAAATTATTGTTGCAAATATCTTATTTTTAAAATTATTCTCTTTAGAAATTTCATCATTTTATTGCAGAACGTTTAGCCCAGATAGCAGTGAAAATACAAAAGCGAAAAATAATACTGTTTTATTGCCTGAAAGAGCGACCGCAGGAAGCTCCTTTGCGGCAATTGAAAACAGATTATTTTTGCTGATGGATTGTAACGGAAAGCTGGAAATAGCTTCAAATAAGCGGGATTACAATAAATTAGTTTTTAGCATCAGAAAATTTGTAACAAAAATTGTATTTTAGTGTCAAACTGCTATGATGTTAAAATTATTAAAAGAAAATATTCGAATTGCATTCGGCTCCATCCGAACACAATTGTTAAGAACCGTTCTTACAGTGCTGATTATTGCTATTGGCATCACCGCTTTGGTGAGCATTCTTACGGTTGTTTCGGCGCTTGAAAACACAATATCCTCCGATTTTGCATCGATGGGAGCCAATACGTTTAACCTGAAACAATATGAAAATACGACGAGGAATCGCGGCGGAAACGAACGACTGATCATAAATCCTATCATTTCGTATCCTGAAGCAGTAGCTTTCAAGAATAAATACGGGTATCCATTTACCCAAACATCCTTATCGTTTACTGCTACATCAGCTGCCGAAATAAAATATGAATCGACTAAAACGGATCCCGAGAATGCCATTGTGGGTGTGGATGAATTTTTTATGACCAACTCTGGTTTAGAAACCAGTTCTGGACGCAATTTTACTGGATTTGACATCGAAAACAATGCGTATGTGTGCGTGGTAGGTTCTGATTTTGAAAAAGGATTACTCAAAGATGTGAATCCTATTGATAAAATAATTTCTATTCGCGGGGCAAAATTTAAAGTCATTGGCGTCTTGAAGGAGAAAGGATCTACGTTTGGCAATAGTCAAGATTTGCGCGTTTTAATCCCTATTCAACTCGCACGTTCCCTATTTACGGCGCCTAACATCAATTACACGGTAAGTGTTATGGTAGCTAAAAAGGAATTACTAGAGCAAGCATTAGGAAATGCAACAAGTACCATGCGTAGGGTTCGTAAATTGAGCCCTGTGAAAGACAACAACTTTGGTGTGGTGCGAAGCGATGATTTAATTAACCGAATTCTAGGAATTACAAAATATTTGGGATTAGCGTCGTGGTTAATAGGAGTAATTACTGTTCTGGGATCATCAATTGCTTTAATGAATATTATGATCGTCTCGGTAACAGAACGTACGCGCGAAATAGGCGTTAGAAAAGCTTTAGGGGCCAAGAAAACAACAATTGCTATCCAGTTTTTTATAGAGACCTTATTGATAGGACAAATGGGCGGACTCGTAGGTATTATTTTTGGAATCCTAATTGGTTTTGGTATTGCCACTGCCATGGATTTTGCTTTTGTAATTCCTTGGAGCGCAATTATGGCTGCCTTTATCACCAGTTTTATAGTTGCTATTGCTTCTGGGCTGTATCCTGCAATTAAAGCTGCGGTGCTAGATCCTATTGAAGCATTGCGATACGAATAGTTTTTAATTTTAAGGAATAAGACTTTCATCAAAATCTAAAAATTGATATCCGGTTTATAGCAATCTAATGTATTAAATCGAACATCGAATCATCCGATCATTACCGTATATGTCTTTGCGCAATTCAATGTCTTTAAACTGTAATTCCTCTAGTAAAGCGACTGTTTCTAATCCTAAATACTGATTGATTTCAAAAAACAATATTCCGTTTGTTGTGAGGTTTTTTTGCGCTAACTGAGCTATTTTTTTATAAAAAACAAGAGCGTCCTCATCTTCTACAAAAAGTGCCAAATGAGGTTCATTGTCTAAAACGTTTTTCTTGATTTCTTCTTTTTCTAAATTCCGAACATAAGGTGGATTTGAAACAATGATATCAAATTGTTGTTTTAAATCTTCTGTTTGAAGAATGTTTTGATTGATAAAAGATACGTTTACAGAATTATTTTGTGCATTTTTTTTGGCTGTTGCCAAAGCCTTTTCAGAAACATCAATGGCAGAAACTGTCGCATCTGGAAGATTTTTTGCCAATGAAATGGCGATACAACCGCTTCCTGTTCCTATGTCAAGAATCTTTAAATCTTTGAATTTTTCAATCTTTGAATTATTTCTAATAATCCATTCGACTAATTCTTCGGTTTCTGGTCTGGGAATCAAAACATTTGGATTGACTTCAAAATCCAACCCATAAAAGCTCGTTGTACCCAATAAATACTGAATGGGGATTTCCTTTTTTAGTTCCTCAAGAATCAAATTCCAAACGACAATTTCTTCTTCAGAAAAAAGCAAATCAGGCTGCAACGCCAAGTCAATTCGTTTGAGTTTTTGTTTTTCTTCCAAAATCAAATAAAAAAAACTTTCTGCTTCACCCGCATCATAAATTGGAGTGAGCACGTCAATAAATTGAGTTCTGTAATCTTTTATTTTCATTATTTTATTTTAGATGAATTTTGGTTTATTATCGTTTTGTCAAGTCGAGCGCAGTCGAGACTCAGCAGATAGTCTCGACTGCGCTCGACTTGGCAAAATCATAAATTCTTCAGCATCCAAATAGGACAGCTCGTGTGGCCTGTGCTTCCCATAGGAGAACAAATGTATTCGAATCCTACTTTTTTGTATAATTTTTGGGCATCAATCATAAAAGGCATAGTTTCTAAATAGCATTTCTCAAAACCAAAATCTTTTGCACTTTGCAAACAGGTAGCCATCATTTGGCTCCCAATTCCTAAACCTCTTGTTTCAGGTAAAAAATACATTTTTTGAAGTTCGCAAATCGTCTCGGCTTCATTTTCTAATGGTGCAATACCAGCACAACCCAGAATTCTACCTTCCTTTTCTACAACAAAATAAACCGATTTTGGCTTACTGTATTCTTCAAACATTAAATCCAAATACGGATCCTCGTAAGCCGTCCCTACTTTTGGGATGTTTAATTCATCAAAAACAGCTCTTATCAATGCTGCAACAGACGGATTGTCTTCTTTTATAATTTTTCTAATACTGTAATTTTCCATTTCTCTACTACCTAATTTTATGCACAAAAGTAGAAATTGTTTGGTGTTATTTGAGAGAGTTTAAAAAATATTACCTTTCTATTTCTAAATTTTCAGGTCGAAATTGGGGCTAATCTCAAAAACAACTACTTTTGCTAGGTGAAAACACATGAAAAATACATCCGTCGCTGCATTGAATTAGCCAAAAATGGTTTGGGAACTACCTATCCAAATCCGCTCGTAGGAAGCGTTATTGTTTATGAAGACAAAATCATTGGCGAAGGCTGGCATAAAAAAGCTGGAGAACCGCACGCCGAAGTAAACGCTGTGAATTCTGTGAAAGATAAATCGTTGCTTAAAAAAGCTACAATTTATGTGAGTCTAGAACCGTGCAGTCATTTTGGCAAAACACCACCTTGTTGTGATTTGATCATTAAAAATAAAATTCCAAATGTCGTAATAGGCACCGTTGACCCCAATGTAAAAGTGGCGGGAAACGGAATTAAAAAACTAATGGAAGCTGGCATAAATGTAACAGTTGGCATTCTGGAAGACGAATGCAATGAGCTTAATAAACGATTTTTTACGTTTCACGAAAAAAAAAGACCCTACATTATTTTGAAATGGGCCGAAAGTCAGGATGGTTTTATCGCACCAAAAGAAAAATCAGAAAAAAAACCGGTTTGGATCACCAATCAATATTCGAGACAATTAGTCCATAAATGGCGTACCGAAGAACAAGCCATTCTAGTAGGAACTCAGACTGTAATTGATGACAATCCAAAACTAAACGCACGCGACTGGTTTGGTAACAACCCAATCAGAGTTGTTTTAGATCAAAACAACCGCATCCCAAAAGACAGCTATGTGTTTGATAATAAGGTTAAAACAATCCTGTTTTCTAAATCAAAACAAACTATTGAAAAAGAAAATAGTATCTTTGAGTATCTTGATTTTGAACAAAATATAGCAATCCAAATAATCGAATCCCTCTATCAACATCATATTCAAACAATTATTATAGAAGGCGGAAGACAAACGTTACAGACTTTTATTGATGCAAATCTTTGGGATGAAGCTAGAATATTTGTTGGTGATATTACATTTAAGACAGGAACTCAGGCACCAAAACTTGGTAGAAATCAATTCAAAAAACAAGGCATTGGTACCGATCAACTACTAGTATCAAGAAACTATGATTAACACAATAATTTTTGATTTTGGAGATATTTTTATCAACTTAGATAAAGAAGCGCCCCGTGATGCCTTCGCTAAACTGGGTTTAAAAACATGGTCTGAGGATTTGGATGAACTCAATTTATCCTTTGAAACAGGAAAAATTTCGGAACTTGAATTCATAGAAGGCTTTCAGGAAAAAATGCCCAATGTTTCAATAGAGGAAATTCGAAGTGCTTGGAATACAGTTTTATTAGATTTTCCGTTATATCGACTTGAGTTTTTGCAAATGCTTTCGCAAAAATACCGCTTGTTTTTGCTTAGCAATACTGATGCAATTCATATAGATCGATTTCAGCATGTAGCGGGCACCACTTTTTATAGAGAATTTTATACATGTTTTGAAAGGGTTTATTTTTCTTTTGAATTGGGCATGCGCAAACCCGACGCCAAAATTTTCAATTACTTGATAAAGCAGCATGAGTTAATACCAAAACGTACTTTATTCATTGATGATAAAACAGAAAATACAGATGCAGCCCTTGCATTGGGATTTCAAGTTTGGAATTTACAAGTAGGCAAAGAAGATGTGGTACAACTATTTGATAAAAAAATAATTTAGAAACTACCTTTTGGACATAAAAGACACCTACAACACGATAGATTTGGCTAGCGATGAAGTATTATTCAAAGAAAAAAATAGTAAATTTTTTGGCTACGCATTTCCAATTCAATCTGAGGAAGAAGTAAAACCAATCTTAGAAAACTTACGAAAACTACACCCTAATGCGGGTCATTTTTGTTATGCATATCAAATAGGAACAGCAAGCACAACGTATCGAGCAAATGATGATGGAGAACCAAGTAATAGTGCTGGAATGCCAATTTACGGACAAATTTTGTCTTTTTCGGTAACCAATGTATTTATTGTTGTTGTTAGGATATTTGGCGGAGTCAAATTAGGCGTTGGAGGATTAATCGCAGCATATAAAACAACCGCACAAATGGTTCTTAAAACCTGTGAGATTGTCGAAAAAACAATCGATATTCATTTTACAATCACTTTTGACTATGTAAATATGAATAAGGTAATGCGCATTATTAAGGAAAAAAAGTTAGAAATCGTAAGCCAAGAAATGAAAATAAAGGAAGATTCAGGATTACCGTTGGGCAAAATTGAACTAAAAACACGAAAAAAAAATGCCGAAATGGTATTCGACATTTTTAAATCAATGTTTGAAATCGATATAAAACAACTCTAATTTAAATCAAAATTGTCTTTTTATTACTTTATTCTATTTTTTTTAAGAGTTCTAAAATATAATCTGGTGGAGCAGTAGGACGACCTGTTTTTAAGGACACAAAAACAAGAATAAATTGAGCAGTTGTTAATAACTCATCCAACTCGTTGTAAATTTCACAATCAAATTCTATCTTAACTGAACTCTGACTTTTAAAAACGGTGCGCACCGTAAGCAAGTCATCATAACGCGCTGACTTTTTATAATTGATATTCATAGAAACTATAGGAAGCGCAATCCCACTTTCTTCCATACTTTTATATGAAACCCCTTTATTTCTAAGCCATTCCACTCTTCCCATCTCAAAATAAGGGATGTAGTTTCCATGATAGACGACCCCCATTTGATCCGTTTCTGAGTACCGTACCCTTACTTGTATTTGATGATTTTTCATTAATTATTTGTTAAAATTTTTAAATTCTTATACTCCTTACAATAATAATTCTAGAAATTATTATCCATTAAATTTTTTTTTATAGAAAATTGTTCACATATTTGTTACCCCCGATAATTAATAAAATAACATCTTTTTTTCGTAAGATAATAGTTACCAAAAAATACATAATTCAATAAAGAAAATGAACAAAACTGCACAATCAGTATGGGAAAACTGTTTGTCTTTTATAAAAGACAACATTCAGGATCAAGCTTACAAAACTTGGTTCGAACCGATCAAATCAGTTGAACTTACCGATAACGCATTATATATTCAGGTTCCAAGTAAATTTTTCTACGAATGGCTGGAAGAACATTACGTTAAATTATTAAAAGTGGCACTTACCAAAGAACTTGGAAAAAACGCAAAGTTACTTTATAAAATCAGAATGGAAAACACTTATGGCAACAAACAACCGTTTACGGAACAATTACCCAGTGCCAATAGAGTTCCCATGAAACCACAAGAAGTAGATGCCCCATTCAAAAATTTAAACCCTGAACTCAAAAACCCTTTTGTAATTCCAGGAATTCGCAATTTGAAGATTGAATCCCAATTGAATGCAAATTACAGTTTTGATAATTTTCTAGAAGGAGATTCCAATAGATTAGCACGTTCCGCTGGTATGGCGGTTGCCAACAAACCAGGAGGAACTTCGTTTAATCCATTATTGATTTTTGGAGGAGTAGGATTAGGAAAAACCCATCTTGCCCATGCAATTGGGGTTGAAATAAAAGACAAATATCCTGAGAAAACAGTTTTATACATTTCAGCTGAAATTTTCACACAACAATACATCGACTCAGTTAAGAAAAACAACCGAAACGATTTCATTCATTTCTATCAATTAATTGACGTTTTAATTATTGATGATGTACAATTTCTTTCTGGCAAATCAGGAACTCAAGATGTGTTTTTCCATATTTTTAATTATTTGCATCAAAATGGAAAACAGGTAATCTTGACTTCAGATAAGGCGCCAGTTGACATGCAGGATATTGAGCAGCGCTTGTTATCGCGTTTCAAATGGGGTTTGTCTGCTGAAGTACACCAACCTGATTATGATACTAGAATTTCTATCCTTAAAAATATATTGTACAGAGATGGCGTCGAAATTCCGGAAGAAATCATAGAATATGTTGCTCGCAATATTAAATCGAATGTAAGAGAACTTGAAGGTGCGATTATTTCGTTGATTGCACAATCTTCGTTTAATAAAAAGGAAGTTACGCTAGAGCTTGCCAAAAGTGTTGTTGAAAAATTTGTGAAAAATGTAAAAAGAGAAATTTCAATCGATTACATTCAAAAAATTGTTTCCGACTACTTTCAATTGGATCTGGAAACCCTACAATCAAAAACAAGAAAAAGACACGTTGTACAAGCCCGCCAATTGGCCATGTTCTTTGCTAAGAAATTTACCAAAGCATCTTTGGCAAATATTGGCTCACAAATTGGAGACAGAGATCACGCAACAGTATTGCATGCTTGTAAAACCGTTGATAATTTAGTTGCAACCGACAAACAATTCAAAAAATTTGTAGAAGACATCAATAAAAAACTAACGTTGTAAGCCCATCATGTCTGTGAAAATTTTAATGGTTTGTCTAGGTAATATTTGCCGCTCTCCTTTAGCGGAAGGTATTTTAGCTTCAAAACTCCCAAAAAATAAATTTAAAGTTGATTCAGCCGGAACTGGTTCTTGGCACATTGGCCATAAACCAGACGATCGTTCCGTTGCAGTAGCAAAAAAAAATAATATCAATATTTCAGATCAAAAAGGACGACAATTCAATAAATCTGATTTTGATGCTTTTGATTATATTTATGTGATGGACAATTCAAATTACACTACAGTAATTGAACTTGCCGAGAATCTGGAACAAAAACAAAAAGTCAAACTAATTTTGGATGAATTATTTCCAAATGAAAAAGTAGATGTTCCCGATCCTTATTTTGGCTTACCCAATGGATTTCAAATAGTGTATACTATGCTCGATGAAGTTTGTGATGCAATTGCAACAAAATTAATAAACAAACATCCCTAATATTTTACCTAGAAAATTTTCCTAGAAAACAAATAGAAAATTTACTTCACAGTAACAATACTAAAGCAATGGCATCAACAATATTAGGAAAACTGTATTTAATACCTACAACAATGGGCGAATGTGATCCCATGGATGTATTACCGCAAACTATAAAAAGAAGTATCGACCTCATTGATTCCTATATTGTTGAGAATGACAAGACAGCTCGAAAATCTATCAAAATTGTTAATCCAGAAAAAAAACAAGCAGATTTAAAACTGTTTATTTTAAACAAACACACCGAGACCAAGGAACATTTGGATTTTATTAAACCTCTGTTGGCAGGAGAAAACATGGGATTAATGAGCGAAGCTGGTTGTCCAGGAGTTGCTGATCCTGGTGCCGTAATCGTTAAGCTAGCGCATGAAAAAGGAATTCAAGTTATTCCGTTGGTAGGTCCTTCTTCTATTCTTTTGGCAATGATGGCCTCCGGAATGAATGGACAAAGCTTTACATTTCATGGCTACTTGCCTATTGAAAAAGACGAAAAAAAAGCAAGCTTTAAAACTCTAGAAAGAATCTCATTTGAGAAAAACCAATCTCAAATTTTCATTGAAACTCCATACAGAAACAATAAATTATTAGAGGATTTAATGCAAACCTTGCATCCCGAAACGCATTTGTGCATTGCCACTGACATTACCTTACCTACAGAATACATCAAAACCAAAAAAATTGCGGCTTGGAAAAAAGAAACCATCGATTTACACAAACGCCCCACAATTTTCATCATTCATAAGATGTAATTTTTTTTTAAAACCAAAAACTTAAAAATTTTGAACTTGTTTGAATGTATTGAATTAGTTTAATACCATATTGCAGTACTAAATTATCTTAAAAAGCATATAATACAAGACAATTCTAATAAAAATACCTATTTTTATTAGAATTTATGCCTTTATTATGAGTAAACTTCCCAATATTAGCACGAGTATTTTTACGATTATGTCGCAACTGGCTGCTGAATATAATGCCATCAATCTTTCTCAAGGTTTTCCAAACTTTCCTGTTGATGAACGATTAACAGATATTGTTGCCAAACTGGCCAAAGAAAATGTACATCAATACACGCCAATGTCCGGCTATCCTCCGTTGTTATCAAAAATAGCGACACTAATTAAAAACTCCTACGGAAGAACTATTCAGCCTGAAAGTGAATTACTAGTTACCGCCGGAGCTACCCAAGCCATTTTTACCACCATAACAGCTTTAGTAAAAAATAATGACGAAGTGATTATTTTAGATCCAAGTTATGATTGCTATGAAGCACCCGTGTTATTATGCAACGCAAATCCAGTTCGCGTAGTACTGAATGATGATTACACACCAAATTGGGAAATTATCGGAAAGGCGTGTACTTCAAAAACCAAAATAATAATCATCAATAATCCGCATAATCCAACGGGGAAAATTTTTACGGAAGCTGATTTTGAAGCCTTGGAAAAGCTGCTCGAAAAACATCCTGATATCGTACTTCTTTCTGATGAAGTCTATGAATACATTACTTTCGAGGAAAAACATATTTCAGCTCATACTCGTAAAAAACTATTAAATCGTTCTGTAATGGTTTCCTCTTTCGGAAAATCATTTCATGTTACAGGATGGAAAGTGGGCTATTTAGTAGCTCCTAAATACCTGATGAAAGAAATCAAAAAAGTGCATCAGTTTTTAGTTTTTAGTGTAAATAGTATTTGTCAGATTGCCATCAGTGAGTATTTAGATCTCGTGTGCACAGCCGAAATCAGTAAATTATATCAGGAGAAACGAGATTATTTTAGACAATTATTAAAAGAGAGCCGATTCAAACTCATGCCTTGCGAAGGAACTTATTTTCAAGTGGCTTCGTATGCAGAAATATCAAATGAGAGTGATATTGATTTTTGCAAACGACTTATCATGGAGCATGGCGTAGCCGCAATTCCTATTTCTACTTTTTATGCCAATGGAAAAGACGTGAAATTAATTCGGTTTTGCTTTGCCAAAGACAATGCTACGCTGGAAGAAGCCGCTAAAAGATTGTGCGCCATATAAAATCGGTATTGAAATTTATTTTTATTATGCATGCATACTATTTAATTTTATTATATTTACAATAAAAAAAATCAAAAATATGAGCTATACAGATAAAATGTTACGAGACGACGCCCTAAAAGGCAAAGTGATTGTCGTAACCGGAGGCGGAAGCGGTTTAGGAAAAGCAATGACTAAATATTTCTTGGAATTGGGTGCGCAAGTTGCCATTACTTCCAGAGATTTAGAAAAACTTAAAAATACAGCTGCAGAACTGGAAACAGAAACGGGCGGAACATGCCTACCAATTCAATGTGATGTGCGACATTATGAAGAAGTGGAAAATATGCTACAAGAAGTGTTGAAAGCTTTTGGTAAAGTAGATGTTTTACTGAATAATGCTGCCGGAAACTTTATTTCTCCAACCGAAAGATTATCTGCCAATGCTTTTGATACTGTAATTGATATCGTTTTAAAAGGATCCAAAAACTGTACACTTGCTTTTGGAAAACATTGGATTGACACCAAACAAAAATCATCTACGATTTTGAATATTGTTACGACTTACGCTTGGACAGGTTCTGCTTACGTGGTACCTAGCGCTACTGCAAAAGCAGGAGTTTTGGCCATGACACGAAGTCTTGCGGTAGAATGGGCAAAATACGGAATTCGTTCAAATGCAATTGCTCCTGGACCGTTCCCAACTAAAGGTGCGTGGGACCGATTGTTACCCGGAGATCTAGCCGAAAAATTTGATATGGCTAAAAAAGTGCCGTTAAAACGCGTGGGAGATCATCAGGAATTAGCCAATCTAGCAGCATATTTAGTTTCTGATTTTTCAGCATACATCAACGGCGATGTTATTACAATTGATGGTGGTGAATGGCTCAAAGGTGCTGGACAGTTCAATTTACTTGAAGCAATTCCGGAGGAACTGTGGGATCAATTAGAAATGATAATCAAAGCAAAGAAGAATAAATAATAATTTAAAAAATTGAACCATTAAGAGATTAAGAAAAATTAGAATTGATGCTTAATATACCTTCCTTTCTTAATGGTTTAATTTTTAATATTTTCCAAAGCAACCAAAATTTCACTTTTTAGCAAACCACTTCCGCCTCCATAATGCTGAACAATACTTATATTTGGATTTTGGTTTCTGAAAAAAGTGCACAATTCAGCTTCGTTTTCTTCCTGAATTCCGGAACCCAACAATATAAGTGAAAAATCTTTTCTTAGAAAAATTTCCTTCGCCTCCTCATCATTCATAACGCCTACTCCATTCCACTTCTCGTTTGCATTTATCAATCGGATCACGGTTTCTAAAATTTCAAGATGTCTTCCTATGTATAAAATATGTATGGTTTCCATCATTCTGTTGTTGAAAAACACAAATTTCAGAGAAAACAATCCTTTGAGATTTGTGTTTATTTATCTTAAAATTATTGTTGCAAAAATTGTAATTCGATATTCAAACGAACTTCTTCGCTTACTAAAACACCACCTGTTTCAAGAGCCGAATTCCAGTTTAAACCCCAATCTTTTCTGTTGATTTTTCCTTCTAATGCAAGTGCCATTTTGGTATTTCCCCATGGATCTTTCATTATTCCTCCATAATCCGCCGCTAATTTCACTGATTTAGAAACACCGTGTAATGTTAAATCACCAACCAATTCATATCCGCCTTCATTAATTTTGGTAAAAGAAGAAGCGCTGAATTTAATTTCTGGAAACTGAGCAGCATCAAAAAAATCAGCACTCAATAAATGTGTATCTCTATCTGCGTTTCCTGTTGTTACAGAATCAATTGCTCCTGTAAATTCAATTTTCGCATTTTCTAAATTGCTGTCTTCTGCTTCAATAGTTGCATCAAATTTTGAAAATTTACCTGAAACATTCGTAAACATCATGTGTTTCACTTTAAAACCAATTTCTGAGTGTGTTGGGTCAATTACCCATTTTGTTGTTGACATAATTTTGATATTTATTAGTTATTTTTATTATTTATTTAATTACAATTGCATCGGTACTTCCATCAATAAGATTTCGGCATCGGCTGAATTAGCGGTGATTTTAATTGCATTGGTATCCCAAATTCCTAATCCGTCACGTTCATTTAAAACAATGTTTCCTATCGTGAAATCTCCTTTCAAAACAAAAGCATAAATTCCATTTCCTGGTTTTTTCAATTCATACGAAGTAGAAAAATCGTTGTCAAACTTCCCAATATGAAACCAAGCATCTTGATGAATCCAAACGCCTTCATCTTCTGGATTTGGTGATAAAATTTGTTGCAGTTTATTGTGACGATCGTTTAAATCTAGTGTAATTTGGTCATAACGAGGCGTTACATTTTTTTTATTTGGATAAATCCAAATCTGTAAAAATTTAACTAACTGGTCTTTGTTTTTATTGTATTCGCTGTGAAAAATTCCGGTACCGGCACTCATCGCCTGAATATCACCCTCCTTGATGACGGTAGCATTTCCCATACTGTCTTGGTGCTCCAAATCACCTTCGAGTGGAATAGAAATAATTTCCATGTTATCATGTGGATGTTCTCCAAAACCCATTCCTTGACTGACTCTGTCATCATTCAGAACACGCAACACACCAAAATTCATACGCTCTGGATTGTGGTAATTTGCAAAACTAAACGTATGATAGGATTCTAACCAACTATGATTAGCGTGACCGCGAGTATTTGCTTTATGCAAAACGGAATTAATAATTGCACCGTCTATTATTGTATCTGTATTTTCCATTGTCCTGTTTTTTAATAGTATGATGCAAAGTTTAGTCAAAAAAAAAGCGCCTGCATTGAACTAGGACAAGAAATGAAAAAGCGAAAATTTAGAGTTTAGCAATTTTGGTTCTTATTTTACTGAGAAACTCAGCAGAAATACCCAAATAAGAAGCAATATAATGCTGGGCAACCCGCTGTGAAAGTGTGGGATAATGGTCGAGAAATTCTAAGTATTTCTCAGTAGCTGTTTTAGAAATGGTATTGAATAATCGCTCCTGGGTAACGGCCAGACTGCGTTGCATCAAAATACGGAAAGCGCGCTCAAATTTTGGGGCTTTCGCAAATAATTCCTCTTTTGTTTCTGGGCTAAAAATAAAAAACTCACAATCTTCTAATGTTTCAATATATACCCTACTTGGTTTTTCCTCATAAATGCTAAACGAAATATCACTCACCCAAGCATTTTCGATGGCAAATTGCAGAATGACTTCAAAACCATTAAAGTCAATATAATATTTTCGGACACAACCTTTGATTACAAAAGCTTCAAAATTACACATCTCGCCTTCATGAAGTAAAATAGTTTTCTTAGAAATCGTTTTGTGTTCCACTAAAGAATTGAAAATTTCTAATTCATTCGCGTCAAAAGTGACATAGCGGCTAATATTTTTATTAATTTGTGAATACAATGTTTTAAATTTTAGAAACTAAAGATAGAAAAAATGAGAATGAACTACGACTAATAAACAAATTTAATTAGCAATATTTCCTCAAAAAATAAAATCCACTCCCAATTAAATTCCTATTTTTGTCCCGATAAAAACATAACAAAAAATTTATGCTCATTATAGGAATTGCAGGTGGTACAGGAAGCGGAAAAACAACTGTTGTACATCAGATTATGAATGAATTACCACAAACAGAGGTAGGAATTATTTCGCAAGACTCCTATTACAAAGAAAATCATGGACTTTCATTTGACGAAAGAGCATTAATTAATTTTGATCATCCACGCGCCATTGATTTTGAATTATTGGTAAAACATTTGAAAGAATTAAAAGAAGGCAACAACATTCACCAGCCCGTTTATTCCTTTGTAACGCACAATAGAACAGATGATACCGTTTTTACACATCCTCGAAAAGTGATGATTGTAGAAGGAATTTTAATCCTTGCAAACCCTGAATTAAGAGAATTATTTGATGTAAAAATATACGTACATGCTGACTCTGACGAACGATTAATCCGACGGATGAGAAGAGATATTGCCGAACGTGGCCGCGACATGCATGAGGTAATCAACCGGTATCAAAACACACTCAAACCCATGCACGAACAGTTTATAGAACCAACCAAAGCTTTTGCTGATATCATTATACCAAACGACAAATACAACACCGTAGCCATAGATGTGGTTCGAGCAGTAATTAATCAAAAAATTTTATAAATTAGTTGTAATTTTATAGCAAACAATTATTAGGAGCTATTTCCCGCTTTCCGTTGCAATCTTTTAGTAGGTGAATCTTCCTTCGTCAGTATCACCTACCAAAAGGATTTCCACTTTAATCGGGGCTAAAAAAAATAAAAATGACAAATCCTTACAAAGACAAACCTTGGTTTAAATTTTTAAGCAACAAATATGTCTGGGTTTTGTTATTTTTCATCACTTGGATGCTTTTTCTTGACAATTATTCATACTTCGGTCACCGAGTTTTAGACAAACAAATCAACGATCTCGAGGATAACGCAAACTATTACAAGGAAGAAATAAAAAAAGACCAAAAGAACATCAAACAATTAAAGAATCCCGAACAGATAGAAAAATACGCCCGAGAGAAATATTATATGAAAAAAGATAGTGAAGACATCTATATCATCGAATTTGAAGGCGACACGATTGAAAAAAAATAAAATCCCATCCCAAACCCTTCGCAAAGGGAAGTAAATTTGAAATTTACAGTAATTATTAAAAACATAACACCAAGTTTCGGCTCCCTCTCCTTTGTAGAGGGCTGGGGTGAGGAAAATAACAAACAAAATGGCTACAAACCTTTTCGATGATTTCAATCCCATTTCCTCCAAACAATGGAAACAAAAAATACAATTTGAACTCAAAGGAGCGGATTATAATGAAACGGTAGTTTGGAATTCTCCAGAGGACATTCAAGTAAAGCCTTTTTATCATAAAGATGAGTTTGCTAAATCTTTTCCTATTGCTACAAAAGCAACTGAGTTCAGTATTTGTCAAAATATATTTGTTTTTGATATTGAAAAATCAATAGAACGAGCACAAGATTCCTTGAGTCGTGGTGCAGAAAGCCTTCGTTTTACAATAGAAAATGAATCGATTGATGTTACCAATCTATTAGAAAAGTTACCCTTAGAAAAAGTTACCGTTTATTTTAATCTGGGATTTATTTCAATCGATTTCGTTAAAAAAATTAATACTTTTGCCAAGAAAAAAAACACCACTATTTTCTGTAATTTGGATCCAATTGGGCAATTAGCCAAAGATGGAAATTGGTTTACAACATCAGAAAAAAGTAATTTTGACAGCTTAAATATACTTTCTCAAACCATTTCTACGGTATCTTTATTGAGCATTAATAGCGCCTTGTACCAAAATGCCGGAGCAACTATAGTGCAGCAAATTGCCTATAGTTTAGGTCACGCCAATGAGTATTTCAACAGAGTTGAACCGATCAATAAACCTATAGTTTTTGAAGTAGCCGTAGGAACCAATTACTTTTTTGAAATTGCAAAACTCCGAGCTTTACGATTACTTTTTACAACAATCGCAAAGGAATACAACCACAATATAGACTGCAACATCATCGTTTCGCCTACAAAACGAAACAAAACAATATACGATTATAACGTAAACATGTTACGCACCACGACCGAATGTATGAGTGCTATCATTGGCGGTGCAGATGCTATTGCCAATTTACCTTATGACGCGTTGTACCACAAAGACAATGAATTTGGTGACCGAATAGCCCGAAATCAATTGTTGATTCTCAAAAATGAAAGTTATTTTGACAAAGTCAATAATCCTGCTGATGGCAGTTATTATATAGAAAATCTTACCAATCAATTAGCTGAAAAAGCATTGGCTTTATTCAAAGATATAGAGGCAAATGGTGGTTTCTTGAAACAACTTAACGATGGAATCATAAAGAGAAAAATTCAGGAAAGTGCTGATGCAGCTCAGGAACTATTTGATTCTGGGAAAGAAATTCTACTAGGCACAAACAAACATCCTAACAAACAGGATAAAATGAAACATGATTTAGAATTGTTTCCTTTTGTAAAAATGAAACCAAGAAAAACCTTAATTACACCAATAATCGAAAAACGCCTTGCAGAGAAAATAGAACAAGAGCGATTGAATCTTGAATAATCAGCTTGACTCTGTTATTTAATTTAACACCACTGGAAAAGAGTATATTTACTTTACTAAAACATAAAATAATGGAAGCCATCAGACAAATCGTTAAGGTGAAAAACCACAAAATAAGTATAACACTGCCAGATGATTTTACTGCTGATGAAGTTGAAGTGATTATTCTTCCAAAGTCGGATAATGCAGAAATCCCTCAATGGCAAATGGACCAAGTTAGAGAAAGAACTGAGAAATATCTTAAGAAACCTGCTTCAGCGCAAGATATTGATGATTTTCTAAAAACTATTGATGGTGAGTTATAAAATTGTAATTGTTGAGGAAGCTAAACTTGATTTCATAACAGCTTTGGACTGGTACAAAAGCATTCAACCTAAATTGGGTGATACGTTTTCTAATTCTTTCAAGGAAAGTTTAAAAATAATTAAGTCAAATCCGCTTCTTTTTCAAATAAGATATGACAACACCAGAGTGGCTTTAATTGAAAATTTTCCATACTTAATTCATTTCAACAACTACGATAACACAATTGTCATTACAGCTATTTTTCATACTTCACGAAATACTGAAATATGGATTGAAAGGAATTAAAATTTCAAAAAATATAATCTTTGCACTAAACAAATGAAAAGAAAAGATTTACAACATATAAAATTAGAGAGCACACCGTTGAAAGTAGAGAATGAAAATTCTTTGGCTGATGCTTTTCTAACCGCAGAGGGAATCAAACTAAAACCAACGTATTCTGAACAAGATATTGAGCATCTTACTCATCTTGATTTTGGAGCTGGTTTTGCACCAAATTTACGCGGACCTTATGCTACAATGTACGTGCGCCGACCTTGGACTGTGCGCCAATATGCAGGATTTTCAACCGCTGAAGAAAGCAATGCTTTTTACAGAAGAAATCTGGCTGCGGGTCAAAAAGGACTTTCTATCGCTTTTGATTTACCTACACACCGCGGTTATGATTCAGATCACGAACGCGTAGTAGGCGATGTAGGAAAAGCGGGAGTTGCGATTGACACGGTAGAAGACATGAAAGTGTTATTCGACCAAATTCCATTAGATGAAATGTCAGTTTCCATGACGATGAATGGTGCCGTTTTACCTATTATGGCTTTTTATATTGTCGCCGCTGAAGAGCAAGGTGTCAAACCCGAATTACTATCTGGAACGATACAAAATGATATTTTGAAAGAGTTTATGGTGCGAAACACGTACATTTATCCGCCAACGCCTTCGATGAAAATCATTGCTGATATTTTTGAATTTACCAGCAAAAAAATGCCGAAATTCAACTCTATTTCAATTTCCGGATACCACATGCAAGAAGCGGGAGCCACTGCCGATATTGAATTAGCGTATACGCTGGCCGATGGATTGGAATACATTCGAACAGGATTAGCAACAGGTATGAAAATTGATGAATTTGCTCCACGTCTGTCTTTTTTCTGGGCGATTGGGATGAATCACTTCATGGAAATTGCCAAAATGCGTGCTGGAAGAATGATCTGGGCGAAACTAGTCAAACAATTCGAACCAAAAGACGATAAATCATTAGCCTTGCGAACTCATTGTCAGACCTCCGGTTGGAGTTTAACTGAGCAAGATCCTTTTAATAATGTGCCACGAACGTGTATTGAAGCAGCTGCAGCCGCTTTTGGAGGAACACAATCTTTACATACCAATGCTTTAGATGAAGCCATTGCTTTACCAACGGATTTCTCGGCTAGAATTGCCAGAAACACGCAGCTCTATTTACAAGAAGAAACTAAAATTACCAAAACCGTCGATCCTTGGGCCGGAAGTTATTATGTGGAAAGCTTGACAAATGAAATTGCAGAGAATGCTTGGAAGCTTATTGAAGAAGTAGAAGAACTGGGCGGAATGACCAAAGCTATTGAATCCGGAATTCCTAAACTTAGAATCGAAGAAGCGGCGGCCAGAAAACAAGCTAGAATAGATAGCGGACAAGACATTATTGTGGGTGTCAATCAATACCGATTAGAAAAAGAAGATCCGTTACAGATTCTAGATGTAGACAACCAAATGGTTCGCAAGCAACAATTGGAACAATTAGACCGAATCAAAGCAACTCGGGATACTGAAAAAGTTCAGGATTCTCTGAAAAAATTAATCCTTTGTGCGCAAACTGGTGAAGGAAATTTACTGGAAATTGCCGTTGAAGCTGCTCGAAACAGAACTACTTTAGGTGAAATTAGTGATGCATTAGAAACGGTTTTTGGACGATACAAAGCACAAATTAAATCTTTTAGCGGCGTGTATAGTAAAGAAATAAAAGACGACAAAAGTTTTGAAGAAGCAAAAAAATTAGCAGATGCCTTTGCTGTTAAGGAAGGCCGTCGTCCTCGAATCATGATAGCAAAAATGGGACAAGACGGACACGATCGTGGTGCCAAAGTGGTAGCTACCGGTTATGCCGATGTAGGTTTTGATGTAGACATTGGTCCACTTTTTCAAACACCAGCAGAAGCAGCTAAACAAGCTGTAGAAAACGACGTACATATTCTTGGCGTTTCTTCTCTTGCTGCAGGACACAAAACTTTGGTACCACAAGTTATTGAAGAACTTAAAAAGTACGGTCGAGAAGATATCATGGTGGTTGTAGGCGGAGTAATTCCCGCACAAGATTATCAGTTTTTATTTGATGCTGGTGCGGTTGCTGTATTTGGACCCGGAACAAAAATTAGTGAAGCCGCTATTAAAATTTTAGAAATATTAATGGGAAGTTTCGAATAAAACATATTGAACTTCAGATCTATCCAAAGCATTAGTCGAAAGAGTAGTGCTTTTTTGTTATCTGATAGTGTATTAGTACCATCCAAAAATTCCGAATCTGTATCAAACTTTTACAAATTGTTCTGAAACAAAAAAAGCTGTAAAAAGTAAATTTCACAGCCTTTTTCATAATGTATATTATTCTTAAATTTGGATGTTTCTTACAGTTGCATTACTATCTGCAATAATAAAAGACGTATCGTAACCACCAAATAACTTCATATAAGTTCTTATGGAAGTTCCGTATGCATCTCTAAAATAACGCTTGCCCTTGTTTTTAAAATACTTTTTTACAGATCCTGCACCGCCTAAATGTGCTGCTGCTAAAATTCCTGACTCAGTAACTTGAATTCCGTTAAGAATTGTTCCCTCATATTTTTTAATTTCCTTTTTTAGTTCCCATTTATTTTTGGCTAACAATGCAATAAAAGCTCTTTCTTGCAATTCAGGATTATTCAAAAAAGAGGAACTGCTTTGCACTCCAACTGATTTTAATGTTTCAATACCAAATTGATATTTGCCTAAATATCCTAAAGAATTAATTTTTTTGTATTTACTTTCAGATTCTCTGTAACCAATTGCTTCTCTGAAACCTACGAAAAAATTTCCAGTAAAAGGGACGTTTGAATTGATGTAATCTTCTTGTTTTTCAGAAGGAAATAAGTAGTGTGTTCCTTCTTCTTCATTGATAAGAAACCAAGGGCTGGTTTCTAAGTTAAACGGTCTAAAACCGGAGCTTAAAAAAACTGTTATTACAGTTAGACTGGTGTAAAAATACCACTTCTTTATCATATATTTTTTTTCTTCAAAACGCTGTCCCGTTAAGAAATTTCTATATGCGAAGATACAACAAAAAAAATTATACTGATAATCAAGTAGTTAAAGTTTTCTAAAAATAGATGAAGTGGTATTTAATATCGTTAAAGTGCACAAATTCGATAGTAGGAGCAGGAATCTTCACAGTATTAAAAACGGAGAAAACAGTCTTTAAAAAATGTGAATTTGTTTTTATTTTTGTCAAATCAACATCCAAACTCAGATACAATTGTCTGATTCTTTTGGGATTATATACTATATTTGGAAATGTATTTTCTTTATTTCCTGTTATCATTCCTTCAGCCCCATAACCTAGGGCTACATTGAGCCATTTTGGTATTTTTGAGCCTTTTGCAAACGAATTTAAATTGATGGAAAGCCAATACGTTTGTCCGTTGTAATCTTTAAGAATTTGTTCTGAAAAGGAACTTCCTAAAACTGCTGGTCGAAAACTGGCATATTTTGTACTATGAAAAGAAAATTTGGGTGTAATGCGCTGTTCCTTCCAAATCAATTCTTGTGAAACATAAAAAGCTGTTCCAGCAGCATTGGCGATTATGTCGCCAGAAGAAGCTCCCCATTCAGAGGAATAGCCGTCCATTACTTCAACAGCTGTTAAAAACGCAAAGCCTAATCCCGCTCCGTAAAACAGCTGATTTTTTTTAGTAGTGCCACTCCATTGCAGCATCTCAGCTCCCAATCGTCCCAAATGATACGAGGAAAATAGATGACCGGCCTTGTCCATTTGGAGCCATTCAGAATTGTCATTTATAAAGTGAAAATCAGATTTGGGATAATCCGCATACCAAACTTGATTTAGGCCAACTAAAGTTCCCGTGGCCAAAATCGCTTCGGTAATAACAACCGTATTTTGCTTTTTTAAATTCAAAGAATCAGAAGGTTTGAAAAAATGAGTTGGTTTACTTTGGCAAAAGCCAATTTGAAAAACCACTAGAAATAAAAAAGTATAGCTTAAAAGGGCTCTCAAAACTATCTTTTTACGCCTTGACTATTGATCCAATCTGAATATTTTTTTGCATTTACATTGTGTTCTGGCAATGTAGCAGCAAACTCATGGTATCCAAAACGGGTAACACTCGCGCAGAAATAAATAAAATTATTTTTTTCAGGATTTAGAACTGCTTCTAACGCCGTAATATCGGGCATTGCAATAGGTCCTGGAGGCAAGCCTACATTCATATACGTATTGTATGGATGCGACATTATCAAGTCATTGTAAAAAACTCTTTTGATGACTTGGTTAAAGTCATTCGATTTCTTTTTTATGGCAAATATCACCGTAGGATCTGCTTGCAAAGGCATTTCTAATTTCAACCGGTTCAAATACACCCCCGCAATTCTTGGTCTTTCGTCTTTTTTTACAGACTCTTTGTGAACAATTGAGGCTAAAATTGTGGTTTCAACTGGGGTAAGACCTTGCGCTTTTGCCTTTGCAATTCGCTCTTCATTCCAAAAGTTGCGGTATTCTTTGATCATTTTATCACGAAACTTTTCAGCGGTGATGTTCCAATAAATCTCATAGGTATTCGGAATAAAGAGTACCAAAATATTCTCTTCATTGAATCCATTTTCTTTTAAAAAAATAGAATCTTTGAACGAATTCAACAATGATAAACTATCGGCTTCAATTTGAGAGCCAACTCGTCCTGCTAAATTTTCTACCCGCTCTTGATTATTAAACGCAAGTTTTACTGGGGAATTAAGTCGCAACGTTTTAACTAGAGCGTAACTGTTCATTCCTTTTGTCAATAAAAAACGACCCGGAATCACATTATCTATATAGCCTCTTTTGTTTGCGACCATTTCAAATCGATCCATGTTCTCTACATAAGGTGTCATAATTTTTTTTACATCCTCGTATTTTGCATCTGTAGGAACGTAAACGTATACCTCAGCATTCGAAAATTTGGTGTTGGCAGAAAAAATTTGTCTCAAAAGTATAAAACCATAAATCATTAATATTGCTATTACAACTACGGAGACTGTGCTAATTATTTTTTTAATATTCATATGTGGTATTTTTTTACTAGGAAAGATATCCCTAATGTGCTTGCTATTTATTTAATTTTGAAACGATACCGATTCAATGCTCAGTTTTAAAATTTAATGTTGATCAATTGAAAAATAGCTTCGTCTTTATATACACCATTTACAAAGGTCCAGTCTTTCTTTACGCCTATTATTTCAAATCCAAATTTAGTAAAAAGTGCTGTACTTGCTGCATTTTCGGTACCAATATTTGCATACAATTGGTGCAAATTAAGGTTGTAAAAAGCATATTCGATTACTAATTGTAATGCTTCAGAACCAATATTCTGTTTTCGATTGTCTTTATTTTGGATAACGATGCCTACTCCTGCCCTATTATTTTTTGGATCAAAATCAAATAAATCGATTAAACCTAAGGCTGGAAAATCCTTATCCTGACAAATAGCCAATCGCAACTGTTTGGCTTCATAGATATCTTGCTGAGCATTTTCTAAATATTGTTTGACTAAAAACCGACTGTAGGGCGTATGCGTATTACTTACTTCCCAAATGTTTTGGTCGTTTTCGATAGCATACACAAACTCCAAATCATTGGGTTCTAATGCACGAATATAGATGTTATCGCCTTTTAATGTTTTCATTTAATTATTTCACAAAGTTACACAAAGGTATCACAGAGATACACCAAGTTTGATTTTAGTACGAGTTTCGAAATTAAATAATAATTGTCCCTTTAAATACAAATTCAGCTGGTCCTTTGAGAAAAACGTTTGTAAACTGCCCTTCTTTTTTTTCGAACGAAACTACTAATTTCCCGCCTTCAACATTTAAATCAATGGAAGAAGCATCTGTTTTTCCTAAAACATTCATCGCGATTGCAACTGCTGTAGCGCCTGTACCGCAGGAGAGTGTTTCATCTTCAACACCGCGTTCATACGTTCGCAATGAAAAAATATTTTCGTTAATTTGTTTGACAAAATTGACATTGCTTCCAGCTTTACCATACAAATCGCCATATCTGATAGCAGCCCCGTTTTCCTTTATATTGTAATTTTCTAAATCGTCAACCAGTTGCACATGATGTGGCGAACCCGTATTCAAGAAAACGTGATCAGAACTGACTTTTACCTCATGAACATCAATCATTTGTAAAGCAACTAAACCATCTGCTCCAATTGTTGCGTGGTGCAAACCATCTGTTGCCATGAAAGTAGTTTTATTCTCTATTAGCTGTAGCTTTTTGGCGAAAGCCACCAAACACCGTCCACCGTTACCACACATGGAGCTTTGGTTTCCATCTGAGTTGTAATAAACCATTTTAAAATCAGTAACAGTTTCGAGATTTGAGGCAATCGTGTCGTTTTCCAATAGAATAAGTCCATCTCCACCAATCCCAAAACGCCTGTCGCATAAATGTGCAATGAGTTGGGTATTTTGTTTTGGGAAAAAATCAGAACGATTGTCAATCATTACAAAATCATTTCCAGTTCCTTGATATTTATAAAATTCTAATTGCATTTTAATTTGAATTGTGTCTCACAAAAGTACAACTATTAATGAAATGTTAATCATTGTTAAAGAGCGTTAAACTGTATTTTATCATGCTTTTTTATTTTTATTTTTACGCATAAATATCTTAATAAACGAATTAAATTATGAAAAAAATTTCAACACTTTTTTTAGTTTCACTGTTGAGCGGAGTAGTAACATTAGGTTCATACAAGTTATTATTTGATACTAATGGTTATTTTTCTAAGGATAAAAGCGGATTAGTAACCATGGCATCCAATTCCTTTGAAAAAAGAGTGGGTTTGTCTACCGAGGTTCTTGATTTTACCGAAGCTGCCGAAAAAACAATTCATTCCGTTGTTCACGTAAAAAATGTTTCCCGAACCACGGTAAGCAATCCCATATTAGAATATTTTTATGGGTATAAAGGAGGTCAATCTCAGGAACAAGTGGGAACGGGTTCTGGTGTAATTATCTCAGAAGACGGCTATATCGTAACCAATAATCACGTTATTAAAGATGCATCAGAAATTGAAATTACATTAAATAATAAAAAATCGTACAAAGCAAAACTTATTGGAACCGATTCTAAAATGGATATTGCTTTATTAAAAATTGATTCCAATGACAAACTACCGTACACTGCATTTGCCAATTCTGATTTGGTAAAAGTAGGCGAATGGGTTCTAGCCGTTGGTAATCCCTACAACTTGACTTCTACGGTAACAGCGGGAATCGTTTCGGCAAAAGCCAGAAATTTAGACACCAGCGGCATTCAGTCTTTCATACAAACTGATGCTGCGGTAAATCCCGGGAACAGTGGTGGTGCACTAGTTAATACGCGTGGTGAACTAATAGGGATCAACACGATGATTTCATCAATGACGGGTTCTTATGTAGGATATTCGTTTGCGGTTCCTTCAAATATTACCCGAAAAATAATTGAGGATTTAATGGAATTTGGGAATGTACAACGTGGAATTCTGGGTGTTGAAGGAGGGGAATTGAACAGTATGAATTCTAAAGATTACGGTCTTAGTTTAACCCAAGGATTTTACATCAACAAGGTTACTAAAAATTCTGGAGCAGAGAATGCAGGCCTCACAAAAGGCGATGTGATTGTCAAATTAGATGAACAAAATATTGGCTCTTTTGCTGATCTTTCCGGTTATATCAATACCAAAAGACCGAACGACAGAGTGCAGGTAACTTTTATACGAGATGGGAAAACTAAAATAGCACCTGTAGTTTTGAGCAAAAATGAATTTTTTAATGCCGAATTCAAAGGAATTGAATTAGAGAATATTGAGGCTGCTGACAAAAAGAAATTTAAAATCGAATATGGTGTGCGCATTAAAGGCATTAGTAGTCAAAACTTGAAGCAATATGAAGACGAACTGATTGGCAATATTATCTTAAGTATTGACAATGTAAAAGCGACTGATGTGGAAACGGTCTCTAAACTTTTAAGTAAAAAAGAAGAAACCCAATCGATCAGAATAGAAATGATTAATAAAAATGGAGAAATTATGCGCGTTATTCTTTAAAAAATCCTCTATTTTCTTTTACGAAAGCCATCTTGAAAAAACAAGATGGCTTTTTTATTTCGTAAATAATTCATAAAACACGTTACGAAATCGATTGAAATAGGTACTTTTGCGCAAATTTTAAAAAAAATACAACCCTTTATTTTCCTTAAATTTTCAAAATGGCAACTACAACTTTATACGAAAAAGAAGTTTCTTTACAAGCTGACAGGCGACGCGCAGGAGCAAAACTCATAAAAATCATCAGCGATTTATGGTACGATAAATCCATTGAAATAGTGTTATTCCGTAATCAATTGCTGGACAGAAATGTAAGTGACATCATCAACTTACACGAATATGCAGCTGAATTTGTGGGTAAACCAATTTCGGTATTTGATTCCGTTAAGATTGCAAAAGCCATTTTAGAATTGAACTTACTTCCCGCTAAATTAGATATCGGAAAACTAACTTATGAATATGGTTTGGAACAGGATAAATATCCAGATGCCAAATATTTTGTCATTGACAAACTAAAAAATGCAAAAGACTCCGAAGAAATTCAACCGAAAGATGTTGTATTGTATGGTTTTGGACGCATTGGTCGTTTACTAGCCAGAGAATTAATGTCAAAAACAGGAAAAGGCAGTCAATTGCGCTTACGTGCCATTGTAACTCGGGACAAAAACGATGCTAATTCTCTTGAAAAAAGAGCTTCCTTATTGCGTTACGATTCTATTCACGGAGATTTTGGAGGTTCAGTAACTGCTGATCCTGAAAATAATGCCTTAATTATTAATGGAACAACGGTTCATATTATCACGGCAAACGGACCAGAAGAAATTGATTATACCCTCTTTGATATTCATAATGCCTTGGTGATTGATAACACCGGTGCATTTACCACGCACGAAGCGTTGAGTCGTCATTTAGTTTCAAAAGGGGCTGATAAAGTTTTACTTACGGCTCCTGGAAAAGGAGTTCCAAATATTGTTCATGGTGTAAACCACAACGAATACAACCCCGATGAAATCAATATTTTTTCGGCTGCATCCTGCACTACAAATGCCATTACACCTATATTAAAAGTTGTTGAAGATACCTTGGGCGTTGTCAAAGGACATTTAGAAACCATCCATGCGTATACCAACGACCAAAATTTGGTTGACAACATGCACAAAAAATACCGTCGCGGAAGAGCCGCAGCATTAAATATGGTTATTACTGAAACAGGTGCGGGAAGTGCTGTTGCAAAAGCGTTACCGTCATTAGAAGGAAAACTGACCTCGAATGCAATTCGCGTACCTGTACCAAATGGTTCATTAGTAGTTTTAAATTTAGAAGTTTCAAAAACAACTTCGGTTCAGGAAATCAACGCTATTATGAAGAAATACGCTTTGGAAGGCGAACTAGTAGAGCAAATTAAGTATTCGTTGAACAACGAATTGGTATCCTCAGACATCGTTGGTACTTCGCAACCTGCCATTTATGATAGTAATGCGACTATTGTTTCTAAAGATGGAAAAAACATTGTCTTATACATTTGGTACGATAACGAATATGGGTACAGCCACCAAGTAATTAGATTGGCTAAGTATATTGCCAAAGTAAGACGTTTTACGTACTACTAGCTTACTGTTTACAGGTTGTAGCTTGTAGTTGTATTTTTTTAGATATTAGTTTTTAGTCAATTAATTTATTTAGATTCAAAACAACCACAAACCAACCTGAATTTAATAGAAAATCCGTCCCGTTATGAAAACGAGACGGATTTTTTTATGTTTTACTATTATTGCTCTATCGAATTGGCACGCAGATTACACGGATTTTAGCGAATTTTTTATGTGTGTTACTGTCATTGCTCTATCGAATTGGCACGCAGATGACGCGGATTTTAGCGGATTTTTATGTTTGTTAATTTGTCATTATTGTATTGAATGGCGCTCAGATCACTCGGATTTTAGCGGATTTGTTATCTGTGTTAATGTCTTTGCTCTATCGAATTGGTATGCAGATGACGCGGATTAAGTGGTTTTTCACTGATTTAAAAAAAGTCAAACTTAAAAATCAACATATTATCTCTTATACCATGCACTAAAAACCATTCACAATTCACTCTTCACAATTCACTCTTCACAATTCACTCTTCACAATTCACTCTTCACTTCTCACTTCTCACTTCTCACTTTTCACTTTTCACTTCTCACTAAAAAGAATCTACTCCTTTGCTTTTGTCAAATAATATACTGGAATCCCAATGAGCATAATCACCACACCCCAGCCGCTCGTACTTGTTTTAGTGTACAATAACGCAACACAAATCGCAGAAGCAATAATTAAATAAAGTGCAGGTAAAAATGGGTATCCAAACGCTTTGTATGGTCTTTCTACATTTGGCATTTTCTTGCGCAAAATAAAGATTCCTAAAATAGTAAGGATGTAAAATATCAAAACAATGATCACCACAAAGTCCAGCAAATCACCATATTTCCCAGTCAAACACAAAGCCGAAGCCCAAATACATTGCGCCCAGATAGACCAAGCTGGAACACTAGCATGATTCAATTCAGCAGCTTTCTTAAAGAAAACACCGTCTTGTGCCATCGTATAGTACACTCTGGCACCAGCCATAATCAATCCGTTGTTGCAGGCAAAAGTCGAAATCATAATCATCACCGCAATAATTAATGTTCCCACAGAGCCAAAAATACTTTGTGAAGCCACAACAGCAACACGATCCGATTCGGCAGTAGCAATATCATACAATGGAACTACCGCCAAATACATGATATTAGCCAAAATATAAATCACACTCACAATCAACGTTCCTAAAAACAAACTCAATCCCACATTACGTTTTGGGTTTTTAATTTCCCCAGCGATGAAAGTTACCCCTTCCCATGCCACACTTGAGAACATCGAACCTACTAATGCTGCCGAAATTCCAGATATCAAAGTCGTTCCGCTAATAGGCAACCACGAACCCGTTTCTATATTTAGCGTTTGCGACGTCCAAGCATTGGTCCAGTTTGCATCCCAAACCTCAGCTTTGGCAGCCATAAAACCAAAAATAATTAAACCTGCCAACGATAAAATTTTGATAACCGTAAGCACCGTTTGTAAAATCTTAGAGTTTTTTACTCCGCGACTGTTGATGTAACTCAGTAATATAATCGTAAAAATAGAAACAATCTGAGCCGCATTGAGTTTAAAATCCCCTATTTCGTATAGAATATTCTTATCACTTAACGGAGCATATAAGTAAGCTGCAAATTTGGCAAAAGCCACACCCACGGCAGCAATGGTGCCGGTTTGAATCACAGCAAAAAAGCTCCAACCGTACAAGAAACCCACCAGTTTCCCGTAAGCTTCCTTAATATATACATATTGACCACCCGCTTTAGGAAACATCGCGCTCAACTCGCCATAACTCACGGCGGCAATGACGGTAATCGTTCCCGTAAGCACCCACATGGCAAGCAACCAGCCGGCCGAACCCAATTGCCGAACCATATCCGAGCTTACAATAAATATTCCGGAACCTATCATAGAACCCACCACAAGCATGGTTCCGTCAAGTAATCCTAATTCTCTTTTAAAATCGTCTGGTTTTTGGTCTTCCATGTTTTTTTTGGTTTTGGGTATTGGGTTTTGATTTAGTTGGCTAAAGATATACTTTTTTTGGAAATTTCATTAAAAGGATGGGGAAAGTGACAGTAAAGTGAAAAGTGAATCGTGAGTGGTTAAGAGTGAGATTATTCTTTTGGGCGTGACCCTGCAGTAGCTTTGTCGTTCCTCCTCGCCACTTTGGGTCGGGCGGTACGCTGTATCTTTATTTTCTTAAAGAAAGAAAATAAAGGATGCCGCTTCCCTCCCTCACGCAAACCACAATAAAAAAGACGTATATTCTTCTTAAGAAAAATTGTAAGAAAAATTTAATATATTTGAGAAAATATAAAAAAGACAATCAATAGCGACAATCTATCTGATTTTGGGTGTATATACGAAGGTTAGTTTCGCCTATATACTAGTTGTACATAATGCTAAAACGAAACTAACAAATGATTAAAATTCTTTTAATTTTACTAATTCTATTCCTTATTGGACTTCCATTCTATTGGATTTATAAAATAGTTGTAAATAAAAAAAACATAAAAACTGACAAACTTAAAGACGGAAAAAAAGAAACTGAAAATGCTTCTGAACATTCAGAATTAATAAAAACAACGGATTTTATGTTTATGGAAGATTACCGAATGTGGAAAAATCTATCTGTATCTCAAAAAAAAGAACGTCTGACCGATATCCAAGTAATTTTTGACTATGGAAAAGACCATTTAAAAAAGGAAATGATTAAAAAAGGTTTCGAACCTGGTACAAAAATAATTGACATAAAATATTTTACTGGATTAAATGAGTTTGGATTTACAATTGCTACTTTTTTAATTCAACACGAAAATGGAGGTGAAATTAGAGCACTAAGTGTAAATATTAATATGGATAAAATGGAATTTATTGCAACTAACAATCACTTTTTCAGTAATGGAAAGGAAAAATATTGGTACTTGAAAGAAAAGAAAAAAGATTTAATGAAAATATAAGCTCTATGCTCAACAGACATTTTGAGCTAGCTGGAGTTTAGTGGAATTATCGTTTTGCATCAACTTTTTGAAAAGCCAAAACTTGAAAGGTTACGAACTTCCACAACAGCCACAGGCAACGGGACGTTATAAAAAAAACAAACCAAAAATGAAATACGCAGAATTTAACATCGACTCGAATAAAATAGAATTCTTAAACTCTGTTTTTGGTATTGAAAGTGTTTTACTGAATGGAAAAAGAATTTCTAAAAAGTTTTCTTTTTCTGGAATTACCCATGAAATAAAACTACACGCCAGAGATTTAATATTGGAATCCAAATACAAACAATTCGACAAAAAAGAAATCAAACTTGAATTGAAAGAAAATGGCGTGTTGCTCCAGGAACAATTTGTGAAAATAGATAAAAAACAAAGAATTTTTTGGATGCTAATTGGAGTAGCTACAGGAATTGCACTCTATAAACTTCTAAATTTACTTTTGGGATATTTGTATCAATAAGGTATCTGCAACCTGAACAAAAGCGACATGAAGTTTCTTTTTATGAAAAAACAAAACTTAAAATAATAGCGCTATTCCATCAGCTGTTTTTATTTCTTTCCCCGAAATAAAACGTACTTTAGTGCCGTTTTCCTGATAGCACTCTACCTTTAAAACCCCGACCGCGCTAATATGCCACAATCGTTAGCGCAGTTTTGCAAACTGTGCCCACAATGAGCAAACAATATAAACAACACAAAAACTATGAAAACATTAAAATTAGGATGGACGGGCCTTGGTAATATGGGAAACCCAATGGTGGTGAACCTACTCAAAGCCGGATTTGAAGTAACTGTTTTCAATCGTACCAAAGATAAAGAATTGCCATTACTGGCTGCGGGAGCAAAATCAGCAAGCAGTTTGCAAGAACTAATGAAAACTTGTGACGTCGTTTTGACCATGTTATCCAATGATGCGGCTGTAAAAGAAGTTTTTGAGGGACCAGAAGGTTTATTGTCTGCAGCATCTGCGGGAAAAACCATCATCAATATGAGTACGGTTGCACCGGAAACCTCGCGTTATTTAAACACCATTTGCAACCTACATCTCGTACATTTTATAGATGCTCCCGTTTCTGGAAGTGTAAAACCGGCACAAGACGGAACTTTGGTTATTCTTGTGGGTGCTTCAAATGAAGATTTCAAGGTAGCGAAACCCATATTTGACGTTTTGGGTAAAATTGCCATTCATGTTGGCGAACCTGGTGTGGCAAGTTCAGCTAAATTAGCCATCAATTACTTACTTGGACTAAATCTTCAAGGAATAGCCGAAACAGTTTTATTTGCCGAGAAAAACGGCGTAAGCAAAGAAGACATGCTCAACATCATCAATCAAGGCGCCTGTGGCAACGCCATTACGAATATCAAAACACCTTCTATTTTAAACGATTCTTTCCCTGCCGCATTTGCTTTGAAACATTTAGTTAAAGATTTAAGACTGGCCAAAAAAGCCGGACTTAATTCCCCGTTGATTCATCCTTTGTATGACAGTTATGCTGCAGCAGAACAAGAAGGATTGGGCAATCAAGATGTGATGGCGATTATTAGTAGTTTGAAGGATAAATCATTTTAGAATAGCAGTAAATTCAGTGAATAAACCAAATCCCTTTATAAAATTTTTCTGACTTAGTCAGCTATTGCAAGGTAAGTCAAAGAGGAAAACGAAACTATCCTTTTGTTAGAACTATTTCATTTGGTTGGAAGTCGGGAGAATATGCGAAGCATCAATAGAATTATTTCAACTCACAAACCAGATTTAATTTTCAAATCTATAATTCTTGTTAAATTTATATTAATATCTTATAGAAACTTGTAAGAATCGTTTTTTTTTTTTTGCAAGTTTACATTGTTATAACAAATAAATTTAACTAATTTTAAAAACAAACAAATGAAAAAAATGTTTTTTACTGCTATCGCATTGATAGCATTTACGGGAGCTAGTATGTCAAATACTGAAGAGGTTAAAGAAGCAGTTGTTGTTGAGAAGACACATACTACAGAACCTCAAACTGAGGAAGTATTGAGATCTCGTTGCGATGCAATTTGGTTGAAAGCATTTTTAGATTATGGTGGATCTAAAAATTATGATCAAGCGATATTCTATGCCGACTTAGCAACAGACGCAGCTGGTGGCTGTGATAGTGCTTGGTAAAATCAATATTAATAAACCTTCAAAGTAGACCTTTGAAGGTTTAATTTTTTAAAAATGAGAAAATATTATATTCTATTAGTGTATGTTATAACCATCAGTTGTTTCAGTCAAATTCAAAATGGTTCCATTCAATACAAGCAAACAACTAGTATTGAAATTATTAATAACCAGAAAGATTTGACGGGTGGAGTTAAAAATTTTACGGAAAAACATCAAGCAACTACTGATAAATTAATTTATACTCTAAATTTCAATACTTTTGAAACCTATTTTTTTGCTAATAAAATTTTATTAGAAGATGGTGTTAATTTTAATTTAGCAGCTATGTCAGGACGCGGTAAAATAAAATATTATCAAAATAATGAAACAAAAGAGTCCCGCGAATATTATGATATGAAAAGAACAGGAGAAGTCATTGTGAATAATGAAACTATATTCGAATGGACATTATCAAACGAGGTTAAAATCATAGATCAATACAAGTGCTACAAAGCCACATCACCTCTGTATTATAAGGATAAAAAATTAGACACTACAGTTACTGCATGGTACGCGCCTGACATACCAGTACGTTTTGGACCAATAGGCTATGGTGGACTTCCCGGACTCATATTGGAATTACAAAATGATAGAGCTACCTTTTATGTCACTAAGATAAATTTAAATTCAGATTCTCCACCCGAAATAGATAAATTACTATTTCCCAAAGCAATATCAAAAGAGGTATTTGAGCAGTTAATTACAGGAACTTTAAGTCGAGCACAATTAGAAGGCATAAAAGATGAGGAGGATAAACAAATAAAAAAATAAATTGAAATTAATTATCAAAAAAAAGCAAATAGTACTTCTTTTAGTTTTATTTGCTTCTTTTATTTCGTTTTCGCAAACAAAGATTATAACAGGCGTAGTTTCTGACACCTTAAACAAGTCGCTAGAAAGTGTTAATATCATTGCTTCTCCTTATAACAAAGAATCACAACTCAAATTTGCTATTGCAGATAGTAAAGGTCGTTACAAACTAGAACTAGATGCAACTGTAAAATATGAAATCACAGCTTCCTACATAGGCTACAAAGAAGATATTCTTACAATAGAACCTAACAGCACGATTACCTATCACAATTTTGTTTTAAAAAGCACAGGGCAAAAGCTCAAAGAAATTGTCATAAAAAATGACTACAAACCGCTGGTTATCAAAAAAGATACGATGACCTTCAACGTAAAGAGTTTTGCTAACGGTAACGAATGCAAAATGAAAGAAATCCTTGAAAAATTACCCGGTGTAGAAGTAGACAAAAAAGGGAATGTTACGGTGCAAGGTAAAAAAGTAACCCAAATGCTAGTGGAAGGAAAATCATTTTTTGGTGGTGGATCTAAACTCGCTGTAGAAAATATTCCAGCTGATGCACTCGATAAAATAGAAATTATAGACCACTTTAATACTGTCGGTTTTATGAAGAATGTTTCTGACAGCGAGGAACTAGCTATGAATGTAAAACTGAAAGCTGACAAAAAGAAATTTGTTTTTGGGGATATAGAAGCAGCAGCAGAAATTGCAAACGACAATTCGTTTTATCTAGCACATACAGGTTTATTTTATTATAGTCCAAAAACGAATATTAGTTATATAGGTGACAGCAATAACATTGGGAAAAGCACTTTTACTTTTGAAGATTTAATACGCTTTGACGGCGGAGTAAGTAGTTTTTTATCGGGAAGAAAATCGTTTACAAATCTATTCAATTTTGCAAATGATAATAATGATGTAGTTGAAAATAAATCGAATTTTAGTGCCTTAAATTTTAGCGTAAATGTTTCCCAAAAGCTAGCGGTTTCAGGCTATGGTATTTTTTCAAAAGTATTTACTAAAACGTATTACGAGAATCAAAATACTTATATCGAAAATACATTTTCATCATCTGAAAACAGATTACAAGATAACAGCAACAAAACTACTTTGGGAATAGCGAATATTAAGTTGGATTATTCTCCCAATATTAAAGAGAAATGGTTTTATAACATACAGTTGCAAGCAAGTAACAATAACGGCAAAAATAGCATCAACTCAACTACCGCTTCAAATAACACATTATTCGAAACTATTTCAAATTCGGATAATAGCTCACTAAAACAATATATTGAATGGCATAAAAGTTATAATGACAATCATACCAATACTTTTGTCGTTAACCACGCTTTCGAAAAAAACACTCCTACAATGAGTTGGTTTACCAATCAGCTTTTTTTATCGGGCTTTATACCATTGCAAACCGATTCTCAATATCATTTAGAACAAATTAAAAACGTTCAAAACAATAGTATAGATGCGCTATTCAAACATTACTGGATAGTTAATGATTTTAATCATTTGTATGCTATCATTGGAAATAATTATGGTAATTCAAAATTATTTACTTCTGAAAATCAGTATCTCACCAATGGGACAGTAAATGATTTTACAACAAATGGTTTTGGTAATGACATTGATTACAAATTAAACGATAGCTATTTTGGATTAGAGTATAAATTCAAAATAGGAAAATGGACTAATAAACCAGCTATGTACGTCCATTGGTATAATTTGATAACCAATCAATTCAACGCTGAAAATAAAGTGTCAAAGAAACTACTGCAACCTCAATTTAATAGTAAATATGAGTTTAGCCAATCAGAAACATTGGAATTTAATTATAAACTATCTAATACATTTGCCGAGGTATCTCAGTATGCTAATAATTTTGCGTTACAAAACTACAATCTTGTTTTTAAAGGAAATGCTTTACTAGCAAACGAACAATTTCATAATGCAAATTTACGCTATCAAAGAACGAATATGTATCGGGGAATAACTGTAAATGCTGTTGTAGACTACAACAAAAAAATAAAATCAATACGGAATACCATACAAATAGTTGGTATTAATCAGTTTACGACGCCAATTATAACAGCCAACCCAGAAACTACTTGGCGACTAAATGGATCATTTGGAAAAAAAATATACCGATTTAATTTTAAAATAAACCCTACATTAAATTGGTTCAATTTTATTCAAACAATAAATAATAGTACCACGAGTACAAACAGAAATAGTCAAAATTTAGGATTTTCAATACGTACTGCTTATCGAAAATGGCCAGATGTTTCACTGGGCTACAAAAAAGGTTATAATCAATTGAAAGGAATCACGAATTCGAGTTATACAACAGATGAATTTATTGGAGATTTCGAGATTTCATTTTTAAAATCGTTTAAATTCAAATTTGAATATGAAAACTATAAAAATAATTCTAGTAATCGGTCTAATTTTTTTGAAATTGCCAATACTTCACTTAGTTATCAAAAAAAGAACAAGCCTTTACTTTTTAAAATTTTTGTGAATAATTTATTAAACAATAAAATAAAGGTCAGCAACTCTTTTTCTGACTATTTAATTACTGAACAAAAGACATATATTCTACCTAGAGTTTTTATGTTATCTATTTCTTATAAGCTATAATTAAAATGAAGCTCTCGATTGCTAAGATGCATTTTTAAAGAAAATTAACTTCTAAGATAGTACACTTGTACAAAGTCTACTACCTTCACAACTATTCCGATACTCAACAAAAACTAGAAACAAAGGCATTTTTCTATTAGAATTATTCACCATTGATACTAAGTTCAGACATTTTTTCAAAATCAAAGAAATCAATCCATAATACAAATTAGCCGTTTGCTAAACCACAAAAGCTAAATCCATAAAATTTAGCTTTTCTTGTTTAATCGAAATACAAAACGATACTACTTCGTTTTTACGGGTGGCAAGTCAAATGCTGTTGACTCATGCTCAAAACCGTTACGGTGCGAACCATCACAAAAAGGTTTATTTACTGATAATCCGCAACGGCAAAGACCCAAAGCGGTTCTTCCTTCTAATCCGTATGTTTTCCCTTCGCAATCTGTTATTTCAAAATCGCCTTCTATTTTTATAGACCCATTCTTATTGATTGTTAATTTAGTCGTGCTCATAATTCTATTGTTTTAGAAGCCAAAGGTTATAAATATTTTAGAATCCTAGCGCATAACGCTCCATTTTTATGAAACCAGAGTCTAATTTACATCAATTCTATTTTGCAAACGCTATTCAAACCTCTCTTCCTGTAGTCCATTTTTAAGTAGTACTGTTACTTTCAAACTGTTGTAAATTGCTTCAGGAAAAGCTATAAAACTGTATCACAATTGCATAAGGCAAAACGCTATAAATAATTATTAGTTTCTAAATTGTATCTTTGTTTCGTTGTAACTTTTTATAAAGCAGTATAATTTTTTATAGTTGCTGACAAAAAGAATAAAAACCGATTTAAATTTTAGATCAATACTCATTTCAGCACCCTATAGTATTATAAAAGCATGAGCATCTTAAAAACAGTAAATGTATACCGCAGAATTTTAACCAAAAGTTTGACTAAGAATATTGGTAATTCGCATCGCAATCAAACCATAGATTTAAGCCAAAAAATTGAAATTAAAAGAGTTTTAATCTCTAGACCCAATCATCGATTGGGAAATCTCTTGTTGATTACCCCGCTAGTACAAGATGTTATTGCTACTTTTCCAGATTGCAAAATTGATTTATTTGTAAAAGGAGGTTTGACACCCATCATTTTTGAAAACTATAAGAATATAGATACGATTATTGAACTTCCCAAAAAACCTTTTAAAAATTTAATTGCTTATTTTAAAGTTTGGGTTAAATTTAAAAGTGCTAAATATGATATCGTAATTAATGTAAATAAAAACTCATCATCAGGAAGATTATCAGCCCAATTCGCTGATGCCAAGTATAAATTTTTTGGAGTAGAAGACACTACTTTACAAGCGAAATATAATGATTATGGTCACATTGCAAAGTATCCAGTTTATGAATTTAGAAGCTTTTTGACCAAACTGGGTTTTCCTGAAAATCCAAATTCAGTTCCTTCATTAGACCTAAAATTGAGTGCCAGTGAATTAGCAGTCGGTAAAAAAACGCTAGGCGAAATTGTGCCTGCAGCCAAAAAAACAATATCCATTTTTACCTATGCAACAGATGACAAATGCTATTCAACTGCTTGGTGGGATGGTTTTTACGCTGCATTACTAAAAGAATTTAGCAATTACAACATCATCGAAATTTTACCAGTCGAAAATGTTTCGCAAATCGAATTTAAAGCACCTATATTTTACAGCAAAGACATCCGTGAAATTGGTGCCGTAATCGCAAACACTGAAGTTTTTATCGGCGCTGATAGTGGGATTATGCATTTGGCTAGTGCTTCCTTAACACCTACAGTAGGTTTGTTTTCAAGACTCAATCTGACCACTTATGCACCTTATAATAATGAAAGTACTGCTATAAATACGAACACCAATTCGACCGAAACATTTATAAAAATAATAAAGGATATTCTTTCAAAACGGTTATTACAAGATAAATAAAAAAAATATTACGTTTACCTTCCTTGAATTACTGTTTACAGTACCAAAAGTTATAGACAAGTCCTTTAAAGGGTACACACTACAAAAATTATACTTGTTTTAATAGACCTAATTTAACTAATCGTTTTCCAAAATCTAATATCACATTAGACTGCGTTAGCCAACCCATTAGAAAATAAATATATTTTTTACTTTAAGATGTTCATGAAAAGCGTTCTTGCAGATTTTGATTAGTATACCCTTTAAAAACTAACGTAAACGTTTTGATACGTGAAAAATGAAACTTTTATCCTTAATTGTATAAAGTACTTTGCGTCTTTGTTGACCATCTTTGTTAAACAAAACAGCGAAATTTAATTCATATAAAATTAGAATAATGAGCGATTCAAAAAATAATTATACAGTTGAAGGAGTAGACAAACTTAAGAGCCTTGTAAAAGAAATTAATACATGTCTTTTTTGCACTAATCTAGAAAAAAATGTTGGAGCGACTGCAAGACCCATGGGCGCAGTTGACGTATGTGACGAAGGAAATATATGGTTTTTTAGTCCAAAAAATAGCGATAAAAATAACGAAATAGAACACGATGCTGCTGTTCAACTATTTTTTGCTCATCCAGGCAAAGGGAGTTATATGGTGGTAAATGGTGAAGCCAGCATCAATACTGATCCAGCAAAAATTGAAGAGTTATGGACTTCTGTAGTGAACATTTGGTTCAAAGAGGGAAAAAATGACCCCAACGTATCTCTAATCAAAGTGACACCCAATAGCGCTTATTTTTGGGACGTTGATGGAAATCAAATGGTTAATTTTCTGAAAATGGCAGTTTCTGTAATCATAGGCACCAATTTAGTTGGCGGAAATTCAGGTGAAATAAAGATTTAGAAGCAATAAAAAACGCTTCAGTAGTTGAAGCGTTTGCAATAAAACGATATTTAAAGCTCAACCTTATTGTAAAACTCTATTGATTTGAGAGAAATTTTTCTCGTAATATTTTTCTTTAGTAGATGAAATAATCACACCGTTGCTTACAGAAGAGTGAATGAATTTTATTTCTCCCTCACAAACTTCTACCACCATACCAACGTGATTAATTTGGCTTCTACCGTTTGTTTTAAAAAATATAAGATCTCCTTTTTGAGCTTCCTCGGTGTTGATTTTAGTACCAATACTCGATTGCTCTCTGGATGTTCTTGGTAACTTAATATCAAACGCACCAAAAGTAGTACACATAAGACCTGAGCAATCAAATCCTGCTTTTGAAGTTCCCCCTGAGCGATATCGAGTCCCAATATTTTCTGAAGCCCGCTGAATCAATTGATCCAGAAAATCGTGATTAAATGTAGGCTTTAGTGTACTGTTAAAATCTATTGTAGTATTTTCTATAGGGTTTCCGTTTGTTTGATTAGCATTAACAATTACATTGTCTTGTATAGGCTCATTATTGGCACGAATGCTTAGTTTATCTCCTACACGAAGTCCGTTTTTAACTGTTGGATTTTGATTTTCTAATTCTCTTACCGTTAATCCATATTGTTTCGCAATACCGTATTTAGTTTCTTTTGGTAAAACTTCCCGAGTTACAATAACTGAGGTTTCAATATCGGTATCTTTTACATCAGCAATAGCAATAGTTTTTGGTTGAAACAAATCTGTTTTTTGTTGTAAAACTGCTGCCTCTTCTGATTTTGATACTTCTTTAACTGGTTCAGCAACAACAACCGTTTCTGGGGTTGACACTTCTTTATTTTCTGGAGTAGCAACAATTGTTTCACCCGATAGAATTCCATTTCCTGGAATTGTAATTTTTTGACCTACTCGAAGTGCTTTAGTTCCTATTGTTGGGTTGGCTCTATCTAATTCTTTTACTGTAATTCCGTATTTTCTGGCGATTGAATATTTGGATTCTTTAGGCAAAACGGCAATTGTAGTTTGTTCTGAGGTTTGATTTCCTGTTTCAGTTAACTTTGAGGTAACTGCTATTTCAGTTGAAGATGCTTGAGCCGGAAGTATAATTTTTTGACCTATTTTTAATCCAGTAGCTTCTAATGTTGGATTAACTTCATTTAATTCTTTCAGCGATATTCCATATTGCTTTGCAATTCCGTAGGGTGTTTCTTTGGCTAAAACTTCATGTTCTTTGCTGCTGTAATTTGTTGCAATTTTAGATTTTGTATTGGACTTTTTTGAAGCGGCAACTGGAATTAATAAAATAGAATTGAGTTTTAAAAGATTTTTTGCTTTTGGATTTAATTTAAAAATAGCACTCTGTTTTACGTCATATTTCTCTGCAATACTTGAAATTGTTTCTCCTTTTGCAATAGTGTGTTTAGTGGTTTTCTCCTGTGAAAAAAGAACGATACTATTTAATACAAACAATGTTACAATTAATCTTAAACTCATAATCATCTATTTCAAATTACTTACCCCATTTTTATTATACATAGCGATTTCGGGATATAATTATTAAATCTCGCTCTGGTTTTGCTTTTTTACTTTTCTTTTTAAAAAATTGTAAAAATGTTCCTCATCTCTTTCAAAAAAAAGAAGTGCGGAATGTTTCCATTTTAAATTCTGATTGATTTTTTATTTCAAATACGTCAGCATTTGAAATAATAAAGCAGTACTATCCGATGGGATTGTTGCTTTTATAATAAAATTTTAGAAAGAAGATGGAAATAAATTAATCCTATAATCTTCTACCAAGTATTTTATTTGAAAAAGCTAATATATGTCATTTCTTCAAAAATCCCGACACTTTTTCAAATTTTAACGTTCAAAAAATAAACTTTAACGATTTTTTTTGACTTTTATCGATGATTTAACGCTCAAAAGCAACTTAAGGCATTGGCTTTTGAGGCCTATCCAAATGTCATTTTTACTCCTTATTTTTAGCCCTGATGAAAGTGAAAAGCCTTTTGAAATCCAATTGCTATTTTTTTCCTGAGTATAAAGAGCGACTGAAAAAAGCTCCTTTATGCGCTGGAAAAAAGCAATTGGATAAAAAAGCTTGAAATGCTCAGCAGGAAATTGCTCCTAAAAAAAATAGGAACCACACCTAAAAAAACGCCCTAGTTTCCTAAGGCGTTTTGAGCATAAAATAGCTGGCTTGGTTTATGCGTTTCCCGCTGCTGCGATTAAATTTAAGGCAGAACCGGCAACAAACCAACCTATTTGACCTTCGTTATAGGTGTGATTTGCCAAAATACTATCTTTAGTCCCATCGGTATGAACGAACTCTAATGTTAGTGGTTTTCCTGGAGCAAAACTTACTAAATCTATAAAATTGATCGTGTCATCTTCTTGAATTTTATCGTAATCGGATTCCGTTGCAAATGTCAATCCTAGCAATCCTTGTTTTTTTAAATTGGTTTCGTGGATGCGTGCAAATGATTTGACTAAAACTGCTTTGACACCTAAAAAACGAGGCTCCATGGCGGCATGTTCTCGAGAAGATCCTTCACCGTAATTGTGATCCCCAACAACAACAGAAGGAACTCCGGCCGCTTTATAGGCGCGCGCAACAGCAGGAACCGCATCGTATATACCCGTTAGTTGATTTTTAACAGTATTCGTTTTTTGATTAAAAGCATTAATGGCCCCGATTAACATATTATTAGAAATATTATCTAAATGCCCACGGAAGCGTAACCACGGACCTGCCATTGAAATGTGATCTGTGGTACATTTCCCAAATGCTTTGATTAATAATTTAGCTCCTGAAATATTTTTCCCATCCCAAGGTAAAAATGGTGCTAATAATTGCAAGCGTTCTGACGTGTTACTTACTGAAACCTGTATTCCGGAACCGTCTGCAGCTGGTGCTTGAAATCCTGGATCTTCAACATCAAATCCTTTTGGTGGTAATTCGTCTCCAGAAGGTTCATCTAGTTTTACCTGATCCCCATTTTCATTAATTAATGTATCGGTTAATGGATTAAAACTTAAATCTCCTGCTATGGCTAAGGCAGTAATTAGTTCCGGCGAACCCACAAAAGCCAACGTATTTGGGTTCCCATCAGCCCTTTTTGAAAAATTTCTATTGAATGAATGTACGATTGTATTGCGTTCTTCCTTATCTGCGCCTTCTCTATCCCACATTCCTATACATGGTCCACAAGCATTAGCAAAAACAGTTGCTCCCATTTTATCGAATATATCAATAAAACCATCTCGTTCAATAGTATATCGAACCATTTCAGAACCTGGTGTAATGGTAAATTGGGATTTTATTTTTAAATTTTTGTCCGTAACTTGTTTTGCAATAGAAGCCGCTCGCGCAATATCCTCGTAAGATGAATTGGTACAGGAACCAATTAAAGCTACTTCAATTTTTAAAGGCCAGTTGTTTTTAAGGGCTTCCTCTTTGACTTTAGAAATTGGTGTTGCAAGATCTGGTGTAAAAGGACCGTTTAAATGTGGTTCTAATTCGTTTAAATTGATTTCGATTACTTGATCAAAATAGAGTTCAGGGTTTTCATATACGGCAGCATCGCCAGTTAAATACGATGCAATTTTATCCGCAGCATCAGCAACATCAGCTCTATCTGTAGAACGCAAATACCTGCTCATTGATGCATCATAGCCAAAAGTAGAAGTCGTTGCGCCAATTTCGGCACCCATATTACAAATTGTTCCTTTTCCTGTGCAAGACATTGCGGTTGCGCCCTCACCAAAATATTCAACAATAGCGCCTGTTCCGCCTTTTACGGTAAGAATTCCAGCAACTTTAAGAATTACATCTTTTGGAGCAGTCCAACCCGATAGTTTACCTGTTAATTTTACTCCAATTAATTTAGGAAACTTTAATTCCCACGCCATTCCTGACATGACATCTACCGCATCAGCACCACCAACACCAATAGCTACCATTCCTAAGCCACCCGCATTTACAGTATGGGAGTCGGTACCTATCATCATTCCGCCCGGAAATGCATAGTTCTCTAACACCACTTGATGAATAATTCCAGCGCCTGGTTTCCAGAAACCAATTCCGTATTTATCAGAAACGGAAGAAAGGAATTCAAATACTTCATTGCTTTGTGTTTTGGCTCTCGCCAAATCGGCGACCGCATTCACTTTGGCCTGAATCAAGTGATCACAATGCACTGTTGTAGGAACTGCAACTTTAGATTTACCGGCATGCATAAATTGCAATAAAGCCATTTGAGCCGTTGCATCTTGACACGCCACTCTATCTGGAGCAAAATCTACATAATCAGCACCTCTCGTAAAAGCTCTAGTTGGCATTCCATCCCAAAGGTGGTTATACAAAATTTTCTCTGTTAACGTAAGCGGACGCCCAACTATTTCACGTGCTTTATCTACACGAGTGGTCATGTTGTCGTACACTTTTTGAATCATTTCTATATCAAAAGCCATATTAAATTGTTTTTTTTTACTAAAAAGTTAATAATTATTCAAGTACAACAAGGTACAAAAAATAGAGTAGCTATACTCATAAAAAAAGCCTAAGTCTTTTGCACAGACTTAGGCTTGTAGAATTATTTATGATGACTATTTGCTATCTAATTAATAACTTGTGAGATGGCGCAAACTGAGTTAAGTTAATTCCTTTCACGGCAGCTTTATATTCTTCAATCGTTGGCGTTCTTCCTAAAATGGTAGAAAGCACCACCACTGGTGTTGATGAAAGCAAGGATTCTCCTTTTTTACCCTCTAAATCTTCAACGACTCTTCCTTGGAAAAGACGCGTAGAGGTTGCCATCACCGTATCTCCTTTAGAAGCTTTTTCTTGGTTACCCATACATAAATTACAACCAGGACGCTCTAGATACAAAATATTTTCATATCCGGTACGTGCAACGCCTTTTGGAGCGTTATCGTCAAATTCGAATCCAGAGTATTTTTGTAAAACTTCCCAATCTCCCTCTGCTTTCAATTCGTCTACGATGTTGTAGGTTGGCGGTGCTACTACAAGCGGTGCTTTAAACTCTACTTTACCATATTGTTCATCGATATTTTTAAGCATTTGAGATAGAATCTTCAAATCGCCTTTGTGTACCATACACGATCCTACAAAACCAAGATCTACTTTTTTCACACCTCCATAAAAAGAAAGCGGACGGATGGTGTCATGCGTGTAACGCTTAGACACATCCGCGTTATTTACGTCGGGATCTGCAATCATAGGTTCCTCAACGATATCTAAATCAATAATCACTTCGGCAAAATACTTTGCATTGGCATCAGGAGTCAAAGCTGGTTTAGTACCTGATTTAATTTCTTCAATTCTATTGTTGGCGATAGCAATCAATCCTTTTAGCACTTGCTTTTCGTTATCCATTCCTTTATCGATCATGATCTGGATCCTTCCCTGCGCAATTTCCAGTGATTTGATTAATGTATCGTCTTCAGAAATACAAATCGAAGCTTTGGCTTTCATCTCTGCCGTCCAATCTGTAAAAGTAAAGGCTTGATCTGCGGTAAGTGTTCCTAAATGTACCTCGATAATTCGACCCTGAAAAACATTTTCTCCACCAAATTGCTTCAACATCTGAGATTGCGTAGCATGAACGACATCACGAAAATCCATGTAATTTTTCATGTCGCCTTTAAAGGTCACTTTTACTGATTCAGGAATTGGCATAGACGCTTCTCCAGTAGCTAATGCTAGCGCAACAGTACCGGAATCAGCACCAAACGCAACTCCCTTTGACATTCTAGTATGCGAGTCACCACCAATAATGATAGCCCACTCATCTACCGTGATATCATTTAAAACCTTGTGAATAACATCGGTCATGGCGTGGTATTCCCCTTTTGGGTCACGAGCCGTAATTAAACCAAAATCATTCATAAACTTCATCAATCTTGGAATATTTGCTTTCGATTTATTGTCCCAAACAGAAGCTGTATGGCAACCGGACTGATAAGCACCATCAACAATAGGTGAAATCACGGTAGCCGCCATCGACTCTAATTCTTGAGAAGTCATCAAACCAGTCGTGTCTTGAGATCCTACTATGTTTACGGTAACACGAACGTCAGAACCCGCATGAAGCACTTTTCCTGGCGTATTACCAACCGCATTTTTATTAAATATTTTTTCTACAGCGGTTAATCCTTGTCCTTCAACTGAAACTTCTTTTGATGGTGCAAAAACAGGAACAATTGCAATTCCTAAAGTTCTGGAAGCAAAAGTTTGTAATTTTTTTCCAAAAACAATTGCATACGATCCTCCAGCTTTAATGAACTCCATTTTCTGAGGAGTAAATGCTTTGGCAATATCGATTAATTCTGTATCGCCATTGTATAATTTTTTTGTTTTGGTATTGATGGTTAGTACTGTTCCGGTAGCAACCGAATAGGCTTCTTCCAGCACAACATCGCCATTTTCGTTACGAATTGGATTCCCATTTTGATCTAACTTCTTTACCCAGTTTTTGAGGTCAAGACCAATACCACCCGTTACATCAACAGTAGTAAGAAATATTGGAGAAATTCCGTTTGTTCCTGCTACAATAGGCGCAATATTTATAAATGGAACGTACGGACTTGCTTTTTTACCGGTCCAAAGCGCCACATTATTAACACCTGACATTCTTGACGACCCTACACCCATAGTTCCTTTTTCAGCAATAAGCATCACACTTTTATCTGGATGCTGTGCTTGCAAGGCTTGAATTTCGTCTTGTGCTGCTGGAGAAATCAAGCATTTACCATGAAGTTCACGATCTGACCTAGAGTGTGCTTGGTTTCCAGGCGACAATAAATCTGTTGAAATATCTCCTTCGCCAGCAATATATGTTACTACTTTTATTTCTTCAACTACCTCTGGAAGCTTTGTAAAAAACTCCGCTTTAGCATAACTTTCTAAAATAGCTGTAGCAATTGTATTTCCCTTTTTATAGGCTTCCTCTAAGCGATTCGTATCCGCTTCATATAGAAAAAACTGTGTTTTAAGCACCTCAGCAGCCTGCTTTGCACTTTCGATATGGTCTCCTAAAGCTAAATCTAATAAAACTTTAATAGAAGGTCCCCCTTTCATATGTGATAATAATTCAAATGCAAAAGCGGGAGTAATTTCATTAACTACTGCTATTCCTTGAATAATTTCCTTTAAAAAAACTGCTTTAGCACCAGCTGCAGGCGTAGTACCCGGCACGGTGTTGTAAATGAAAAAATGTAGTGAATTGGCACGATCGGCGTTATCAATATCTTTTATTTGTGTAATGATTGCGCTTAGTAATTCAGCACCATCAATAGGTTTTGGATGTAATCCCTGCCCTTTTCTTTCTTCGATTTCTCTTAAATAATCGCTATAAATGCTCATAATAGATTTTTTTCAATGTTAGTGGCTAATTGCTTTGATTCACACAAAAATAAAAGCCAAAATAGCTCAATTTTTATTTATCTCACAAATTTAGTTATTTCAAATGATATTTAAAAAAAATTTAAGGGATGCAGTGTTTTGAAAAAATATTATTACCTAATACTGATTTCTGATGCGTATATTTGATAAAATTTTAAAAAATTAACATTATACTGTTTAATCCATATTGAATTTTTTATAACAGCTTCATTTTTGAAAAACAAAAATAACTACAACTAAGAAATCGTTATAGTTGGGACTGAAAACGAGTGAAAAGGAAGTCGGAATTTTTAAAACAATTTTTCAATAATCATTTCTTCAGTAATGCCTTCAGCATCTGCTTTGTAGTTTTTTATGATTCTGTGACGCAATATTCCAATGGCTACAGCTTTCACATCTTCGATATCTGGTGAAAATTTACCCTTAAAAGCAGCATTGGCTTTAGCGGCTAAAATTAAATTTTGAGAGGCACGTGGTCCCGCTCCCCAATCTAAATAATTTTTTACAAACTCATTAGACAACGGATTATCCGGACGAGTTTTACTAACCAGTGTTACCGCGTATTCAATTACATTATCTGCAACTGGGATTCTACGAATCAACTGTTGAAAATCAATTATTTCCTGAGCGGTAAACAATGGGTTTATGGTGTTTTTTATATCCGAAGTGGTTTGCTTTACCACTTGAACTTCCTCTAAAAACGAAGGATATCCTAGTTTTACAGCAAACATAAATCGATCCAACTGTGCTTCTGGTAAAGGATACGTTCCTTCTTGCTCAATAGGATTTTGAGTGGCTAGCACAAAATAAGGCAAGTCTAGTTTATGGTTTTCACCTGCAATTGTTACCGAACGTTCCTGCATCGCTTCTAGTAGTGCTGCTTGTGTTTTTGGTGGTGTTCTATTGATCTCATCTGCAAGAATAATATTCGAAAAAATAGGCCCTTTTATAAATTTAAAATGACGATTTTCATCCAATATTTCACTTCCTAGAATATCCGACGGCATCAAATCTGGCGTAAATTGGATTCGTTTGAAATTAAGTCCTAACGCCTGCGAAAGTGTATTTACCAATAATGTTTTTGCCAATCCTGGAACTCCAACTAATAATGCGTGACCTCCAGAAAATATGCAAAGCAAAATTTGGTCTACAACCGTATCTTGACCCACAATGATTTTGGCGATTTCTGTCTTTAATTCGTTTCTTTTTTGAACTAAGTTATGAATTGCTGCTACGTCTGACATGTAATGAGTATGTTTAAAATTAAAAAGAGTTAGCTTTATGAAAACATAAAACTAACTCTTTTATTTGTTTATTGAAAATATTTTATTCTTAATTCTAAGCTCTAAAACGATTCGCAAATCTATTTTTTTAACCAATTGTTAGTAAAGGCACAATCTCTATATTCTCCGATGATTTTGATGTACGTTTCTTTAATTTTTTCGTCAAACCATTTCCCAATAGCAGTAATTCGCTTACTTTTTAGAGCCAAATCTTTGATCTTGATATAATCTCTGGCATAGTCCGCTGCATGTTCGTCAATTCTATTAGTCACGGTAACTATTTTAAATTTTTTCTTTCCTTCTTCACTTTGATCTAATATTGGAGCTGAAACTTCACCCTCTTTCAAGTTAGAAACTTGGCTGTAAAAAGTTGGGTCCATTTTTGTCAATTCGAAACGCGTATCTTGTGTTTGTGGATTTATTAATGCCCCGCCATTGGCTCTTGTTTCTTTTTCATCTGATAAAGTTCTTGCTGCTTCCGCAAAAGTGATTTCTTTATCTTCGATTCTTTTTTTGATCAATGCAATTTTTTCTTTGGCCTCACTCAACGACTCTTCGGTAACTGTTGGACTCAACAATATATGACGTAATTCTACCTCTTGCCCTTTGATTTTTTCAACATAAATAATATGATATCCAAAATCTGTTTGAAAAGGAGCTGATATTTCTCCCTCAGCAAGACTAAAAGCGACATCTTTAAATTCTTTTACGAAAGGCGTTTTGCGATTCATTTTATAAAAACCGCCGTTGGCACGTGAACCTGGATCTTGAGAATACAAAACTGCTTTTGTAGAAAAACTAGAGCCTTCCTCAATTTCCTTTTTAAAACCATTTAGTTTATCAATTACTTTTTGCTTATCGGCATCGGAAACTTTTGGAGTAACTACAATTTGCGCAACTTCTAATTCAACACCAAAGAATGGAAGGTCCTCTTTTGGAATTGTTTTGAAATAATTACGAACTTCTTCAGGTGTAATTTCTACTTTATCAACAATTTTCTTTTGCATTTCTGAACTCAACTTACCTTCTTTCAAAATATCTGAAAAGTACGTTCTAAATTCCTCTTCACTATCCTTCTTGTAATACTTCACTACTTTATCTAAAGAACCAATTTGCTCTACCATATAATTTAATCGGTCTTCCATCATACCCTTCACTTCTGCATCAGTAACTACAATACTGTCTTGAATGGCTTGATGTGCATACAATTTGTCTTCTAATAATTTACCTAACATTTGGCATCTTGTAATATCTTTTACAGATCCGCCTCCCGCTGAAATTTCAAGATAAGATTTGTCAATATCTGAGTCAAGTATGATATAATCACCAACAGTAGCAATGACGCCATCAATTTTTTGTTTGCCTGTTGCTTGTGTTTTTTTTACAGGAGCAACCACCGTATCCTTAATAATTTCTTGTGCATTTATTACTACACTCGCGAAAAGTAAAAAAAAGAAAGTAAGTGCAACTCTATTATTAATGAATTTCATTTGAATATTATTTATTGGCATTATTAAAATTTGTGTTTGTCGTAAAAATGTACTTATTCTATTGTTATTAAACCTTTTGATAGGTGCCGGAATAATTTTGGCAAATATACACTTTAAGAATCAACAACTGAATTGATATTTTACAATACAATTCTTAAGTATTCTTTAAATTTAAAACGAACAAAAATAGTAATTCAATTACATAATACAAGTTTCCTTCTTACTATTAACAAAAAATTATAAACGCATTTGTTTATTCGAATATTCGATTGTTAAAGTATAGAGAAAAGGGATACTGGAAAAAAATTAAAATCTCAAATGCTAACGGTCACTTTCATTTCCTATCTAAAAGTATGTACTAATGATAGTCTATTTGGTCGATCAATATGTAACAAGTAAATATCATCAAGGCTGCCTGAAAAGATGGCCTTCTTTTTTATAATTTATTAAATCATCACATTTCTAATATTGAACTATAATCCTATGAATTGCAACTTCAAAACCATCCCACTCCAATTAGCGGATACAATTTTTTTAATTGGCATATATAAATAGTACTTTTGCAAACTATTTATACGAATATGGGCTTTTTAGAAGAAATACAACGCAGAAGAACTTTCGGGATTATCTCACATCCTGATGCCGGAAAAACAACACTTACAGAGAAACTCCTCCTTTTTGGTGGTGCAATTCAAGAGGCAGGTGCTGTAAAAAATAATAAAATTAAAAAAGGTGCTACCAGTGACTTTATGGAAATTGAACGCCAGAGAGGTATTTCGGTTTCCACTTCGGTTTTAGCATTTAATTATAAAAACAAAAAAATAAATATTCTCGATACACCGGGACACAAGGATTTTGCCGAGGATACTTTTAGAACCTTAACTGCAGTCGACAGCGTTATTGTTGTGATTGATGTGGCCAAAGGTGTCGAGGAACAAACAGAGAAATTAGTTGCGGTTTGTAGAATGCGAAAAATCCCAATTATTGTATTCATCAACAAATTAGACCGAGAAGGAAAAGACGCTTTTGACTTAATGGACGAAGTGGAACAAAAACTAGGTTTAACCGTTACTCCGCTAAGTTTCCCGATAGGAATGGGTTATGATTTTCAAGGAATTTATAATTTGTGGGAACAAAACATCAACTTATTTAGTGGTGACAGCCGTAAAAATATTGAAGAAACAATTGCTTTCTCCGATGTTCAAAATCCAGAATTAGAGAAAATCATTGGTCAAAAACCCGCTGACAGATTACGTGAAGAGCTAGAGTTGATAGACGAAGTATATCCTAAATTTGATCGTCAGGATTATTTAGACGGAAAACTGCAACCTGTATTTTTTGGTTCCGCATTAAATAATTTCGGTGTGAGAGAGTTGCTAGACTGTTTTGTCCAGATTGCTCCATCACCAAGACCAAAAGATTCAGAAACACGATTGGTAGATCCTAAAGAGGAGAAAATGTCTGGATTTGTTTTTAAAATCCACGCCAATATGGATCCGAAACACAGAGACCGATTGGCTTTCATAAAAATTGTTTCTGGAACATTTGAAAGAAACAAACCGTATTATCATGTTCGTCAAAAGAAAAACTTAAAATTTTCTAGTCCCAATGCTTTTTTTGCTGAAAAAAAAGAAATTGTCGACATATCCTATCCTGGTGACATTGTAGGATTACATGATACCGGTAATTTCAAAATTGGAGATACGTTGACCGAGGGGGAAATCATGAGTTTCAAAGGTATTCCAAGTTTCTCTCCAGAACATTTCCGATACATCAATAATGCTGATCCAATGAAAGCCAAGCAATTGGATAAAGGAGTCGATCAGTTGATGGATGAAGGTGTTGCGCAGTTATTTACTTTAGAAATGAACAATCGAAAAATCATTGGAACAGTTGGAGCGCTTCAATATGAGGTTATCCAATACCGTTTGGAGCATGAATATGGTGCTAAATGTACCTATGAAAATTTTCCTGTTCACAAAGCATGCTGGGTAAAGCCTAATGATTTAAAAAGTAAAGAATTTAAAGAGTTTAGAAGAATAAAACAAAAATTTTTAGCTCATGACAAGTACGGACAATTAGTATTTCTCGCGGATTCTGATTTTACGATTCAAATGACGCAAAATAAATATCCAAATGTGAAATTATTTTTTACTTCAGAATTTGAATAAAACACATCCTTTTAAAATATTTACAAAAAAAACGCTAATTGAAAAATTAGCGTTTTTTTATATCCCTTTTAAAATAAATTTCCACTTAAGAAACCATACTGTCTGTATCTACCGCTTTCTTTAAAAAAGCTTTAATTAACAAACGGTTAGGAGCAGAACCAGATGTTATAACCTGTATTTTTGCACTTGAACTTTCTTTAGAAATAGTACCGTTTGGACCTTGTTTAGTACCCATAAACCATAAAACGAAATTCATACTGTTTGATTGAGAGGAAACCGCTGAGACATTTTCTTTTTTTGCATTACTGTTAACTTCAATCGTATTAACATCTACTAACTTTTGTGTAGACTGACCAAACACAGATACATTTGACATTACTATAAAAACAAACATTATCAAGAGATTTGAAATCCCTTTACTGTTAGCTTTCGAAGAAAAATAATTCATAACAATTCTTTTTTATAATACACAGAATACATTTTTGTATATCGAGAGCGAAAGTATATTATTTGTAAACGAGCAAAAAATATTTTCGATTAAGGACCATTATACTCGTTTAAAGCACAAATTTGTTATAAACAAACTAGATTTAATAATGAGTTAATGTTGACGTATTTAATAAACACGTTAACTTAAAGTAGTAAAAGATGGTAAAGCTCAAAATAGTAACAAAGCACAAACTAAAAAAATTGTACAATTATTCCTAGCACTCAACTGGTAAGACTGAAATGCATTTTAAACTCAGATTTGATTTGTAAAACCTAAAAAAAAATCCAATCATGTGTATTTCAAATTTCAAAAGTTCAACACTAATAGCTACTCCTCACATTTAAGAATAGCTTATAAAAAAAAGGCTCCATTTCTGGAGCCTTTTAGGAATATTATGCTTGTCCCGCAGGACCAAAATTAAGCGGAATTGGTGCTTGTTCAGTGTCTTTTATTTCGCCATGAGCGACTTCAAAACGATGAATATTTTCTCCAATTGCTTTCAGCAATCTTTTAGCATGTTGCGGCGTCAAGACGATTCTTGATTTCACCTTAGCTTTAGGAATACCAGGCATTATGCTTACAAAATCTAAAACAAACTCTGATGATGAGTGATTAATTATTGCTAAGTTAGAATATATTCCTTCAGCAATTTTTTCATCTAACTCTATATTAATTTGCTCTTGTTGTTGATTAGAATTACTCATGTCTTAATAAATATATTCTTCTTTGTTAGCCATCATATCATTATAATCTTCTTTTGAACCTACAATTGTATTGTCATATTCTCTCATACCTGTCCCGGCAGGGATTCTATGTCCTACAATTACATTCTCTTTCAATCCTTCTAAGTAATCGATTTTACCTGCAACAGCAGCTTCGTTCAATACTTTAGTAGTTTCTTGGAAAGATGCAGCAGAAATAAACGATTTAGTTTGAAGCGAAGCTCTTGTGATACCTTGTAAAACTGGTGTTGCTGTTGCAGTAACAACATCACGAGCCACAACAAGATTTTTATCTGTACGTTTCAATAAAGAGTTTTCATCACGCAACTCACGAGGCGTAATAATTTGTCCTTCTTTTAATGCACTAGAATCTCCAGCATCTTCAACCACTTTCATACCGTACAATTTATCATTTTGAACAATAAAATCTTTAGTGTGAATTAATTGATCTTCTAAGAATAAAGTATCACCTGGATCTTGCACTCTTACTTTACGCATCATTTGACGTATCACTACTTCAAAGTGTTTGTCGTTGATTTTTACCCCTTGTAAACGGTATACTTCTTGAATTTCATTTACCAAATACTGTTGAACAGCCGCTGGTCCTTGAATTCTTAAAATATCATCCGGAGTAATTGCACCGTCAGATAAAGGCACCCCTGCTCTTACGAAGTCATTTTCCTGAACTAGAATTTGGCTTGATAATTTAACCAAGTATTTTCTAACATCACCAAATTTAGATTCGATAACAATCTCACGGTTACCTCTTTTGATTTTTCCAAAAGAAACAACACCATCGATCTCAGAAACAACAGCTGGATTTGAAGGGTTACGAGCTTCTAACAACTCTGTAATTCTTGGCAAACCTCCAGTAATATCTCCTGATTTAGAAGAACGACGTGGGATTTTTACCAATACCTTACCTGCTTTAATTTTTTCACCATTTTCAACCATCAAGTGGGCTCCAACTGGTAAGTTATAAGAACGAATCAATTCATTGTCTTTACCGTAAACCAATAAAGTCGGAATTAATTTTTTAGCTCTAGATTCAGAAATTACTTTTTCTTGGAAACCAGTTTGCTCATCAATTTCAACAATGAATGATTGACCTTGCTCTAATTCTTCGTAAGCAATTTTACCAGTAAATTCAGAAACGATAACTCCATTATATGGATCCCATTTACAAATCACATCTCCTTTAGCAACAGATTGTCCATCTTTGACGAAAATACTAGAACCGTAAGGAATATTATTTGTACTTAATAAGATACCTGTTCTTTCATCAATTAATTTCAATTCCGTAGAACGAGATACAACGATATCAACCGAATTGCCTTCACTATCTTCACCTTTAACCGTTTTCAAATCTTCGATTTCAAGCTTACCAGCAAATTTGGTGATGATGCTTGATTCCTCAGAAATACCACCCGCAACCCCTCCAACGTGGAAAGTACGTAATGTTAACTGTGTACCTGGTTCTCCAATAGATTGTGCTGCAATAACACCAACTGCTTCTCCTCTTTGTGTCATTTTACCAGTAGCTAAGTTTCTACCGTAACATTTTGCACAAATACCTTTTAACGCTTCACAAGTTAATGGTGAACGCACTTCTACTTTCTCGATTGGAGAGGCATCAATAGCTTTCATTATAACTTCTGTGATTTGTTGTCCAGATTGAATTAAAACTTCATTATTCAAAGGATTGATTACATCTTGTAAAACAACGCGTCCTAAAATTCTTTCTCCTAATGATTCAACAATTTCTTCATTTTTCTTCAATGCTGATACTTCAACACCTCTTAATGTACCACAATCTTCGATGTTAACAATAACATCTTGGGATACATCATGCAATCTTCTGGTTAAGTATCCTGCATCGGCAGTTTTCAAAGCCGTATCCGCAAGACCTTTACGTGCACCGTGAGTAGAGATAAAATACTCAAGGATCGAAAGTCCTTCTTTAAAGTTAGAAAGAATTGGGTTTTCAATAATTTCACCACCGCCAGCAGTTGATTTTTTAGGCTTAGCCATCAAACCACGCATACCAGTTAACTGACGAATTTGTTCTTTGGAACCCCTTGCTCCAGAATCAAGCATCATATACACTGAGTTGAAACCTTGTTGGTCTTCTCTAATGTTTTTCATTGCTAACTCTGTCAATTGAGCATTTGCTGAAGTCCATACATCAATAACTTGGTTGTAACGTTCGTTATTGGTAATAAGACCCATGTTATAATTTGCAGAAATACCTTGAACTTGTTCTCTGGCGTCTGCAATTAATTTAGGTTTCTGATCTGGAATTCTAATATCACCTAGAGAGAATGACAAACCACCTTTGAAGGCAAATTTGTACCCCATGTCTTTCATGTTATCCAAGAAAGCCGCGGTTGTAGGCACGTCAGTAGAACTTAAAACGTGACCAATAATATCTCTAAGGTTTTTCTTAGTCAATACATCATTGATATATCCAGCTGCTTCTGGTACTACTTCATTAAATAATACACGACCAGCAGTTGTTTGAATAATTTTAAAAACTAATTCACCTGCTTCATTGAAATCCTTAGCTCTAATTCGAACACGAGCATTCAATTCTACTCTACCTTCATTCAAAGCAATATTAACTTCTTCCGCAGAATAGAAAGTGATTCCTTCTCCTAAAATTCTAAGTTCCGGAGTAGATAAACGTTCTTTGGTCATATAGTATAGACCCAAAACCATATCCTGAGAAGGTACTGTAATTGGAGCTCCATTTGCAGGATTCAGAATATTGTGAGAACCCAACATTAATAATTGTGCTTCCAAAATAGCTTCTGGTCCTAACGGCAAGTGAACTGCCATTTGATCCCCATCAAAATCCGCATTAAATGCAGTACAAACTAAAGGGTGCAATTGGATTGCTTTTCCTTCAATTAATTTTGGTTGAAATGCTTGAATACCTAATCTGTGCAAAGTAGGAGCACGATTCAGTAATATTGGGTGACCTTTAATTACATTTTCAAGGATATCCCAAACTACAGGCTCTTTCTTATCTATTATTTTTTTAGCTGATTTAACCGTTTTTACAATACCTCTTTCTATCAATTTACGGATAACGAAAGGTTTGTACAATTCTGCTGCCATATCTTTTGGGATACCACATTCAGACAATTTCAATTCAGGTCCAACAACAATTACCGAACGAGCAGAATAATCCACACGTTTTCCAAGTAAATTTTGACGGAAACGTCCTTGTTTACCTTTAAGGGAATCAGATAATGATTTTAATGGTCTGTTTGATTCTGTTTTTACTGCAGATGCTTTTCTTGTATTATCGAAAAGTGAATCTACAGATTCCTGCAACATCCGTTTTTCGTTTCTTAAGATAACTTCTGGAGCTTTAATCTCCATTAATCTTTTTAAACGGTTGTTACGTATAATTACACGACGGTATAAATCATTTAAATCTGAAGTTGCAAAACGACCTCCATCAAGTGGCACAAGCGGACGTAATTCTGGTGGAATAACTGGTACCACTTTCATAATCATCCATTCCGGACGATTCTCACGGTTCAAGTTAGACTCACGGAAAGATTCCACAACTTGTAATCTTTTTAATGCTTCCGTTTTACGTTGTTTAGACGTTTCATTGTTAGCATTATGTCTCAATTGGTAAGACAATTGATCTAAATCAATTCTCGCCAATAAATCCATAATACATTCTGCTCCCATTTTGGCAACAAATTTATTAGGATCAAAATCATCAAGGTATTGGTTGTCAGCTGGAAGTGTATCTAAAATATTTAAATATTCTTCTTCTGTCAAAAAGTCTAATCTTTGTACTGATTCCCCTTCTGCATTTTTAGCAATACCAGCTTGGATTACTACGTATCTTTCGTAGTAGATAATCATATCTAATTTCTTAGATGGAAGACCAAGTATATAACCAATTTTGTTAGGAAGAGAACGGAAATACCAGATATGAGCGATAGGCACAACAAGATTGATGTGACCTACTCTGTCTCTACGTACTTTTTTCTCAGTAACTTCTACACCACAACGGTCACAGATGATTCCTTTGTAACGTATTCTTTTATATTTACCACAAGCACATTCAAAATCTTTTACAGGTCCGAAGATTCGTTCGCAAAAAAGACCATCACGCTCTGGTTTGTGCGTTCTGTAGTTGATAGTTTCAGGTTTCAAAACTTCACCTCTTGATTCTTTCAAAATCGATTCAGGAGAAGCAAGTCCTATTGAGATTTTATTAAACCTTTTTACAGGGTTTTTATCTTTATTGTTATTATTTCTATTATTCATCATAGCTTTTACTATTGATTTATTTGCAATTAAAAATTGATTTTATTTCAGTCTTAAAGTCAAATGTCATAAAGTTTTTAAAGCCACGGATGACTTTAGACTTTAGACTTTCAAACTTTTGACTTAAACATTACCTCGAATTACTTCTCTAAACTTCAACAAATTCTTGAAGTGCTAATTATAAACTTTTATAAAAAATCGGAACGGGTTACGGGTATAAATCTTAAAAACTCTTTTAAAAAGTGTTCAGTATTCAGAATTTAGTGTTCCGTTTATCACTGATTACTAAATACTGAACACTGAATACTAAACTTCTATTCTTCTAAACGAATGTCTAATCCAAGACCTTTCAATTCATGCATCAATACATTGAATGATTCCGGTAATCCTGGTTCTGGCATAGATTCACCTTTTACGATTGCTTCGTAAGTTTTAGCTCTACCAATGACATCATCAGACTTCACAGTCAAGATTTCTCTTAATGTACTTGATGCTCCATACGCTTCAAGTGCCCAAACCTCCATCTCTCCAAAACGTTGTCCTCCAAATTGAGCTTTACCTCCAAGTGGTTGTTGTGTAATCAATGAGTATGGACCTATAGAACGTGCGTGCATTTTATCGTCAACCATGTGACCAAGTTTCAACATGTAGATAACTCCTACTGTTGCCGCTTGATGGAAACGCTCTCCTGTACCACCATCATATAAATATGTATGTCCAAAACGTGGTATTCCAGCTTCGTCAGTCAATTCATTAATTTGATCCAAAGTTGCTCCATCAAAAATTGGTGTAGCAAATTTTCTACCCAAGTTTTGTCCAGCCCAACCAAGAACCGTTTCATAAATTTGACCAATGTTCATACGTGAAGGTACACCTAATGGGTTCAACACGATATCAACTGGCGTTCCATCTTCAAGGAAAGGCATATCTTCATGGCGAACGATACGAGCAACAATACCTTTGTTACCGTGACGTCCCGCCATTTTATCCCCAACTTTAAGTTTACGTTTTTTGGCAATATATACTTTCGCTAATTTCAAGATTCCTGCTGGCAATTCATCTCCAACAGTAATAGTGAATTTCTCTCTACGTAAAGCACCTTGTAAATCGTTCAATTTAATTTTATAGTTATGAATTAAATCATTCACCATTTTATTAGTTGCATCATCAGCAACCCATTGACCTTTACTTAAGTGAGCAAAATCTTCAACAGCATAAAGCATTTTTTGAGTGTATTTTTTACCTTTTGGTAAAACTTCTTCACCCAAATCATTCATTACACCTTGAGATGTTTTTCCATTTACGATCAAGAAAAGTTTCTCCACTAATTTGTCTTTTAATTCAACAAATTTAACTTCAAACTCCATTTCAAGTGCTCCTAAAGCATCCTTGTCTTGCGTACGTTTACGTTTATCTTTTACTGCTCTTGCGAACAATTTTTTATCTAAAACAACACCATGTAAAGAAGGAGAGGCTTTTAATGAAGCATCTTTTACATCACCTGCTTTGTCCCCGAAGATTGCACGTAGCAATTTCTCTTCCGGAGTAGGATCTGATTCCCCTTTTGGAGTAATTTTTCCGATAAGAATATCACCAGGTTTAACCTCGGCTCCAATTCTGATCATACCATTTTCATCTAAATCTTTAGTAGCCTCTTCAGAAACGTTCGGTATATCGTTCGTTAATTCTTCGTTACCTAATTTAGTATCTCTAACTTCTAATGAATAATCATCCACGTGAATAGAGGTGAAAATATCGTCACGAACTACTTTTTCAGAAATTACAATCGCATCCTCGAAGTTGTATCCTTTCCATGGCATAAAGGCAACTTTTAGGTTACGACCTAAAGCTAATTCACCATTTTGAGTTGCATATCCTTCAGATAATACTTGTCCAGGAACCACTCTATCCCCTTTTCTTACGATAGGTTTAAGGTTGATACTTGTACCTTGATTGGTTTTTCTAAATTTAATTAGATTGTATGTTTTCTCATCAGGCTCAAAACTTACCATTCTTTCTTCCTCAGAACGATCGTATTTAATAGTGATAATATTTGCATCAACATATTCAATAACTCCATCTCCTTCAGCATTAATTAATACTCTAGAATCAGAAGCTACTTGACGCTCTAAACCAGTTCCAACAATAGGAGCTTCAGGACGAATTAATGGTACCGCCTGACGCATCATGTTAGATCCCATCAAGGCTCTATTCGCATCATCATGTTCCAAGAAAGGAATTAATGAAGCCGAGATAGAAGCAATTTGATTTGGAGCAACATCAGTATAGTCAACTTTTGTTGGTTCAATTACTGGGAAATCACCTTCTTGACGTGCAATTACGTCTTCGGCAGTAATTTTTCCAGTAGCATCCATTTTAATGTTTGCCTGAGCAATTAACATTCCTTCTTCTTCTTCTGCGCTTAAGTAAACCGGAGTAGAAACTAAATCTACAACTCCGTTAGTAACCTTACGGTATGGTGTTTCGATGAAACCCATTCCGTTTACTTTAGCATAAACACCAAGAGAAGATATCAAACCAATGTTTGGTCCCTCTGGAGTTTCAATTGGACATAAACGTCCGTAATGCGTATAGTGAACGTCACGTACCTCAAAACCTGCTCTTTCTCTCGAAAGTCCACCTGGTCCTAGTGCAGATAATCTTCTCTTGTGCGTAATCTCAGCAAGTGGATTCGTTTGATCCATAAACTGAGACAACTGGTTTGTTCCAAAGAAAGAGTTGATAACAGATGATAATGTTTTTGCATTAATTAAATCTATTGGCGTAAACACCTCGTTATCTCTAACGTTCATTCTCTCACGAATAGTTCTAGCCATACGCGCTAAACCAACACCGAATTGTTGAGACAATTGTTCTCCAACTGTTCTAACACGACGGTTTGATAAGTGATCAATATCATCAATCTCTGCTTTAGAGTTGATCAATTCGATCAAATATTTCACAATGGTTATGATATCTTCTTTGGTCAAGACTTGCTTTTCCATTGGAGTATCTAAACCTAATTTTTTATTTATTCTGTAACGACCTACTTCACCTAAGTTGTAACGTTGGTCAGAGAAGAATAATTTATCTATAATACCACGAGCCGTTTCTTCATCAGGCGGTTCTGCGTTACGCAATTGTCTGTAGATATGCTCAACAGCTTCTTTTTCAGAATTTGTTGGATCTTTTTGTAACGTATTGTGAATGATGGCATAATCACCTTGATTAGCATCTTCTTTATGCAACAAAATAGATTTAACGTTAGAATCAATGATTTCTTCTACATTATCTTTGTCGATAATAGTATCTCTATCAAGGATTATTTCGTTACGTTCGATAGAAACTACTTCACCAGTGTCTTCATCTACGAAATCTTCATGCCATGTATTCAATACACGAGCAGCTAATTTTCTACCGATATATTTTTTAAGCCCTGTTTTAGAAACTTTAATTTCCTCTGCTAAATCAAAAATCTCTAGGATATCCTTATCTCTTTCGAATCCAATTGCACGGAATAAAGTTGTTACAGGTAATTTTTTCTTTCTGTCAATATAAGCATACATTACGCTGTTTATATCTGTAGAAAATTCTATCCAAGAACCTTTAAAAGGAATTACTCTGGCAGAATATAATTTTGTTCCATTTGCATGGAATGATTGACCAAAGAAAACACCAGGAGATCTATGTAATTGGGAAACAACTACACGTTCAGCACCATTAATAACAAAGGTACCGCTCGGTGTCATGTAAGGAATTGTACCAAGATAAACATCTTGAACAATAGTTTCAAAATCTTCATGTTCTGGATCTGTACAATATAGTTTTAATCTTGCTTTTAAAGGCACACTATAGGTAAGACCTCTTTCTATACATTCTTGAATTGTATAACGTGGTGGGTCTACAAAGTAGTCAAGGAATTCCAATACAAAGTTATTTCTTGTATCGGTAATTGGGAAATTTTCCATGAAGGTATTGTAAAGCCCTTCGTCACCTCTTTCGTCAGATTTAGTTTCTAGTTGAAAAAAATCTTTAAACGACTTAACCTGAACATCTAGAAAATCTGGATAGTCAGGAATATTTTTTGTGGAGGCAAAATTCAATCTTTCAGTCTGATTTGTTAGCATCAATGGACAAAATTTTGATTAAAAAAGTAATTTTTTTGTACAAATATTGATCTATTTGTACTTTTCTTTTACTACCATTACATCTTTAAAAACCAATTTAAGATAACTACTTTCTTATTATCTGTTAATTTTTTTTCCTCGTAATGGGTAAAATGAATTTGTTTTAAAAGACTATTTTGTAATTATACAAGGTAGACTTTTGTTATACGAAAAATGGTTTAGGTCATTGGGCGACTAAACCCAGGACCTAAACCTAATTCTTTAAACTGAGTTTAACTATTTTAGCTCAACAACAGCTCCAGCTTCTTCTAAAGATTTTTTAAGACCTTCAGCCTCATCTTTAGAAACACCTTCTTTAACATTGCTTGGCGCGCTGTCAACTACATCTTTAGCTTCTTTCAAACCTAAACCTGTAAGTTCTTTTACCATTTTCACAACAGCTAATTTAGAAGGACCTGCTTCTTTCAATACTACTGTAAATTCAGTTTGAACTTCCTCAGCAGCAGCTTCACCACCACCTGAAACTACTACAGCTGCAGCAGCTGGTTCGATTCCGTACTCATCTTTTAATATTGTTGCTAATTCGTTAACTTCTTTTACCGTTAGGTTAACTAATTGTTCTGCGAATTGTTTCAAATCTGCCATTTTTTCTATCGTTTTAAAATGATTTGTAAAAATATAATTTATTTATTGTGCGCTTTTTAAAATAAAACTTAGACTAAAAAGTCGGCTTTATTATGCTTCTACTTCTTCTGTAGTCTCTTCGCTTTTTGCGAATTGGTTTTGAAGAGCAGAAATAACTCTTTGAGCTGGTGACTGAAGCAATCCAATGATTTCGCCGATAAGCTCTTCTTTAGATTTAATAGTTGCTAATGCATCTAATTGATCATCTCCAATATAAATTTCAGAGTTAATGTAAGCTCCTTTTAACAAGGGTTTAGCTGATTTTTTTCTGAAATCTTTAATTATTTTTCCAGGTGCATTTGCAACATCTGAAATAAATATAGCGCTGTTACCTGTCAAAACAGATGGCAGATCACCATAATCATTATCAGAAGCCTCCATTGCTTTTGCAAGCAACGTGTTTTTTACAACCTCTAATTTAATACCTGCTTTAAAACAAGCTCTTCTCAAGCTTGAAGTAGTCTCTGCATTAAGTCCCGAAATATCAGATATATATATGATATTTGTACCAGCTAACTGTGCAGTTAATTCTTCAATCGCGATTGATTTTTCTTCTCTAGTCATACTAAAAATTATTAACTACCAATTATACTGCTTTAGGATCCAATGCAATTGCAGGACTCATAGTGCTTGTAAGGTGAATACCTTTAATGTAGGTACCTTTAGCAGCAGTTGGCTTAAGTTTGATTAATGTTTGAATAATTTCGTGTGCATTATCATAAATTTGCTCAGCTCCAAAAGAAACTTTACCAATTCCTGCATGTACAATACCAGTTTTATCAACTTTAAAGTCAATTTTACCAGCTTTTACCTCTGCAACAGCTTTAGCAACATCCATAGTTACAGTCCCTGTTTTAGGGTTTGGCATTAAACCTCTAGGCCCTAAGATACGACCTAACGGACCTAATTTACCCATAACAGCAGGCATCGTGATGATAACATCAACATCTGTCCAACCGTCTTTAATTTTTTGAAGGTAATCTTCAAGACCTACATAGTCAGCACCAGCCGCTAAAGCTTCCGCTTCTTTATCTGGAGTAACTAATGCTAGTACTTTAACATCTTTACCAGTTCCATGAGGCAATGTTACTACACCTCTTACCATTTGATTCGCTTTTCTTGGATCTACACCCAATCGAACTGCGATATCAACAGACTCATCAAATTTTGCAGAAGCAATAACTTTTATCAATGCAGCTGCATCTTTTAAAGAGTATAATTTGTTCTTTTCAATTTTTGAAGCAGCCTCTTTTTGCTTTTTTGTCAATTTTGCCATGTCTTTCTCTTAATTAAAAAGGAGAATCTCCTGATACAGTTATACCCATAGATCTAGCTGTTCCAGCAATCATGCTCATAGCAGATTCGATTGTGAATGCATTTAAATCTACCATTTTATCTTCAGCTATTGCTTTGATAACATCCCAAGTAACGCTTGCTACTTTTTTACGATTTGGTTCACCAGATCCTGACTTTAGCTTTGCAGCTTCCAATAACTGGACTGCCGCTGGAGGAGTTTTTACAACAAAATCAAATGATTTGTCTTTATACACAGTAATTTGTACTGGGCATATTTTGCCGGGTTTATCTTGAGTTCTAGCATTAAACTGCTTACAGAACTCCATGATGTTTACCCCAGCAGCTCCTAAAGCAGGTCCAACCGGTGGCGACGGATTCGCAGCACCTCCCTTAACTTGTAGTTTAACTACCTTACTAATTTCTTTAGCCATTTTTTAAAAAATTTAACATTACAATTATTGGAAGCAATCGTAATGGATATTATAGATGTAACAAAAAATTATACTTTTTCAACTTGCATAAAACTTAACTCTAATGGTGTTTTTCTACCGAAAATTTTAACCATTACTTCAAGTTTACGCTTTTCTTCATTGATTTTTTCAACAGTTCCATTGAAACCATTAAAAGGACCATCAACAACCTTAATGGTTTCTCCTATGTTGAAAGGAATAGCACGCGTATCTGTATTCACAGCCAACTCGTCTACCTTACCTAACATCCTGTTGACTTCAGACATTCTTAATGGCACAGGCTCTCCACCTTTAATTTCACCTAAAAAACCAATAACACTTGTTATAGACTTAATAATATGAGGAATCTCACCAACAAGATTAGCTTCAATCATAACATAACCAGGAAAATAAACTTTGTCTTTGACTATTTTTTTTCCCTCTTTTACCGTAACTACTTTTTCAGTAGGCACTAAAACTTGAGAAACATAATCTTCCATTCCTAGTCTTGCGATTTCAGTCTCAATATAAGCTTTTACCTTATTCTCTTGACCACTAACCGCTCTAACGACATACCACTTCTTAATATTATTATCTGCCATAACAAGGAAATTATGCTTTAATCCAGTTAAAAAATCCAGCCAAAGCTTTTGCGAAAATTTCATCTACTCCCCAAGTTGCCAAAGCGAATAAAACTGAAAAAACAGCAACAACAATCGTTAGACGTTGCACCTCAGGCCAAGCTGGCCAAGTTACATTTGACTTTAATTCCTCAAATGCTTCTGATATGTAATTAACAACTTTTGTCATTATGATTTATTTTTTGCACGGGCGGAGGGATTCGAACCCCCATCAACGGTTTTGGAGACCGCTATTCTACCCTTGAACTACGCCCGTAGAATAAAAAGTAGCGTCATCGTTAAACGACACTACTTTTTTGAATATATTCAGTGGATTATCCTACTATCTCAGTAACTTGTCCAGCTCCTACAGTTCTACCACCTTCACGGATAGCGAAACGTAAACCAACGCTCATTGCGATTGGGCTTAATAAAGAAACATTAATCGTTAAGTTATCTCCTGGCATTACCATCTCTACACCTTCAGGCAAAGTAATAACCCCTGTAACGTCAGTTGTACGTACATAGAACTGCGGACGGTAGTTGTTATGGAATGGAGTATGACGCCCACCTTCTTCTTTTTTCAAGATATATACCTCTGCTTTGAAAGTAGCGTGTGGTTTTACTGAACCTGGCTTAATTATAACCATTCCTCTTTTGATAGATTCTTTATCAACACCACGTAACAATAAACCTACGTTATCTCCTGCTTCACCTCTATCAAGAATTTTACGGAACATCTCAACTCCAGTGATAGTAGAAGTCAATTTTTCAGCTCCCATACCAATGATTTCAACAGCATCACCTGTATTAGCAATACCAGTTTCGATACGACCTGTAGCTACAGTTCCACGACCAGTAATAGTAAACACATCCTCAACTGGCATCAAAAATGGTTTTGCAGTATCGCGAATTGGTTCTTCAATCCATGAATCACAAGCAGCCATTAATTCAATAATTTTTGGAGTCCAAGCTGGATCATTGTTTAATCCACCAAGAGCTGACCCTTGAATAACTGGACAATTATCTCCATCATATTCATAGAAAGACAATAAGTCTCTAATTTCCATTTCAACAAGTTCCAATAATTCCTCATCATCAACCATATCCACTTTGTTCATGAACACAACCATTCTAGGAATACCAACTTGACGACCTAAAAGAATGTGCTCACGTGTTTGTGGCATAGGACCATCAGTTGCAGCTACTACAAGAATAGCACCATCCATTTGCGCTGCTCCAGTAACCATGTTCTTCACGTAATCCGCGTGACCTGGACAGTCAACGTGAGCGTAATGACGATTAGCTGTTTCATACTCAACGTGAGATGTGTTGATTGTAATACCTCTTTCTTTTTCTTCAGGAGCATTATCAATTTGATCAAATGATTTTGCTTGACAGTAACCAGCATCAGATAATACTTTAGTTATCGCTGCAGTTAATGTAGTTTTTCCGTGATCTACGTGCCCAATTGTACCAATGTTTAAGTGGGGCTTGTTACGGTTAAAGGTTTCTTTTGCCATTTTACTTAATTTTTAATCTAGTTTATATATTTATTTCAATTTCCTTCTTATTTGAGCCAACTACGGGAATTGAACCCGTGACCTCTTCCTTACCAAGGAAGCACTCTACCTCTGAGCTAAGTCGGCAGAACCTCTTATCAAAGAGTTTAAACCACAGTTTTGAATTTTTCAATTCAATAACCACAATTAAGTTTTCTTGTGGGGAGAGCAGGATTCGAACCTGCGAAGTTCACACAGCAGATTTACAGTCTGCCCTCGTTGGCCGCTTGAGTATCTCCCCTACTTCATATATTATAAAACCTTTACGGTTTTGAGCCGGCGGAGGGACTCGAACCCACGACCTGCTGATTACAAATCAGCTGCTCTAGCCAACTGAGCTACGCTGGCAAATCAATAAAAAAAGTCCGCTATTTCTAACGGACTGCAAATGTAGAGATTTTATCTCTCATTCAAAACATTTTTTAAAAAAAATAATTTTAAATGTGTGAACTTATTTTTTCTTTTCTTTTTATTAACATTCTCTCTAAGGATTCTGCCGAAAGCTCAACAGCTTCTTCAAAAGTTTTACATTGCTTTTTAACTAAGAAATCATCGCCTGGAACATTGATTTTTACTTCGGCAATTTTATTTTCTTTATCACTTGTCTTTTCAACCTTCAAAAAAACATCTGCTGATACCACCTTATCATAGTACTTTTCCAACTTGTCCATTCTATCCTGAACAAAATCTACTAGCTTTTTGTCAACAGTAAAGTTAACCGCATGAACACTTACCTTCATAATTTTTTTTTTAATAGTTAAACATTTCTCCAAATTACTTTCTCATCCTAGGATGCGCTTCTTTGTATACACTTTTAAGTTCCGATAAACTATTGTGTGTGTATATTTGCGTCGACGCCAAACTAGCATGACCTAATAATTCTTTGACTGAATTTAAATCTGCTCCGTTATTTAACAAATGTGTCGCAAAAGTATGTCTCAAGATATGAGGACTTTTTTTTACTTTTTCAGAGACTCTACTAAAGTAAGAATTTATTAATCGATATACAAAGGATTCATTTAATTTTAACCCTTTTTTTGTGAGAAATAAATAATCACAATCAACAATAGAAAGCAAGCGCTCTCGCTCTTTTAGGTACAAAAAAATCTGCTCTTTTACAATAGGTAAAATTGGTAAAATACGCTCCTTATTGCGCTTGCCCAATACTTTTACAGTACTACCGGAGAGATCTAAATTGACTATTTTCAAACCAATCAACTCAGCCCGACGCATCCCAGTGGTATAAAACAAATCTATGATAAGTTTATTTCGAATACTCTCAAAACCTACAGTGACATTCATCACACCTAAAACATCGACAACCTCTTTTTCTGAGAAGGGAATCTGAAGGATTTTTTGCACCTTTAAGGATTTGTGTTTTAGTAGCGGACTTGTTTCTAACTGCTTGGTTTTTAGTAAAAACTTATAAAATGCTTTCAAGGAAGCCATTTTTCTATTAACGGAAGTGTTGGACAAACCAGCATTAACGAGAGATACAATCCAAGTCCTTATTTGATTGTAATTGGCCTGATCTATATTTATTTGGTCAAAATGTATTGTATTATAGGATTCGAAAGAAGAAATGTCATTGCAATACCCTATTATGGTATGTGGAGAATATTTTTTTTCCAATTGCAGGTAATTCCGAAATGCATCTATATTTGTAGTCATAAAAAAACCGTTAGCATCAAAGTTATAAAACTTCTGATGACTAACGGTACTTTATTTTGAATAGATACTGACTAACTCTCTAAGTTATCTCTCATATTTTGGATATAAGCCGCTTTTTGAATTTTGATTCTATTCGTTACTGAAGGTTTAATAAAAGCTGTACGTGCTCTTAATTGACGAACAGTTCCTGTTTTATCAAATTTTCTTTTGTAACGTTTTAACGCTCTATCGATATTTTCTCCGTCTTTAATTGGTATAATTAACATAATATAGACACCCCCTTTCTTTAGTTTGCAAAAGTAGAATAATAATATGAAATAAAAAATGTTTACATAGTTTTATTTAATTAGACTGACAAATAACGTTTATGTGGTTTATCTCAATTTCTATAAAACTACTTTTAGAAAGTATTTTTACCCTATATGCCACTGACACATTGGTTTTATAGATTTTTTAAATTTGGTAAAATTCAAATACTCATTTTACAGAATAAACCTTTAGTTCTCAGTTTTCTCTTAACAGACGAATGCACTAGCTAGTTAATTATTATTCAGTTATTTAAATAAATTTAATGATTCATACCCTTGCGCTTTATAAATATACCGCATTTCATAAAACAATACAAAAGGAGTGCTGTGATATATCCTCAGAAATAATTACTGTTCTTTCAGCAAATGTATTCCAAAAAAATAAAGGATACGCAAAATTTATAACACTGCTAGACCAATACAATACAGATATTTTTTTAACAATGGAATCCGATGGGAATTAGGAAAACGAACTCTCAGTTTTGGATGGAAAATGCAAATACAATGTTAAAGTAGCCATAACAATACTTGAGGTATGTGTTTATATTCTAAATTAAAAATAACAAGTAACAGTGTTCATTATTTTACAGCGGATGTATTTATTGAAGAAATAAAAAGCTTAGAGCACATCGGATTTGATTAGTATCCTTTTTATGCAAAGTTTTTCATCAACAAAAATACTTCAAAACTAGAGCATCTAAAAGAAAAACCTTGAGAGGGAGAAAATGAGCTTGTTCAAGAAATAATAGCATACGAAATAAATGAAAAAAAGCGATAATCTAAATTGATTATCGCTTTTTTTAGCCTTGTACTATAAAATCATTGACGAATAAAACGTAAAATCTTTAATACAAGTTAGCCTAGTATTAAAGATATTATTTAACTGCTGGCTCATAATTTTGTTGATCAATGATCATTTTTCCTAATATCTCTTTCAGGATTTCGGATGTTCCTCCGCCTATTGGGCCTAAACGACTGTCTCTTGACAAACGCGCTAAAGGATATTCTTCCATATAACCATAACCTCCCAGCATTTGCAAACAACTGTATATAGTTTCATCAGAAACTTTAGTAGATTTTAGTTTAGCCATTGTGGCCTCCTTAACTACGTACTCCCCTTTGTCTAATCTTGCCACGGCTGCATAATTAAACACTTTACAATGTTCTACTTCTGTGGCATGCTCGACCATAGTGTGTCTCAATGCCTGAAACTTGCTGATTTTTTTTCCAAAAGCCTCTCGTTGCGACATGTATTCGATAGTATAATCAATTGCGTACTCTGCTCTTGCATGAGCATTGATGGCCATAATTAAACGCTCTAAAGCAAAATGCTGCATAATATAAGGAAACCCTTTCCCCGCTTCACCCATCAAATTTTCTACTGGAATTTCTACATCATCAAATGCTAACTCTGCAGTATCTGAAGCTCTCCAACCTAATTTATCCAATTTGTTAGCAGTAATACCTTTCAAGTTGCTATCCATCAAAAAGACACTAATTCCCTTATTCCCAAGTTCAGGACTTGTTTTTGCAGCCACAATGTAGTAATCTGCATACACCCCATTTGTAATAAAAGTTTTTGAGCCATTTATTACATACTTATCGCCTTTTAAAACCGCACTAGTTCGCATACCCGCTACATCACTACCGCCAAAAGGTTCTGATATACACAAAGCACCTATTTTTTCACCGGCAATACTTGGCGCTAAATAATCTTGTTTAATTCGTTCATCGCCTTCTGCATTTAAATGGGTCATTGCTAGATACGAATGTGCCCACATCGCAGCTGCAAAACCAGATGATTTAATTTTTTGAAGTTCTTCAAGAAAAATAACGGTGTAAAACAGGTCTAAGTTTAATCCACCGTATGCCTCAGGATAAGCAATACCAAAATAACCCATTTCTCCAAATTTCTTCCAAATAAAACGTTCAATGGTACCTGTTTTTTCCCATTTCTCAATATGTGGTACAACTTCTTTCTGTAAAAAATCTTTTAAACTTTCTCTAAATGATTGGTGTTCTTCTGTAAAATAAATTGAATTCATATAACTAATAATTTTTTTTAACAAATTGAATGCGTTGAAACAAAACCAATAAATTAATGTTTCGGGGTTAGATTTTTGTTTATTAAATAACTAAGATGATAATTTTAAAAAAAAATATAATTGTAAAAACAATCATTTTTAAAAAAAAATCAAACGGTTTTAAAGTCGCAAGTTACTGGCTTCTAATTAAAGTCCAAATATAAGCCAATTAAATTTGCTTTATCAACAGGAAATCCCTTAATTTTTGTTAAATCCTCAATATTGTTGATGTTTCCATTCATACTTCTGTAGGTAACTATTTCTTTTGCCAAGGCATATCTAAAATAATGAAACTGCGAAAGCTCTTTCAATGAAGCGTTATTGATTTCTATTTTTTTAAATCGAGGTAAAGCCAAAACTTTAAAATGGGCATTCAAGTTTTCGATTACTTCGGGGGATATTCCCCATACCTCCTTCATCTGGTCCATAGAAACAAATCCTCCCAAAAGTTCTTTTTGTTTTAAAATCCGAACAGAAATCGCTTCGCCAATTCCATAGATTTTCACTAAATCCTCTTTTGTCGCCTGATTAATATCAATAATGACTATTTTTTCTTTTTTGGCGAAAGTCTCATTTTGATAAGCTGGATACTCTTTAAATTTAGTATTGTCTTTTTTATTATTAACCCAATCTGGAAATTTAAAATAAGGAGCAATGACTTTTAATAAAGAATCTGACACCTTAGTCACATTTTGAAATTCTTTTACTGAATTCACATACTTGTTTTCTTTTCGAAACACTAAAAGCCGATCAATCTCTGTTATTGACATTCCTAACTTATAGCCTTTATAATCGGTTATGAAATTAGGGTTAAAGAGATACGTTTTCGTAGATTCTCCTTTTGCATCTTTTTTCATAGCATCTACTTGAGATTGAAGGGAAAGCCATTTCTGTCTCTCAGGATCGTCTTTTGGTTTTGTATAAAAATTTAAAAATAAATAAATAATTTGCAACAAAATAATAATTCCGAACAATGTAAAAATACCGCTACGCTGTTCGCGAGTGAAATTAAAATAAGACTGAATAATTTTTGAATTCATTGCGAATGTTTGTGAGCTTAATGTATTAGACACTAAAAGTAAATAATAAATATGAAACGTCTCAATGCTCACCACAAAATATTTTTACTAAAAGATTTATTAAATACATTTTTTTGCGTAAACACTGATAAATCAATAAAAATTAGTTATTCAGACATTTTTTAGAACTTAAAATTAAATAATAGTTTTTATTTTTTGCAAAAAAGAATACATTTGAACCTTAATAACAAACAAAACCATATAACCCATGTCAATTTGGAAAACTAAACCGCTTTCGGTATTGCTAAATGAAGCATCAGAATCTGAAAAAGGATTAAAAAGGACTTTGTCTTCACGTTCATTAGTAGCACTTGGAGTTGGAGCAATTATTGGAGCAGGATTATTCTCGTTAACGGGTATTGCTGCTGCAGAACATGCTGGTCCGGCAGTTACACTTTCATTTATTTTAGCCGCTGTAGGATGTGCTTTTGCAGGGCTTTGCTATGCTGAGTTTGCATCTATGATACCAGTAGCAGGTAGTGCTTACACTTACTCATATGCCACAATGGGAGAATTTATGGCTTGGATCATAGGATGGGATTTGGTCCTTGAGTATGCATTGGGAGCCGCTACAGTTGGGGTGAGTTGGTCTCGTTATTTACTCGAATTATTAAACAAATATGGCATCCATCTCCCCCATAATTTAATCTGTTCACCCTGGGAAACATTAAAACTAAGCGATGGAACCATTATAGAAGGCGGTATCATTAACCTACCGGCAATATTTATTGTTTCTATGTTATCACTATTATTAATAAGAGGAACAAAAGAGTCTGCTTCAATAAACAACATTTTAGTTGTAGTAAAAGTAATCGTAGTTATCATGTTTATTGTATTGGGCTGGAGTTTTATAGACACTGCAAATTACACTCCATATATTCCTGAAAATACAGGTGTTTTTGGAGAATTTGGATGGTCAGGAATTGCCGCTGGAGCAGGAACTGTATTCTTTGCTTTCATTGGTTTTGATGCAGTATCTACAGCAGCACAAGAAGCGAAAAACCCTCAGAAAGGGATGCCAATTGGTATCTTAGGATCATTGATAATCTGTACTATACTATATGTCCTATTTGCACACGTAATGACTGGACTTGTACCTTACGGTGAATTTGCAGGAGATGCTAAACCAGCAGCTACAGCATTTGCCAGAACTGGATATACCTTTTTACAAACTGGTTTAATTGTTGCTATTTTAGCGGGTTATACTTCTGTAATGTTGGTCATGTTAATGGGACAAAGTCGTGTTTTCTACACAATGAGTAAAGATGGCTTATTACCTTCATTCTTTAGTGATATTCATTCTAAATTCAGAACTCCATGGAAAACAAATCTTTTCTTTATGGTATTTGTAAGCCTTTTTGCAGGTTTTGTACCGGTAAGTGATTTGGGTCACATGGTAAGTATAGGAACATTACTAGCGTTTGTGTTAGTATGTATTGGCATTTTAGTAATGCGCAAAAAAATGCCGGATGCGCCAAGATCATTCAAAACACCATTCGTTCCTTATGTACCTATCGCAGGTATAATAATTTGTTTGGCATTGATGTATTCATTACCAAATGAAAGCTGGGCGAGACTTGTTATCTGGATGGCCTTAGGAGTTATTATATACTTTGTATATGGAAAGAAAAATAGTAAATTGAACAATCCTGACAAATAAATTCATATCATAATAAAAAGGGATTATAAAGTAGTATAAGTACTTTATAATCCCTTTTTTAATTTAAAATTTTTACAAGTCGAAAACTGAGGTACGCTTAGCGCGAATTAGGTCTTTTAAGCGCATCCAAAAAGCAAGAGTTAAATAAACTGCAAACCACAATCCAGCAGTTACAAACGATAAATAAATAAAAAATAGCCTCACACTACTGGCTCTCATACCTAAAGTATCGGCCAAACGCGAAGAAACATGAAAACCGTGTTTTTCGAAAAAAAACTTTAGTTTTATAATTGCTGACATTTTAAAAAATATTAGTTACGTGCAAAATTACAAAATTATCCAGTTGATACCTTCACTAAACCACTACAAGTTTTTTCAGTAATTCTATTCCAACACTGCATTCTAAACATTTACTTTTGTTACAATATTCATTTTTGAGTTGAAGCAATGATTGTGTCTCAAACGCACTTTTTGAAACAATTCCAAAAGAATTAAACTTATCAATAATAGCATTTTTTTCTGGTGTGACTTCCTTTAAGAGTCGAATCAAATCCTCCGAAATTTCTTTTCCTTGACTTTTTGCAAAAGCAAATTGTATCGGAATTATCGTATTTATAACAATCAAATCGACAAACGATTTAGAAAGCGATTTCTTTTTCTTTGGACTTTCTTTATCAAATTGATAATGATTAAGCCAATATTCAGAAACTGAAATCTGAAACAAATCGTAACAGCTTTTCAAAGAATTTATGCTACTGATTTCCGAGAATAAATTTTGCTGATTATGGTATAAATTGGCCAATTGAGAAAGCCGAATTGTTGGAAAATTATCTGGGCGATGCTTGAAAAATTGAACTGGCTCAATGCAACTTTTTTCTAGTTGATATTTATGCAATAAATAGAAATACCTGAATTTTAGATCTTTAAAATAATTATCTTCTTTCTCCGAATCCAATAATCCTGCGGTTCCAAAAATCAAAGCTTCCAAATTTTCGCCCTCAAAACTTTCTTTTCTGAGAATTGAAAAAGGAATATTTTGTGCGATTTTTAAAAAGATTTCACCATTCGTGTTCAATCCAAAATTCTTCGCCAAAAGACAAAACAACACTGCCTCCCAATCTTGATTGGTTTGTTCCAATAAATCAAATATCGGTTTTGATTTTCTTTCCAAACGTTCAAAAAACAAACGTTCCTGCCAATTTTTGAATGCAAATTCATCAATTTCTTGAATTTGCTTCTCGCAGAAAATCCACGATTTTGGAGAAATTAAAGATTGATAATTGGATATTGTTGCAGCATCTACATATTTTTTAAGTTCCAAAACAGGAATCTCTGTGTTATTTTTTCTGAAAATTTCCGTGTCGTGTTCCCATACCACATGAAGAATTACGTTTTCGTAGGCTTCATCTCTTTCGTGATGATGCACATACCAATCAGAAGATTTAAGATGAATTTCGACATTTCCAGCCCATTTTTGATTCCCAATGGTTATTTGAGCATTGAAAAAATCAGGACCTGCAAGTTCTAAATATTGACCAACATTGATAATTGTGATTTCCTCTCCATTGAAGGTTTTCAAATTTAAGACATCAAACTTCTTGAATTTCCACAGATAATGAAGGAAATCTTCTTTCATATTAAACATATTAGATTGAAGACTAATGTAGTAAAAAAAGAAATAGCAAATTATCTAAATTAAAAATTCCAGAAATTTCTCTAAAAAAAGAGTATGGCAACTGAAAGGTATAAGTGTTTTTATCTCAACATATATAATTTGGCACAAGCACGAGCATCAGATAATGCTTCGTGATGATTTAAGGCAATATTCATTTCTCGGCAACAATCACTCAATTTAGTTGGTTTTAACCCTTTGGCTTTGTAAATTTTAACGGTACATTCCCAACGGGGTGCGATATTCAAATCAGCATAATCCAAACCATAAACCGCCATTGATTTAGCAAGCACATTTCTATCAAAACTCTCATTATGAGCCACAACCACTCTATTTTTGAGGCGTTTTTGAATTTCAGGAAATACTTGCACAAATGATTTTGCATTCACCGTATCTCGTGGATATATCCCATGCACTTGAATTGTAAAGGGCGAATATAAATTATTTGGTGGCTTAATTAAATTAACAAACTCATCTGTAATTATCCCGTTTTCTACGGTAACAATACCAACGGAACATGGATGGAATGCAGTTGCAGTTTCAAAATCTATTGCAGTGAAGGTCATATTTTAGAATTTCGATAAACGAATAAAGCTGTACGCAGAAGAAAATAAATTCTTCAAATTAAAAGCCACAAACCAAATAAACGGATCCAGACTATGGAAGTGTACTTGATTTGTGGCAAAAAAAATTATTTTATCGACCCAATAATATCATATTTGGTTATTATATGGTGCTTTCCATTTTCTAATTCCACCAAAACAGCTTCATTTTCTTTAGTGAATAATTTTGAAACTTCTTCAATAGGCGTTCCGTGTTTTACGATTGGAAACGGTTTACCCATTACTTCTTTAATCGGTTTATCGGCTACATCTTTATCAGCAACGTAACTTTGAAACAAATCACTTTCGTCCACAGAGCCCACAAAACCATTGATGTCAATAACCGGAATTTGAGAGATTTTGTATTTACGCATTCTTTCTATTGCATGCGAAACTAACTCTTCGGTACGAACCACGATTAATGGTTTATCGATATGATCTTTAATAACATCCTCCGCTTTTGTAATTTCTTCTTCTAAAAAACCACGTTCGCGCATCCAATCATCGTTGAACATTTTACCTACGTAACGACTGCCAGAATCATGAAACAAAACAACCACAACATCTTCAGGTTTAAAATGATCCTTAAGTTGCAACAATCCTTTTATTGCAGCTCCAGCAGAATTTCCTACAAAAATACCCTCTTCAAGTGCAATTTTACGAGTATAAACCGCAGCATCTTTATCAGTTACTTTTGTAAAACCATCTATTAAGGAGAAATCGACGTTTTTTGGAAGAATATCTTCTCCAATTCCTTCTGTTATATAGGAATAAATTTCATTCTCATCAAAAATTCCGGTTTCGTGGTATTTTTTAAATACAGAACCATAGGTGTCAATTCCCCAAATTTTAATATTTGGATTTCTCTCCTTTAAGTATTTGGCAACACCAGAAATTGTACCTCCAGTTCCAACTCCTACAACAAAATGAGTAATCTTACCTTCCGTTTGTTCCCAAATTTCAGGACCCGTTTGCTCGTAGTGCGCTATTGCATTTGACGGATTATCGTATTGGTTTACATACCAAGAATTTGGAGTTTCATCAGCTAATCTTTTTGAAACTGAGTAATAAGATCTTGGATCCGTAGGTTCTACATCCGTAGGACAAACCACTACTTTTGCACCAACGGCACGAAGAATATCCATTTTCTCCTTAGATTGTTTATCCGAAATTACACAGATTAGTTTATAACCTTTAATTATGGCTACTAATGCCAAGCCCATTCCTGTATTACCTGAAGTTCCCTCAATAATGGTACCACCTGGTTTCAATCTCCCATCTGCTTCTGCGTCATCAATCATTTTTACTGCCATCCTATCCTTTACAGAATTTCCTGGATTGAAAGTCTCAACTTTAGCAAGTACCAAAGCATCAACATCTGCAGTTACTTTATTTAGTTTTACAAGTGGTGTATTTCCTATTGTGCCTAGAATATTTTCTGCGTAGCGCATTGTAGTTTATATTTTTAAATTATAATTTGTTGTAAATAAAAACACAAAGATAGCATTTTGTTATAAAAAATTACTCTTTCTAGACAAACTGACTTGCTGCCTATTTCCTAATCGTATTTAAATAAAAATTTGTAATATCATTTTTGCCCATTACCAAAAACATAAGCGATTAATTATAACTATTGAAGTACTTATGAAAAATTGGAATCGATTTCGTGTAAAATTAATTTTATCTCCTTAATTAAAGAAGTTCCAAATTAATCCAAAACGAATTGTGAAATCCCTCGATGGATTATTAGGTGATGCATAGAAATTATTCCCCGTTAGTGACGAGTTAAAATGCTCCGCTTTAAAATAAATACGGGTTCGTTGAATCTTTGCATTTATGAAAAAATCAAAATTAGGATGATTGCCAATTTGTTTTTCATTTTGCACAAAAAACTCGCCAATAACTGGATTGTATTCATTTGCGTAATAGTTTGAGAAATAGTTTAATACAATTCCTGTTTGTAAATACAATGCATTTTTGAACAAGTTATTAGAATAGTAAAACGAATTTCGAGATACGATTTCAGGTACATTTAAAACTGCATTCTGCTGATTTACTTTTTGATACAATATGGTGTTGTCTAAAGCAAATTTTCCAAAAATAAACTCTCTACTAATTTTAGCAGAAAAGTAATTGATCGTTCCATCGTATTGAGAAGGAGCTACAATTTGAGTTTGAGCTAGAGCTTGTGCATCACTAGAAACATCATTGAAATACAAATGATCCTTTAAAATTGAATAGTGTACTTGCGCATTTAGCCAGGGAGTAATTGCATTTGCGCTTAATGAATTTATCTTTTCATTCTTAAATTCATTTGACCAATTGTATTGTACATAGCTACTTTGATGCAGATTATAATTACTGTTGGGCAATTTATTCACATTTTGATACCTAAACGTAAATTGAATATCATCATTAAAATCATACCCTAATTTTGCATCAAGATTAGACAATGATTGGGCGGTGACTGATCTCGAATATAAAAAACTACCGTTCCAATTCTTTTTTTGAATCTCATACTGACCTCCTACACTATTAATATTTTGACTGAAAGCACTTGGAATTATATTCTGATTATCGAAAATTAAGATTTGGTTGTAGTAATAATTAGACCTAAAATCATCTGCAAAAAACTGAAATGTACCCAAGGTAACATTCTCATAAATAAGACCAGCTCTGTTGTACATTTTATTGTAACGAGTTTGATCATTGATATCACTATTTTTAAAGGACTCCCCAAATCTAAATACAATTGTACTACCTACCGAAGAAGGTACGGTAGCCTGATTGTATTCAAAAAATTTATTTTCATAATTAAATTGATGTGTGAGATATAAGTTGTCGCTTCCTTTTTTTGGATTTATTCTAAAATTTTGATCTAGAAAAATTCTTTTCCCTTTCAAGAAAGATTTTGCATCAGTAAAATAAACTTCAAATCGTTGCCTATTGTCAAAATTAGGATCTTCACTTTCAAAATCGTTTATTGTAGTTATTCCGCCATTTTCTTCATTTAAGATATCTTGAAACGTATAATGTGCTTTTGCGAAATAGCGTTTGTTTTTGGTATTGTAACTGGTCGTAAACCTAAAATTACCCGTACTTGACAATTGATTAAGGTATTCGCCTTCAGAACGCAAACCTTTGTACGCAATTGACAAATTTAAATTTTCAGACGTGTTCAAAGTAATGAACGCATCTACAGATTGTCCTTTACTGATTGTTGTTTTAAAATATAATTCCGTAACTGGAGTAGCAACGGAATAGTACCTAATTTGATTGGCTTCTAAAAAATTAAAATGCTTTGCTTTAAAACCAAATTCAGGATACGGATTAAACTCATTCAAACTGTATTGTACTGTATTATAGGTTTGTCCATCATTGGCAAAGGGCAGTAAACCGAAAATATCTTTACGCAAATAATTATGGCTGTACTCTTTTTGAATAGTTAGAGAAGTATCGATGTATGTTGTATCGTTTTCTATAGAAATTACTTTGTAAAGATCGATAGATGCGATTTTTTGTTTCTTCATCCCTTTTGTCGAATCTGTACGCTGATATTTACTACTATAATTAAAACTTGTATTCGTTTTTTCTTGTGAAAATAACAAACTAGAAAATGCTAAAAAAAAGAAAGAAAACAGTATTCGCATTTGAAATTGGTATAATTATCCTAATTTATAATAAACTTAGTGTCGCAAAGATAACAGATAATCAGCATAAAATAAAAACATCTCAAATAGGATTTCAAGTCTAAAAAAAAATAAAAAGCTTTAAGCAAAAAAAATATCCCGAAAACATGACGTAATCGGGATATTTAGAAAATTATAGACTAAACTATTTATGAATTTAAGACTATTACCAACCTGTATTTTGAACCAAGCTTGGATTCGTATTTAATTCTATTTGTGGTATTGGCCAAAGCACTCTAAAGTCACTACTTGGTATTGCAGCAACACCATAAGGTCCTGGGTAAGGCGTCCCTAAAGTAAATAAAGTAGCTGCAGGAGCTCCATTAGCCAATTTTGCAGGAATACCATTTATAGGTGCTAAATCATCATTTTGAAGTCTTTGAATATCAGACCATCTACGACCTTCCATTAAGAACTCTATTCTTCTTTCTTTAAGAATTGCATTAATCATCGCTAATTGAGAGTTCAATGTAGCAGCAGTATATTCTTGAGTTGCAGGAATCGCTAAAGATCTGTTTCTTACTGTGTTCAACAATGTTAAAGACGTTACTAAATTAGGCGTAGCAAGACGTGCTTGTGCTTCAGCCATATTTAATAAAACCTCAGCATACCTAATAACTGGAGCTGCATCTGTAAAGTTAGTAACATCTTTGTATTTATTAGTATATTTTCTACCAAGTACAGTAGTTACTAATTCCCCTTCTATTCTTCTTTTATCATCTACTAACCAACTTGGATCTCTCCAAATGATCGGACTAATTGTAACTAAAGTTCTTTGTTTATACATAGAAGCTAAAGCTCCATTTGCTCCCGGATTTGATGTAGCAGCATGTTGAATTGAAAAGATTGACTCTGTATTAGATAAATTATTTGCAGTTACGAATGGATCGTTAGGAGAAGATGTTAGGATATATTTTCCTGCAAGTTTTGTTCCTTCAGAAATTACATTAGCCCAATCTCTTTTTTGAAGATACACTCTTGTTTTGAATGCTATTGCAGCATTTTTAGACGCTTTAAACTTCAAAGTGCTTGTTATTAAAGCTTCAGCATCATTTAAATCTGCTAATACTTTTGTATAACATTCAGCGACTGTATTTCTTGGTTTTAAATTTTCAGAATCAATTTCTGCTTGCGTATTTACACCAACTTCTCTATAAATAACACCAAGATGTGTAGCACCCGCAGTAAAGTTATAAGGTCTAGCAAAGTGATTCAATAATTCAAAATGAGTTATTGCTCTTAAAAATTTAGCTTGACCAATATAATCATTCCCTACAGCAGCAGTAATTGTACCTTTTGCAACTGCAGCAGTAACTCCTTCGATCATCAAGTTACATCTATTGATCAAACGATACCCATCAACCCAGTAATACACATTGTTAGCTGTAGTTTGGTCATAAGTAGCAGTATAAGTAAGTTGATAAAAAGTAGCTGTATTTACTACATCTTCTCCTCTATTATCACCTTGTTCCACAAAAGCAGCACCCCAAACATATCCTCTACCACCATTAGGATTAGCACTGTTATACTGTCCTATTCCTGCAGCATTATAAACTCCATTCATAGAAGTTTCAATTAACGCAGGTGTAGTAAAAGCATCATCAACTGATATATTGTTTATTGGAGTCAAATCCAATATTTTTTCTTCTGTACATGAATTCATCCCGAAAACGAGTACAGAAAATAGAAGTATTTTTATTAAATTTTTCATGTTTTTTTTATAAACTTACATTAATACCCATTGATATTATTTTAGAACGTGGCGTACCATTCAAATCTACACCAGCAGATTCCATTTCTGGATCTAGTCCTTTGTATTTAGTAATCATCATCAAGTTTTGTCCTTGAACAAAGATTCTAAAATTGTCAACTTTAATTTTGCTTGACACTATTTTTGGCAAACTATAACCAATGGTTACGTTATCAAGAGAGATAAAATCTCCATCCTCAACAAAACGTGAACTTGCATTTCCGGTTAAGTTTACAAATGTATTCCCACCAGCCCATAATTTTGGAGTCCATCCATCACCTGGATTGGCAGCACTCTGCCATCTTCCTAAGATTTCTGTTCCATTATTATTTAAGTTTTGGTTCATTAAGTCTCTTCTAGTAGAGTTGAAAATCTTGTTTCCTCCGCTGAATCTAAACATAAATCCAAAATCAAAGTTTTTATAAGAGAACTTTGAATTAAAGGCACCAAAATAAGTTGGCAAAGTATTTCCTAATACGGCTCTATCTGTACCAGCACTAAGTGATGATGCTGCTCCTAAAGTACCAGGATTATTAGGATCAAATACAAAATAAGTAGTAGTTGCAATGTTTCCTTCAACTAATGATCCATCTGCCTTATAATAAACTGGGTTACCATTCGCTTTGTTTACACCCCAATATTTGAAACCATAAAGAGAATTTATAGATTCACCAACTCTAACAATATTATTAGCTCCCAAAATGTCTTGACCATTAAACAAACTAGTTACTTCGTTTTTAGCAAAAGTCACATTAGCAGATAATTCCCAAGTTACATTTTCTGTTCTAATAGCTTTAAAAGTTGTAGCAAATTCATAACCTGTGTTAGTTAATGATCCAATATTTTTGTTGATAGTGTTTCCAGGAATCCCTAGTGAAGGAGAGGTAGGAACCGCTAAAATTAACTTGTCAATATCATTTTTGTAATAATCAAAATTAAGATTCAAACGATTTTCAAACAATCCTAAATCAACACCAAAATCCGTTTTAGCACTGGATTCCCATTGTAGTTCATTGTTTCCAAACTGTGAATAACCTAATCCATTAAGCGCACCATAAGGAGAACTTATAGTAAGACCCAAATATGGGTAATTTCCAATATCTGTATTTCCAACTTCTGAGTAAGATGCTCTAAATTTCAAATCAGAAACTGTATTGTTAATTGACGACATAAAGTTTTCTTTCGAAACAGTCCAACCAACAGAAACTCCTGGAAAATTATTCCATCTTGTATCAGCATCTAATTTAGAGATTCCATCTCTTCTTATAGATCCTTGAATAAAATATTTCTCTTTATAATTATAGCTCAAACGTCCTAAATAAGACATAATTCCATTTTCTGAAACAGCTCCACCAGAATCTTTTGTAGCATACGAATTAGTAACTAAATTTTTGTTATAAAAAGTACTTAGCAAATCAGAACCTGAACCAAAAAAGATTTGAGTCTTAGTTTTTTGATATTCTGAAACAACAGTAGCTCCAATACTATGATTCTCTGCAAAAGTTTTTTTGTAGTTTAAAATGTTTTGCCAGTTCCAAGTTAATATATCAGTGTTGTCATTATACAAATATCCGTTAAGAGAACGTCCATCACCATGCACTGGATTCAAATATTGAAAACCACCTGTAATTGCATTATCTGCACTTGCTTGTACTCTAAAAGTCAAATCGTTTGTCAATTTTGCATTTGCAAAAACATTCACTAATGTTCTATTAACTTTTGATTGATATTTATTATTTGCTAATACATAAGCAATGTTAGGAATATTATCCCCTATTGGATCTGTATTTTGTCCCTGTCCTACAGTGTTTGTAGCCAAAGGTAATGTAAGGTTATAGCCAGTTGGATTTGTAGCATCAAAAATTGAAATATTTGGCAATTGTCTCATTGCATTGAAAATATTTCCTGAAAGAGAACTTCCACCAGTATTTAAACCATTGTATTCTGCTCTAGTTACACTTAGATTAGTACCAACACTTAGCCATTTGTTTATATTTTGCTCAATATTAGCTCTAACAGAATATCTTTTCATATCATTAGACAAAGTAACACCTATTTGATCTGTCAATCCTAAAGATAAATAATATTTAGTTTTTTCAGTTCCACCGCTTAAAGACAATGAATGATTTGATTGAGGAGCATCTCTTAAAACAGCAGCTTGCCAATCCGTATCATATGCACTTCCAACGGCCCAAGGAGCTTGTCCTCTATTCGTTCTTTTTTCATTTGAAATTACTAAAAAATCTGCTGTTTTTAATAAATCATGTGTTTTAAAAGGAGTGGCAACACCCATCGTGCTACTTAAATTAACTTTCATAACACCATTTTTACCTGTTTTAGTAGTAATTAAAATTACACCATTTGCAGCACGAGACCCATAAATTGCAGTTGCAGCACCATCTTTTAAAATCTCCATAGACTCAATGTCTGCAGGATTAATATCTGCCAATCCATTTGTATTTGCAACACCGCCAGTATCACCAGTTATAATTGGCATACCATCTACTACAACTAAAGGGTAAGTTCCACTTGTTATTGAAGCAATACCTCTAATTCTAATTCTAGGAGCTTGACCAACAATTCCGTTTGAAGTTGTAATTTGCACACCACTCGCTCTACCTGCTAATTGAGATTCGAAACTTGGAGTGATTAAATTTGCAATTTCACTACCACTAACTTTAGAAATAGCACCTGTTACTTCTCTCTTTTTCTGAACACCATAACCTACAACAACAACTTCCTCTAATGTATTTCCTTCTTGATCCATTCTAACATTAACATTTGAAGAAGTACCAACATTTGCTGTTGTTTCTTTCATACCTACAAAAGAATAAACTAAAACATCTCCTGTTTTAGCTTTAATAGAATATTTACCATCAAAGCCTGTTTGCACTCCTATCTTTGTGCCTTTTACTAGAACATTTACACCCGGAATAGGTCCAATAGCATCAGAAACTGTACCCGTGATCGTTCTTTCTTGTGCAAACGCAAATTGCATGGACAATGCCAATAGCAATGAAAAAATCCATTTGAATTTTGATCTCATATTAATTTATTTGAATTAGTTATAACGCAAAAATCATAATAATATCTTAAAGAAACAAGCCTTTTACATAATTTAACAAAATATAATCAATAACAGATTTACATAAAAAAAACATATACTGCAATGCTTTAATCTTACTATAGGTTTTATTGTAAGTATTTAGATATATAATCTTATTTTTGTCAAAATTAATTTAATGTTAACATCCTTTTATTTAACCCCAAATTTAGAAGCCGGAACTGATGAGGCGGGCCGAGGTTGTCTTGCTGGACCTGTTACTGCAGCAGCGGTACTACTTCCTGACTATTTTCTAAACAGCATGCTAAATGACAGCAAACAATTATCTGAAAAGACACGTGAAAAACTAAGACCTATTATAGAGCAACAATCCATTTCATTTGCTGTTACCCATCTTGAGCCTTTGATTATTGATGAAATAAATATTTTGAACGCCTCTTTAAAAGCGATGCAAGAATGTGTTTTAAAATTAGATCCTAGACCCGTTTCTATTATTGTAGACGGAAATAGTCCTTTTATAGCAAAAGGTGGCATAAAAAATCGTGGTGGTAGAATTTTTACAGCATCTGAAATAGAAATTTTAAATTCAATACCAAATGCTAGTATTATCAAAGGAGATTCAAAATTCATGAGTATTGCTGCTGCTTCTGTATTAGCGAAGACCTATCGCGATGAATATATGAATACAATTCATGAAGAATTCCCAATGTATAATTGGAAACAAAATAAAGGCTATCCTACTAAGGAACATCGTGAGGCCATTAGAAAATATGGAGTAACCAAATACCACCGAATGACTTTTCGATTATTGCCGGAACAATATTCTTTTGATTTTTGATTGCCGATTAACGATTTTTGATTTGAGCTTTCTCGAATGTAGCTTCGAACAAATGAGAGAAATGTTTCAGGATTTTATCTTTGACTTCTTTTTCATTTACTTTTGCGACTCCAAGTTCCACATTTAATGAAGTTACTGCTTTGCCTCGAATGCCGCACGGAATGATATTATCAAAGTAACCCAAATCGGCATTTACATTTAATGCAAATCCGTGCATGGTTACCCAACGAGAAGCGCGAACACCCATGGCGCAAATTTTTCGTGCAAATGGCGTTCCCGCACCTAACCACACTCCAGTTTCGCCCTCGCTCCTGCCACAAATGATTCCGTATTCTTGAAGCGTAAGAATAATGGCTTCTTCTAGAAACCGCAAGTATTTATGAATATCCGTAAAAAAATTTTCTAAGTCTATAATTGGATAACCCACAATTTGTCCAGGTCCGTGATAGGTGATATCACCACCACGATTGATTTTATAAAAAGTAGCTCCTTTAGTTTCGAGTTGCTTTTCGGATAATAGTAAATTACTCAAATCACCACTTTTCCCTAAGGTATATACGTGCGGATGCTCTACGAAAAGAAAATAATTTGGCGTTTCCAGTTCAAGTTCTTCTCGGCGATTTCGAATTTTTAAGTCGACAATGCCTTTAAAGAGTTCTTCTTGGTACTCCCAGGTTTCCTTGTAGTCTTTGTTTCCTAAATCTTGAAGTTGGATGGTTTTGTTCATTTGTAATTGCGAGAAACGAAGCAATCCTATTTCGTTCCTTTATTTTTTGATTGGCAAAGGTACAAAGTTTTGAGTTTACTGTTTTTTCCTGCAAGGTTTTTTTCAAACCTTGTAGGTATGCAGCAAAAATTATAACTTACATTTCATAAATAACTAGTCTATCTCAATATCTAATTTCTATTTTTATCATTGCGCTAAAAGCGATACCTATAAGGTTTAAAAAAAACTTGTAGGATTAGTGTTTTTTAATCTACTTTTTCTGGTTCCAAAATTACCTCTACATTAGTGCTCTCCGGATTTATTAAACAATCCATGATCAGAAATTGTAATTCCAGTGATTTTTTGTCTTCACTAATTTTTGCTTTTAGATTTGAAACCGACTTTATTTTTCTAGGGAAATGGTACTTCAAAATATAAGGCTGACTGATTTTGAATTTTGAAAATCGAGTTTTCAATCCTTCGATTTCATCTTGTTGCTTTTTTAATTCTACTGCATCTGTAATTTTAACAATTCTTTTAAATACAGTTCCATCAAAAGTAAAGGTAATGCTGTAATAATGTTCCTCGGCCAAGAGCGCGTAATTGTTTACAATGTCATCTGCATACTCCTCTGTTTTGTATAAATCAGCAACTTCCTCCATTTTTGAAAAAGACTGACTTATTGCAATGCGAAATACTTTCTCCATCGAACTTTTCCTGCTGTGAACTTGAACAGTATTAAATTTCTCAAAAATTGCTTTTTCAGTTGCGGGCAGTCTAGCAAATGTCTCAGTATATTTTGCTATAACATCTTTGAAAACATAGGTTGTGTCTTTGAAAAAATCTTCCTTGGAATATTCTTCACCCATTAATTGCATGAAGCTTTGTTCATCTCGCATTTTAATAAGTTCTATAGTTCCTGACCCATTTTCATCAAGATGGATCGTTTCAGTAACTTGGCAACTGTTTAGAAAGATGAATAGAAATAACACAATATATTTTTTCATTGGAATGTTTGCAAAATGATTAGGTTTCAAATATACATTATTTGTACTATTTTTCATGTTTTTTTAAAAATAAAAATTGTAACATAGCCCCGATAGCAGCGGCATCCTTTTTTTCTTGTTTTTTTTGAACAAGAAAAAAAGATAGAGCGAATAGCGGGACAAATCGTCTTGAAAAAACGAAATATTGTGCTTCAAAAAACCATACATTTTAAACTTTAAATTTAAAAACTTATATAGTATCTTTGCGCTCTTAAAATCAGCATACAATGGCATTATCCGAACAAGAAATATTACGTAGAGAAGCACTTACTGAATTACGAAATTTAGGCATTGAGCCTTATCCCGCAGCCGAATTTATTACGACCGCCTACTCGAGTGAAATCCTAGCTGATTTTGAAAAGTATGAGGGTAAGGAAGTGGTTTTAGCAGGCCGATTGATGGGAAAACGCATCATGGGAAAAGCTTCGTTTGCGGAATTAAAAGATGCTGAAGGACGCATTCAAGTGTACGTTTCCAGGGATGATATTTCTGATGATGAGGAGAAAACAATGTACAATGTGGTTTTCAAAAAACTATTGGATATTGGCGATTTTATTGGAGTTCGCGGAACGGTTTTTAAAACGCAAGTGGGAGAGATCTCGGTTCATGTTTATGGATTGACGGTTTTGGCAAAAGCATTGAAACCACTTCCAGTAGTAAAAACGGATGCCGACGGAAAAACCTATGATGCATTTGCCGATCCAGAACAACGTTACCGCCGTCGTTATGTAGATTTAACGGTAAACGATCATGTAAAACAAACGTTTATTAAACGCACCAAATTATTTAATGCGATGCGTAGTTTTTTTAATGATGCCGGATATCTAGAGGTTGAAACACCTGTTTTACAGCCTATTCCTGGTGGTGCTGCGGCACGACCTTTTATTACACATCATAATTCGCTTGATATGCCTTTGTACATGCGTATTGCGAATGAGTTGTATTTAAAAAGATTGATTGTTGGCGGATTTGATGGCGTGTATGAATTTTCGAAAAACTTCAGGAATGAAGGTATGGATCGTACGCACAACCCAGAATTTACCGCTATGGAAATATATGTAGCTTACAAAGACTACAACTGGATGATGAAATTCACAGAGAACTTACTCGAACATTGCGCTATTAGTGTAAATGGAACGAGCGAGACTACTTTTGGCGAACATAAAGTAGACTTTAAAGCACCTTATGCCCGTGTAACGATGACCGATTCTATCAGGCACTTTACAGGCTTTGATATTTCTGGAAAAAATGAAACCGAATTATTTGAAGCGGCAAGAGGAATGGGAATTGACGTGGATAAAACCATGGGGAAAGGAAAACTGATAGATGAAATTTTTGGTGCCAAATGCGAAGGCAATTATATTCAGCCCACTTTTATTACGGATTATCCAAAAGAAATGTCTCCACTTTGCAAGCAACACCGAGATAATCCTGAGCTTACAGAACGTTTTGAATTAATGGTTTGTGGAAAAGAGGTAGCCAATGCGTACTCTGAATTAAACGACCCAATTGACCAAAGAGAACGATTTGAAGAGCAAATGCGTTTGTCTGAAAAAGGAGATGATGAAGCAAACGGAATTATTGATGAAGATTTCTTGAGAGCATTAGAATACGGAATGCCGCCAACCTCTGGATTAGGAATAGGAATGGATCGTTTGATGATGTATTTAACTAATAATTCCTCTATTCAAGAAGTGTTATTGTTTCCTCAAATGCGACCTGAGAAAAAGCAAATAAAAATTGAATTAGATGACGATGAGAAATTGATTGTTGTGCTATTGCAAACCAACAACAACCAAATGGAGTTTAGCGCACTAAAAATGACCTCTGGATTGAGCGGTAAAAAATGGGACAAAGCCATGAAAAACTTATCTTCTATGGGATTGACTGAAGTAGTTGTTGATGGTGATGTTAAAGCTTGTCGATTGAAAGAGTAATATTCTTCACAAAAACATAATTTTACAAAAGGAACTCAATTGGGTTCCTTTGTATTATAAATTATTTCCTTAATTTTGAAAAATGGAAAGAGCAAAACTAATTGTTAAAAATTTCGGACCTCTAAAAGATATTGAAATCGAAGTTAGAGAAATGGTTACTTTTATTGGGGCTCAAGCTTCGGGAAAGAGTACTTTGGCTAAATTACTTTCTATATTAGAAAATGAAGAGTTTAGAAGGAATAATAAAATAAAATTTGATGACGAACTAAAAAAATACAATATTTTTTCTTATGTCTCAGAAAAAAGTATAATAGCATATAAGACTTTTGATCCAAAAAGTTCCTACCCTAACATTTCTTCTTTTAATTTTAATTTTTCTGAAGGAAAAAGTGAAAAAAACTCGCCTTTAATTAACTTTAATGTTTTTAAAGAATATAGTGCTGTCAAAAAACCCGGAGACACAGAAGATTTGCAAAAATCAATCTCTATAGGTATCTATTTAGATTTATCCTTATATTCATTGTTAAACAATGAAAAAATATACGAAATTTTTAATACTGAAGAACAAAAAGTTAAATTCGAAATAATTTTCGCAAACATTAGAAATAAAAAACGTTTCTTACAGCAAGAAGACATAAAAAGCATTCTTGAAATTCAAGAAAAAGAACTTAATTTAGAAAACTACATCAATTTATATGAAAAATTAATTGAATTATTTCCTTTTATTTATTTAGATGATTCAATATATATTCCGGCAGAAAGAAGCTTTCTTCATTTAATATCTGAAAATGCATTAGGTCTAATTAACAACAATATTCAAATACCAAAACATCTTTTAGAAATTGGGCAAGAATATGAAAAAGCCATTCAAACTATCAAAGAGCTGCCTTTGAATATTATTAATAAAAATTTTAAATACGAAAGAGAAGGTAAAACCTCATACATCTATCATAGTAAAGATGAGAAAGTAGATTTATTAGAATCAGCTTCGGGCTTACAATCAATTATTCCAATTTTACTACTAGTCGAATATTCTAAATCATTAAAAGAAAAATATAACTTTAATTTTGTAGTTGAAGAACCTGAACTAAATTTATATCCAAAAGCACAACACGAATTGATTAAATATTTGGTCAAAAACTGTTTGTTTGATAGAAAAAATTTAATTCTTACCACTCATAGTCCTTTTGTTTTAGCATCCATTAACAATTTACTTTTGGCTTTTGACAAAGGAAAAACTAAACCAAAAGAAGTAAACAAAATCATTAAGAAAGAATCGTGGCTTGATCCTAAAAACTTTATTGCTTATGAGTTAAAAAACGGGAAAGCTAAAAAAATAATGGATGATAAGTTAGGACAAATCAATGAAAATATGATTGATACTGTTTCGGACTCTTTTTCTGATGAATTTGATAAATTGCTAGATTTATGATTAATCAACTTCGAGAAGCTTTTCCTCAAATTGAAGTTGCTTGTTTAACAACAATTGTAGAGAAACATACTTTTGTTTTTGAAGCTGAAAAAGCAGTATTTGTTTCTGATCGAGACAAATACAATTTGCATATTGAGAACAAAACTAATACCGAATTTTATTTTATACAAAATGATGATTGTGTGATGAAAATGGTAAAAGGAGGACAATGCGATTATGTTATATGTAACAACCAAAGCGTTTATTTTGTAGAAATCAAAGTGGCAGCAGGAAATCTTGCCAATCACAGAAAAGAAGCTTACTACCAATTAGAAAATACTTTTAAATATTATGCTCATAAAATAAATTTTACTAATATAAATGACCTAAATGCTCTGGTTTGCTTTCCAAATAAAAGGAGAATTGTTAAATCTAGTGAATCAACAAAAAGAAAAGAATTCAAAATTAAATATAGAATAAATCTTGAAGTTGGCAATTACATTTCATTTGAGTAAAACCATAAAAGAAGGAGCTACAATCGAAGCTTCTTCTTTAGTTTTTATTATGTAGTCACCAATTCTGGAATCTCAATATCAATTAGTTCGATTTTATAAGAATCAAATTGACTCAGAATCTCATTTTTAATGCTTTCGAAAAAAGTAGATGTTGAAAATAAATCTTCATAATAGGCAATTCCAATGATCAAATTACTTCTAAATGCATTCCATTTTTTAATTTGTCCCGCGGTAATTTCGTCAGAGACAGACTCGATCTCATTTTTTAAATAATCTAAGTACATTTTCAATTCTTTGACAAATAAATTAGGGCGATTTTCCACTCCCAAAATGGATGTATTCCCATAAATGTGTTGTACGATTGTGGCAAGCGAAACTTCATGGTCAAAGTAAGCCATGTTTGGACCGGGGCAAATAATTACACCTTGCGCTTGACCTTTAATTTTGATATCATTTTCAAGATAAGAAGCATTTGCTAAACCTACGCAAAGACACGCTTTCTCCGTAATGCTGTTTTTCTTTTTTTGGAAAGCTTCCGCAGATAAAGATGCTCCTTGGAGTTGCAACTCGTCTAATTTTAAATCTTGGTATTTCTTAGAAGAAGTGCAAATTCCTTTAGCATCATATTCTTTGCTGAGCGCCAAAAATCGTTTTGGACATGAACTGCCTGCTTTATTATCGTTGATCCGTTTTTGTTTAAAAACCTCATTTGTAGTTCCTCGTAAGGTATTAAACGGAATTCCTAAAGGAGAAATATGACTTAAATATAAATCTTCTTCTTTGGCTGCAGCCAATAAGCTTCTAGTATGCTTATCTACCGAGGTTGCTTCTGGCACTAATAAAAATGGTGAACCCCAACCCACAGAATCTACATTGTAAAAATCTATCAAAAAATCATGCTCCTGAGCAGTTCCTACTCCACCTTGCACCGTGATTTTCAAATCCAGAGGTTGGTTTGGAATAGGTATTCCTTTTTGTCCCAAAGCCTTAACCATCAACTCATGTGCTGATTGAATTAATTGCTCTTTTTTCTGTTTGAATTCTTCTAAAATTGGCCCCAATAAAAAACCTTCAGTTGCAAACGCATGTCCACCGCAGTTGAGACCCGATTCGATTCTATATTCAGAAACCCAAAGTCCTTTTTTAGCTAAAAAATTACCCTGAATCATCGCTGAGCGAAAATCACTTACTTTCAAGGTAATTTTCTTTTTCAGTTTATTGTTTATATCAGGAAAAAAAGCCGCAAAATTTTCAAAATAACTATATAATCGTGGATTCATTCCCGCTGACAATACAACTGAAGATTCCAGTGTGCTGTTAACAAAACCCCGCAATGCAGCATGGGCATCGTTGAATGAAACAGGTAATTGCTCATCATTAATAAAGTTATCTTTATCAAGTTTAGTCATGATATTAACATCAATATCGCCAGCAAATAAGTGCTGCTCTAGATACTCCTTTATTGTTTCTTTTAAGGCAAAACCGTCTTCTAATAAGTTTTGTAAACCTGTTTTTATATCTGATGTATTGGGCAAAATGGCGATATAATTTGCCACAGCTGATTTACTTTCGGATAATTCTGCTTTGAAATTATGGAACTTGTCTTTAACTATTTTGTCAACCAAATTTAAGTAAGAAGTAATACGTTCGGCACGATAATCATATATTTTTTGGGTAATTTCCTGATAAGGAAGATTAAATTTTTCGCTGTAAAAAGCGTTCATCTTCTCGATAAGTTCGTCATCCATAATAGAAATTACAGATGATATTCCATATTTGGCCACACGTATTGGACTATCGATAGTATACGCAAGTCCCATAACGGGAATATGAAAAGTATGGATTGGTTTAAGTGTTGCCATTTGAAATAATTTATTAAATAGAGTACAAAATTCGATAAACTAAATTGGAAAAAAACTGATAAATGTCATACTTAATGACGTAGCAATAATTATAGTAGTTAAGTTAAATTCGTTCATGAAAACTTTAACATCAATTTAAACCCGAACTATAAACTTTTGTTAACGATTAAACTTTTTAAGGGCATCATGGTCTTATCTCTATATCCCTAAAAAAATACAAATGAAAAAAGTACTTATCGCCTTAGTTTTACTTGTTGGAATGACAAGCTTGGCACAAGAAAAAAAAGCAAGATCTGAAAGAACCCAAATGGCACACATGACCTCTGAACAAAGAAATGAGTTACACTTGAAGAAGATGACTTTAGATTTGGATTTAACGGCCACTCAACAAAAAGAGATGAGCAAAATTATTGCCGAGCAAGGCACTAAAAAAGAAGCTCGAATGACAGAACGTAAAGCAAACAAGGACGTAACTAAAAAACAGCTCACCGCTGATGAAAAGTTTGCTGAAAAAAGTCGAATGCTAGACGAGCAAATCTTGATGAAAGAAAGAATGAAACAAGTACTTTCTGTTGATCAATTTAATAAATGGGAGGTTATGAAAAACCAAAGAAATCAACGTATGAACAAAAGAATGGCCTACCATAAAAACCAAAAACCAACTACAATGGATAAAAAAAAGTAGAAAATTCTCTAGACTTATTTCATCAAATATCGTAAAAAAGACCCTTTCGGGTCTTTTTTAATTTTAAAATGTTTTTGAAACTTTATCAATGGCTTGTATGGTAAAGTCCAAATCCTCATAAGAAAGTGCATCCGTAAGAAACCAACTCTCATAAGCAGATGGTGCAATATAAATTCCCTCATTTAATAAACCATGAAAGAATTTTTTAAAGTTTTCATTATCTCCTTTAGCCGCCGATTTAAAATCGGTTACCGGATTTGAATCAAAATGAACTGAAATCATAGATCCAATTCTGTTGATAGTAAAGTCTACACTATTTGCTTTCAAAACTTTATCCATTCCAGCATGTAAATAAGCTGTTTTTTCTTCTAAGCTTTTAAATACAGAACGATCATTATTTAAAGATTGTAACATTGTTAATCCTGCAGCCATAGCTAATGGATTCCCAGATAAGGTTCCTGCCTGATACACGGGGCCAAGCGGAGCTAAATAATTCATAATTTCAGCACGAGCCGCAAAAGCACCTACGGGTAAACCGCCGCCTATTACTTTTCCAAAACAAACAATATCGGCGTTTACGTTCAGTAATTCTTGAACTCCACCTGCTGCTAACCTGAATCCGGTCATAACCTCATCAAAGATTAATAGAATATCATTGTCAGTACACATTTGGCGCAAGCCTTCTAAAAAACCTGCAACTGGTGGAATGCATCCCATGTTTCCAGCAACTGGTTCCACAATGATACAAGCAATTTCATTTTTATTAGCTGCAATTAAAGTTGCTACGTTTTCTAGATTATTATAAGTTGCTAATAAAGTGTCTTTGGCCGTTCCAGCAGTAACACCTGGACTATTAGGTGAACCACAAGTGATGGCTCCACTACCAGCTTGAATCAAAAACGAATCAGAATGACCGTGATAACACCCTGCAAATTTTATTATTTTATCCTTCTTAGTAAATCCTCGCGCCAGTCGCACTGCACTCATACAAGCTTCAGTTCCTGAATTTACAAATCTAATTTTATCAATATTTGGAACCATAGAAACTGCCAAAGCAGCAATTTGAGTTTCAAGTTCTGTGGGCATACCAAAAGAAGTTCCTAATTTGGCTTTTTCAATTACGGCTTGAACAACCGGCTCATAAGCATGTCCTAAAATCATTGGTCCCCAAGAATTGATATAATCAATCAAACGGTTTCCATCTTCATCATACAAATAAGCACCTTTGGCACTTTTTACAAAAATTGGGGTTCCTCCTACTGCTCTAAACGCTCGAACAGGCGAATTGACACCTCCCGGTATTACTTTTTCTGCTTCAGCAAAAAGCTGGCTACTTCTTTGATATAACATGTAATGAAATATATTTTTGTGTTATTTACTTAATTTACGACTAATCTTTGTCCGATGGAAAGGGTATTATCAGGCAGATTATTTTTTTGTTTTAAAACCTCTACTTTTAAATCGAATTTTTTTGAAATCGAATAAAGGGTGTCTCCTTTTTGAACCACATAGGACAACAAATCGGTTGCTGTTATTTCCCTTGATTCAACTGTCAATTCTTCAACCATTTCTTTTTCTTTTGCCACATAATTATCATCCAAAACCTGCTTGTCATATTGATTTAATTTGTAGCGTTCAATGTAAGAAATCAGTTTGTCTGGATATCTAGGATCAGTAGCATAACCTGCAGTTCGCAACCCTTTGGCCCAAGCCTTATAATCGCCTTTTGAAAAATCAAATAATTTAGAATATCTAGGGCGCCCGGTCAAAAACAGGGCATGATCTTTAAATGATTCTGACGGATTGTTGTATTTTCTAAAACACTCTTGATCTGAGTCATCATCATGTTTAACGCTCTCCCCTTTCCAACTTTCATGACATTTGATTCCAAAGTGATTGTTTGCACTTAAAGCTAAATCTCCTCTTCCTGCGCCAGATTCTAAAATCCCTTGAGCCAAAATAATACTGGCAGGAATTCCATAATTTCTCATATTAGCCATTGCAATTTCTTTAAATTTAGAAATATAAGAAACAATCACATCATTCGTAACTACTGTTTTTGAAGTGGATACAATTACTTCTGTTTCTCTAGTAGCGACCTCCTTTTTTACCGGTCTAACAACAGTTGTAATTTCTTTATTAATACTTGGTACCGCTGGTTTGTTTATTGTGCGTACCACCTCAGATTTAGGTTTTAAAGGAGGCTTCTTTGTTACTATAACTGGCTTTGTAGCATTGCAAGCTATCAAAGTGAGTAATACAAGGATTAGTAGGGTTTTTTTAACCATTATTATTGATTATTGGTAAATGTTTGTTTTTTAATTTCATATTCATTCCCTGAATCCCTTGAAGTCCACCAGTGTGAATTAGTAAAATTTTTGAACCAGCATGGAAATAGTTTTTCTGAATCAAATCTAGAACGCCAAAAACCATCTTAGCCGTATAAATGGGATCCAAAGGAATTTTATTTTCAGCATAAAATTGATTAATAAACTGTATTAATGCTTCGTTAACTTTTGCGTACCCTCCAAAATGATACTCCGTTATCAATTCCCAATTGTCATTGTGTACAAAATTACGAATTTCCTCATTCAAAAAATCACCTTTTAAAGCAGGAAATCCTAAAACTTTTTGGTGCGGTAAAACACTATTGATAATTCCTGAAATCGTTCCGCCTGTTCCTATGGAGCAGCAAATATAATCAAATTCAGCATCTTCCGGAGTTAGAATTTCCTGACAACCCTTTATGGCTAAGGCATTCGTCCCGCCTTCAGGTATTAGATAAAAATCGCCAAATTGCTGTTTTAAGTTTTCTAAAAAAGACGTTTCACTTTTTGACCGATATCCTTCTCTTGAAATAAATTTAAATTGCATGCCACAGTTTTGAGCAAATAACAAGGTAGGATTTTCTGTTATTTTATCTTTCAGCTCTTCGCCACGAATGATACCGATTGTTTTAAATCCATTTTCTTTACCAGCATACGCTACTGCTGCAATATGATTTGAAAAAGCACCACCAAAGGTGAGCAGCGTTTCATATTTTTCCTTTTTAGCTTCGAGCAAATTATACTTCAGCTTTCTAAATTTATTTCCGGAAATAAAAGGGTGAATCAAATCCTCCCGTTTAATGGCTACTGAAACGGAGTTTAGAAACGAAGCTGTTAGGTGTTGATTCAAGCTAAATGATTTTGGCACAAAGGTAAAATTATATATACAAAAAATGCAACCTAAAGAGATTGCATTTCGTTTAATTGATATCTTTCTTTCTAATTGATAATTATTTTTTGACCCACTTCAATTTTATCTTTAGTTGCTATTTTAACGATGTAAATACCCGTGCTAAGTCCCGAAGTAGGAAAACTGTAAGTGGCGTTGGCTCCTAAATCTTTTTTACTGAAAATCAATTTTCCTGCCACATCATACAAGTTACATGCTGCTAACTCTGTCAATAGTGGATTACTAATCATTAAATTCTTTGCCTTATTATCTTGATAGACTACAAAACTCTCACGCGTTGTTTCGTCTAAACCTAGCGTTACATTATTTTTAAAAGTTATTTCGAAACGCGTATTGTTTACTCCCTTAGGTAATGTTACATCGTAAAAACTATTTTTGATGTCATGGTACAAGTCTGTTGTTTTATCGTGTAAATAAACCGCGTTTGTACCTGTGAAATTTACAATTCCTTTAACCGTAATCTTAAAATTTGCTGTATCCGTATTTTTAAATCCAAGTGGAATTTTTTTGTCAATATCAAAATTTACTGCATTAATAAGATACTCATCGTCATTGATAACAAAATACACATCAGCAGGACTTTCATCACTGGAGGATAGGGCATCCATGGCTCGATCCACACCATCTGTAGATCCAGGAATAAATGCCAAGACCATTTGGCGAACCCCTTGATTATTCAGCAATGTATTAAATCGTATTTGTGGCGTAGGTGCTGTACTAACCGTTTTATAATCAAATCCAGATACCGATTTAATGTCAGAAAGATAAGCTTCACTTGTTTTTGGTTTATTGGAACTGGAAGTTCTTTCAAATTGAGAATTATTGGCTAATCCCTCTTTTACAAAAACTCTGTAACTATTTTTCATTTGTACAGTACCGTTAACTAATCCATCAATTATAAAACCCTGTCCCACAGGAGAAAAACGTCTTTCATAAGGATTTCCTCCACCTGTTGTCGAAACTTCATTACCAGAACCATCATAGGAATAGAAGGTTGCAGGAACATAAATACCTGACCCTTGTCTAGAAACGGGTGAAAAAGTACCATAACCGCCTTTATAATCCGCAACAAAATGTGAATTTACTGTTTTATCTTGTTCCCAGAAATAGGCAATTCCAGTACAATTCGTTTGTTCAAATAAAAAAGCTGATAAATCGATTGCAGATGGATATGGGTTTCCTGTCAAGGTAAATTGCAGATTTAAAACAGTAATTGGAATGGTCCCATCATTAGGTTTTCCTCTAAAATCATAGCGCTGTTTACTCCCTGGATTATTTTGAACCAAATTAACAGTAGTTGTGTTTGTTCCCGAAGTTCCTTTCATAGTAAATCCTTCTCCTGCATTTATAGCTGAGGCTGATCCAACTTGTGACCAACTGGTGTAACCTGATGAAGTCACTAACTTATTTATCCAAAAAGGGGCAATTGCTAAAGGGCTTGCTGTCCCATTATAGTTGTTCATTGCCAAAATACCCGGATTATTACTGGTTGTTGAGTTCACTACATCTTTGAGTTGAGTTATCCCAAAAGGAGAATTTCCTGCTGTGGCAACATTTCCACCTACAGGAGAACACCAATAATTATATTGAAAATTGTTGGTAGAACCTTCTTGAAAAACCGATAGATTACCTACTCCACTATTTGTACTAGCAGTTGTAGCGCCTTGCAATAGCTGAGCATCATTCCTTAAATAGAAATTACTATTCGCAGCATTTAACTCCAATTGTTGCTTGACAAAAACAACCTCATTGCTTGCAAAAACAGAACTGCCAGGACTTACGTACAATTGCGCATTCGCAGTTTGCTGCAAGAATAATAAACTACTGATAAACAGGATTCTTTTGAGTAATTTTGAGTACATAAACTGGTATTTTAAATTAATTACTTAGAAATAAATACTATTCTAATTCCCGAACTGAAACAGTGTTATTGATTAAAAATTCACCAGACCTCTAATGAGTTTTGAAACAGCCAATTAGTAGCTAGATTTTCCAAATAAGACCTATTTCATATTGTTTTAATAAAATTACAAAAAAAAGAACATACAAAATTGATTAAATACCGTTAAAAAGTGTAAAAAATCGATGAAATACATATATTTTAATTTTAAGAATATAATTTCTTACAATTATATTTAAATAAAAAAGATACCTTTATGGTAGGCTAATAATTGAAAAAATTAAAAATTAAGGATAGATTATGAGTAAGAAAAATCTAAAAACTAACTAATAATACTTTTGAAGGCGTACTTATAGATGAATTTCTGGGTCAAAAGAGTACTGAGCATTGTTAAAACTGCACTATTAAAAAAAATTACAAAACCGATAAAAAGGTCTGTTTTTTAGATACAACAAATTTGATTCCTCTGAATAGGCCTCTCTTTCAAAACTAATGTTTCTATAGGCAAGATTTGCATTCTTATATTGAAGCAAACGAACAAAATATTCTGATAAGTACCAGATAAAAAAAGGAATAATTAAAAGTTCAACTTGCTGCCTAATGTGAATTTTTTCGTGATTGATAAAAATACTATCATTCAAATCTTCCCGATATTTCAAAAGAACAAATGGGTAAATTGTTACCCCACGAAATCCTTTCGGTATTAAAAATTTAGCAACAATCAGAAACATTTGTATTAAAATTTATAGATTTGTGATACTAATTTAATTCTATTTAGAAATAAACGCAATAGGTTGAGTGCCCCATTTTCTTAACTAAAGGCAATCTCTCACCCAGCAACACCAACGTATATGAAGTACCAAAGTAATGAAAATAAAATGACTGAGGGCGAAGATTTCTATTTTACACCAGAAGGATATAAATGCTTTACCACAAAATACCATTTAAAACGAGGTCATTGCTGCAAAAGTGGCTGTCGCCATTGTCCGTATGGCTTTGATAAAAAAACAGAAACTAATAAAAAGTAAGCAGTGTTCGGCATCATTAATTGGATAAATGCATATTTACAACAACACAATACACTTCAAAAAATGACTTTTCAAGAACAAATACAACAAGGAATTCCTTCGGTTTTACCAAAACAAAAACCCTACGAAACAGCTATCAATCACGCACCAAAACGCAAAGAAATCCTTTCGTCAGAAGAAAAAAAGCTGGCGCTACGCAATGCCTTACGTTATTTTGAACCGCAACATCACGCTGAATTAATCCAGGAATTTTCAGAAGAACTGGAAACCTACGGACGCATTTACATGTACCGTTTGCGTCCTGCTTATGAAATGCGTGCGCGGCCAATTAATGAATATCCCGGAAAATCTGAACAGGCCAAAGCCATTATGCTCATGATTCAAAATAACTTGGATTACGCCGTGGCACAACATCCACATGAATTGATTACATACGGGGGCAATGGCGCTGTATTCCAAAACTGGGCACAGTATTTATTGACAATGCAATACTTATCGGAAATGACCGAGGAACAAACCTTGACCATGTATTCTGGTCACCCGATGGGATTATTTCCTTCCCATAAAGAAGCGCCACGAGTGGTAGTTACTAACGGAATGGTAATCCCGAATTATTCTAAACCAGATGATTGGGAAAAAATGAATGCTTTGGGCGTTTCACAATACGGACAAATGACAGCAGGAAGTTACATGTACATAGGCCCGCAAGGAATTGTGCACGGAACTACAATAACCGTTTTAAATGGTTTTCGTAAAATAAAACGCAGTCCAAAGGGAGGATTATTCGTGACTTCTGGGTTAGGCGGCATGAGCGGCGCACAACCAAAAGCAGGAAATATTGCAGGTTGCATCACGGTTTGTGCCGAGGTAAATCCTAAAATTACACACATTCGTCACAGTCAAGGCTGGATCAACGAAGTGATAGAAAATGTGGATGAATTAGTGAAAAGAGTTGCTTTGGCGCAAGCCAATAATGAAATTGTTTCTATAGGATATCTAGGGAATGTAGTTGACGTTTGGGAAAAATTTGATCAGGAAAATATTACTATCGATTTAGGCTCTGATCAGACTTCGCTACACAATCCTTGGGCTGGCGGTTATTATCCTGCTGATATTTCCTTTGAAGAAGCGAATATTATGATGGCTGAAAAACCTGAATTATTCAAAATAAAAGTTCAAGAAACATTACGCCGTCATACGACGGCAATTAATAAACATACCGCCAAAGGAACGTATTTCTTTGATTATGGAAATGCTTTCTTGCTAGAAGCTTCTCGAGCTGGAGCTGATATTATGAAAGAAGAAAACGTTGCTTCTCCCTCTCCTTCGGGGAGGGCCGGGGTGGGGATCGATTTCAGGTATCCAAGTTATGTACAGGATATTATGGGACCCATGTGTTTTGATTATGGCTTCGGTCCCTTTCGTTGGGTTTGTGCTTCGGGAAAACCGGAAGATTTAGCCAAAACAGATTTAATTGCTTGCCAAGTTCTCGAAGAAATGTCAAAAACTGCTCCACAAGAAATTCAGCAACAAATGCAGGATAATATACAATGGATCAAGGGTGCTCATGAAAATAAATTAGTAGTAGGTTCACAAGCCCGAATCCTTTATGCGGATGCGGAAGGACGCGTAAAAATTGCCGAAGCTTTTAATCAGGCTATTGCCAAAGGTGAAATAGGCACTATCATTTTAGGTAGAGATCACCACGATGTTTCGGGGACTGATTCACCGTACAGAGAAACTTCAAATATTTATGATGGCTCCCGTTTTACCGCTGATATGGCCATTCAAAACGTAATAGGAGATAGTTTTCGTGGCGCCACTTGGGTATCTATTCACAACGGCGGAGGCGTAGGTTGGGGCGAGGTAATTAACGGTGGTTTTGGTATGGTTCTTGATGGTTCAAAAGAGGCTTCAAAACGCTTAGCATCAATGCTTTTCTGGGATGTAAACAATGGGATTTCAAGACGAAGCTGGGCAAGAAATGAAGGTGCTATTTTTACAATAAAAAGAGCAATGGAAACGCAACCTTTATTAAAAGTAACCATCCCTAATATAGTTGCTGATGATTTATTAGAATTCTAAAACTGAAAAACAACGTTAATTACTTAATACTATACATTATGAAAACTATCAAACTACTCACCGCAGTATTTCTCCTTGTATTTGCATCCTGCGCTTCTGTTCGGGTATATTCTGATTTTGACAACAAAGTAGATTTTGCTCCTTATAAAACCTACGCATTTCACAAAAACGGAATCGACAAAGCCGAAATATCTCAATTAGACAAAAAAAGAATATTGAACGCAATAGATCGTGAATTAAGCAATAAAGGCATGACCAAAAGCGAAAATCCTGACTTACTAATTAATATTTTCACTAAAGAACGAGAAAAAATAGATGTCAATCAATTCAATATGGGTTGGGGATACGGCTGGGGTTGGGGCTGGAATCCTTACATGTGGGGTGGTCAAAATACTCTTGCTACTTCTTCTACCGAAGGAACCTTATTTATCGATTTAATCGATGCCAAGAAAAAAGAACTAGTTTGGCAAGGAGAAGGTATCGGGTATCTTAACCAAAATCGCGGAGATAAAGAAAAACGAATTAATGAATTTGTTGCAGCGATTTTAAAACAATATCCACCGCAAGTAAAATAGTTTCTCTTAAGATTCAAACATAAAAGCCTACCTTTGCGTAGGTTTTTTTACACCCAATTATGACTGCAAAAAACGACATTGCTACACTCGAAGACATCAAATTATTAGTGGATACTTTTTACTCTCAAGTTCAAAAAGACGATTTCATTGGTCCTATTTTTAATGAAAAAATAGGCAATCGTTGGCCAGAACATCTTGGAAAAATGTATCGTTTTTGGCAAACCATCTTGCTTGAAGTACATACGTATTCCGGAAGTCCGTTCCCGCCTCACAAACAGTTACCGGTTGCCAAAGAACATTTTAATCGCTGGATGGAACTATTTACTCAAACGACCGATAGTTTATTTACTGGTGCGCTAGCTGATGAAGCCAAACTTCGTGCAAAGAACATGGCAGAAATGTTTAATTACAAAATTGAATATTTTCGAAACGAAGAGAAAAATCAAAAGTATCATTCCTAAAATTTATCTGAACTATTTCTTTGGTTTTTTCAACTACAACACCTTTTTTTTATGCGTAAATTAGCCTTTATTTTGGTTTTTTCCTCTTTTATTTTTTCGTGTTCAAATATAAAAAACAGCACTGAAAACAGATCGGTTCCCAGTTTAAAACTAATGAGCGTTATCGAAATTCCCTTTTACAAAACTTTTCAAAATACAAAAGTAGGCGGTTTATCCGGTATCGATTATGATAAAAAAAATGATTTGTATTACCTGATATGTGATGACAGATCTGTGTATAACAATTCCAGGTTTTACACCGCTAAAATTCCGCTACTTGAAAATAAAATACAAAGTATCGATTTTCAAAGCGTTATCACCCTTAAAAATGAAAGTAGAACTGCTTATGGCAATTGGAATTCAACTCCCAACACCTCAGCAGATCCCGAAGATATTCGATTCAACCCAAAAACAAATACTTTGATTTGGAGTAGCGAAGGCGCTCGAGTTATTACTCTTGAAAAGCAAATCTTGCAAAATCCATCGTTGAATTCCATGGATTTAGAAGGAAATTTTCTAAACACTTTTACCTTGCCAGAAAATTTAAAAATGCAACAAGAAGAAAAAGGGCCAAGAAACAATGGAACTTTGGAAGGAATTGCATTTGATTCGAAATTCAAAACGATATACTCCCATACGGAGGAACCTTTATTTGAAGATGGTGATCAAGCTACTACCAGCAAAGGCGGTTTAATCAGACTCTATCAATTTGATGTCAAAAACAAAAAGAACACTGCACAATTTGGCTATACGTTAGAGCCTATTGCTTTTGAACCCAATCCGAAAGGTAGTTTTGCTGTTAATGGCGTTTCAGCGATTCAACATTATAATAAAAATCAGTTATTGGTAGTAGAACGTTCCTACTCTACTGGAAAACAAGCTTGTACCATTAAAGTCTTTTTATGCGATTTGAATAATGCAACCAATGTTATGGATTATCCTTCCTTACAGAACAAAAAGTTCAAATTAGCTTCAAAAAAACTAATTCTGAATATGGATGATTTAGGAATTTTTATTGATAATGTCGAGGGAATTACTTTTGGTCCAAAACTGGCTAATGGCAATCAATCTCTGGTTTTAGTAACCGATAATAATTTTTCAGATAAACAGAAAACACAGGTTTTTTTGTTTGAGTTGGTGGATTAAAAATTAAAAAATATAGTATTCAAAACCTAACTCCCATAGCCCCGAGTGAAATGAAAAGCTTTTTGAGAGAGCCGTTTCAGTTTTTCTTGTTGCCGCAGAGCGACCAAAGGAAGCTCCTGCGGGAACTTTAGAAAAACGAACGGGTTTACAAAAACTTGCAATGAAAAGCGGGAACTAGCTCCTGAAATTCGTACTTTTGCAACTGAACTACAACGTTTTCGATATGAACTCAACCATAGAAAGCAATCTGTTACTTGATCGATTGCCTCAACATTTACGACAATTTATTAAGCCTCAGGATTATAACGATTATACACCTATAAATCAAGCGGTTTGGCGTTATGTGATGCGTAAAAACGTAGATTACTTATCAAAAGTGGCGCATGGTTCCTACTTAGAAGGATTGAAAAAAACAGGAATTGAAGTTGATAATATTCCTAGTATGTATGGTATGAATCGGATTTTAACCGAAATTGGCTGGGCTGCCGTTGCGGTAGACGGTTTTATTCCGCCTAATGCTTTTATGGAATTTCAAGCGTATAATGTGCTTGTTATTGCATCAGACATACGCCAATTAGAACATATAGAATACACGCCTGCACCAGATATTATTCATGAAGGTGCTGGTCATGCACCCATTATTGCTAATCCTGAATATGCGGAATACTTACGCCGTTTTGGAGAAATAGGCTGCAAGGCGATTTCTTCACACAAAGACTACGAAATGTACGAGGCCATCCGATTGCTTTCGATTGTGAAAGAGGCTGAGGATACTCCCCAAGCTACTATTGATGCCGCTGAAAAAGCAGTAGAGCATTTGCAGCATAATATGGGCGAACTGTCTGAGATGGCCCAAATACGCAACTTGCATTGGTGGACAGTGGAATACGGATTGATTGGAACGGTGGAAAATCCAAAAATTTATGGTGCTGGCTTGCTGTCGTCTATAGGAGAGAGTGCGCACTGCATGACTCCTGATGTCACTAAAATTCCTTACGATATTTCGGCTGCTACACAAAATTTTGATATTACTAAACTCCAACCTCAGTTGTATGTTACGCCTACATTTGCGTATTTAAATTTGGTTTTAGAGGAATTTGCGAATAAAATGGCGCTGCGCACCGGTGGTTTATCCGGAATTAACAAACTGATAGACTCGAATGCTCTAGGAACCATTGAATTGAGCACTGGTTTGCAAATTTCGGGGGTTTTCAGCTCGGTTATTGAGCATGAAGGCAAACCAATTTACGTACAAACAACTGGAAAAACAGCGTTAGCTTACAGAGAAAAAGAACTAGTAGGACATGGAACTTCGACACACTCAGAAGGTTTTGGAAGCCCGATAGGTAAGCTAGAAGGAATCAATCTTGCTATTGAAGACATGAGTCCAAAAGATTTAAATGCTTACGATATTTTAGAATCTAAAACAGTGAAACTAGAGTTTGAAGGCGGTATTATTGTTGAAGGTGAAATTATTACAGGTTCTAGAAACTTACAAGGAGAAATCACGCTGATTCGCTTTAAAAACTGTACCGTTACACACGGTAAAACCGTTTTGTTTCAACCAGAATGGGGCGTTTATGATATGGCTGTAGGAAAGAAAGTAACCTCTGCTTTCTCAGGTCCTGCCGATGTAAATAGCTTTGACTTGATTTCTCATATTCCTTCTAGCAAAACGATTAAAGCCAAACATTCTGCTAAGCGTGATGATCTTGAAATTTTATACCAAACAGTTCGAAACATAAGAGTAACCAAAGACACGCAAACGTCATTAGCTCCAATTTTTGAAAAACTAAAAACAAATCATCCGCAAGATTGGTTGTTGGCAGTTGAAATTACCGAACTTTTGAAAGACCGAAACGAACCTCAATTACTGCAAGAAATAATGGTTTATCTGGATCAATTAAAACAAAAAAGACCCGAAGTAGCGCATTTAATTTCTGGTGGTTTAGACTTGATTTTTGATAAAGAGAAAGCGTAAAAAAAGGAACCGCAAATTCACAAATTTTAGACAACTCTAATAATTTGTGAATTTGCAGTTCCTTTTTTAATTATAATTTTATTTGCTTTCCAAAATCTTTCTCGCTTTCAATTACTTTCCCTTCATATTGCAGTTTCCACCCCATTGTATTGGTCAGAATCAATATTTTAGACAATTCACTAATTAATCTATTTTGAGCATTGGTTTTTAAGCTTGATTTTTCAATTTTCTTAGCTAAGTTCGCTTTTACTGATTTATTAATTTTATTGTAATCATCCCCAGTAAATGGATTTAACTTGCTTTGTTCTACATCATAAAATTGAATGTCGGGACTGATTTTAATTTCTTCTTTAGGAATGCTCACAATCGTAATAATCTTGTTCACCTCATCAATGTCGTATTTCATTTTGTGCAAATCATACGCAACGGTGACATCAGCATTGACAATTACTAACGCTTTTTTCTCAAAAGAAAGCATGTCCATTAGGTATTTTTGCTGATTTTTATAGGTAATAACCTCCGAAAAATGCCCTTCGGTTACAACCAACTTCCCTACGTTGAGGATTTGTTGTTGAATCAAATTCGTATTATAGGTGATGTCTTGGTCATCATTTTTTTTAAAATCGCAATATTTAAACAATAAAAATATTCCAACTATCACTCCTACCGCTATAAGTATTCTTTTAAGCATAATTAAAATTTCATAAATGAATATTGATTTTCTAATGTAATGATTTTTTCTCTGACTTTAGACTCAAATTTCAAATGACTTTCAGAATTTGGGTTAAAAGGCTTGTGCGAAAGACTTTTTTGAATACTTTCTACTTCATCCATCACAGCAAAAGAACTTTCAGAAATCGTAGTTTCCTTGAAACGTTTCCAAATGTAATCGATTGCCACTTGATTGGGATGTAACATATCTTCCGCGTAAAAGCGATAATCTCGAAGTTCATCCATCATGATTTCGTAACTGGGAAAGTAATTTATAGTCGAAAGTCGAAAGTCAAAAGTCTTATGAAGCGCACTAATTATATTGGCTTTGCTCCGTTGGTTTTCGACAAAACCATCTTTGATGTGGCGTACCGGTGAAACCGTAAAAATAATAGTGCAATTAGGATTTACATTATGTATCAATTTTATTGTGTTTGCAATACTTTTTTCTATTTCTTCAACAGAAAGCAATTCTTTCTTAAATTGTTTTTGCGGCATTTTATGGCAATTCGCCACAATCAAATCCCTTTCTAAATTTCGATATACCCATGAAGTTCCATACGTAATAATGATATGTGTTGATTCTGTTATTTGCTGATTTGTTGATTTGAGGATAGTATTTAATGATTTTAATAATTCCTCTTTACTTGAATTACTCAAATCAGAATGTACATCAAAACAATGCCAGCGTTCATTGAAGAAGAAAACATCCTCCTCGGTGAATAATGCTGCGTTTATGGCTTTGTGGATAATTTTTTCAATAGAAACCGGATTGAAAATGATTCCGAACGGATTTATGCTATTTTGAAATTTAAAATATTGGAATTTATCTCCCATATTTTGAGCAAAACAGGAGCCTAATGAAACTATTTTGGAATTATAGTCCAAAGTGGAACTACTTTTAGGAATTGGAATTTGAGTTCTAAAATGCATCGCCGTTTTATTTAATGCAAATTTCAATTATTTTGAACAATAAAATTGAATTTAAATCTTTTTTCATAAGTATAAAAAACCCTTTAATCGTTTGGCACCAATGAAAGGGTTTTGATAACATTTTTTTTAATAGAAATATTCTGTTTTTAGATACCCCGTTTTCCCATTTGATAACAAGGCAGTTTCTGAAATTTTTTCTATAGGATATCCAGCGACATCATATTTAAAAAAAGTAATGTGCATTTTAGCAGAAGAAGTAATTTGATCATTCGGATAAATAGTGCTATCCTCTACAATACTCATTAGACTATTATTTACAGACATTAAATCATCGCAGGTTAAAAGCTTTTCAAAACCAAAAATATCCAACATTGGATTAATTTTTTGATCGAATTTAAAAGCCCTATTGTTTTTAACAATTAATCCTTCTTTAACATTGTCAAAAATTCGTTTGTCATACATTAAATTACCATTTTCGATCGATAAAATACCATGATATTCTTTACGTATTTGATTGTTTGTAGTACTTGAAAATCGTTCATAAGCAATCGTTTTATCTGGATTATGAATGTATTTGATAACATACTTTCCCTCAGATTCAACTTGGACTAAATTACCTAGATCGTATGAATATTCAATTATCTCTTTAACCTTATTTTTCTTATTCAGCAATACAATCTTGGAGATGAGACCATCAGTATATGTAAAATCTGCACGGCTATTAGGACTGTTAATCGAAGTTATTTTGTTTCCATCGTATGCAAACAAAGTTGTTTCTGAAAGACCATTTTCTGTAGTTTCCACCATCTTCTGTAGCAATTTTTGACTACTAACATTTTCATTAGAACATGAATAGAATGCTATTATAAAAAGTGATAGCATCCAAAATATATTTTTTGATTTTTTCATCTTACATAAAATAAAGTCATGGTGCTAGCACACCATCAAATCCAGCAACGAATTTAAAATTATAGTTTTAAAGTAAATACCTCAATAATTATCGGTACAAGCCCAATTTTATCGTTGAACTACTATCGATAAACACTTGCAGAACAACTACATACAATTAAATCTGTAATTACCTGTAATAAAAAACCCTTTTAGAATTTAAGTTCTAAAAGGGTTTCAATGATTAAAAAAAATATAAATCCTACTTTACAAAACCAATTACTTTCTCTAAAGCTTGTTGAATTCCTGCTGTATTTTTTCCTCCAGCTGTTGCAAAAAACGGTTGTCCGCCGCCCCCACCTTGGATAAATTTACCCAATTCACGAACTACTTGTCCAGCATTTAGGTTTTTCTCCGCAACTAATTCTTTAGAAACATAACAAGTTAACATTGGTTTTTCTCCCGAAGCTTCGGGATTCACTGTAGCCAAAACCAGAAATAAGTTATTCCCTAAATTTCCTAATTCATACGCCAAATCTTTTGCTCTTTCCGGACTCAAATCGACTTGTTTCGCTAAGAATTGAACACCGTTTTTTAACTAGTATGCATGATGATAAAATCTTAGTATTAATAAGGCTAAATTATTAAACAATATAAAAATGAGACACTATTGAAAGAAAAAAAATTGTACTATGCCATCTGGCGACAGCAGATTGGTGAGAGAAAATAGTTTTAAAATACAATCGGTACAATTTAGGAATTTCTTAAACTATACCAAAGCTCTTTCATCTGCATGAAAGGGCTTTGGCTTGTACAACACTTTTTTTATTAATACGTGTACTCGTAAGTTTCATCACCCTGTACAGCTTTAATTAGATAGTTATAAGAATTATATGTGTTTACATAATTAAAAGTATTCGCAGAAAATCCCACCTTTGTTTCTGTAACTTTTGAGATATTATTAACTGAGTTAGTTTCCTGATCAAAAACAGATGAATCTAACAACAAAGTGTAAGCTGTTATACTTTTAAAAGGGCTGTTATTAGTGTCATAATCAACTAAATTTACTAAATCATCAAACTCCGCTTTAATTACATTACCATTAGCATCTAAAGTTAATAGGCTAGATTCATCTTTTGTCTCTTGCAGTGTAATTGGATCAATTAAAACTGTAATTGTTGAGATTGTACCGTTAGCATTATAAGTATAAGTTTTCTTTCTTCTTTTTGCGTTTTCTGGGACCTCCAAAAAAGACTTCAATTTATTATTTTCATACGTAAAAGTTGTAGTTGTTGAAAATACGTTAGCTCCATCTATTTCAGTATAAATTGCTTTTGTTATAAGTTCTCCCGTATAAGTAAACACTACTTTACTGCCGTCATCATACGTATAATCAACAATTTTGTTTGCATCATAAGAATATGTTATTGAATTATTCTCCAATGGTTGAGAGGCATTCGTGTATATCTGTGTTTTAGGTAAAAGCGATTTTTCTTCAGAATCATCATTCGTACAGGACGTAAGTACTACTATAAAAGCACCAAATAAGGATAAAATTTTTTTCATTTGAAAAGGTTTTAATTAAAAATTTCTTACAAATTAAATGCTATTTAAATAAAAAACCTAACTCATTTTAAAATAAAACCCAAAAAAGTTAAGACACTTTTTTGGGTTTTTACTATCCAAACTTATGAAAATAAATTTAATCTAGACTCTACTTCACAAATTGACTTGCATTTTCTAAGGCTTGAGGAATACCCGAAATATTCTTCCCTCCTGCTGTTGCAAAAAACGGTTGTCCACCGCCCCCGCCTTGTATATATTTACCCAATTCACGTACTACTTGACCGGCGTTTAGGTTTTTCTCTGCAACTAATTCTTTAGAAACATAACAAGTTAACATTGGTTTTTCTCCCGAAGCTTCGGGATTCACTGTAGCCAAAACCAGAAATAAGTTATTCCCTAAATTCCCTAATTCATACGCCAAATCTTTTGCTCCTTCCGGACTCAAATCGACTTGTTTCGCTAAGAATTGAACACCGTTTATTTCCTGAATATCAGCAATTAAACTCGCTTTCAAATTTTTGACTTTATCTTTTACTAAGGCTTCTATTTGTTTCGCTAATTTGGCATTTTCTTCTTGCATCGAATTAACGGCTTTCAAAATATCCTGAGGATTTTTCAAGGCTGTTTTTACTTCATTCAATGTATTTTCATACGCTGCAAAATGTGCTTTTACCGCATCACTTGTAATGGCTTCTATACGACGAATTCCAGCAGCAACTGCTCCTTCAGAAACGATTTTGAAATGCCAGATTTCAGCCGTGTTTTTTACATGGATTCCACCACAAAGTTCCATGCTTTCGCCAAATTTAATCGCACGCACCGTATCTCCATATTTCTCTCCAAACAACGCCATTGCGCCTTCCTCTAATGCTTGCTGAATAGGAATACTTCTTCTTTCTATAAGTGGTAATTGCTTCTGGATTCTTGCATTTACAAAATCTTCTACTTGTTGCAATTCGGTTTCAGTCATTTTAGCAAAATGCGAAAAGTCAAAACGCAAATAGTTTGGATTTACTAAAGATCCTTTTTGTTCTACGTGAGTTCCTAAAATACTTCTCAAGGCTTGATGCATCAAATGTGTAGCCGAGTGATTTCGGGAAGACAAGCTTCTCAGATCCTGATTTACTTTAGCAACAAAACCAGCGTTAACATTCTCTGGTAATTGTTTTGCAAAATGCAAAATCAGGTTATTTTCTTTTTTCGTGTCGATGATTTCGATCGTTTCATTTGCTGAAACTAACATTCCTTTATCACCTACTTGACCACCACCTTCAGGATAAAAAGGCGTATTATCTAAAACGATTTGGTATAAAATCCCATCTTTTTTACTATCTACTTTACGGATGCGCGTGATTTTTACGTCACTTTCTGATTGATCGTAACCTACAAATGTTTCTACATTTCCCGGAATCAACACAGACCAGTCTTCGGTAGAAACTTCTGATGCGGCACGGGAACGATTTTTTTGTTCAAGCATCGCAGCGTTAAATCCAGCTTCGTCCAGTTCCAATCCTTTTTCTCGAAGAATTAATGCAGTCAAGTCAATTGGAAATCCAAATGTATCATACAATTCAAATGCTTTTGCTCCTGCTACTGTTGTTCCTTTCTCCTCTTCAATAACTTTATCCAGCAATTGCAAACCTTGATCTAAAGTTCTCAAGAACGATGCTTCTTCTTCCCGAATTACATTCGTAACTAATTGTTGTTGCAATTTAATTTCTGGGAAAAATTCGCCCATTTGATTCGCCAAAACGCCAACTAATTGATTAACAAAAGGTTCTTTAGTGTTCAAAAACGTAAATCCGTAACGAATGGCACGACGCAAAATTCTACGAATTACATAACCGGCACCTGTATTTGATGGCAATTGTCCGTCCGCAATAGCAAAAGCTACGGCACGAACGTGATCAACCACTACACGGATAGCAATATTGATTTTATTCTGCTCTTCAGATTCTTCACTAGCGTTCAGAATGACATCATTGGTGGTGTATTTTAATCCTGTAATTTGCTCTACTTTTTCAATTAGTGGTGTAAAAACATCGGTGTCATAATTAGATGTTTTTCCTTGTAATGCCATACACAAACGCTCAAATCCCATTCCGGTATCCACATGTTTTGCAGGCAATTTTTCGAGAGAACCATCTGCTTTACGATTGAATTCCATAAATACATTGTTCCAAATCTCCACTACTTGCGGATGGTCACTATTCACTAAACTTTTTCCTGAAACTAACGCTTTCTCCTCTGCGGAACGGATATCCACGTGAATTTCTGAACATGGTCCACAAGGTCCTTGATCGCCCATTTCCCAGAAGTTGTCTTTCTTGTTTCCAAGAATAATTCGGTCTTCATCAATTAGTTCCTTCCAAATATCCCAAGCCTCCTGATCGAATGGTACGTTCTCGGCGGGATTTCCTTCGAATACAGAAACGTAAAGGTTTTCTTTTGGAATTTTGTAAACTTCTGTCAAAAGTTCCCAAGCCCAGTTGATGGCTTCTTTTTTGAAATAATCACCAAAAGACCAGTTGCCTAACATTTCGAACATGGTGTGGTGGTAGGTATCAAAACCTACATCTTCCAGGTCGTTGTGTTTTCCTGACACACGAAGACATTTTTGCGTATCGGCGATTCTGTTACTTTTTGGCGTTCCGTTTCCCAAAAAATATTCTTTAAACTGAGCCATTCCTGAATTGTTAAACATTAAGGTTGGATCATCTTTTAGAACAATAGGAGCTGAAGGAACGATTACGTGTCCTTTTGATGCGAAAAATTCCAGAAATTGCTTGCGTACGTCTTGTGATGTCATTGGTTTAATTTAAATATTTAAAGATTCCAAAATTTAAAGATTGTTTAGGATTGAAATTTTTCAATCTTTAAATCCTCAAATCTTTTATTTTTTTGCCCCAGATAAAAGTGGAAAGCTTTGAAGTTTTGAAATCTATTTTTTCTTGACGAGGCAGAGCGACCGCAGGAAGCTCCTGCTGACTCAATAGAAAAAAAGATTTCAAGACGAGAACTTGCAACGAATAGCTGGAATAGGCACATTAATTTATTTATTACTAAAAAAAAGGTGTAGCAAATGAAACATTTATTAAATTTGTTCGTCTAACCTCATACAGTGTGCAAAAATAGGGTATTTTAAAATATGTCGAAAGTAAAATATTATTACGATTCTGAAAATCTAGCCTACAGAAAAATAAAAACACGAAAAAGGAGAAAATTGGGTGTTATTGTTCTGTTTTTATTGGCAGCGGCGTTGTTTGGTTTTTTGAGTTTTGTCATTTTATTGAATACTCCTTATTTTGAAACGCCAAAAGATCGTTTGCAAGCACGCGAAATTGAAAATTTGAGATTAAATTATGCGCTGCTGAACAAAAAAATGGATCAGATTAACGGTGTTATTGAGGCAATTGAAGTTCGAGACAATAACTTGTATCGTGTCTATTTCAATAAAGCTGCCATTCCAGATTCAGTTCGGGAAGCAGGATTTCAGGGAAAAAACAGGTATCAGGTGCTGGAAGGATATAATAATTCGCAGTTGGTGATCAATACCACAAAAAGGATAGACGTTTTGAGTAAGGAATTAGCCATTCAGTCCAAATCGTTAGATGTTATTTTAAAATTGGCAGAAGCAAAAAGTGATTTTTTATCAGCAATTCCTGCTATTCAGCCTGTTCGAAATGAAAATTTAAAACAAATGGCTTCTGGTTTTGGATACCGAACTGATCCTTTTACCAAAGCAAGAAAAATGCATGAAGGAATGGATTTTACGGCCAAAACTGGTACTCCTATTTATGCCACTGGTGACGGAATTGTGGCAAAAGCAGACAATAGCGCCTCTGGATATGGAAATCATATTGTGATTCGGCACGGATTTGGGTATGAAACCTTGTATGCGCATTTGAGTAAATACAAAGCTAGAGCAGGACAACGGGTAAAACGAGGAGACGTTATTGGATATGTAGGGAGCACAGGACGCTCTGAAGCACCTCACTTGCATTACGAGGTATTGAAGGATAAAAAAGTAGTGAATCCGCTTAATTTCTATTACGGGAATATTTCGGCTGTAGAATATGTGGTTATTGCACAATTAGCCAATCAAGAGAATCAATCGCTTGATTAATGCTCTAAAAGAGTGATCAGGTGAAGAAGTAAAAAGTTTACAGATTGCAGCATTAAAAGTCAAATAAAGAAACATGCACATTGAACTTTCTAAAGATAAAAGGTATTACAGCATCGGTGAAGTAGCTAAAGCGTTTGATGTAAATGCGTCACTGATTCGTTTTTGGGATAATGAATTTGATATTTTAAAACCAAAAAAAAATGCAAAGGGCAACCGAATGTTTACCCCGGAGGACATAACCAACTTACAATTGATTTATCACTTGGTAAAAGAAAGAGGATTTACCTTGGAAGGTGCCAAAACCCATTTGAAAGAGGGACAAAAGAAAACTTTGGATAAATTTGAAATTATTCGAAAATTAGAAACAATACGCACACAATTAACAAATATTAAAAACGAGCTTTAAAAATACAATTTGAATGTTCGTTTCCACAACAAATTAAAATTAACAGTAAACATTAAATTAAGTAAACATGAGAAGATTTTTGCCTTGGATTATCGGTGCAGTTGTAATTTTTGTAATATACAGCTGGGTTAAAGGAATAAATAATACTGCGGTAACTTTAAGCCAAGATGTAGAACAGTCTTGGGGAGATGTGCAAACAGCTTATCAAAGAAGAAATGATCTTATTGGTAATTTAGTGAATACGGTAAAAGGTGCAGCTGAATTTGAAAAAAGCACGCTTACTGCAGTAATTGAAGCGCGTTCTAAAGCTACGGCTGTAAAAATTGATCCAGCAAACATAACTCCAGAACAATTAGCTGAATTTAATAAAGCGCAGAGTGGTGTAAGCAGTTCATTATCAAGATTATTAGTAACTGTTGAAGCGTATCCAGAATTGAAAGCCAACCAGAATTTCTTGAAATTACAAGATGAATTGGCAAGCACTGAAAATCAAATTCTAACGGCGAGAACGCGTTTCAACGAAGCGGTAAAACCATATAACTCTCACATTAAAACGTTCCCAAACAGCTTATTTTCGGGATTATTTGGATTCAAAGAGAAAGCATATTTCAATGCAGTTGAAGGTGCAGACAAACCAGTTGAAGTAAAATTCTAAAGTTAGATTATTAGATTTCTTAGATTTTAAGAAGTCAAAATAAATTAAATTTAAATTAAAGAAACAACTTTTAAAAATTAGCGGTTTTTGATTTGAGATTTAACAATTTTGAAATCAAAAAATCGCCGATCTTAACTCAAAAAATATTTCAATGTCAAAAGTAGAAGATTTTTTAACCAAAGAAGATGAGCATGAAATTGTGGAAGCTATTTGTATGGCAGAAAAAAACACTTCTGGCGAGATAAGAGTTCATATTGAAAAAACAACTTCCATGGATGCGTATGATCGCGCCATGGAAGTTTTTCATGAACTGAAAATGGATACCACTGGACTACAAAATGGCGTTTTGATATATCTTGCTGTTGAAGACCGTAATTTTGTCATTTGCGGAGACAAAGGTATTAATGACGTTGTACCTGATGATTTTTGGAATTGCACCCGAGATATTATGGTAGCAGAGTTCAAAAAAGGAGATTTCAAGCAAGGTCTTATTGATGGAATTACCAGAGCTGGAGAACAATTGCAGCACTATTTTCCTTGGCAAGAAGGCGATACAAATGAATTATCAAACGAAATATCTAGAGGATAATGCTATTACAAAAAAAAAATACCCTAATTTCCTTAAAGCTTTTTGTTTGTTTGATTGTCACACAAATTGGCTTTGCTCAATTTACTATTCCTGAAAAACCAACTTTACAGACTTCGGTTTATGATTATGCGAATGTGCTTAGCGCAACAGAAAAAACAAAATTAGAAGAAAAACTAATTAAATATGCTGATTCTACCACTACTCAAATTGTGGTTATTACCATTGAAAGCTTAAAGGGAGAAGATGTTAGTTTATTAGCAACTAAATGGGGACAAACATGGGGAATAGGTGGTACAGCCAAAAATGATAACGGAGTAATTATTTTATTGGCTAAAGCCGAAAAAAAAATAGCTATTAATCCTGGTTATGGATTAGAAGATCGACTAACCGCTGGAATTGGTGGAGAAATAATTCGAAATATTATTATCCCTGAATTTAAAGCCGGAAGTTATTACAACGGGATAGACAAAGGTACAGATGCTTTGTTTGATGTTTTTAAAGGAAAATATAAAGGCGAGCGTGTTAAAAAAACCAAAGATAAAGGATTCCCTATCTTACCTTTAATCGTTATCGTAATCATTATACTCGCACTAATATCCAGAAACAAAGGCGGTGGCAACTCTGGTAATAGTGGTGGCGGAGTAGGATCGAGTTTATTGGATGTAATAATATTAAGTAGTCTAGGCCGTGGTGGCGGAGGAGGTTTTGGTGGTGGTTCCTCTGGAGGAGGTTTTGGTGGCGGTGGATTTGGTGGTGGATTTGGAGGCGGAGGTTTCTCTGGTGGCGGATCAAGCGGAGGCTGGTAATATTTATTTTCCATCTAGATAAAACAAATGCATTCGGATTTGAAAATTTAAAGGCTCTTTTTAAATATTTGTATCGTCTAATCTATTCAAAAAATATAAATCAACTACAGTAAATGCTCTCTAACAAAACCAAATACGCACTTAAAGCTCTACTGTATTTAGCACAGCAGGAAGAAACACATGTTTCCCGGACTATCGATATTGCCGAAGCTGCTGCTATCCCAAAAAAGTTTTTGGAACAAATTCTTTTAGATTTGAAACGAGGCCATTTTGTAGGTAGTAAACAAGGAAAATTTGGCGGTTACTATTTATTAAAATCTGGAAACGACATTTCGTTAGCGGACATTCATAGATTGTTTGATGGCGCTATTGCTTTGCTACCGTGTGCTTCCCTAAATTTTTACGAACCTTGTTCGGACTGCACAACAGAGTCAGAGTGCAGCTTAAGACAAGGTTTATTGCTAATTCGTGACGAAACCTTAAAGGCGATGCAGGGCATTACTATTGCATCGTTAGTAAAAAAATAAAAGTTTTATCTTAAACCCTACTACTTTTATAGAATTTATATATATTTGCACTGAATTTAACGTATGATTAACAATCAAAATTTAAAGCTATGCAAATTAATCGAAGTCAATACTGTACCATTAGAACAAAAGAAAAAACAACTACTGTTCCGGATATAGAAAAAAAGATTTCCAAAATGATTTGTATGTGTATGTGCTAGTTTGTTAAAAAAAATAATTTAAAACTATACTACTTACATATAATTTATATATTAATGAAATCAATTTATACAAAAACAATATCGACTTTAATTTTTCTTTTACTATTCTCTAATTCCTATGGTCAAACTCTTTTAGAAGGCGTTGTAAAAGACGAACTAGATTCACCCGTAGAAGGTGTTAACATAGTAGTGAAGGGAACAGTTAACGCCGCAACGACAGATGTTAATGGTTATTTTAGCATTACTGCAAAGGCACTACCATATACAATTCTTGTGCAATACGCGGGTTATAACACTAAAGAAATTAAAATAACAGAATTACCTACCACTAGTAAACCATTACAAATAAGTATTGCTACTGGTCAGGAAAAAGTATTGTCTGAAGTGGTGGTTACCTCAAGACGCCGAATAGAAAAAGTACAAGATGTACCAATAGCAATATCTGTAATAACAGGAAAACAGGCTGAACAAGCAGGCGCTTTTAACGTAAATCGTATCAAGGAGTTAGTACCATCTGTTCAATTGTATTCTTCCAATCCCAGAAATACTGGCATTAACATTAGAAGTCTAGGTTCTCCCTACGGTTTAACAAATGACGGAATCGATCCAGGAGTTGGTTTTTATGTCGACGGTGTTTATTATGCTCGTCCAGCCGCAACCACACTGGATTTTATTGATGTTGATCGCATTGAAATATTGCGTGGTCCACAAGGTTCCTTGTTCGGGAAAAACACAACTTCAGGTGCTTTTAACATTACTTCCCGCAAACCAAGTTTTACTTCAAGTGCTGACTTTGAAGTGAGTTATGGCAATTACCAATACATACAAGCCAAAGCTTCTCTTACAGGAGCTTTGAGTCAAAAAATTGCTGGTCGTTTATCATTTTCGGGCACGCAACGAGATGGTTTAATCGAAAACATTGTAACAGGAAGGTCTACTAATACACTAAACAATTTAGGTATTAGAGGTCAGTTACTATATACTCCTACAGAAATGACTAATATTACTTTTGCTGCAGACATTACAACGCAACGACCAGAAGGATATGCGCAAGTGGTGGCTGGTGTAGCTCCTACTCAAAGAGCTCCCTACCGTCAATTTAATACCATTATTGCTGATCTGAATTACCAACTGCCAAGTTTAAATGCTTTTGATCGTAAAATAGACCACGATACCCCTTGGCGTTCCGGACAAGATTTAGGCGGTGCGTCAGTGAATATCGATACTAAAATTGGAAAAGGAACATTAACTTCAACTACTGCATGGCGTTTTTGGACTTGGGATCCATCCAATGATAGAGACTTTACAGGATTACAAGTATTGGCAAAGTCACAAAATCCTTCTAGACAAACCCAATTTACTCAGGAAATTCGATATGCTGGTCAATTTAGTTCCAAATTAACGGGCGTTGCTGGTATATTTTTTATCGACCAAACTTCAAAAACAAAAGGTGTTGAAGAATCTGGTGATTCGCAATGGCGTTTTTCGCAAAGCACAACAAGTTCAAATTGGGCTACTCCTGGTCTTTTTGAAGGATACGGAATAAAAACTAATGCTAAAATACACTCGACTAGTGCTGCTGTATTTGGTCAATTGGACTGGGCGATAACAGAAAAACTACACGTACTACCTGGTTTACGATACAATTATGATAATAAAGATGCTGATTACGATCGTAAAACGTATGGAGGACTACAAACTAATGATCCTCAATTAATTGCATTAAAAAGATTAGTATATACTGACCAAGCTTTTACAGCAGCAAAAGACGACATTAACTTTTCAGGAAATTTAACTGTAAACTATAAAGTAAGTGACAAAATGAATGCGTACGCTACTTATGCCAAAAGTTATAAACCAATTGGAGTGAACGTTGCCGGACTTCCCACCGTTGCTGGCCAACCAGCACTTGAACTTGCTGTCATAAAGCCTGAAGATGTAACTCATTATGAAATAGGAGTAAAAACTTCTCCAATTAAAAATTCGATATTGAACCTGACTGTATTTAACACTGATATCAAAGATTACCAAACCAATGTTCAAGCGGCTGAATTAGGCGTGAATCGTGGGTATCTCGCCAATGCAGATAAAGTACGTGTAAAAGGGGCAGAATTGGATGCTGGTTTTATCATAAACAAACATTTTTCTATTAACGGAGCTGCAACTTACACTGATGGGAAATATGTGAAATTCACTAACGCCCCACTTCCACTAGAAGAAACTGGAGCTTCAGTATCATTTAAAGATGTATCTGGAACTGATTTACCAGGTGCTTCAAAATGGGCTGGAAGTTTAGGTGCTGAATATACTAAAAACGCTAAATTTTTTGGGAACATAGGAAAATTTTTCGTTGCTGTTGATGGTTATACTCGTTCTAAATTCTCCTCAAGTCCATCGGCATCAAAATATTTAGTAGTGCCAGGTTATGCCCTTTTTAATGGTCGTTTTGGCTTTCGGGTAGCAGATGGTTTATCCGTCAACATTTGGGGACGCAACTTATTCAATAAAGATTACTACGAGCAATTGTTACCCGCTGGTGGAAATTCAGGACACTATGCTGGTGTTTTAGGAGATCAAAGAACATATGGTATCACTTTTAGATATGCTTTGTAATATTTATATACTAGCAAAATATAAAAAATCAGAAATTTGCTAATTTTGATTTAAAATTTACCATCACCCAGTTTTACGGCTGTATGGCGGTTTTTTAATAAAAAAAACTTTTGTATGGCAGGATTCAAGTTATAAATGCAACTTTTTGATTAAACATATAATTAGGTGTTTCAAAATTAAATCTTTTTCTTGGTCTATTGTTTAATTTCTCTTGTATTTCTATAATTCTCTCTGGAGTTATTTCATCAAATGATGATGATTTGGGTATGTATTGTCTTATTAATCCATTTAAATTTTCATTTGCACCACGTTCCCATGGGCTGTAAGGGTTGGCAAAGAAAAAATCTATTTCAAGGGCCGAACTGATCTCTTGATGTTGCGCAAACTCTTTCCCATTATCAGAAGTTATTGTATTTATAAAGTGTTTCCAGTTCTGTAGTAATTCGATTGTTGCTTGTTTTACCAATTCACTTTCTTTACTTTCTAACTTCTTCATTCTCAATATTCCAGTTGCTCTATCGTTTATTGTTACGATTGCTCCTTTATGATTTTTTCCAATTATGGTGTCGATTTCTAAATCACCAAACCGTTCTTTTAACTCCACTATTTTGGGTCGATCTTCTATTGGTTTTCTATTGGAAATTATACCTCTACAATCTTTTTTATTGCCTCTCTTTCTATATCGTTTCCCTGTACTTCTTAAGTTTAAATACAAGATACCTTTATCTTTTTTGTCTTTCCAGATGTACTGATAAATACGTTCTGTAGAAACACAATCAATTGCTTTTTTAAGACATATGCCTACAATCTGTTCAGGACTTAAATCTTCAAGCAAATATTTTTTTATAGTTGCTTTTATTTCAGTAGTAAGATAAACTTTTTTAGGTTTATTTATTTGACGCTTATCGTATTTTCGCTGCGCTAATTCAGAACTGTATTTACCACTGCGTAAATCGCAATTGCGTTTTAATTCACGTGTTATAACAGATTTGTCCTTATTTATAAGAATTGCTATTTCACTTTTATTGTAGTTTTGATCTAATAATACACCGATTGTGTATCTTTGTTCGCGGGTTAAGTGGCTCATTATTTACAACTTTGGTCAGGAGCAAATAAAGAACATTTATTCCATTCGAGAGAGAGGGCTTTTTAAAAGTCCTTTCTTTTGAAAAAATGTCTTTATCTCCCCCTTAAAAGTTGCATTAATTAGTTGAATCTAGTATGAAAAAAAACTATCTACCTGAAAAAACAACATTGAGCATTATAGTACTTATTTACTTTATGATTTCATGCGCTACCTCTTCAAAATCATATGGGCAACATCAAGCGGAAGTATATCCAAAAATAAGAGGTTATGTTGGGATTTTACATCCCTTAATAACTTTTACAGCAAATGAAACTACAGTTAATTTTAAAGATTATTACACCGTTGGGATGCCAATTGGAATCAATATTTGGAAGAATAAAACTATTGGTTTTTCGTTCGAAATTGTTCCAACCATAAAAAGTGATGACGAAATTAGCAAGGTCAGCAATATATTAATTCACCCTGGTGTTCTGGTACGACTAAAACACGAATTTACTTTTGCTGGCAGAGCTGCCTTTGAAACTTCGGGAAGATATGGTTTTACTCCCGTAATAAGCAAAGCCATTGGTATTCATGAAAATCATAATTATTTTCTCTCTATGCCGCTTCCAGTTAGATTTGGTAATGACAAACCTACTTCTCTAACCGTAGGCCTTCAATTTGGAATCTCGTTTTAAAATCATTACACTAGTTTTTATATGAAATCACAAAACCGCTGTCTGTCTATTCTTTAGTTGAACTAATTAAAAACTTCCTTAAACTAAGCGCAACTGGTTTTTGCGGTTCCGCTACCGCTTGCAAATAGAATATGCGATTTGGAAAAAAATAGATCAACATTTCAAAGTCGTATTCTTAGACGAAATTATGTTCAATTCAGGAAAAGCAAATAGAAAAAACACCTTTGACCAAAACCGAATTTATGCAGCTATTCATTATAATGTTAATCCTCATTTTGCTTATGAAGTAGGTTACCTCAACAGCTTTCAAAAACGAGCAAGTGGTGTAGATTTCTTTAATCGTGATATTATTAGGTTGAGTGTTTTTCATAAAATTAAATGTTACAAAAAGACTTAAACCAAAAAAAATCCCAGTTGCCCGGGATTTCATTTTTTTATTTTTCTCTAATATAAATATTAAAATCTATTAATCAATTAGTTATGAACTAACTGTACAAATAAGGTACAAATGTTTACATAAATTTTGATTATTCAAATTTAATTCAAACCTACACGTAAGTATTTTAAAAAAAAAGGGGGGGGGGACTTTTATTATTACAGTATGTTGAATTATAAAAAAACCGCTCACTATCGAGCGGTTCAAAATTATAAGTATGCTATTTTCTATTTAATAATGAAATTGACTATTTGATGTCTAATCTCCGAAGGCCTCCTTCATCGTCCATTAATTCGATAACATAAGGCGTGTCTCCCATCATTTTTTTAGCATTCTCAACTAATTTCGAATTACCGTCCTCTATCCCGTAATAGTATTGCCTGAAAACTAAAATACCCTTTTGGACTTTTACATTTATCGAACGTTTAAGTCTCCCAGTATCTACACGTGCTGTTCTTTTAGATTCCTCAACAACTAATTCCGCTTTTGTTTTTTCTTCTAATGTTACTCCCATAACTTAAATTTTTTTAAATTTTCTAACACTGACATACATACTTTAAACTAAATCACATAGATTACATTTTAATATTACTTATCTATATGACTTCCTGTAATTTTATAATCTTTATTCATAGATACAATATCATTGTATAACTCTTTTGCTCCATATGAATTATTTGCTCTGTACTTATGACTTACTGTGTAATATTTAGTTTCCGTTGAGCTTGAATCCTTGCATCGCTCTGCTATTAGGTTATTGATGCGGTCAATTTCATTATTATTGTCTTTTACATAGGATTTAACCGCTTCATTTTGTGAGCCTTGTCTAAGCTCGTCATTCTTCTGTGCATACTCATTAATAGTCGCTTTATATTGTCCTTTTTCAACTTTAATCTCATCGCCAACTGTAACAGTATCTAAAACCTTAATCGAAATTTTCTCGTAGCTCTCTGGGTCTTTTAAATTCGTCTGAACATATTCTGAAATACTTTTTTCAATAGGGTTTTCTTTTTCGCAACTAAAAATTACGAATAATGCCAAAAGTGAAATTATTTTTTTCATTTTATTAAGATTTTTTTTTTTGTAAATAAATGTTATTTAATTGATTTTCACAATACCCACTTTTAGTGATATATTCTAAAAAAAAGTTCGATTTTGAACAGTCTCGTTTTAAAAAGCACCTTGAATTATGTTATATTTTCTCGCATCACTTTTTCGTATGAGCTAGGCGAACTAGAGGCCTTGACTTTTTTGATCGTGATATTATTCTATTGAGTGTTTTTCACAAAATAAGACTTGGCGAAAAAATAAAAAAACCTTTCCTACTAGCAGCCAAAACAAGTCTAGCAAGACTATTTTTAAATCACTATCTAGTCCAGCGTAATATCCGAGCGATCCTTAAACTGGGCCAAGCGGTTGGCATTTTTAATTGTATAAATTATAATTGTGCTTTTTATGCTCTGCCCAATAAAATGTGGCATCCGCAAAGAAAATAATGCCCTGCCGCGATCTTCGGACTCCTATATATTTGCTTCGGACAGCTTCTTGTTAACTTCTAAAAGATTTTCGCACTCATCTGCCTTTCTTTTCATTGCTATGGAATGTTTTATTCATTGAAGTCTGTCCAGCAAATAAAAAAAGCTACAACTTTTAGGGTTGTAGCTTTTGGAAATTGTATTATTTGATTTTGTTTGTGGGGATAAATTAAAAATCTGCGCTATCCGGCTACGAGATTTTTAGTATAAATACGAGCGATCGGGTTATGCGTTTTCAGAATTTAGCTGAAATGTTACAAGTTCTGCGAGCTTTGCAGCTACGTCAGTCATTGATTCTTCTGCAGTACTTAGACCGCTTCGCGATCCGAGGAGTGGGCTGACTTCGCGGAGAGCTTCATAAGTCGTGTTATGTACTATGGGAACAAGTTGATCACGTGCTAGTAAAGCAGATAGTTCTTTGTCTGCAATACCTTCTTGTGGCAAACGACGAAGGAGTGCAGGAGTTACCAATACTAGTCCAATTCGCGAGTTTGCTAATCCCTTGTCGATGGCTCGCATTAAAGGCACACCTAGCCCTACATCTTTCTCACTGAACCAAACCGAGACACCTTTCGAAACAAGTAAATCGTGAAGCACTTTAGCAGCATCTTGTCTGTCGTCCCACGCATGACAGAGAAATACATCTCTAAGGTCTGGTTTCGTTTCTGCCAAACTCTCAACTGTACGGCGGATTGGAATAAGTGCTATTACTTCAGCAGATGTGTAATAAACTGGAGAACTAGATCGTGACCAGCGTGGCTTTACACTTCTAGTTCCCGAACTGCTACTTCTCGATGAGGAATAGGACGGTGAATAATTTGTTCCGTAGTTATCATAATTACTGATGCTTCGGTAACTTCTGCTACTACATGCAGGACAATTTGCCGCTCCACTTGAAGTTCTATGACCATTTCTTGGTGCTGTACATTGTGCCATAATTTAAAATTATTTTAGTTAGATTTTAATAGTTAATTGTATATTTTAATCCTGTTTCCGAATATAAATACAATAATTATAGTGTAAATAAAAAACCTACAAACGGTTAATAAATCTGTTAATTGGTTCAAATACAAAAAAAAAGCCCAAGAATAAAATCTTGAGCTTGTGGCATCTGTGATAACAAAAAAACCACTTCGTTATAAAGTGGTTCATCTATTTTTATTTTTCTCTAATATAAATATCAATTGGCACTCCCGAGAAGTCCCAGTTTTCTCTAATTTTATTCTCCAGATAACGCTTGTATGGCTCTTTAACATATTGAGGCATATTAGCAAAAAATACAAACTGTGGTGTTTGCGTCGGCAGTTGCATACAATATTTAATTTTTACATATTTCCCCTTTGTTGCTGGCGGCGGATACGCTTCAATCACCTTCAACATAAACTCATTGAATTTTGAAGTCGCAATACGTTGTTGTCTATTTTCATACACTTTTACCGTAGCTTCAAGTGCTTTCAACAAACGTTGTTTTGTTAATGCCGAAACAAAAAGAATAGGAACATCTGTAAAAGGCATTAGTTCTTGCTTAATTTTTTCTTCATAATCTCGAGTCGACATGGTTTCTTTTTCTACTAAATCCCATTTGTTAACCAAGATAACCACTCCTTTTCTATTCTTTTCAGCCAACCAAAAAATACTTTGATCCTGACCTTCAAAACCACGGGTTGCATCAATAATCAAGATACAAATATCTGCATGCTCAATAGCACGCACGGAACGCATTACAGAGTAAAATTCTAAGTCCTCTTTTACCTTAGCTTTACGACGGATTCCCGCAGTATCGACCAAGTTAAATTCAAAACCAAAACGGTCAAACTTAGTATCTATAGCATCACGAGTTGTTCCAGCAATGTCCGTAACCATAAAACGTTCCTTACCAATTAAAGCATTGATAAAACTAGATTTTCCAGCATTTGGACGCCCCACTACTGCAAAGCGAGGTAAAACAACTTCTTCTTGAACTGGTTCTGGTTTTACTGGAAACGCATCAATTAATGCATCCAACAAATCACCTGTTCCACTTCCAGAAATACTGGCAAAGGTATAATATTCACCTAAACCAAGGTTGTAAAACTCAATAGCATCTTTCTCACGCATCGCATTATCTACCTTGTTTACAGCCAGTAAAACCGGCTTAGTCACTTTACGCAACAAGCGTGCAACAACATCATCCATTGGGGTAATCCCTTCTTCAACATCAACTACAAAAATGATAACATCTGCCTCATCAATAGCAAGTTCTACCTGCTTACGAATCTCTCCTTCAAAAACATCATCCGATCCGCGCACATAACCGCCCGTATCTATTACAGAAAACTCTTTTCCGTTCCACTCGCTTTTACCATAGTTTCTATCGCGGGTCACCCCAGATACTGAATCTACAATAGCTTCTCTTCTTTGTATCAGCCTATTAAAAAGGGTCGATTTCCCTACATTAGGTCTTCCTACTATCGCAACAATGTTATTCATAATAATTTATTCAAATATTTACTTCGTCCGTTAAACCGCTCCGCAGTTTCGGGTTGCAAAGGTAGTGTTAAAAAATGGATTATTAGATTTTTAAATTTCCTGATTTATTGACTTTTAAATTACGTAACTATTTAATAATCAATTCCTAATTTCTTAATAGCTTTCACCTAAGAACACAGTAAATTAGGCTATAGAAATTTTTAGAAGCCTATCCAGCGCTACATTGCAACTCCTCGCTCTAAAAGGAGTAGTTCCAATGTGCTTGCAGGAACTTCCTCTGGTCGTTCTGCGACCACAGGAACAACATCCTTTTTTCGCTACGGGGTTTTCATTTCGATCTGGGCTAAAAAAAAATCAGTATAAGAGACTAACTCTAGTACTGATTTTAAATATTGTAGTTAAGTGAAAAATAAAAGATTACAATCAATTCACTATTCACCTCTCACTCCCAACTATTCACTATTGATTATAACCAAATCGTCTTAACATATTCGTATTGCTTCTCCAGTTTTTATTCACTTTCACCACCAATTCAATATGAATTTGTTTTCCAAAGAATTTCTCTAAATCTATACGAGCATCTACTCCTACTTTTTTTAAAGCAGCACCTTTATGACCAATGACGATTCCTTTTTGTGTCTCACGCTCCACCATAATCAAAGAACGAATACGGATGATGTTTTCATCTTCAAAAAACTCTTCGGTTACAATTTCTACAGCATACGGAATCTCTTTGCTGTAATTCAATAATATTTTTTCACGAATCGTTTCATTAACAAAGAAACGTTCTGGCTTGTCTGTCAATTGATCTTTTGGATAATAAGCTGGAGATTCTGGCAACAACTCAATAATTCTACCAAAAACTTCTGGCACATTAAAGTTTTGCAAGGCAGATATTGGGAAAATTTCGGCATTAGGCACTTTAGCAGTCCAAAAAGCCACTTGTTCTTCTAGTTGCGCCTGATTAGAGTTGTCTATTTTATTCAACAGCAATAGAACAGGAATTTTAGCATGAATAATTTTATTGAAGAACGCTTCGTCTTTCAACTCTTGTTCGCCTATTTCGACCATGTAAATAAGAACATCAGCATCCTCAAAAGCGGACTTCACGAAATTCATCATTGATTCCTGCATTTCGTATGCTGGTTTAATGATTCCTGGCGTATCCGATAAGATCATTTGAAAATCCTCTCCATTTACTATTCCAAGGATTCTATGACGTGTTGTTTGTGCTTTTGATGTAATAATTGATAATCTTTCTCCAACAAAGGCATTCATTAGTGTTGATTTCCCAACATTTGGATTCCCGATAATGTTTACAAAACCTGCTTTATGTGACATTTCTACTATGATTTATGGCACAAAGGTAGTTATATCAAGTCAATAGATGAAATAAAACATTTTTAAAAAATTTAATTGGAAATACAGAAATTCGTTGTACATTTGCACCCGAAACAACGCGGGATAGAGCAGTAGGCAGCTCGTCGGGCTCATAACCCGAAGGTCACAGGTTCGAGTCCTGTTCCCGCTACTAAGTAGCCTTATTGAGATTACAAAACGCACAGCGCGGGATAGAGCAGTAGGCAGCTCGTCGGGCTCATATCCGCCACGGCGGACACAAGTTCTGAAACATTGATTAAAAATATATCGCGGGATAGAGCAGTAGGCAGCTCGTCGGGCTCATATCCGCCACGGCGGACACAGGTTTGAAACATTGATTAAAAATATATCGCGGGATAGAGCAGTAGGCAGCTCGTCGGGCTCATAACCCGAAGGTCACAGGTTCGAGTCCTGTTCCCGCTACTAGAAAAGCTTCACAGAAATGTGAGGCTTTTTTTCTTTTAAAAACTTTCTATTATGGATGAATTTGTGGTTTACATTTTATATTCTGAAAAATTCAATAAAAACTACACTGGGTTTACATCTAACCTCATAGAACGTTTCAAATCACATAACGTTTTAGGCATCAAAGGACATACTTTGCAATTTAGACCGTGGACTGTAATTCATGTTGAATTTTTCTCTTTTAAAGCCGAAGCCATGAAAAGAGAAAAATATTTAAAGTCAGGAATTGGAAGAGAGTTTATTCAAAATTTAATTCTCACATTATAACTCGTCGGGCTCTTATCCGCCGCGGCGGACACAGGTTCGAGTCTGCGCCGCGGCGTACTACTAGAAAAGCTTCACAGAAATGTGAGGCTTTTTTTCTTTTAAAAACTTTCTATTATGGATGAATTTGTGGTTTACATTTTATATTCTGAAAAATTCAATAAAAACTACACTGGGTTTACATCTAACCTCATAGAACGTTTCAAATCACATAACGTTTTAGGCATCAAAGGACATACTTTGCAATTTAGACCGTGGACTGTAATTCATGTTGAATTTTTCTCTTTTAAAGCCGAAGCCATGAAAAGAGAAAAATATTTAAAGTCAGGAATTGGAAGAGAGTTTATTCAAAATTTAATTCTCACATTATAACTCGTCGGGCTCTTATCCGCCGCGGCGGACACAGGTTCGAGTCTGCGCCGCGGCGTACTAATAGGAAAAGCTTCACAGAAACGTGAGGCTTTTTTGCTTTTAAAAACTTTCTATTATGGATGAATTTGTGGTTTATCTTCAATATTTAGAAAAATTCATGCACGACTAAATTGACTTCACTTCTAATTGAATTGAAAGATTCAAATCCCAAAATGTTCTTTAAAGAAAAGAATACACGTTAAAATTTAGATTTATATTGAATTCTATGTCTCCAAAGCAGAAACTAAGAATCTATAAAAATATTTAAAATCAAGAACTGATCTAGATTCTATTAAAAAATACTTTTTAAATTTTACTTATTAGACTTTTATTTGCGGCGGTGGCGGACTATTCGAAAATTTCGGAGAAATCTGAATTTTTTTTTACGTGCAGCGCATCACTTTAACTAGAGTCGCATAAGGTTGAGATATTGAGTTATTTTTTATTCTATACAAACCCTTTTACTAATTTTTTTAAACCCAAAACTATTAAACGGTATTAATCCCAAGTATTAGTTTCACTTTTAGTCGGCTTAAAATAAAACAAACTTTTAAACACCCGTTGCTGAAAATTAAAATACCCGTGAAGCTAACGTCACAGGTATAGAGAACTGATTGATAAAACAATTAAATATGCAAAATTAAGGAGCATTGTGAACACGTTTAATCGACCAAATTAATCATCTGAAGCGATCGCTGTATTTTGACCAGTTCGAACCTTTAATAAAACTGCTACTCCTTTATCATTTAACATCGTCATGTTTAAGGTATCTAAAATCGCTAAATTTCTAGATATTAAACCGTTAAACATATTATATGATATATTCATTTCTTTCAAGTTATCTAATTTTTCAAGTTCTAGTGGTACTTGACCATTCATTTTATTGTCAAATAAACTAAGGTTTTCGAGAGAAGTCATGTTCTTTACTTCATTACTCAATACTCCAGAAAGTTGATTACTATTTAAGAGTAAAGTTTTTAATGTTTTAATATTATATAAAGAAACTGGAATTTGTCCTACTAACTCGTTATTAAATAATGAAAGTGTTTCTAACTGCTTCAAAGCTCCTATTTGCACTGGCAATTCACCAGTAATTGCGTTCATATACAATTGTAAAACTTTCAATTTACTCATGTCACAAATTGATGAAGGAATTGTTCCAGTTAATCTATTGAATGAAAGATTTAAAACTTTCATTTCTTTTAATTTTCCGATGAATGAAGGAATGGTACCTGTCAATTGATTTTTATGTAAATCCAATTCTTGTAAGTGGACAAGATTTAAAATTTCTTGAGGAAGTTCACCAATTAGATTGTTATTTTGCAATACAACAGCAATTACTTTGTCTTCTTGAAGGGTAACACCATACCAAGTTGCGATAGGCGCTGCTAAATCCCACTTTACTTTCCACTGACTACCATTGGTAGCATGATACAATTTTATTAATGCATCTTTTTCATTATGCGATACAACAGCATACATTGAAAATGAAAACAATAAAGTTAAAAATAGAGCAACTATCTTTTTCATAACACTTAATTTAGTTATTAAAACACTTAAAAATACAATCTTAGAGGCTAATCAGCAAATTAAATCGACAAAATACATTATTTTTATGTTTTTATACAGTTATATATTACATATCAATACTTTAACGTTTAAAGTATTAATTTTGTAGTTTGATTTACTAAACTTAAACACCAATTCTATGGAAATCACTTTTTTAGCACTTTAAACGACTGCTTTTTCTACTCTCCAAGTCGGTTTTGTATGGTATAATCCAAAAGTATTTGGCTCCATTTGGATGAACGAATCTGGTATGACCATTGAAAAAATGCTACGACGAAATATGCTCGTTGTATTCAGAGCATCATTAGTGTTTACACTTTATTTTCAATTATTTGGCGCATTGGGAATGATTGGTGAAGATCCAAGCATTGCGAAGCTTTAGCATGTGCTTTTATGGCTGATTATGGTACAGAATTTAGGACTTTCAGGCTTGGCGCCTTGCATTGTTTTCTGGCTGGGCTATTTTTAGCATTTCCAATAATTGGGACAAATCCATTATTCAAAAACAGAATCTTTAAATACACTCTGGAAAGGTTTTTTGCATCGTATGTTTAACAATTATAGGTGGAATAATTTGAGCTTGGCAATAAATAATCCATATAAAAGTTCGTCTTAACCACTGGCAAGAAGAACTTTTACTATTAAATTTCTTCTATAGCTTTAGCTAAATCTAAATCCTTATCGGTAACACCTTTTGCATCATGCGTTGTCAACGTAATGGTTACTTTATTGTACACATTAAATAATTCTGGATGGTGGTTTCTTTTTTCTGCCTTAACTCCTACTTGCACAATAAAACCTAATGCTTGCGTAAAATTTGAAAAAACAAACTTTTTCTCAATTCCATTCGCTGTAAATCCCCAACCTTTTAGTCCTTTTAACTCGCGTTGAATCGTCTCTTCTGAATAGGTTTTCATGATTTACTTTTTTAATTAGTCTTGAATTCAACTAATAAATGCGAAAGTTAGGAATAGTATGGAAAGATGAAATATTTTTTCAGAACAAAGAAAAGAAAATTAATTCTTTTCCCTGTTTGCTGAAATGGGAAAATTTGTC
>JAFCUE010000001.1:10313-157367 GCA_051990185.1 Flavobacterium sp. DT2-2 | reverse complement strand
GATTTCCTGAGACAATATAATGGGGTAAGTTCAAAATATCTTCAAAATTATCTTAATCTATTTGCATATGCCCATAAATTAAGAGATTCAAAGAACACCATCAAACAATGGTTACTAGGGGCATTGCTTGCCGATAATGCTTACGAACTATATTTACTCTTTGGACAAAATGCTGTTAATATTAGAATATAGCGGAATAATGTAACAACAATAAAAAGATTTTTTTTAAAATTTAATTTCATAACGTTTAATTTTTTTTAACATCTCTGCTAAAGTTCCCTTGATACTAGTGCTTCGGGACTAAATTAAGCCCATTCTCGGGATTTGCCACCCGAGCGATAGCGAACAGGCGAAGCAAATCTCCCAAATACAAAACCAACTTTCCATTAAGCCAATTGCCCAAATCCGTTATTATAGCTGTTGGCAGATCGGCAGATTTTTTTTGCATTACTTTCTTGGGCTAATTTGATTTCAGTATAAACAATAAATCAGAATTAATTATAATTTATCGTTATAAGTTTTGAAATCTTTAAGGAACAATTCAATAACTTCTCTTATTGATGCACAAATCAAAACTCCCTTTGCTTCTTTAATAGTGATTACAGTTGTTCTTCCAATTGGTGAATTAGTTTGTCCATCTTGTAAATCAATACAGTATGTGTGTTTAAAATCTCTATATTCGAAAACCATTTGGCAAATTCCGTGCACTTTCGGAATCATAATTCCTGTTTTTTTACCGTCCAAAACATTTAATTTCACAACAACTATTTCGGAATTTTGATTTTGATTAATAATAAATTTTGATTTTACAAATAAAGAATCCAAATAGGCTTTAACAATTTGACTTCCAGTTTCGGAATCAAACTCTGTTTCATTTTTGATATCGAATTCAGAACATTCAACTTTTTTAAGATTAAGTGAATCTCTAAAATCTTTGAAGTCAATATTTATAACTTTACCCTTAAAATCAAAATTAGTTTTAGTTTGATATAATGGAAATTGATTAAGAACTTTCGTTTTTGTAAGGTAAGGTTTGTTTCTATTTTGCATTGCATTTACAGCTCCAATTATCAAGCCTTGAGAAAATGTTGTACTGCATTGAAATACAATTATTAATAAGAATACTATTTTTTTCATTTTTAAATTAATTTTTACTTTAGTTTTTGTTTTTCACTGCTGTCTGCCAACGTACGTCAGTCTGTGAAAAAACTTCAGTTTATTATACTTAAATATAACAAAAAACTTGTATTAAAAGAAGATTTTTCGTATTTTTAAGCATGCAACATATCACAGATATTTCTCATCAACAACTGCGTTTTTCAAGTTTAGAAGATACTATAAGTCCCGATAACCAGGTGCGATTTATAGATGCCTTTGTCGAGTATGTTGATCACTCTAAACTGAATTTTGCTGCAAAAACGCTCAAGACTAAAAGCCCTCTTGATATTCTCTCTCTAAACTTTACGATAACTCCATAGTTCCTTCCGATGACCGGTTCTCCCGTAAAAACAGGACAGGCTGTTCAACCGGAGTTTCATTGTTCGTGCTGCGCACGCAACGAAACCTTATCTGTTAGGCGAAGCTTTTATCTAAATCTACTTTGGTTAATTTTAGGCTAGGTTTATTTATTTTTAATATTGATGCTTTAATTTTACTTCTATCTTTTTGAGGTATAATTGTAAGAATTAGATTTTCAAGTTTAATGTGAAATAAACGATGAATAATTATTAAATCTCTATTGTTAAAAGGGCTAATTCCATTCATGAGTTCTGACATATAAGATTTACTATGGCCTAAAATTATACCCAAATCTTGTTGATTTATACCATGTTCGGAAATTTTATCTTTAATTACATTTTTTCTGTTTTCTAAAAATCTTCTTTCTTGTTCCGCTATAAACTCTGCAAAATCACTTTCTTGTATTTTTTCATCAGAAATGATTGAATCTTTACTCCAATGTTTATTTTCATATTCTTTGATAAATGCTCGAAGGTGTTTTCTTTCGTCTGCTAATTCAGGGTTGTCTTTAACAAGTAATCGAAGTTTTCTATCTAGAATCATTGCTCTTTCAAGACCAATTTCATCAGAAATATGCCCTTTTTTTAATATCTTTTTTAAATCTATTTGTGTTTTCATTTTTTTAAAATTATTGCTAACGTTTATTTATAAAAGAGTTTATTAAATATGGCCTTTATTTTTTAACCATTTCTTGATAGTATTTTTATTGTTTTTAAATGTAGTTTCATATTCGTCATGATTTCCGCACCATACTATCGTTGATTCATCGTCTTCAAATTCTATCAACATAAAAACTCTATGAATATTAAGGTCAAAAAAATAAAAATCATCATAAACACAATCCGCATCCGGTCTATCATTAATAAGATCCAATTTATTGTCCCAATTGCTATCTTTTAAATCATGAAATAATTTATCTATTGCAATGTGTAATAAGATGTTTCCCTTATTCTTACTTTTCAGCTTTTCTAGATGCTTTTTTCCAATTATTTCCATAATGAGTACAAATATATGTATAAAGTTCTAATTATTTCCGAACTTTTTAAATTTTATGATTTTATATTTACGAGTTATTTTTTGAGTTGCATTTTGTGGCAAACTGACGGCTAACGTACCAGCAGTCTGTGAAAAAACTTCCGTTTATTATGCTCAAATATAGTAAAAAACTGGTATTAAAAGAAGATTTTTCGTATTTTTAGGCATGCAGTACATCACAGGTATTCCTCTTCAACAACTGCGTTTTTCAAGTTTAGAAGATACCATAAGTCCCGATAACCAAGTGCGATTTATAGATGCCTTTGATGCGTATGTTGATCGCTCTGAACTGAATTTTACCGTAAAAACGCTCAAGACTGAAAGCCCTCTTAATATTCTCTATTTAAACTTTACGATAGATGCGTAGTTCCTGCCAGTGACCGGTTCTCCCGTAAAACGGGACAGGCTGTTAAACACGGTTTTCATTGTTCGTGCTACACACGCAACGAAAATCTAGCTGTTGGCGGTAATCACTTTATATAATGCTACTCAAATATTCCTCAGCTGTCATAATTGGAATTGTAGAATGCTTAAAGTCTTTTCCGTTTCTAGTTATAATTATGGAGCAGTTAGATTGTAAAGCAGTATAATATTGGACCGCATCTTCAAAATCTTTAAAACTCGAATTCAACGCTTTGTCTATTGTTTCTTCATTAACCTCACAAACCTCACATATTATTTTAAATTTTCGAAGTTTATTCAAAACAGATTCCGATGTTTCATATTTATTTAAAACGTAATCTATTGTTGTAAATGAAAGAGGGGAGACAATTAGAGTAAGCTTTTTTTGGTCTGCCAAAGTAGCAACCTTAGCAATTGAATCAAAAAAAGGAACTCTTTCTCCCAACAAATCTAATATTACGTTGGTATCTAAAAAAATTCTGCTCATTTGTATTTTTGTTCTAAATATTCAGCACGCTCTTTTTTATAATCATAATCAGCTGGAATGCTAATTCCTGAAGAAAGACTTTTTATAAACGGTGAAATTTGTATGTCATTATTTGTTTTATCTGAAGTCAAAGAATTAAGGTAATTTTCTACAATTCTAGATAAGCTTAATTTTTTTTCAGCTGCATAATGTTTAGCTTTTTCAATTATCTCTTGGTCAAGCTTCAAAGTGAGTTTAGTATCCATAGTGTAAAATATTTATACGTACAAATATATAAATTTAGAACGTAAGGATAATTAGATTCCGATTTTTTTTCGATTAATGCCAACGACAGTCTGTGAAAAAACTTCCGTTTTATTATCCTCAAATATATCAAATAAGTCCAAATAACCAATTGCGATTTATAGTTGCCTTTATAGAGTATGTTGATCGCTCTAAATTGAATTTTACCGCAAAAACGCTCAAGACTGAAAGCCCTTTTGATATTCTCTCTCTAAACTTTACGATAAATGCGTAGTTCCTGCCAGTGACCGGTTCTCCCGTAAAAACGGGACAGGCTGTTCAACCGGAGTTTCATTGTTCGTGCTGCGCACGCAACGAAACCCTAGATGTTGTAAGCAGTTTTTATTGAATGTGAATTATTTTTCAGATAAAACTTGTTCCTTTTTTAAATTAAATTCGGTTTCAGTTAAAAGTCCTTTTTCTTTCAATTCTGATAATTGTTTAATTAGTTCATTTTTTCTTTTCGTCTCTGTTTGCTTATCATTTTCTTCTTTTTCTTTTTTTAATTCATTTAAAAGAATATCAAATTTCTCATTTACCTCTTTTTCTGTTAAGAGTCTTTCTGTGAATATTTTTTTAATTTTTTCGACTTCTTCAATTTTTCCATTTTCTAATAATCTTTGTTCTTTAGATTTCCTCCAAATGTTAATAATTAGAAACATTGCACAAGTCAGAGTAACAACCGATAAAACTCCACCAACTCCTGGATATGATAGAAAGGATTGATAATTATCTTGAATATATTCTGGTTGTTTTAGAAAATGAAAATATTTGAACATTGAAGACAAAATCAGACCTAAAAAAATTATCAATATTGTGTTTAGAATTTTATTTTCTTGTTTCATTTTTTTTGTTTGTTAAGTTCCATTATAACAGCCGTTTCGAAACATAATTTTATTGTATTGCGAAAACATCCCCTGTGTTTATTTGTCCGTCCACAAATTCGGGTACAATTTTAAATTTTAGTTCACCGGTCACTCGTATTGAATTATTTCTTATATTTTCAAAAATATGAGTCAAATCTTCATCATTAAATTCTACATTAACCACTAAATTTTTTCCATAAGTTATGTAACTCTGTGTTCCTGGATAGAACTCTAATATAAGCGTTGGATTCATTCCTGAATCTTGGAATAAACTTGTCAGCGACCATCTTATTCCTTCGGCTCTTTTTTCGATTGAATAATTTTCAATTACTGCTATATTTGCATTTATATTTGCAAGTTTAATCTCCTCCGTCTTTGTTAAATTATCTTTTGCTTCTAATTCATTCTCCAACTTTTTGTATAAGTCATACATCACATAGTTTTGCTTTTCAGAGAACATTTTTGGGTCTATAATCATATTTGGTTAGTTTTGTTTTTAAATTGAATTCTTCAGTTTTTCTAGGTTAAAATTGCTTACAACGTAGCCTTGCTACAAGTGGTGTGGGGTTAAATCAAGTCTTATATACGGATTTGCCTAAACAACCCAAATACAAAACCAACTTTCCATTAAGCCAATTACCCAAATCAATTGTAGAAAGTGTTGCCAGATAGTGTTATTGTTAATTATCTTTAATTAAAAGTTTCCAAAGTTCTTTTCCACTTTCATTATAGACACGAATAGCACCAGACCTTACTAATAATTTGCGTAATTCATCAGGTTCAAAACCACCTAAATGTTTTTCTATTGTTGTAAAAGTTCTTGCAGAATAATTTTTATCACTTAAATAATGCTTTATTGTGTTTTCAGCAATAAATTCCGTTTTATATTCTTCATGTCTAATTTTTAGTTCTTGGCTAAATCTTTGTTTTTGTAGAAAATAAGATATCAACCCACCAATAATAGTTCCGATAAGTGTAAAAATTGCTGTTTCCATAGTTTTTCATTGTAAAATTGTGTTGTCTTCATATAGAATTTTTTTAATATCCGCTCTAATTTTTACTTTGTTAGATTTCATTAAGTTTCTAATGTTTTCTAATTTTCTGCCTTGTTCAGATTGATTATTATAATTCACATAAAAAGTCATATTTGCATCAATAAACATAACTTGTCCAATCGCACCTTTACTTGGTCTGCTTTCAAGATAACTTTGGGAATTATTAATGTCAAAAGTTTTATTTTCAAATCTATAAAGTTCTTCATTGAATGAGTCGGCAATAATAATATCATATTTAAAACCTTTTATTCTTTTTGGCTCTTCTCTATCTTTTCGTCTTATTTCAGCTAATGTTAGTTCTAATCTTGAATTATTGCTATTTAAATTATACCACGTTGGTTTTTCAATGTTAAGTGATAAAATATCATTTGGTTTTAATGACAATCTTATTGAATCTAAAATTCTATTAAATTCTTCTTTATAATTTTTCATTTCATACGTTATAGAAATGTCTCCTTCTTCAGAATTAGGCATGTTATAATAAAATTTCCCTCCTTTTGATTCATTTTTTGTTGGATGTGGAATATTTATAATCAGTTTAAAATTATTTTTGATCCAAACTGCTTTACTACTTTTTGGAATAGTTTTATCAAGAATACTAGGTTTATTATGTGTAATTTCTTCTAACATTTTTGACAAATCTTTACTATAACTGTACTTGTTCTTTTCTACTAATGAATCAGGTTTACCATATTGTTCTGTATAATAATTATAAATTAAATCAACATCATCTCTAGAGATTGGTCCACAACCTTTACAATCATATTCATTTTCATTAGTGTCTGTTCCAATGTTAAACTCGATTTTTCTTAACTTACCAAAATTATAATTTTTAAGCCATCTTTCTTCATTGATATAAACTATGATTGGAAAATTTTTACCGCTTGTATTTAAAAAATACCTTAAATATGTTGTGTCTTTTTCATCCGGAATTAAAATCTTTTCGGATTTCATCAATTTAACAAATTTAGTTTTTGATATTTTCCCAAATTTAATTTCGGAAAAAGGGTCTGAATTTTTCGAGCAACTTATTAATAAAATTGAGACACAAAGAGTAAGTATTCTTTTCATTTTATAAATTTTGGTTTAGTTCAATTTTGGTTACATTAGCTGGCAACTTGTATATACGTATGACAAAATCACTATAAGCCACCCTCTTGTGGGTAGATATGTGTGATAAACGACACCTATTATTTGTTTCCAAATATATTAATTTTTTCTTACAAATAGTCTATCAACTCATACTAGCCATTACACCATCAAGCACCGCATGAAGGATGGTAGCGGAAATCCTCCCGATTTTTCTTCGGGAGATTGCAACGAACAGCCTGACGCAGCTGCAACGCAGAGGAAGCTGGGACATGCCCAAAAAAATCCCTCTTGAAATGTCAAAAGGGATGCTGTTGCTCCACTAGCGCTGTTCTAGACTGCGCTCGAACTGACAGCTGCGTAATCTATAAATTGAAAATTATTCGTTTTCTTCCTCGTCTTGGTCTTCTTTCTCGACCGCGTCCTTGTAATCCGGATATAAAAATTTATTGTACGGAAAACGGGTGATGTGAATTTGCCTCACGGATTCGTAAACGCGTTCTCTAAACTCTTCAAAATTCTCTTTATTGGTAGCCGAAATAAATAACGCATTTTGTTCACCTACTCGGCTCATCCAGGTCGCTTTCCATTCTTCCAGTGTGTAATGTCTTGGCGTTTTCTCGGTCATTAAATCATCCGCATCAATCGTCAAATGCTGGTACGCATCAATTTTATTGAACACCATGATTACTGGTTTGTCATTGGCCTTAATGTCCAGTAATGTTTGGTTTACCGAGGCAATATGATCTTCAAATTCTGGGTGCGAAATATCTACAACATGCAAAAGTAAATCAGCTTCACGAACTTCATCAAGCGTACTTTTGAATGAATCGACTAATTGTGTTGGCAGTTTCCTGATAAATCCTACGGTATCCGAAAGCAGGAAGGGCAAGTTTTTGATGACTACTTTTCGAACCGTAGTATCTAGCGTTGCAAAAAGTTTGTTCTCTACAAAAACGTCACTTTTACCCACAGCATTCATCAAAGTAGATTTCCCCACATTAGTATACCCAACCAAAGCCACACGTACCATGGAACCGCGATTGCCTCTTTGTGTTCCCATTTGTTTGTCGATTGCTTTGATTTTATCCTTTAATAAAGCGATTCGGTCTCGAACTATACGTCGGTCGGTTTCGATCTCGGTTTCCCCGGGTCCACGCATCCCGATTCCTCCTTTTTGACGTTCTAGGTGCGTCCACAATCCAGATAATCTAGGCAACATATAAATACATTGTGCCAGTTCAACCTGCGTTCTCGCATACGAAGTTTCGGCACGTTGTGCAAAAATATCGAGGATTAAGTGCGTCCTGTCGAGTATTTTACATTCGGTTATGATTTTAGATATATTTTTTTGCTGTGATGGCGACAATTCATCATCAAATACCAAGGTGGATATTTCGTTTTCTTTGACAAAAAGGTGAATCTCTTCAATTTTTCCAGTTCCTACAAAAGTTTTAGGATTGGGTCGTTCCATTTTTTGCGAAAAGCGTTTAACCACTTGGCCTCCTGCGGTAAAAGTCAAAAACTCTAATTCATCAAGATATTCGTTTAGTTTTTGTTCACTTTGATTTTGGGTTACGATACCTACAATAGCTGTTTTTTCGAAATTTAATACTTGTTTTTCTAACATGTCTTTGAATAAGCTACAAATTTAAGGATTTGTCAGGTACTTATCTAATTGTATGTTTATAAAAAATAAGAAGCTGTGAATAATGATAAGTAATGGCTAAAACTTAAGGTCGTATTTAAAAAAAGCGCTAAATTTCTTTACCACAGATTTCACAGATTAGCACAGATTAATTTGTTACGGAATTTTACAACTCTTTTTTATCCTTGCAATATGTGGCAAAACTCTTTTTAATACTTGCGACAAAATCTCTTTCTTGCTACTTAATATTCTGTATAGACAAAATATTCGACCAAAAAAGGCTCGAAAGAAATTAGCAAATTAAAGCTTGTTTTAAAAACTCTTGTAATGGCAACGCATACTTTTAAGGTTCTTCTAGATTTTTAATTATTTTTACACCTACTTAATTCCATTTTGAATGAATCGCTTTTTGACACTACTTATTGCATTCTTGTTTCCTGTTGTTCTTTTTTCCCAAAATAATTTTGAGGAATTGCTGGAAGAATTGGATCAAACGGTAGCTGATTATGCTCTATATTCAGATAAAAAAGAGAGTGAAATCAACCAACTCAAAAAACTGCTTTCCTACACTTCTATCGATAATCAACAATATGATATTTACGGAAAATTATTTGCGGAATATAAATCGTACCAGTCCGATTCAGCGATGGTTTATGCCCGAAAGAGTTTTCAAATTGCTGAAAAACTTAATGGTATTCATAAGATCAATTACGCCCGATTAAATTTAGCTTCCATAATGGGAACATTAGGAATGTATAAGGAAGCGACTGATATTCTCAGTCAAATAAACATCAATGCTTCACCGAAACTAAAAGGCTATTATTTTACGGTAGAAAGTTACGTTTATGGCTATATGTCTGATTATGCAGCTTCGCCTCAAGAAAAAAAGAAGTATGTTGAACTCACTCAGAAATACCGTGATTCCTCCTTAAAGTATTACAAACCACAATCGAGTGCGTACATTATGGCAAAGTCCAGCACCCTTCTACAAGCAGGAAAATACGATGAAACAATAGCTCTATTACTGAACTATTTCCCCACTATTGCTAACAACAGTGATGACCGAGCGGTTATTGCGTATATAATTTCGCAGGGCTACCGCCAAAAAAAAGAGGCTCAACAGGAGAAAAAATGGCTAATTATTTCAGCTATTTCCGATTTACAATTGGCCAAAAAAGAATATATTTCGCTGCGTTCTTTGGCTTTTCTGATGTATGAAAACGGAGATATTGATCGCGCATACAAATACATAAAACGCGCTCTTGAAGATGCTCTTTTTTGTAATGCGCGCTTACGAACCTATGAAATATCAAAGATGTTGCCCATTATCAACGAAGCGTACCAAAAACAAAATGAAACCAATCGCTTTCAATTGGTTCTGTTTTTAATAAGTGCCAGTATCTTGTCTGTGTTCTTGCTGGCGGTACTTTTTTTACTTTTTAAGCAGATGAAAAAAGTATCCAAGGCAAAGCAAGATTTGAGTTTGGCCAACAGTACCCTTTCGGAGTTAAATACCGAATTAAACATTTTCAATGAAAAGCTAAATGAAACTAATTATACATTAACCGAAGCTAATCTTTTGAAAGAAATATACATTGGTCGCTACATGGATCAATGTTCCGATTATATTGGTAAGTTAGACGAATACCGCCGAAAATTGAATGTCATGGCAACAACAGGAAAAATGAACAACTTGATTAGTGCTGTAAAATCGAAACAATTTGTCGAAAATGAGCTCGCGACGTTTTACACTACTTTTGACAAAACATTCTTGCAGCTATTTCCTAATTTCATAACAGAATTCCGTGCTTTATTAGTTGAGGATGCAATAGCACCATTGAAGGAAGGCGAACTGCTGAATACGGAACTACGAATTTTTGCACTCATTCGCTTGGGTATCAAAGACAGCGCAAAAATTTCGACTTTTCTACGGTATTCAGTATCTACAATTTATAATTACCGTTCGCAACTCAAGAATAAAGCTGCAGGTCCAAGAGAAGATTTTGAAGCTTCAGTAATGCGGATTGGAACCCATTTAAAATAGAAAAAATCTGTTTTACAACGAGGTCTTGGCGATTAAAATACCTTAAAAGAACTCTTTTTTATTATATATCCACCACTTTTTTTGTATGATTATTATATATAATGCGCTATTATTCAATATATTGCATAACCTAAATCGAAAAACAATCTACTTTTTTAAAATGATAAAAACAGGTAACGCGTAAAGCGTTTACTTTTACTTTGTCGAAATCTGGAACACTTTTGAGTTTTTAAATAAATCGATTTCGTAAAAAACATTTTTATCCTAATACTATTAAACCACAATAAGACTAATTATTAATTTATACCTAAAAAAAAATGAAGCAATTTTTTTTCGCTACGCTCCTGTGGCTGACGATTTTTAACTCCACCAACGCTCAAAGGTTACAATCACCAAACGGAAATTTTGTAATGGAATTTGCGTTACAAAATGATGGCACGCCCACATACAGCTTGAATTATAAAAGTAAAGCAGTGGTAAAACTTAGTAAATTGGGTCTAGAGTTGAAAAATGACAAAAAATCACTGCTAAATGATTTTACTATTTTAGATACAAAAACAACGACTTTTGATGAAAACTGGACACCCGTTTGGGGAGAAGTAGCTTCGATTCGCAATCATTATAACGAACTTGCAGTGACTTTAAATCAAAAAGGAACCGATAGACAACTGCTGCTCCGGTTTCGCTTATTTGACGATGGACTGGGTTTCCGTTATGAGTTTCCTTCACAAAAAAACCTGGTATATTTTATCATTAAAGAAGAAAAAACCCAGTTTGCCATGACGGGTGATCACAAAGCGTATTGGATTTCGGGAGATTATGACACACAAGAATACGATTATACTACTTCTAAATTATCTGAAATTAGAGGTTTATCTTCTAAAGCAAGAACCGAAAATGCGTCGCAAACTTGGTTTTCAGATACTGGCGTGCAAACTTCTTTGATGATGAAATCGAATGACGGCTTGTACATCAACCTACATGAAGCGGCTTTAATTAACTATTCGTTGATGAACTTGGATTTAGACGATGCAACTATGATTTTCGAATCGCATTTAACTCCAGATGCAGTAGGCGATAAAGGCTATATGCAAACACCTTCTCAATCGCCTTGGAGAACCATTATTGTGAGTGATGATGCCAGAGAAATTTTAAGTTCTAAAATGACTTTAAACCTCAACGAGCCTTGTAAAATTGACGATACCTCTTGGATAAAACCCGTAAAATACGTTGGTGTTTGGTGGGAAATGATCACAGGAAAAAGCTCTTGGTCTTATACCAACGATTTTCCAGCAGTACAATTAGGAATTACTGATTATGCCAAAGCGAAACCAAATGGCACACATGCTGCCAATACCGCTCACGTAAAAGAATATATCGATTTTGCAGCAAAACATGGCTTCGACGGTGTATTAGTAGAAGGCTGGAATCAAGGTTGGGAAGATTGGTTTGGTCATGCCAAAGATTATGTTTTTGATTTTGTAACACCTTATCCTGATTTTGATGTGAAAGGAATTCACGATTATGCCAAATCTAAAGGTGTAAAAATGATCATGCACCATGAAACATCAGGTTCAACTAGAAACTACGAACGTCACTTAGACAAAGCGTTTCAATTCATGAACGACAATGGTTATGAAGCGGTAAAAAGTGGTTACGTTGGACCTATTTTACCTATTGGAGAACACCATTACAGCCAATCCATCATCAATCATTACCAATATGTAGTCGAAAAAGCAGCCGATTATAAAATTATGATTAATGCACATGAAGCGGTTCGTCCTACTGGAATTTGTAGAACGTACCCTAATATGATTGGTAACGAAGCGGCGAGAGGAACTGAATTTCAAGCCTTTGGTGGTTCAAAACCAAACCATGTTACTCTTTTGCCCTTTACACGATTGATTGGCGGACCTATGGATTACACTCCAGGAATTTTTGAGATGGATATCAAAAAATTTAGTCCTAACAATAACTCTCATGTCAACAGCACCCTGGCAAATCAATTGGCATTGTACGTAACCATGTATTCTCCGTTGCAAATGGCAGCTGATTTAATAGAACATTACGATCAGTTTCCTGATGCTTTTCAATTCATAAAAGACGTAGCTGTAGATTGGTCTGATAGTAAATATCTAGAAGCAGAACCGGGAGATTATATTACGGTTGCCCGAAAAGCGAAAGGAACGAACAACTGGTTCATTGGTAACGTGAATGGTGAAACGCCACGAAACGCTACCATCTCATTTGATTTCTTAGACAAAGGAAAAAAATACATGGCAACGATTTATGCTGATGCAAAAGAAGCGCATTACAAAACCAACCCACAAGCCTATTCAATTCGAAAAATAGCGGTGACTAACAAATCAAAAATCAGCCAACTTTCGGCAGCAGGAGGAGGCTATGCCATCAGTATAGTTGAAATAAAAAAGTAATAAATTACAAAAGGCTGTCTTGATTAGACAGCCTTTTTTTATGCAATACTATAGAAAATACATGGTGCTACCGTTTACTCATACACATAACTGAATTCTGTTTTTACGATTCCGTTTTCTTCCACAAGTGAGCAGGAAATAGGATAGTTTGCAGCATTGTACTTGTATTTTCGGCTTTTACCAATAGCGTTTACAGCAGTCGAAGAGAAAACTAGTTCATTGTTCACACCAATTGATCCTATATCAAATTCTTCTTCATGAAAAGAAACTAAGGGAACGATTACTTTGTAGTTGGCCCCAAAAACATTTTGTACAATTAATAAGTTGACCGAATTTTTGTCGTCAAACGTATAATTTTTCATGGATTTGTCTCCTATGAGACCTTTATGCCGGACTATATTTTCTTTAAAATAAACGTATTCTGTTTTATTCACAATCTGCTGGTTCCGATCTCGGGTTAACCGTCTGTTGATCAAACCATTTTCAATCACATATTCAATATCTTCCATTTGAGATTGCGGGCTGTTGCTTTTTTTGGTAATCACTTTCACTCTAGGTCCTTCATACGTAATCGTGACCGTTTTTGTCACTTGCTCCCCATTCTCTTCGTATTGCTTGATCAACTTGGTCAATTGCTCGTCTTTATTGTATCCATAATTTATCACTTCTTTCCAGTTGCTCCCAACTCTTTCTTTGACGGTCATGTCTAAAAGTTCTTTGGTATTGTAAAAAAAACTTTGAATAACGTCTGAGGTTTTAATGGATTCTAGTTTTCCCTCCTTAAAGAAGATGGTTTTGTTAACAATTTCTCCGCTTTTGAGATTGCGAAAATTAGTCTTTACAATATTAATTTGCTTGAGCTTAACGATGTTTTCTGAAACTTGGCTCTGCATCAAACAAGGACAAGCTATCATAAATAAAACAATAAGGTAGGTTTTCATTTGGGATTGGTATGAATTTGGGATTGGCAAAGTACAAAACTAAATTTTTAATTCAAATTATTCGGTGCAACTTTCGAACGATACCTTAGTGTTGCAAAATACGCTACTAAAAAAAGCAGGATTTGTCTTTGTGATTGACAACTCCTGCTTTTATATATTTTCGTTTAGACTTAGTAGTACCTTTAGAATGAAGTTAATTTACTTTGATCAATTTTACATCAAAGATAAGTACGGAACCACCAGGAATTCCCCTGTTATCACTATTACCATAACCCAAATGAGCAGGAACTAAAAGAATACCGCTTCCGCCTTCTTTAAAATAAGGAATTCCTTCGGTCCAACCGCGGATCACTCCCTGCAAACCAAATGAAACTCCGTCGGCATTGCTTTGATCAAAAACGCTTCCGTTAGTGTAATATCCTTTGTACGCCACCGTTACATTTGAAGTTGCAGTAGGCTGTTTTCCCGTACCTGCTTCATTGATAACATAGTACAAACCCGAATCACTGCGTTGAGCATTCAACTTATTTTTGGCTACATAAGCAGCAATTTCTTCTTCATTTTGGGCAACATAATCTACTTCTTTCTCTTTGGAACAAGAAATAAAAAGAGTAAAAACGATGGAAAGTATGGCGTATTTCATGATTTCAATTTTAAAATAATGGCAAATATAGTGATTTCGACTGTTGCCATAATAAAAATTATTTGACTCCATAAACTTGCACATCATCCACTAAAAAAGAACCGTCAAGAGCTAAATTTCGACCTGAACCCACGTACTTAAATGCAATATTAATTTTTCCAGTATACGCTGATAAATCAACCGCTCCGCTGCCTACAAACTGATACCAGGGTGTCGCTTGATTGGGTAATTTCACATCCAACCGCGTCCAAGTTGCCCCAGTAACATTGACACCATTAAAATTGGTAGAAACATAAACCTCCAGCGCATTCAATGGTGAATCGACATCTAAATGATGTTGCGCCGTTCTAAAAGTTAACATTTCCTTGGTGTGTACATCCATATCAATTTTTGGAGAAATCAACCAAGCCGCATTAGAAAGCACTCGGGTTCCCGAAAAATAAAATTCAGCATAACCATTCCCGGCAGAAAAGCCTCCACGCCAAGCAATCGAACCGTTTTGAATGATATTTGCCCAACCTGGCAAACTTATATTAGATCGGTCTACAACAGTTTTAAAATCTTGGGAGAAAAAAGGAACTGCTCTTTCTCCAGTAAGCACCACATCTTTTTCTGAACGTGGTAAGAGTTGGTAATCCGTTCCAAATTTGGTTAAAATACCCCGTACTTTTCCGCTACCCTTAGGAACAATTTTTGTGGAAAAATCCGCAAAACTACTCGTTCTCAAGTAAACCTGATTTCCTGATTTATCGACTAAACTCCAGTTTGTGGCACCACCTACATTATTGGCTTCCTCAAAATAATGACGCCCTATTGCTTCTTCTACAAACTGCACCCCCGATAATTCTACTAAGGTATTTAAATTCGAATCATTCAATAATTCTGATAGGTTCAAAGACCGAACCAACTCTTCTTCTTTTACCTGTGTACACGAGGCGTTCAATATTTTTTTGTAATCGTTTTGCGAGAGTCTACCCACCGCGCCTTGATTTCCTGCAGTTACAAATAAACCGCCAATACGCATACCCCCAAAATAAAGATCCGTAAACTGATCTTTCAATTTGACATAGACTTTATTGCCTACTCTAAATTCGATATAAAGATTGCTAGCATCTACGGGAACACTAAACCCTGTAGCGGGTGTTGTGGCTGTTGCCAAAGTTTGAAAGGAGATCGATTTGAAAAAATTTCCGGCTTCATCGCTAGAAACCACATACGCTTCAATGACATCGTCATACTTATATTGGGACACAAGGGCATTTGTAACCGCATATACCTCGCTAACCTTTTTATTTGGTGTCAAATCGGGCTGCGTACAAATGAGTTTTGGCGCAGCAACCTCATCCGTCACGCAACTTTCGAAACAAAATACAAGCAACAAAAACAATAAGGCTTTGTGAAAATCTGATTTCATAGGTTTCATTTTTAAAGATTGATGTTGAGATTTACAAAATACGTTCGGCCATATCCGTAAAAATATTTTGGTCCAAAAGAAGGAGTTCCACTGGAAACGTCTTGGTCAATTTGCCTAAAATTTGCATTTCGGGCTTGTTCATATCCGCCCGTTTTATAGGTACGGTTCAACACATTATTGATACTGGCAAAAATTCCAACATTCTTACCGTAGATTTTCCATGATTTTCCGCCTACGAGATTGACTAGCGTTATTGGATCAAATTTTTCTTGTTTTAGCAATTCGGCAGCCCGTTCTTCAGTCGCTTCTGGAAAATTGAAACCGTTTGCTGGATTTTTATAAAAAATTTCTGTTCTGGAAATTGGAGCAATATCAAGGTAACTATTCGTGAGGTAATTCACATTGGCACTAATCCACCAATACTTGGGGTCTCGATACTCGAGTCCTACAGAATAGGCCTGCTGTGGCATTCCCGCTTGCTTATAATTCTTGAGTGAAGCCTTACCAAAATCAAAAACCGGATTGGTGTTGTTAACTGAAGCTTGAGCATCATTAGTCAAAGTAGCATTTGGATTACTGTCATACGTATATTCACCAAAAGCCGCCGAAAAAGTAGTTTTAAAAGTTTGACTTAATTGATATTCTAAACTCAATTCTCCTCCTATATTCTTTTTGTTCAATTGTGTCAAGGTCTGACTCACAAAAGCATCTGTGCTTAAATAGCCTGCACCATCATCAAAAATTCCTTCGGCATAAAAAAAAGAAATTTGGGTTGCATTTTTTAGCGATGCATAATAGGCTGTAAGTCGGGCTTTCAGTTTTGGGGATCGAAAAATGTAGCTGGCATCTACACTGTTTAGGCTTTCGCTTTCTAGGTCGTTGACAATAGAATTATTTAAGCGTGAATTAGCAAAAGTGTTCCGAAGGGATGGCGCTTTAGTCAAATGTGCCGCATTGAAAGTCACTAACTGTTTACCCGAAATCTTTAACTGCAATCCGGCTTTGAAGCCAAAGTTTTCAAAGGTTACTTGCTCACTTTTCCCATAAGAGTTGGTCGGATAAAGTCCGTTTTTGTACAAGCCTTCTCTTTGATACATACTACTGGAGAAATTTTGAGCCAAATAAAAATCTACTTTATTGTACGTAAATTTGAACTGCGTAAACGCCTCTAAAATAGTGGCAAACAAATTGTAATTGTATCCATAGATATCACCAACCACAACTTGCCGATCTGGATTATTCAAATCTGACTGCGATTGATTTCCACTGTAAAACGCATCAATATCATCAAAATAAGAACCTCCAAGCAAGTCTACAAGCTGTTGAAAATTATGCGATTGTAACTTTTTAAAAGATGCTCCCGCATTGAGAGAGATATGCTCCGAGAGAACTGCATTCAAATTAGTTGTCGCTACTGCTGTTTGATCTTCAACTTGATCTTCGTACAACGCATACTTGCTTTTTGTAGGTTCATAACCCGTAATTGTTCCATTCGAATCAAAAATTGGATTTTGATTGGCTTGGTAAATAGCGCTCCAATCCATTTGCGGATTGGTTAAAAAGGCTGCTTTACTTTTGGCTGCATTTTCAAAATCTGGGGTAAATGCTCCCGAAAATTCTCCGTTGTCTGGCGCATAAAGTGAACTGTAAAAACTAGGCATTTTTCTATAATATGTTGGATCTGGACTGTTTGCATTTTGATAATCAATATTACTATTCGCAACTTTTCCAAATTGATACATCACGCTTGAATTTAAATTGACTTTATCATTGATTTTAAAATAATGATTGAGCATAATAGTAGGTTCTTCAATGGTTTTTACACGAGAATTTCTCTTTTTACCGTCTTGAAAACCCCAATAGCTGTTGTATCTCACGTTAGTCAATTGCGTCACTTCGGCGGTATTTGGAGAATTTTTAGCTCTAGAATTGGGCGTATACAGTGCAGTTAGATTTAACGAATGCTGTTCATTCAATCTTTTTTCCACACTCATAAAAAAAGAATTAGCATCATAATTTGTCCCTTCAAAATAGCCTTCTTGTGCCCAGCGTTTTCCTGCCGAAACCACGTAGGATAAACCGCTAATATTGATACCCGAAGCATGAGTGGCCATGGTGCGCCAACTGTAATTAGTATTGGTGCCTGAAAAAGAAATTCGGGTGCCAGGCCTGTAAATAGAAGCTCGTGTGTTAATTTCTTGTGTGCCTAAAATACCTCCAAATGTATAATCCGAAGGCGCAGTTCCTAGAGTAAATTCCTGATTGCGTAGCGCATCATTCAATCCGCCCCACTCGCCCCATTGCGGACGCCCATCATAGATTTTGTTCATCACCACTCCATTAATCATCATGGTAGCATGCTCGCTATCTAAACCCCGAACTCTAAAACGAGCCTGTCCCCAATTGAAAGCTGCAGCTTGCAAAAAGGCATCTCGAGCAGATTGCAACAATCCCGAAGTGTTTTCAGAACTGCTATTTTCATCACTGAAATCGCTTTCCATAAGCGTGATAATACTACTTTGTTGTTCTATAGATTGGTCTTCCTCTAGCGTTATCGTACCTAAATCAAGCATGTTTCCAGCGGTGATTGCTACGGGATACAAGCTGTCTTGAAATCCTTGGCTGCGTATAAGTACTAATATATTTCCTGCTGGAACGTTATCAAAATTAAAAGAACCATCTTCGTTTGTAAGTTGCATGAGTGCCGAATTCTGGACACTAACCACCACAAAACTTAATGGATTTTGAGTTTTAGAATCGACAACCTTACCAAAAAAACCAGTCTTATTTTGTGCGACAACAGAACCTACTTGCGCCAAAAAGAAAAAAACTACCCATAATTTATTCATAGATTCACCTTATAATGATACTAGGATTGCTCAAACATTACAATCAATACCCATTTGATTTTAGCACTTCTAGCCAATCGTTCAACCGTATAAATTAATTTAACGGTTGAACAAAAAGCATAGAATTAGTCCTCCCTATTGGGACAACATCTTAAAAATAACTAAATGTGAATTTTGGAAAAGTGGTATAAATCTTAAATACAATCGTGCTGAAAAATGTGGTATTTCTATTTTAGCGTCTAATTATTATTTTACTAGAAAGAATTATAAGAATAAATGTATTAAAAATAAGCACATAAAATATTTTTTTTGCTAATTTTTTTTGTGTCATCGATTTTATTACAAATTATTTACCCTTTAAGTATCTGAAAAATAGGTGAGATTTCAACAAACAAGCTTTTAATGAAAATTTAAAAAAGGTGATATAAAGTAGAACTAATGAAAGCATAATTCAAAAAAGTAATGCTATTTACTGGTATCCTTTAAATGGAGGTATATGGAAACAAAATTATTTTGTAAACCAACTAATCGTGAAATAATCTTGCATGATTTCATATCTAATCCATACAAAATAACAGGAATGTTTAAAGCAAAACTACTTTTTGTTGCGCACTACTTTCTATAGCTGCTTCAATGATTTTCATAACGTGTATTCCATCAGTTGCGGTAACTGGCTCTTCAATATCATTTGTAATTGAATGAAAAACACCGTCAAAAAAATCATAATAATTTCCCTGCAATGTTGCAATGTTTTCATGAATAATTTGTCCATCAATCTCAGTGTGTAATAAACCTCTTTTCCCGACCGATTCGGTTCCCCAAGTATTTAAATTTGGTTTTTTTCCTGATTTTAATTCGTCTTCCTGAACATCCCCACGTGGCTTCAAAAACGAACCTTTTTTCCCGTGAATAACATAGGCTGGAATGGCTTCTCGGACAAAGAAACCTGCTTTCAATCGCACTCGAAAACTTGAATAATACAGTAGAATATCAATGTAATCATCGACTAAAGACTGCGCTCTTGTGATTTGGATATCAGCAAAAACCGATTGTGGTAGTCCAAACAAACACAAGGCCTGATCGATTAAATGTGGTCCTAAATCCTTTAGAATTCCTGCGCCTGAATTGCGAGTTTCCTTATGTTGCTTTGGACTCAAAAGCGGATTGTAGCGATCAAAGTGGAATTCGGCTTCCACAATATCGCCCAAAACCTCATCTGAAAGAATTTTTTGGACGGTTTTGAAATCACTGTCCCAACGACGGTTTTGAAAAACAGAAAGTTTCACATTTTTTTCTTTGGCAATAGCCCCCAATTCCTGAGCTTGCACCACCGTTGTCGTAAATGCTTTTTCTACAACAGCATGTTTTCCAGACAATAAAACTTTTTTAGCGTATTCATAATGCGTCTCGACGGGGGTGTTTACAATCACTAAATCTACTTCATCAGCTAACAATTCATCAATAGAATCATAACTTTTCATCTCTGGAAAATCAATTTGGATTAACTTTTTACTGCGTTCCCATGAACCCAGCAATTCAAAACCTGAATGAAAATTTAAAAAAGGCGTGTGAAACACTTTGCCAGACATCCCGTAAGAGAGTAAGGCAGTTTTTATTTTATACATGGTTTTATCTTTATACTATTTATGCTGAAAATTGTCATTCCGACGAAGGAGGAATCTCATTAAGTAACTCACTTAACGGAGATTCCTCCTTCGTCGGAATGACAAAAATAATACGTTTATTATTTACTTTTTAGCTCTTTCGTATTGTTTTGGCCAAGTGATTTCTGCTTCCAAATCATCTGCAAATGTCAATCCGAGATTCGGATTACGCAATGATTCTCTCGCAAACAATACTAAATCTGCTTTTCCCGAAGCAATAATTTCGGAGGCTTGAGCAGCTTCAGTAATTAAGCCAACAGCACCCGTTGGGATTCCAGCTTCCTTTTTTATGCTTTCGGCAAAAGCGACTTGGTAATTTGGACCTAACGGAATTTGTTGGTGCGAAACCGCTCCGCCGGATGAAACGTCAATTAAGTCTACTCCCTTTTCTTTTAAAATTTTAGAAAGTTGAATGGATTCCTCCAAATCCCAACCACCTGCTGCCCAATCTGAAGCTGAAATTCGAACCAATAAAGGCAAATTTTCTGGCCATTCTGATTGCACTGCTTCAAGTACTTCTAACGTTAAACGAATTCGGTTTTCGAAACTTCCACCGTATTCATCGGTTCTAAAATTAGACAAAGGAGATAAAAACTGGTGCATCAAATACCCGTGCGCAGCATGAATTTCCATAACTTGAAAGCCTGCTTTAACTGCTCTTTTAGTAGCCGACTTAAAATCGGTAATTACTTTTTGAATGCCCGTTTTGTCTAATGCAAGAGGCACTTCTTCGTTTTCGTGATACGCCACGGCACTTGGCGCCACCGTGTTCCAACCGCCCTGCTCTATGGCTACTTTCCTGCCTCCGTTCCATGGTGATGCTGCACTTGCTTTACGTCCGGCATGCGCCAACTGAATACCTGGAACCGAATTTTGACTGACAATAAAACTATTAATTTGTTGCAATTTCTCGATCTGCTCGTCTTTCCAAAGACCTAAATCTTCAGGAGAAATCCGACCTTCAGGAGAAACAGAAGTCGCTTCCTGAATAATTAATCCTGCACCTCCAATAGCACGACTGCCTAAATGCACCAAATGCCAATCATTGGCAAAGCCATCAATAGCTGAATATTGACACATTGGAGAAATAGCAATTCTATTTTTTAGCGTGATGCTTTTTAAAGAAAGAGGAGAAAATAATTTTGAAGACATACAATTAATTTTAAAGTGAAGGTAACGAGAAATTTTTGTTTCTAAATGTAAAGTTAAGGGAGAGGAGTCAAACGAAAAAAATGAATTTATAATAATTAACAAACATTTAAAATGGTATGGAATAATTATTGCAAAATATACAAATAGAAAACCCTACTTTTGTGAGTTTTAAAATCTAAATTAATAAGAGGATAAGATTGCTTCACTCCTCGCAATGACAAATAAATGGACATAGTTATCAAGCTTTCTCAATTTTTATTGAGCTTATCATTACTGATTATACTTCACGAATTAGGACATTTCATTCCTGCTAAATTGTTTAAAATCAGAGTCGAAAAATTCTACTTATTTTTTGATGTTAAATATTCCCTTATCAAAAAGAAAATTGGCGAAACCGAGTACGGAATTGGTTGGTTACCTCTTGGTGGATACGTGAAAATCTCAGGTATGATTGATGAAAGTATGGACAAAGAACAAATGGCTTTACCCCCACAACCATGGGAATTTCGATCTAAACCAGCTTATCAACGTTTAATTATTATGTTGGGTGGCGTAACGATAAATTTCATTTTGGCTTTCATTATATATATAGGTATGGCATTTGCTTATGGCGATACCTTCATAGCTAATGAAGATTTGAAAGATGGATTGAACATTGAAAGTCAAGCCATGATGAAAGCTGGTTTCAAAACGGGAGATAAAATAATATCAATTGATGATGAAAAGCTTGAAAAAATTGACAATGACTTAAACATGAACCTTGTGATGTCAAAAAGAGTATTAATCGATAGAAATGGTGTTCAAAAAGAAATAACCATGCCAATTGATTTTGCTGATCAAAGAAAAGAAGAAGGTGTTCCTCCGGCTTCAATGAGAATACCATTTTATATAAATGAAATTCCAGCGGAATCCACTAATAAAAATTTAAAAGCACATGACCTACTTTTAGCTTTGGATGGACAGGAAGCTAAATATATGGATCAAGTTAAAAAGATTTTGTTAAATAATAAAAACAAAACTATTACTGCTACCATTATTAGAAACCAAAAAGAACAACAAATACAAGTTGTTGTATCCAAAGATGGCAAGCTAGGTGTACAACTTGGCGAATTAGAGGCCTCATTATTAGCTAAATTAGGATATTACAAAATAACAGAAAAAAAATATTCTCTTACTGAATCCATCCCGATCGGTCTAAAAAGGGGTAAAGACAAATTATTTGGTTACGGAAAACAACTCAAAATGATTTTCAATCCAGAAACTAAAGCCTACAAGCAAGTAGGAGGATTTCATGCTATTTATAATGTTTTCCCTAATACTTGGAGCTGGGAAGTTTTCTGGAATATCACGGCTTTATTATCCATAATGCTTGGTGTAATGAACTTATTGCCTATTCCTGCGCTTGATGGTGGTCACGTGATGTTTTTATTATATGAAATTGTTTCGGGCAAAAAACCTAGCGATAAATTCCTGGAGAACGCACAAATGGTTGGTTTTGTTTTACTTATCACACTGCTACTATTTGCGAACGGAAACGACATTTACAAGGCAATTTTAGGGAAGTAAAAAAAAATAAAAAAAGTTTGCTTTTTATTTGCATAAACCAAATGATAGCCTATCTTTGCACCGCTTTACAAGTGAATCAAACAGCACTTATAAGCAATTAAAAACGTTCATTCAATACTAGAATAAAGACATATAGTTTCCTTCTTAGCTCAGTTGGTTAGAGCATCTGACTGTTAATCAGAGGGTCCTTGGTTCGAGCCCAAGAGAGGGAGCTTTTTAAAACCTGATACGCAAGTATCGGGTTTTTTTGTTTTATACTTTTTCGAAATGAAAATTTTCGATTATGCAAAAAAATGTGAATTGGAAATGTATTTGAAATCGTATCTTTTTTTCAAGATAAAAAAATTGATATTTTATCTAAATAAAAAGCAGTAATTTTATAAATCAATTACAAATAGGTCGAAGAATGAAATCAGAATTTATATCCCAAACCATAAATACAATAGCTGACTCCATTCAAAGTGGCGTATTTGTCGATGTTGAAAAATCTAAAGTAGAATTGAAAGATTTATCAACTAAGGGGGACTGGAAATCTCTTCATGAAACTATCTGCGCTTTTTTGAATACAGATGGAGGAACTGTTATTTGTGGTATTAGAGAACGTGAAAAGAAATACTCTTTCACTGGATTTAATAGAAATAACGAAAGTAATTTAATTGATCTACATTCTAAATTTTTCAAAAATGACAATGATCAACTTGTAGATTTATCTAATCATATTTATTTTGATTACGAAAATTTTTTAGATGGAGAAATAGCAAAAATAGTAGTCTTTTCTTTGGCTGACGACGATAAATTTTTACGTTTTGATGGCTCCTATTACGAACGAAAATTAACTCAGGACAAAATAATTCCAGTTTCAAAAATTCAAAGACAAAAAGAATATAAAATAGAAGTTGAATACGCTAAAGAATTAGCAAAGGTTAAAAATGCAACTATTGAAGATTTAAGTTTAGACAAAATCAATTACTATATCAACCTTCTCAATAAAGAGATTAGGAACGAAACCTTAAAAGCGAGTCACGATCAGGCAAAATCGTTTTTAAACAAACAACATTTCATCAAAGAAGAATGGATAACGACATTAGGAATGTTGGTTTGCGGGGATGAACCTTTTCATTTTTTAGGTTCAAGAGTTGAAGTTAATTGTTATTATGATACTAGTATCGATATTGGAAAAGACAAAAAATTGTTTCGTAATGATGTTATCAATTTAATGGAAGATACATTTAGATACATTTGGGGGCATATCAAAATTAATAGAACTATTCGTGAAGGAGGGAAGAGCGAACCCGAATATCCAGAAAAACTAATTCGTGAAACCATCAATAATGCTTTAGCACATCGGGATTATACGATGGATAATTTTGTTACGGTAACTGTAGAACCCAACCGATATATAGAAATAAAGAATCCTGGCTCATTTAAAGAAAAAATTAAAATTATAAACACCGAAACAGATATCGCTGTTCGTCGGTTAATTCCCGGAATTCCAGAAAGCAAGAATCCAAAACTAGCTTCTGTACTTAAAGTTTTTGACAAAATAGAAAGTCAAGGTCGAGGAATGGCATCACTAGTTAATGCTGCTCTTGATAATGAAATCGATTTACCTACTTACGAAATTAAAGAAGGGATCATTAGTTTAAAGATCCATTCAGGGAAGCTGGTAGATGAAAGTATAGAAACATGGCTGCAAGGTTTTGGTTTTTATTTGACAACAAAATTAAAAAGCGAATTGACCTTTGAACACAAAGCTGTACTAGCATATTTTTACAAATCCGAGTTGGTAAATCGACAAAGGTTATTCTCAATTTTATTAACAGAAAGCAACAATCACTTTACTGTTATTGAAGCTCTGAAAAAAGGGCAATTAATCATTGAACACGCAGTCAGCACCGAAGAAAATCCTGTTTATGTTCTTGACAGAACACTTTTAAAAACAGACTTTACTGACGAATTCATTCAGCTTTTAGGGAATGAATATATACATTACGATATAGTGGCAAAACATATTTTGAACCTTATTTATCTCTATACAAAATATAATCAAAAAGCACTAAAGGCAGCTGAAATTACTCCTGAAGCATATCGCCGTATGCACGGTAAAGAAATAGTGGGTAAAACATATGAAACTCTCGGTAGAAAAGTGAGAAACATTTGCAACAACCTAGAAAAACAGGGGGTTTTGCTCAAGGGAAGTAAAAATGATTATGCTTTTAATTTTGACCTCATTTTGGAAAATAAACTATTTTAGAATGAATATGACAACAAAATTGTGTAATGAAATTTACTTTAATCACATCATTTTAAGAAGTTAGTTTTCAGTTCAAAATAATTTCAAAAAGACTTTACAGCAATGTAAGGTCTTTTTTTGTTTTAAAACTCTTGTAACCCCAACCAATTCTTCAACTTCCATGCGTAAGTACATTTAGTTTAAAAAAAAAAACACTTTACGGTTTCCCGTAAAATAGTTACCACAACCCTCCTTATGTTTGTCACCTATTTAAGTAATTGGACTTGCTTGAACTATTTTGAACAAAAACTTTTGCGGTGTTTACAACAAAATTGGATTCGAAATAAAGTATTGCTTTATGATTTTCCATTGTTATAAATGGGGTTTTGGTTAACTATTTCGTAAAGTAAAAAAGAGACTATCGGGAACGGTAGTCTTTTTTGTTTGTAATGTATTCCTAACTCTAAAAATAACAAGGAGCTATTTCTGTAGTTCGTTACGCTCTTATTCCTATCCTTGTTTTTTCAACTAGCATAAAGGAGCTCCCCAGAAAATGGGAGTCGCTCTTTCTGCCAAGAAAAAATCTACGGCTACCTCATAAGGAGCTCCACTGCTATCAGGGCTAAACTCTAGTACTAAAAACACTTTTACATACAGCAATACCAGCCTTTTACTTTTTCAAAATCTTTCTCTAGCCAAAACTTTTTGCTTTATAATGATGATTTAACTAATCGATACAACAGCAACCTTGTGAAAAAAAAGGTTCAATATCCTCATTATTTTGGGATTTTAAAAACTACTTAATTAATTCTTATATTTGATAACCAATTAGGTATGTATTTTTCCAATATACGGTGTTTATAACTGGAAATGACAAACCCCTTTGTACGCTAAAATTTAATAACCAATAACCAATCTATTAAAAACTATGAACCAAACTTATTTTAAAAAAATTCACTTGAGTATCGTTCTTGCATTTTTCATAACGCTTTCTACCGGATTAAGTTATGGGCAAAAAAAGAATGTAAAGAGTAAAACCACTTCAAATTTTGTCTCAGATAGTCTCTTCAATGCTCTTAAATGGAGAAATATCGGACCCTTTCGATCGGGAAGATCACTTGCCGTGGCGGGACATGCCAACCACCCTTTGACCTACTATTTTGGTTCAACAGGAGGTGGCGTTTGGAAAACAATTGATGGAGGAAATGAATGGTTTCCTATTTCTGATAGTATTTTTAAATCATCGGCCGTAGGTGCTATAACAGTAGCTCCATCTGATGCAAATGTGGTATACGTAGGGATGGGCGAAGCGGATATGCGATCTAATATCTCTTTTGGTGACGGAATGTATAAATCTGTAAACGGCGGAAAAACTTGGTCCAAATCTGGACTAGATAAAGCGGATGCAATTGCTAATATAGAAGTGCATCCCACTGATGCCAATATTGTTTTTGTAGCTGCCATGGGTAATCCTTTTAAATCTAATCCGGAACGCGGTGTTTACCGCTCACAAGATGGAGGAAAAACATGGCAATTAGTTCTTTCAAAAGATGAAAAAACAGGCGCCATGTGTGTTCGTATCGATCCTACCAATCCTAGAATTGTTTACGCAACGCTTTGGGAAGGGTATCGTAACGGTCATTCCATGTCATCTGGTGGAAAAGGATCCGGGATGTACAAATCTATTGATGGTGGGGATACTTGGAAATCGCTTAACGAAAAACCAGGAATGCCAGTTGGAATCCTCGGAAAAATGGGAATCGCTGTGTCTGCAGTAAATTCAAATCGCTTGTATGCTTTGATCGAAAATACAAAAGGCGGACTGTATCGATCTGATGATGCAGGTGAGCACTGGGAATTGATTAATGAAGATAAAAATCTTTGGCAAAGACCATGGTATTACATGAATTTACAAACCGATCCTAAAAACGAAAATGGATTAATTGTATTAAATGTAGATGCTTGGAAAACCAGTGATGGCGGTAAAAGCTTTAAAAAAATAAATGTCCGACACGGAGATACACATGATGTATGGATAAATCCTTTAAACCCAGACAATTTTATCATTGGCGATGATGGCGGTGGAGAAGTTACCTTTAATGGTGGGGAAACCTTCACGGAACTAGACACACCAACCGCTCAATTTTATCATGTATCAGTAGACAATGAATTCCCGTATAATATCTACGGAGCTCAGCAAGACAATTCTTCCATTCGGATTGCTTCTAGAACTAGTGGCAATAGTATAGGTCCTGAATCTTGGTACGCCGCTGCAGGTGGAGAAGCAGGATATATCGAGGCAGATCCAACGAATGCTGACATTACATATGGTGGTGAGTACGACGGTCAATTGAGTTCTTACAACAAAAAAACAGGTCAAGGAAAAGATATCTCTCCGTATCCAGAATCGAATATTGGAGCTCCTTCTAATGCCAAAAAATACCGTTTTCAATGGACGTATCCAATTGTTTTTTCGCCTCACAACCCAAAAAGAATGTATGTTACCTCTCAGGTTGTACACGTGACGGAAGATCAAGGTCATTCATTTGAAATTATAAGTCCTGATTTATCCCGAAATGATCCAAAAACTACAGGAGAAACGGGCGGACCAATAACTAAGGATCAAACAGGAGCAGAAGTATACGCTACTATATTCACCCTCTCAGAATCACCGCTAGAAAAAGGGGTTATCTGGACCGGATCGGATGACGGTTTGGTACATATCACTAAAAACGATGGGGCAAAATGGGAGAATATCTCATTACCAACAACAGTATTGCCTGACTTTTCTTTGATTAGTATGATTCACACTTCAGAACACGAAAAAGGAAAAGCATATTTAACAGCCAATAAATACATGTACGGCGATCGTACACCGTATATGTTCAAAACGGTTGATTATGGAAAAAGTTGGACTAAAATAACCAATGGGATTCCATCTGATGAATATTGCAGAGTATTACGTGAAGATCCTAACAAACCTGGATTATTGTTTGCTGGAACTGAGCGAGGCGTTTATGTTTCCTTTAACGATGGAGATTCTTGGCAAAAACTAAACTTGAATCTGCCGCTAACGCCTATTAGAGATTTAAGAATTCAAAAAAGAGAAAAGGATTTAATTGTTGCTACGCATGGACGTGCTTTTTGGGTCTTAGATGATATTACGCCGCTTTATGAAATAAAAGACAAAACAACAAAAGGAGACAAACACCTTTTTAAACCGCGTCCTGCTTATAGAATGCAAGGCGGACAAAGAGATGACATGAGTTCTGGAACTAATGCGCCAAATGGTGTAATTGTTCGTTACTATTTCAAGAAGAAGCCTTCATCTGAGATAAAATTACAGTTTCTGACATCAAAAGGAGATACGATAAATACCTACTCTTCAACTAAAGACTTGAAGGGTGAACCCATGAAAATTTCCAAAGAATTTTATCAAGATCCTAAAAAAGAGCAAGCTGGTTTCATCACCGCAAAAGCAGGCATGAATTCATTTGAATGGAATATGCGCTACCCAAATGCAACTGCAGTTGACGGAACTAATGTAATGTGGGCAGGGTCTGGTGTTGGCGCAAAAGTAGTACCGGGTTCTTATATTGTTCGGTTAATTGAAGACAAAACCATTATTGCAGAAGCAGCTGTTGAAATCAAACTTGATCCACGAGTGACCACGAGTGATGCTGATTTAAAAGAGCAATTTGACTTGCACCAAAAAGTCAATAAAAAAGTCAATGAAGCTCATATTGCGATTAACCAACTGAGAAAAATCCGCACACAAATTAATGGATATATGGCTACTGTAAAAGATACTGTGGCTGTCAATCAAATGAAAAAAATGACGAAATCGACTCTGGAAAACTTGGATAAAATTGAGTCATCATTAATGCAGCCAAAAGCTAAAGCACCACAAGATGTGTTAGCTTACCCAATTCAATTGAACGATAAAATGGCTGGATTAGGATCCAATATTTCGTCATCGGAATCAAAACCAACCCGAAATGCTTATGTTGTTTATGAAGATTTAGCTATGAAAATAGATGCCGAAATCAAGAAAATAAAAGATATCGTGGATAAAGATGTCAAGGAATTTAATGCTTTTGTAATGAAACAGCAAATTCCTGCCATTATTTTAGATAAGGAAATAAAATAATTAAATGGTATCAATCTTGTCAAATGGAGCGCAGTCGAGATTTAATTGTTATTCTGGATTAAATACAAAAAGACAAGAATTATTTTATACAACAATGCTGTAAATTGGATTTCCAGAATAAAAAAAAGGGTAGAAAATCGAAATTTTCTACCCTTTTACTTTAAACATTAGTTTTGCTTTTTTGAGCTTCTTGACCTTTGGTGAAACCACTCTTTCGCAATTTATTTTACATCATACTAGAATCATTCGCATTAAGAAGAATCCATTTTTTATCGCTATTAAGTTTAAAAGTCCCTATGTGTTCCTTGTTCCATTCATTCGGTCCAATCAAAGAAAGAAAATTTATCCCTTGGGCGTCTCTGTACAAATGATAAATTTCGCCAATTACTGGTTCAAATGAAAATTTAGCACTGTATACTAATTCATTCCATTCAAAATCCTCCATCAACTTTTGGTATTGCAGTTTCAGTTCGTTGAATTTAATTCCCAATTCTTTGTTTACATTATCGATCCCTCTACTTTTCCACGATACCACATCATCAACCCGAATCACGGGCGCTCCTACACTTGTAGCATAAGGCAAAACGTTTGCATTATATCTCGCTTCAACTGAATAAACAACATTGTCTGGTTTTTTATTTTCCATTTTATTCTATTTTAATTTCAGGCAAAAATTTACTTGTTTTAAAATTGCACCTTACCATTCGATTTTTAATAGTAGCCCTGAATGTAACTATTTTGGGTTGACCCAAAACGCATACAAACATCCAAAATTAATATTATATTTGTTTTGTTTATAATTTTGGTTGCAAAGTTAAACAAAATATATAAAATTATCTACAACTGTTCAATAGAAAAAGAGGTATTGCACAGAAAACAAAAACGAGTTGAATAGTAAACGGTATAAATTAAGTTTTTGCATTTCACGAAAGAAACAATTACAGGTGCAACAACAATTTGCGATAGCGATTTGAAATGGTTACTTTGTCGAAACATGTATGAAATAATCAATTAAAAAAGCATTTCATTAAAAGTAAAAAAAAAACTTCTTCAAAAATGGAAAAATGAAATCTTATATTATTTTAGATTCTTTATTTAACGATTTACAAAGAACTATTTCCATTAGAAGTAAAGCGTCATCTTTCTCCTGAAGAGGCATAAAAGCGCTATTAGGAGTTAAAATTTTGTTAAATACCAATTTTTGTTTAATATTTATTTAAGTTTGTTAAACAAAATAGAAAAATACACAACCATGAAAAAATTAATTAGTTTATTTACAGCATTATTCCTTTTAGTAAGTTTATCATCTTGTAATAAGGATGAACCAACTCCAGGACAAAGTATTACGACTTTTTCGGCTGATATGTTAATGGGATCAAACGAGGTTCCAGCAAACAACTCTGCTGCTATGGGTACCGCAACACTTAAATTTAACAATACTACAAAAGTATTTACAATCACAGTAACACACAACGTTTCATCTATTAAATCAGGACATATCCATAAAGGAGCTGCCGGAACAAATGGAAGCGTAGTTTTTCCATTCACTGCTCTTGTATCTCCGCTTAGTTATACGAGTGCTACTTTAACTCCAGAACAAGAGGCAGACCTTATGGCTAATCTTTATTATGTAAATCTGCACTCTTCTACATTTACTGATGGTGAAATAAGAGGTCAATTAGTTAAGGGAACTACAACAACTACTAATACTGGAGGAGGTTACTAAGTACAAATTAGTTACATACATTTATAAGTCTTACTTCTTGCCAAAGAACGTAAGACTTATTTTTTTGTGGCATAATGCCGATATTTACAATCTAAGCGCATAACCTCTTAACCTTCTGATGCAAATTGTTGTTTCTAGTCGTTTACTTCTTGGCTATTAAATCACATGTTCTAATTTAATCATTTGAGCCTATTTTTGTTTTAACTACGATTTTAGTATCTTTATTACACCATTTGCATCTTAAATAATATTCCGATGAAAAAAATCACATTCATTTCTCTTTTCATTATAAATTTTCTCACCCTTAAATGTGAGGCTCAGGTTAAACAAGACGACATTACAATAAAAGAAGAAGTAAAAAAGTACACCTTAGAAACCGTAGCACCAGATATTGCTATTCCGTGGGGAATGGCTTGGCTACCGGACGGAGCATTATTAGTCACTGAGAAAAGTGGTACACTTTATCATATTAAAAATGGTACAAAAACAACTGTGAAAAACGTTCCAAAAGTGTACACACGTGGACAAGGTGGTTTGCTAGACATTGTGCTACATCCGGATTACACTAAAAATGGATGGATTTATATTACGTATGCTTCTGATGAAGGAGAAGGTACTGGTGGAAATACTAAATTGATTCGTGCCAAATTAGTTGATGGAGGTTTGACCCAGATAGAATCACTTTACAAAGCTACGCCCAATACTACAAAAGGACAGCATTTTGGCTCCCGAATTGTGTTTGACAACGATGGTTATCTGTATTTCTCGGTTGGGGAACGAGGAGAACATTTTGTAAACCCACAAGAACTTAAGCGCGATGGTGGAAAAATTTATCGCCTAAATGATGATGGTAGCATTCCTAAGGACAACCCTTTTGTGGGACTTAACGGTGCCAAAGAAGCTATCTATACCTATGGAAATCGCAATCCACAGGGAATCGCAAAAAACCCTGCAACGGGAGCTATCTGGGCACATGAACATGGACCAAAAGGTGGCGATGAAATCAATATTATCAAAAAAGGAGCAAATTATGGATGGCCTGTGGTAACCTACGGAATTGATTATGACGATACCACCATTAGTACTGAAAAAACCAAACCTGGCATTGAAAACCCAATATATTATTGGTTGCCTTCTATTGCACCCAGTGGCATGACCTTTGTTACCAGTGATAAATATCCCGAGTGGAAAGGACATTTGCTAGTAGGTTCATTAAAATTTCAGTATCTAGAATTGGTTAAATTAAATGGGGATAAAGTAATTGACAGACAAAAGATAGCAACTGATGTGGGTCGCGTGCGCAATGTAGCACAAGGTCCAGATGGCTTCATTTACATGGGAGTTGAAGGAGAAGGAATCGTTAAAATTATACCCAACTAAATCATGATAACTACTAAATTATTTATAGGTACTGGAATCGTATTTTTAAGTTTTCTAGCTTTTGAAAATCAAATACAAAGTCATAACTACATAACATTAGACAATAAAGCTTCAAAACATTCTAATACGCAACCACCTGGAAAAGAGATCTACACTGATTTTTGTATGCAATGTCATGGCGCTAATGGCAAGGGCAGTGAAAAAAGAATTCCTCCTCTTGATGGATCAGATTGGCTTAGTAAGAAAAGAAAAGAAAGTATTGCTGCAGTAAAATATGGACAGCGTGGCGAAATAACTGTCAATGGAATCAAGTACAAAAATGCCATGCCGTCGATGGATCTCACTGACCAAGAAGTTGCTGATGTGATGAACTACGTAATGAGTTCGTGGAGCAACAAGCAAACAAAAATTGTTACTGTGAAAGAAGTCGCTAGCTTAAAAAAATAAAAATATACTGAAAATGCAGTTTTAAAAATAATACGTTACTGAAAATCCTACATAGTAATTTACAGGATTTCCTGGATAAAAATACCTTGGCGCAGCACTGCCAAAACCAACCGCATTTGGTAAAATGTTAGCCGCATATTTACGGTTTAAAGCATTATTAATCCCCGCATTTAACTCAGTTTGTAGCACTTTTGCTATTGCAAAAACATAGCTGCTTTTAATGTCTAGTAGCGCATACCTTTCGCTATATTTAGTATTGGCATCATTTAATGGAATCCTGCCCATGGTTCGGAAAGAGGTTTTCACACTAAAGCCATTTTTAGCAGTTAAATCCAATCCAAAGTTAAATTGCGATTCAGGAACTCCAGTTAATTGATTGCCTGAATAATCAGTAGTATCTTCTATAAATTCTTTAAATCTATATGCATTCATTGCTCCTGAAAAATAGGATGAAATTTGAAATTGCGTATTATCTAAAAATTTATAATTCAACAAAAATTCCAATCCTGAATGCGAACTACTTCCTGCATTAATTCCTATAAATTGATCGTTAGCAGTGCGTCTTGCCACCAATAAATTGGAAATTTGAGTCGAATACAATGCTACTTCGGTATAAATTTTATTTCCCAACCAATTCCCTTTAAAACCTAATTCATAATTCCAGCCCATTTCAGGCTTCAAATTGGTGTTTATCTGACCTTCTGGAGTCAACGTTTCGGCAACTGTAGGAACAGCAAACCCCTTACTGAGCGAAGCATAAAGATTCTTACCGTTATCTAATTTATAAGACAAGCCAAGTCGCGGAGACCACACTGATCCAAAAGTATAGGGTTCTTTATTGGCATTAGCAGCCGTAAAAACATTTGCCAAAGTATAAGAAGTGGTATTTAATGCCAATCCAGTTTCTACATGTAATTTTTGACTGAGCCAAAACTCCATTTGAATAAAAAAGTTACTGTAGTTTCTATTTTGTTTAAAGGCACTGAACGGATCACCTTGTATACTGCCTTGACCGGGTTGAGATTGATATAAATTTCGGTACAGCGTGTACTCGTACTTTTCGGTTAATACCTCCGTCCCCAAACTCAATTCAAAGGGCAAAGCATACATTGTATCCTTGTAATTCACATTCGAACGAAATCCCAGCGACCTTGTATTATCTTCTAAAATATCAAAAGGCCTCGGTTCGTATGCGTCTTTAAAATTTGAAAAAAGGTTGGTTTGTAACGACCACTTTTTTGAAAATTGATTCTCGTAACCCAGTCCCAAAAGAAATTTATCATAGGATTCAAAACCCTGAGCTGCAGCCCAAGTGCCAGCTGCTTTTTCCGGATTGTTTTTAAAATCAGTTTCATTAATAGAACTTGGAATAAAAGCCTTTAAACGCGTAAAAGTTCCTAAAAAAGATAAATTCCCTTTGGTGCTTAATTTTTGTCTACCATGCAAATTGACTGTTTTTCTTTTGTACGAACTATTGGCTCTAAATCCCTCTGTTTCTAAATCCGTGTAACTGCTGAACAAATTGGTTTTAGCATCACTATAACCTGCTGAAAGTCGTTGTTGTAGTAATCCAAAACTACCCGAAGTGAGTGTTGATTTACCAAAAGATTCTTTCACAGGTGTTTCCTTAGAAAATAACTGAATCACACCGCCTAATCCCGATCCAAAACTAGTAGAATTTGGACCTTTTATAATTTCTATTTTTTCAATAGATGCCAAATCAAGATCATCAAGTGTGGTTTCTCCATCACCTGTAGTAAGTGGAATCCCATCAAAATAAGCTTTTATTTTGGTGGTCCCAAATTGTGCTCTGGCACCAATACCTCGAATCGTTATCCTATTGGTGTTCAACGCGCCTTGTTGCATGGTCACTCCGGGAATTCTATTCAAAACTGGCGTGAGTATAATGCCATCACTATTGTTGATATCTGCACTACTAATTACGGCAACAGCTGCTGCAGTGTTCTGCACAGAATTTTTTATGGTTAAGCTTTTTAATGTGATAGCCGAAAGTGCAATAGTATCCTTTTTGTTTTGTCCAAAAACAACCGCTGCACTTAAGAATAAATAGAATATGAAAAATGATTTTTTAAACAATGGCCTTGTATTTAATGCATTAAATTGGATTATAAAGTTACTGTTTTGTTGGTATAAAGTACTATACAAACTCAAAATAAGATGGAGCAAAAGCGTTACCTCAAACATAAAACTACACAATTATCTGCGCCAAAATTCGTTTCAATATTAATTTTACACTAAAAATGGAGCTTTAGACACACAATACCAGATTAGGTTAACTGTAAATTATATAAAAAATTAGGATGTCGAATCACAATAAAAATAGATACCTTGCTTGCAAATAGGTTTCCATTTTATAGAAAAAAAACGCATAAATATGAAAAAATCATTCCTTTCGCTTTTAGCACTTTCGCTTTTACTTTTAATAATTTCTTGCAATAAAGGAAAAGCTGGAGACAGCCTAACGGGCGCTGAAAAATCAGATACTGCTTCAACAACTACCATCGAAAAATTAAAACCCCTAACAATTGATACTGTTGATTTTAATAAAAGAATGGTGGCCCTTAGCAACAATGACACCACGGGAAGATGGCCTGTAAAAGCTCCTTATCCTTTGGCTGGAGCGTTACTACCCTATAATAGAATCATTGCCTATTACGGGAATTTATATTCTACTCGAATGGGTATTTTAGGAGAACTTCCTCGAAAAGAAATGCTAGCAAAATTACAGGGCGAAGTCGCTAGTTGGCAAGCAGCTGATTCAACAACTAAAGCAATTCCTGCACTGCATTACATCGCAGTTACAGCACAAGGAGCTCCAGGAAAAAACAATATGCACCGCATGCGCATGCCACACAAACAAATAGACACCATTATTAGCTGGGCTAAACCGATCAATGCATTGGTTTTTTTAGATATCCAAGTCGGACACAGCAGTGTTAAAACAGAAGTTGCTGAATTGGAAAAATACCTAGCCATGCCAAACGTACATTTAGGAATTGACCCTGAATTTTCGATGAAAAATGGAGAGCGTCCTGGGTCAAAAATTGGGCATTTTACCGCCGCTGATATCAATGATGCTATTACTATTTTAGCAGATATTGTACGTAAAAATAAACTTACTCCAAAAGTTCTAGTGGTCCATCGTTTTACACAAGGAATGGTGAAAAACTATAAAGAAATCAAAACTGTTCCAGAAGTGCAAATTGTGATGGATATGGATGGTTTTGGAAGTAAAGTATTAAAAAAAGATTCTTATGTGAGCTATATTTACAGAGAGCCCGTGCAATTTGCAGGTTTTAAATTGTTTTATAAAAATGACAATAAAAAAGACTGGAAAATATATAGCCCCGAAGAATTAGTAAAGTTTACTCCAAAACCAATTTACATTCAGTACCAATAATTTAGTTATGAAAAATATTTTTTACAGTTTTTTTACTGCTTTAATTTTAATGGTTAGCTGCCAAAAAGAAACCCGTAAAAAAACACCTGATGTTCCGGTTGCCGTTGCACCTGAAAAAAAAGTGACATTAAAAAAAATAGCTAATGATGCCGCAACCATTCTTTCTAAAAAAGAAGTGCCTATTTTATGCTTTCATAACATCCGAGATTTTAGCGCGAGCGCAAGCGGAAATATAAAAGTATACACCGTAAAACCACCTGCGTTTGCAGAACAAATGAAAGCCTTAGCCGATGCTGGTTATCAAACCATACTGCCCGAACAATTGTATAATTATTTGGTATTTGATGGTCCATTGCCAGCAAAACCAATCTTGATTACCTTTGATGATACTAGAGAAGAGCAATTCAGTATCGGTGCTGCCGAAATGAAAAAATACGGTTTTAAAGGCATATTTTTTGTTATGACCGTCTCCATTAACCGTCCCGGATACATGAGCAAAGAGCAAATTAAGAGTTTATCAGATAGTGGAAATATAGTCGCAGCACACACTTGGGATCACCATATGGTTACCAAATATACTGGTGAAGACTGGAACTTACAATTGGTAAAACCCAAAGCAAAACTAGAAGAAATCATTGGTAAACCGATTTCAGATTTTGCTTATCCATTCGGATTGTGGAATACCGCTGCCATACCTGAAATTAAAAAGAGTAACTATAAAATGGGCTATATCTTAGCAACCAAAAGGGATACGACAGATCCAATTTATACCATCAGACGTATTATTGTTTCTGGAACTTGGTCTACTGAGGGCATGATGAAATCTATTAATTCCTCATTCAATAAATCAGAGTAATACTGTATAATTTCTCCTATCAAACATTATCGACTAAAAGTTTGCTATATTAAATTGAAAAAAAGTCACAGATTAAAATTGAGTTTCATAGATTAAACTCTAAAAATCATTTTAATCTGTAGCTAAATAGAGTTGTTGTTAAGGATTTTTATGTACCGATTATAGAATTTTTAATGGCTTAATTCTACTTCTTTTTTTGAAATTTTTCGAAAATAAATACTGGTTGATCATAATTAATTGGCACCTCAGTAGTAAAAAAAACCAGTCCCAATACACTACTCTGCACTCCTGTACCTAATAGTAATTTGTCCTCTTTCATTAACAGAGCGATTGGCTTACTTAAACCTAAACCCCCTTATGATTTGTAGTAATAAGCACCCAGCAAAGTATCACCAACTATTTTACCTCTTACATATCCTGAGTCTTTCATTGTTTTATGACCATAAAATATTTCATATTTTCCCATAAAATAATTATCTCCTGTTGTGAGTGATAAGTAGGCTGTATCTCGCCCATTAATCGCTCTAAAAGAATGTTGTTTTTCTTCCACTTTTCTGTTGTTACAACCAATCATAAAGGTAATTAGCAGTAACATAACTAACCGATTCATTAGCTTCACAATCTTTTTCTTGGAGTTTTTTATTTTGAAAATATCTATTGGGATTTTACTGTACAATTATTTTTCTTATTACGATTTCTTATAAGATAATGTCTATTTATAAATTACATATAATTTTTTGATAACGGGTTTATTGAACTGTCCATTAAACGACCGTTCTAAAAGCACAAACTATTCTAAAATGTCTCAGCTCCCAGAAATAAATATTAATTTTATATAAATCAGGTTTACCCTATAAGCAACTTAAAAAAAAGCACTATTACATTCCAAAGAATACGATAGTGCTTTTTTATAAAAACAGGACTTTTACCTTGGTGACAACCACCCTTCTGGATTGATTAAAGTTGAATTTTGAGAAATCATAAATTTCAAAATCGTTTTTCCGGAGTCCCCATTGGTTCTTACTTTACCAATACTTTGTTTGATACTGACCTTATCGCCTTTACTTACAGATACTGAACTTAAATTTTGATATACCGTAAAATAATCTCCGTGCAGTATGGTAACCGCCTTATTTACAGGTGACACAATAATAACACTAGTTACTTCTCCACCAAAAACAGCTCTTGCAATCGCTCCTTTGTCAGTAGTAATTTCTACTCCGCTATTGTGAATTGTAATGGTATTAAAGAGTGGATGGGTTTGATTTCCGTAACCTAGTGAAATAAATCCTTTTTCAACGGGATAAGGCAGTCTGCCTCTATTGGCTTTAAAATTATCTGCAATAATTTTAGCCTCAGGCGTCAATTCAATTTTAGTCGACGAAACAGCCACTTTAGATACGGGTGCATTTGGATTAGCTTTCGCTTTTTCTAAAGCCGCTTTTCTATTGGCCGCTGCAATCGCTTCCCGAATCAACTTGTTAATTTGCCTATCAATTGTTCGGTATTCTTGTTGTCTTTTTCTAATTTCTTGGGCAATCTTATTTTTATCTTTTTTGATTGTATTAACCAGTTTCAACTGTTCCCTTTTTTCTTTTTCTAATGACAAACGTTCCTTTTCGTTTTCAGCAATCAGTTTTTGTTTGGCTGTTTTTTGTACGTTTAACTTTTGATTAAAATCAGCAAGTTTATCTGATTTGACTTTTATTTCCTCGCCTTGCATTTTTCGATATCCGGTATATTGCTTCATGTATTGCGCCCTTTTATAGGCTTGCAAAAAGTTTTCAGAGGACAATAAAAACATGGCTCTACTTTCGGCAGAACGACTTTTATAGGATTTTACAATCATTTCTGCGTAATCCTCCTTGAGTTCAGCCAACTCTTTCTTGAGCTTGTTAATCTGAACCTGATTGATATACATATCGTTTTTAAGCAATTTCGTTTGCTTCTCTGTGGTGTTGATTAACTTCTCTTTCAGCTTAATTTTAGTGCTTTGAATAACAACTACATTGACGGCCGATTTTTCTTTTTTCTTTACCGATTGTAGTAACTTTTCATTTTCTCGAATTTCTTTTTGAATTTGAGCTTTGCGTTCTTCTAATTTTTCTTGTTGTGATTCTTGACTCCACACTAATGAAGTCATACAAATAAAAATTAGGGTAAGGAAAAATTTTGGCATGTTAAAAAAATATTTTGGCTAATTTACTTAATTAAAATTCTTTTGTACCCATTTGGCACACTATAAGGAAAAGAAAGTTCTTCATTGAACGAAACCGAGTTGTATTCCAAATTAATTTCGGTGTTTCCTTTTTTCTGGAACGTATTGATTAAAACACTTGTTGGCAATATCGCCTCTTTATACACCTTATTATCTGGATAAGCCACTTTGATCATTCGCTCTTCGGTAGTTTGTGTAATTTCTTGTTTTTCGATTAAAAAAGTATCCGAATTCAAAAAGAATGATTTTTTGGTATTGCTATTTGAAATAGCATCCAATCGATAGGTTTTCTCCAATATTGATTCTGAATATTTTTCTTTAGTCAAATCATCAATAGCTTTGCCTAAAAGCATATTTTGGATTTTATTATAATCCAAATCCGTTCCCAGCCATTGGCTCAAACTACTGAAATCCCCTTCAAAATAACTACCATTTATTTTTTCATAATAATTAACAGACTGGGGTGTAATCAATGCTTTTGCCATAGTTATTCCTAGAAACCGAATGCTTATCAAAATTTGTTCGTCTTTCTTGATCCTAATTTCTGCTGTGACATTCTGAGTTTGTTTGTTGTCAGAATAGCGTGCACTGGACTTAATATATAATGTAGAAAACTGATTTTTATTGTTGTAATAATTTTCTATTATTTTTTTTGCTGACATTCCATTTGATGCTGCAACAGGCTCCTTACTTGCTGCTACCGCCAAGGCTTTTGATTTACACGACAGTACAAAAACAGAAAGTACTAGTACTAATGCTATTTTTTTCATTATTTTTTTTCTTTTAATAATTGATTGGCTTTGGTAAAAAACAAGTCTTTTTTCTTGAAATCTCCCAATCCGTTGTAGGCTTCTCCTAATTGAATATTGAAATTAATTTCTAATTCCTTATTCTCTACTACATAATCTATGCCCATTTCTAAGAGGTCTTTGGCTTTTTTATATTGCTTTAACTGATTGTTTGCTAATCCGGCATGGTAATAAAACTGAGCTTGGGTTGGGAAACTTTCTACTAAAAGCGTTGCCTTTGTAGCAACGCTATCAAATTGTTTCAATTCTGTTTGCGCTTGCAGCAAAAGTAAATTCGTTTCTATATCATCTTGCGACCCTGTTTTCAAAGCTTGATTGTAATATTTAATTGCCTTTTCCCATTGTTTTTTGACTTGGAAAAACTTCCCTATTTCTTTTGCGACTGCTACCGATTTATCAGTTTCAAAATAGCTAACGGCTTGCTCTAAATCAGCAGCGTATTGTGGATTTTTCTCCGTGAAAAGTAAAAACTCGTTTAAAATTCGGTGTTTGATTTTCGAATCTATTTTGGTACTAGCCAAAACAATATTCATCGTTTTGACCGTTTGTGGACCATCATTAGCATCCAAATATTTTTTAAACAACGTTACTTGAGCCCATTCAGAACCTGGAATTGCTTTTTCTAATTTTTCAACAATTTCGAATGCTTTTTTCTCTTCATTATTTTTAGAATATAAAAATATTAAGCTGATATAATTGGCTTCTTCCTGCGGATTTTTTGCAATCAACTCTTCCAGATTGGTAATTTCAGCATTCTGAAATTTCCCCACAGATAGAATCTGGCTTCTGTATAATTCTCTGCGATCTGTTTTTCCGGTAGTTTCATTGAGTTCTTGAATTAAAGCCAACGCTTTGTCAAACTGGTTGGTTGCCATGTAAAGCGAGGTCAAATCCTCTTTATAATTGGAGTCGAATTCAATCAATTTGTTAATGACTGTAATTCCTTGAGTGAAATTTTTAGTTTCGTAGCTCACATCATACATTCCAACCCAAAACCATTTGTTTTTTGGATCTATTTGAGTCGCTTTTTCAAAAGAAGAATAGGCGCTTTTATATTCTTTTAACGCCAAGTAATTTTTTCCTAATTCGTAATATACCGAAGCGTCATCTGGCTTGAATTTATTTGCTTTTTCTAGCGCAACTATTGCTTTATCATAATTTTCAATTCCCTTTTGCATTAAGGATTCGAAAAAAAGTTCTTGAAACTGATCTGCATCCAGCTTTATATCTTCTGGTTCTATTTGTGCCCATAGCAAAGCCGAATTGCATTGCAAAGCGATAAATAGTACTATAAAAAGTCTTTTTTTCATCATTCCTTTTGTTCTCCTTTTGGATTGGGATTATTCTAAAACAGAGTAATCTCCAATACTGATACTAGTAAAATTGCCATCAAAATTAGCGTGATTTCCGATCATGGCATTATCGAGATTTGCGTTTTTTATATGCGTATGCGTTTGTATCAAACTGTTTTGTATGGTACTATTTATAACGTGACAACTGTTTCCTAAAGAAACATTTGGACCAACAGTGGCATTTACTAAAATAACATCTTTACCAATATAACATGGCGGAATAATAGTTGCATTTTCTAATTTTACATCACTATCTACTAAATGTACGCCATCATTGTACAAGAAACCAAGCATTCGAGAATTAGTTTCAACGGTGACATTTTTATTCCCACAATCCATCCATTCGTCTACTTTTCCTGGGACAAATTTCATGCCTTTAGCCATCATTTGCTTGATACCATCATTAATTTGGTACTCACCACCATGGATAATATTATTGTCAAGAACTAATTGCAGTTCATTTCTTAGCACCGCCACATCTTTGAAATAGTAAATCCCAATCACAGCTAAATCTGAAACAAATGTTTCTGGTTTTTCGACCAATTCTACTATTTCATTTTCTTCGTTTAATTTTACCACGCCAAAAGCTTCTGGATGATCTACTTGTTTGACCCAAATCACACTGTCGGCGTCTTTATCTAAATCGAAATCAGCCCGAATTAAGGTATCAGCATATGCAATTACTGCTGGTCCGCTCAATGAATCTTTAGCACACATAATGGCGTGGCCAGTACCAAGCGCTTCGTTTTGATAGTAAATGGTGCCTCTTGCGCCAAGTTTTTGGGCGATAGCGATTAATTCCTCCTCTACTTTACTACCAAAAGTTTCATGAATGATGAAAGCTACTTCCTCAATTTCTTGATTCAATACGCCAGCGATATCCTCGACTAGGCGGTGTACAATTGGTTTTCCTGCAATAGGAATTAACGGTTTAGGAATGGTTAATGTATGCGGGCGAAGGCGTGATCCACGACCAGCCATTGGTACTATTATTTTCATGTTATCCCCCTAACCCCCGAAGGGGGAACTACTACTAGGGGTGAGTAGGATTTTTAATTTATAAAAGATTCTATTTATATATTTATTTTTTTCCCCTTAGGGGTTATGCGGATTTATTTCACGCCTGTGCTGCCAAAACCGCCTTCACCTCTGGAAGTTTCAGTTAATTCCTGAACTTCGATCCATATTGCGCGTTCGTGTTTGGCAATAATTAATTGGGCAATTCGTTCACCGTTTTGAATTACAAAATCTTTATTGGATAAATTTACTAAAATTACTCCTATTTCACCACGATAATCGGCATCAATAGTTCCCGGAGAATTGAGCACTGTAATCCCATTTTTTGCAGCTAGTCCGCTTCGAGGTCTTACTTGCGCTTCATAACCAATAGGCAACTCTAAGAACAAGCCTGTTTTTACAATAGTTCTTTCTAACGATTTTAATGTTATTGGTTCAGAAATATTGGCACGTAAATCCATTCCTGCTGATGCTATGGTTTCATAGTTTGGCAAGGGATGTTGTGATTTGTTGATGATGTTTATTGTCATTTTTATTTTTTATTTTGGAACAAGTATCTGCTTGTCTATTTACAGTATTTATGTATTTGATTCTGGGTTCTAGCCGTGATGGAAGTGGAAAGCCTTTTTTATGAAATTGTATTTTTTTCTGGGTAAAAAGAGCGACCGCAGGAAGCTCCTTTTTTGACCTTAGAAAAAAGCAATTTCAGGAAAAAGCTTGAAACGTACAGCGCGATTGGCTCCTTGAAATTATTTTAATTGGGTTTCCGTTTTATGATTTTCATTACTAATTCTTTCTCGTTGTAGTAAATAAAATATAGGAATGCTAACAATAGCGGTACTCCAACTAAATAATTTTCTCTGAAGCCATAAAATGAAACTGCTGAAAAACCTATGGAAATCACTAAATACATGGCGATTTTATTGATTTCGTACGGTATGGGGTAATACTTGTTTCCAAAATAATAAGAAATGGTCATCATGCTGCCATAAGCCGCAATCGTGGCAATAGCTGAGCCGTAATAACTCATTGTAGGAATTAAAAGAAAATTCAATGCTAAGGTAATAATGGCTCCCACTATAGAAATGTAAGCACCAATATGCGTTTTGTCAATGAGTTTGTACCAAACCGAAAGATTGGTGTAAATACCTAGAAAAAAATTAGCTAAAATGATGAGTGGCACTACTTTCATGGCTTCCCAGTAGGATTTATCTCGGATCATAATTAGTTTAAGCAGATCAGCAAAAACGATTACGGACAATAATATAAAAGAACCAAAAATGACAAAATATTTGGTAATAGTCGCATAGGTTTGTGGCGCATCTTTACTATTAGAATGACTGAAAAAGAAAGGTTCGATTCCTAAAGTATAAGCCGTGCGATACAAAACCATGAACAATCCAAGCTTGTAACAGGCGGAATATACTCCTACTTCTCCGTCGGCAATATCAGGAGGTAATAAATAGCCCAGTAAAATTTTGTCGAATTGTTCGTTGATTGCAAATGCGATTCCGGCGATCATAATAGGCATACCGTATTGCATCATGCGTTTCCATAGCGAATAATCAAAATGCCATTTGAGTTTGAAATAATTGGGAGACAGTAGTATAAATGTTAGTAAGCTGGCAACGATATTAGATACGAAAATGTAGCCAATTTGAAAATCTTCTAGGTATAAAGAGCATAAAACACTGTCAGAATTTGATTCTGCAATAGCGGGTAAATAACTTAAAAAGAAAAGGTTCAGAAACAGAAGGACCGCGACATTTCCTATTTTGATTATAGCATATTTTACGGGTTGCTGATTGACTCTTAGTTTAGAGAATGGAACAATCACTAAAGCGTCGAGCACTAAAATCCAAATGGTGTAACTAATGTATTGTTCGTCAATTTTTGCCCAACTGGATATCGTATTTCGGAATAATAAGGATACGAATAAAAACGCTATGGAAGTCCAAAAAATGGAAACGGAAGTAGTTTCAACTACTGAATTCTTATTGGTTTCTTTATTGTAGAATCTAAAAAAAGCGGTTTCCATTCCGTAAGAAAGAATGACATTAAAAAAAATCATGCCGGCAAAAATAACAGAAAGTTTTCCGTATGCTGCTTTAGGAAGTAAGTCTGTGTATAAAGGCACCAAAAAAAAACTGAACATTCGGGGGACAACCGTTGCTAAGCCGTAAATCGCAGTTTGTTTAAAAAGATTTTTATATAATCCCAAGATGGCGTATTTGTTTAAATTGATATCGACAAAAATAACCAATTCTTTGTTTTAAATGACTTCAGTACCTTTTTGTTTTACAGCTTTTTCATCTTAGAAAAATATTTGATTTGAAGATTTTAATTAGAACGGTTTTTCGAAGACATTGTAAATTTTAAAATAATACGTTTTGTTTTTTAGCTTGTATTCTAATACTGCTTCTTTAGATTTGATATCGAATTTGACCTTTGAAATTATAGGTGCTTTGTTGCCATATTCTTTGGTGGGATTTATATCCATAATCAAATCATTTATAGTATCCGATGTTACCAAAGCTACTTTGTAGTTTTGGGGCGTAATTTCTTGGATGTTACCTTGATGATGGCGAAAATATATTTTCTTTAACGCAATTGATTTGTCTAGAGGTTTTTTGAACTCGATGTAAAAATAAATTTTCTCACTCCCCTTTTCTAGTTTCTCGTTCTGATAGAAAACCGTCTGTATTTCTTGTGGAAAAGTGGTTTGTAATTCCGGTTTCATAGCACAAAAACTTAAGCTAATTGCCAGTAAAACTAATAAAATAATTAGGCTGTATCTGTTCATAAGATTCTCTTTAACTTAATCCCTCTTCGTTTATTATTTTTAAGAAATGAAATCCTTTAGGCACGTATCCTTGATTGTAATAAAAACGATGTGCGGTATAATTTCCTGTAAAAGCGTCTAAAACAATCATAGTACAACCGAGTTCTTTAGCTAAAGCATCGACATAATCTGTTAGCATTTTGCCAATTCCTTTTTTACGATGTTCTGGATGTACGATAAAATTATCAATTTCTAGGTATTTACCAGACCATAATTTAGTCCCAGACCACAATCCGGAGAGTCCAACACATACATCACCTTCAAAAACGGCAATTTGCTTGTAGTTGTGTGGGATCATATCAACCAGATACGATTCGTATTTCTCTAAACTGAAATTGGTGTATAAATATTGCATTACTGGGTATTGCGCCAGCATTTCTTGTTTTGTGGTAAGTTCTTTGAGTTGTAGTTTCATTCTTCGTAAAATTATTTAAATTATAAAATTAAACAAAAAAAGAGCCAACATCTGTTGGCTCTTTCAATATATTTTGAATCAATAAAATATTACCCGTTCAACGCTTCAGCTCCACCAACAATCTCTAAGATTTCATTGGTAATAGAAGCTTGACGCGCTTTGTTGTACGTTAATTTCAATTGATTTCTTAATTCTGTTGCGTTATCAGTTGCTTTGTGCATCGCCGTCATACGCGCTCCGTGCTCTGAGGCAAATGAATCACGAATTCCTTTGTACAATTGTGTTTTTAATGATTTTGGAATCAAAGTCAACACAATTTCTTCTTTTGAAGGTTCAAAAATATAATCGCCTGTTGAAGCTGAAACATCCGATTTTATAGGTGCTAATGGCAAAAATTGCTCGGTTTGAACGATTTGTGTCGCAGCATTTTTAAATTGGTTGTAAATCAACTCAATTTTATCATATTCACCAGAAACAAATTTCTGCGTTAACAGGTCAGCAATTTTAGCTACATTATCAAAAGTCAAGTCATCAAAAACAGCGCTTTGATTGTCAATCACTGAAAGCGTTTTACTCAAAACATCATTTCCCTTTTTGCCGATAGCAAAAATATCCACTTGTTTTCCTGCATAAAATTCAGCACGGCTTTTAGCTCCTTTGATTGCATTTGTATTAAAAGCACCTGCTAAACCTCTGTTAGAAGTTACTACAACAAGTAACACTTTCTTGATCTCACGTTGAGTTGTAAACTCTCCGCCTATCTCACCATCAAGCGTGGCAGAAAGATTTTGCAATAATTCCGTTAATTTTTCGGCATAAGGGCGCATTGCTGTGATTGCATCTTGTGCTTTCTTTAGCTTTGCTGCAGAAACCATTTTCATTGCCGATGTAATTTGCATCGTAGATGAAACGGAAGTAATTCTATTACGGATTTCCTTTAAATTTGCCATTTTATTTATAGTGAAGAGTGAGTCGTGAAAAGTGAATAGTCAAAACTACTCACTTTTCACGACTCACTAAATTAGTTATATTTTGCTGATAATTCTTTTGCAACAGTTTCAATCACATCTGTAATTTCGTCTGTCAACTTTCCTGCTTTCAACGCATCAAGAGTCGCTCTGTGTTTGTTATTCAAGAATTCCAAGAAATCTTTCTCAAATTCTCTTACTTTATTCACAGGAACATTTCTCAATAAGTTTTTAGAACCAGCATAGATAATTGCTACTTGATCTTCAACAGTATACGGATCGTTCAAACCTTGTTTCAAGATTTCAACGTTTCTTCTTCCTTTTTCAATTACATTTAAAGTAACTGCATCTAAATCAGAACCAAATTTAGCAAACGCTTCCAATTCACGGAATTGTGCTTGATCTAGTTTTAATGTACCAGCCACTTTCTTCATTGATTTAATTTGTGCATTTCCACCCACACGAGATACAGAGATACCAACGTTAATTGCTGGACGAACTCCAGAATTAAACAAATCTCCATCTAAGAAAATTTGACCATCTGTAATCGAAATCACATTTGTTGGGATATAGGCAGAAACGTCACCAGCTTGAGTTTCAATAATTGGTAAGGCAGTCAATGAACCACCACCTTTTACAATTGATTTCAATGAATCTGGTAAATCGTTCATGTCTTTAGCGATTCCATCATCTGCAATTACTTTACAAGCACGTTCTAATAATCTACTGTGAAGGTAAAAAACGTCTCCAGGATATGCTTCACGTCCTGGTGGTCTTCTTAATAACAAAGAAACCTCACGATACGCAACAGCTTGCTTAGATAAATCATCATAAACAATTAAAGCCGGACGACCTGAATCTCTAAAATATTCTCCAATTGCAGCACCCGCGAAAGGAGCATACACTTGCATTGGAGCTGGATCAGAAGCATTAGCAGCAACAATAATGGTATAGGCCATTGCTCCTTTTTCTTCTAACATTTTAGCAATTCCTGCTACAGTTGACGCTTTTTGTCCAATTGCAACATATATACAGAATACTGGTTTCCCAGCATCATAAAATTCTTTTTGATTTAAGATCGTATCGATACAAACCGTTGATTTACCGGTTTGACGGTCACCAATAACAAGCTCACGTTGTCCACGACCTACTGGAATCATAGCATCTACTGCTTTAATACCTGTTTGTAAGGGCTCAGTAACGGGTTGACGGAAGATAACTCCAGGAGCTTTTCTTTCTAATGGCATTTCGTATAAATCCCCACCAATTGGTCCTTTTCCATCAATTGGAAAACCAAGCGTGTTTACTACACGACCTACCATTTGTTCTCCTACTTTAAGAGAAGCAATACGTTGTGTTCTTTTTGCAGTTGAACCTTCTTTGATTCCTGTAGATGGTCCTAAAAGTACCACACCTACATTATCCTCTTCAAGGTTCAAAACAATAGCTTCTAATCCATTGTCAAACTCAACTAACTCTCCATATTGAACATTCGAAAGCCCGTAAACACGAGCAATACCATCTCCAACTTGAAGTACTGTTCCTACTTCTTCTAGTGTAGCACCAGATTCAAAACCTTCTACTTGCTTTCTTAATATTGCTGAAATTTCAGCAGGTTTGATTTCCGCCATCTTAATTTATAATTTAGACACTTAAATGTGCAATAAAACTAATTATTTAACTCTCTTTTTAATACTTGTAATCTGTTGGCTACTGAAGCATTGTATTGCTTGTCGCCTATTGTAAGAATAAATCCTCCAATGATTGAAGCATCTACTATATTTTCTATTGTGATTTTTTTATCCGAAAGGGTTGCAATTTTAGCCAAAACTTTAGCTTCTAATGCTGCATCCATAGGAATCGCTGTAGTAACCTGCGCTACTTCAATACCATTCATAATATCCGATAATTTACTGTACTCTATGGCAATTGCTTCTAGAATTTCGAATCTTTTGTTTTCAAATAACAAATGAAACAACCCTTGAGTTACACCACTGATACCTGCAAAAACTTCTAACAGTGCTTTTTCTTTTACCTCCACTTTCATGGTCGGGTTTTGAATAAAAGTACTCAATTCTAAATTACCATTAATTGTCGAAGCAATCAATTTCATGTCGTTATTTACAACTTCGGCAACACCTTTTGAGTTTGCTAAGTCTAGAATTGCTTTTGCATAGCGAATTGCTGCTCTTGTACTTGCCATAATTGTTAGTTTAACTTTACATCACCTAACATTTTCTCAACTAATTTAGTTTGAGCTTCTTTGTTAGATAATTCGTCTTTCAATATTTTTTCTGCAATGCTTAATGATAAGGTTGAAACTTGTAATTTCAATTCTGCCATTGCTGCATTTTTTTCACTTTCAATTGCTGCTTTCGCTTGCTCAATCATTTTCAAACCTTGAACCTGCGCTTCGTTTTTTGCATCAGCAACCATTTTTTCTTTCATTTCACGAGCATCTTTAAGCATGTTGTCACGCTCTAATCTTGCTTCTTGTAAAATACGTTGGTTGTCAGCTTGAAGGTTTTGCATTTCTTTTCTAGCATTTTCAGCAGATAACAAGGCATTTTTAATTCCTTCTTCTCTATCATTAACTGCATCCAGAATTGGTTTCCAAGCGAATTTTTTTAATAAGAATATCAATCCTGCAAATATTACTATTTGCCAAATAAACAAACCAAACGAAAAATCATTTATTAACTTATCCATTATATCTAATTATAAATTTTAAAGTATGAATTGCTTTTAATCGCAATTTGTAATGTTTTAATTTTAAAAACAATAGTTACAACCAACCGTTGTAACTATTGTTTTTTTTTTAGTTTTAATTAAGATGCGAATAACGCAGCAAAACCAATACCTTCAATAAGTGCAGCTGCGATAAGCATAGCTGTTTGGATTTTTCCAGAAGCTTCTGGTTGACGAGCAATAGCGTCCATTGCTGAACCACCAATTCTACCAATACCTAAACCTGCTCCGATAACAATCAATCCTGCTCCTACAATAGTTGGAATTTCCATAATATATAAATTAAAAATTAAACATTCTTATTAATAGTCTAAAGTTGTAAAGTCTAATGTCATAAAGTCCCGTTGACTTTAAACCTTCGACGTTTGACTTTCGACTTAATGGTGAGCTTCCTCGTGATAATGCTCTTCGTTTCCTGCTCCAAAATAAAGGGCAGATAACATGGTGAAAATATACGCTTGTAAAAACGCTACTAATATTTCAAGAATAGAAAGTGCAAATGCCAATCCAAAAGACAAGGTACTTCCAATCCAACTTTTAAAAATAAACATTAAACCAATGATACTCATCAAAACAACGTGTCCTGCCAAAATGTTAGCGTACAAACGGATCATTAATGAAAATGGTTTGATTATGGTTCCCAATAATTCAATTGGAGCCAAGATAAATTTCATTGGAGTTGGCACGCCTGGCATCCAGAAAATGTGTCCCCAGTAATTTTTGTTAGCCGTAAAAGTTGTGATTAAATACGTTAACAAAGCTAGTGATGCTGTTACAGCAATATTCCCTGTTACGTTAAATCCTAGTGGAGTTAATCCTAATATATTTAAAAAGAAAATAAAGAAAAATATAGTCAATAAATAACTCATGTATTTTTTATACCCTTTTTCTCCAATATTTGGAATTGCAATTTCATCTCTAACATATAAAACTAATGGCTCAAAGAAACGTCCAGCTCCCGAAGCGATTCCATTATTTTTACCGTACGATTTTGCTAAACCGGTAAACAATACAAACATTAGGATTGCTATTCCTAAAATACCAATTACACTTTTGGTTACCGATAAATCAAGCGGCGTTGCATTTGTTGGGTGACCGTGTTCTTCCGTTAAAACTCCATCCGCCTCCGTTTTGTATATTTTTTCATGGTGCAAAACATAGAAGTTTCCATTGTGCTCTGCTGTTTCTTCACCATGATGAAATTTTGACGATGAAAATACTTGCAAACCATTGTCCCAAAGGATAACAGGCAACGAAAAACCATAATGCTCTCCTGTTTCTTCATTTACTGAAAAAGTAAAATCATGCGCGTCCAAAAGGTGATGATTAATAAATTCCTTAATTTTAGATTTTACATCTGTTGGTTCAGCATGAGCTCCTTCAGCTGCCTCATGGGCAACTTCTGTTTTTACTTTTACAGTATCCACTTCTGAATTTGCAAAACTAATTAAAGGAAGACACGCTACTAAAGTCGCTACTATGAATCTAAGTGGTTTGTTTGAAATCACCATAACAGTTAATTATCTTAATTTATTACGTTTCTGAAATTTGGTGCAAATGTACATCTTTTATTAATATTCAAAAGAATATAAAAATTTATTTTTGGCAGATTTACACCTTGAATTTAATATTTATTGCTTTTCGTTTAGTATCCGTATCGTTAAAACGGTTTCAATTGCTAAAAAGAGAATAAACATCATAAAAAAATTCTTTTTCTCTATTGTATTGTTTTCTGTAGCAATCCGCAATATAGGCTTTAAAATCAGATAACAAACAATCATTTTAATGCTAGTACTCAAAAGAAATGACATACCCACATTATCAAAACTGCGCTCCTTGACTTTTAGTAACACCACAAATACTATGATCGACAAAACTAGAAATACTAAATAAAGGGTCTCTATCGAATAATAAAAAGTGGAATCATTAATACCTAATAGATAAAAAGCAATGCGATGCAGCACATAAGCCAGTCCTACAAGTGTAAATAATGACAAAAGCGGTTTGTAATTTTTTATATCCATTTTTATGTATTTTGCCGCAACGGCACAAAGGCGTAACATCATTTCTAGTAATAAAACATCGCAACGATTGTAGCTTGTTTTTTTGATCTTTGTTAAAAGAAATTATTCCGTTTTATTCATTTCATTTACCTGACGGATCACATTGTACAACGCCAATGCCACGCCTACTAAAACTAAAATTTTATTGTAATATACTCTGGAATGCGGATGATTTTCATCTAACCAATTTCCGAGATAGGAAAATGCAAAGATAATGGCTCCCATTTGAATCGGAATGTTAATAAGCGCTAGCCATTTATTCGCTCTTTTTTTCGGGTTGTTGTCCATCGTTTGGTATGCTGTTTTTTAAATTATTCATGCTACACGAAGCACTAAAATCGGCACCGGGCTCCACAGAAAGTTTGCCAACCCTTACCGCTCCTTGAATGCTGGCTTTTGATTTTATACTGAGTAATTCAGCAACCTCAATTTTTCCTTCAAATTTCCCTTCAATATCAGCATTCTTGCAGACAATATCGCCCACCACACTTCCGGCTGGACCAATTACGATTTTTCCGACTGACTGAAAATTACCAATTAATTTTCCGTCTAATCTAAAATCAGCTTGTGAAATAATATCCCCTTTTATGGTAGTTCCTTCTACAATTCTATTGGTTTTCCCTAACAAATCTGTGTAGGATTTTTGCTTTTTATCAAACATATTTATTGGTTTTTTGAGGCTAAATAAAGATCTAAGTTTTTCTTGATCTGAATGACTTTGTAGTTCTCACCAGATACCACAATAGCAGGATCGTTTAGTTTGTATTTTGCATTGTCTTTTAGTACAAATACAATATCCTTGGCATAAACCTCTGATTTTATTCCGTGAATAGTAATAAAATTTTCTTTTTCGGTATAAATATCATAGGAATAGGATAGTATTTGAAGGTCTTGTGCTGCAATAAACAGTTTGATTTTTTCCTCTAATGCTTTTGTATTTTTATCCTCTTTTGCTCCTACTTTGTATAAAATTTTCCATTTACTGGAGTCTGTTGTACTCAATTCCATTTTTTCTAAAAATGGTATTTGATTCGTTACAATTTCTTGTGCATTTTTCCCTTCATCACTGTTGGGATAAGTATCTGCTACGGCTTGTAATGCGTTTTTATAAGCGGATAATCCTTTCAATTTTCCGAGAGTGTTTGCTTTAAGCAATTCGAATTTAGATACAATTTCTTCTCCTGAAAACTGACTAATCAAAGTATCTATATTTTCTAAAACAGTAACAAATTGCTCTTGCTCGTATAATTTATACCATTTGGTATACGTGCTTTCGGGTGTTTCAATAATACTAGCAGCATTTGCGGTGGTGTTATTCATGATTTGTGCATAACGCGATTCCGGATATTCTGCCGATATTCTTTTTTTCATCGCTTCTGCTTTGGTTGCATCTGTAATTTGATATAATTTATACAAATTGTACAACGATGGGAGCACTAGTTTTTCCTCTGGTTTGTTGTTTAATAATTGTTCTAGTTTGGCAATAGCCAAGTCATTTTCCTTGAACTTTTCTTTATAAATAATTCCAAGTTGATAATATGCAAAATTGCGTTCTTTGGAAATCAATTCTAGTTCAGCTTGTGCTACCGGTAGTTGTTTTAAATAAAAATCGGTGGTGTATTGTTCTACAAATTTTTCGGTTTTTGTTGCATCTACAAGCGTCTCTGCACCATCGGTTAGCGAATCTGAAGCCACTGTGTTTTGAGCGATAGTTGTTAATCTCCAATTTCCTTTTGAAGATCTGTCACCCCATATTTTTTTGAATTCTAATTTTCCAAAAGCTACGGTGGTTGGATTATAAAAATAAAAAACACTTCCCGCTTGTTGCGAGGAAACATTGGGAATAGCCGGCGGCATCAACGCAGATATTTTGGAAGGTTTTCCTGGTTGCTGATTAGAAGCCGGATCAATAGAACTGGTCGAACTATTTCTTTCTATGTTTTCTTGTTTTTCTTTTTGCTTTTCCTCAAGAACTCTCTTGATTTCATCTGCTGCCTTAAGTTTTACAATGTATTTTTCAAAAAAGGTGATCTTCTCACTGTCATTCATGGCAACTACATTCAGAATACTGTCATTGCGTTTGGCCAGAGCTTCATACAAAATCACTTCATCGAGATTGTTTCTAATTTTTTGAATTTTATTATGCTCTCTCGATTTGTCGTTCAGCCGCACTAATGTGCTGTCGTAGTATTTTGCAGCATCAGGATAGGCTGCATTTCTAAAATACATATTTCCTAAATTTCGGTAATTAGAAGCGATCAAATAAGAATCTTTTGAATTTGTTTTTAGAGACAAATTATAAAAATCTACTGCTTTTTTTGAGTCGCTTTTTTGATCATAAAAAACTGCCATTTGATGAAAAATTAAATCTTTATACGGGCGGTTTTCTCTGTCTTTTGCCAGTTTATCAAATGTTTTTGTAAAAGAGTTGAAATCACCGTTTTGATAATCAAACAATTCTGCTTTTTTAGCATGTGCCTGAATGACAAATTTTCGATCTGCTTTTCGGTTCATGTCAATCACCGATTGGTACGAAGTCACTGCGCTGTCCTTATGTCCTAATTGTTGATACAATTGTCCCAAAATGAAACGATATCTCGCTCTTTCTTGATTGATCTTTGTAAAATCTATGGCCAGTTTTAGTTTAGCAACGGCGCTGTCTTTTTCTTCTAAGTTTAAAAAAGACTCTGATAATAGTGCATTTGCATTGGCAAAAACCTGATTTTTTACCTCGTGATCTTCTAATAATTTACTAATGTTTTTTATCACCAAAGCATCGTTACCCAAACGCATGTTTGTTTTTTCGCGCCAAATTTTGGCTTCGTAAATTTTACTGCTGTTGGGATATTTGTACAAAATGTAGTTGAATGCATCGAGTGCGGGAATAAATCGCTGATCGTAATACCGAGATTTACCTAACATGAGATACGCCTCGTCTATTTGAAAGTTTTTCTCTCTTCCGCCTATATTCATACTATGTTTTTGAATGGCTTTGGTCGCTTTGGCTTCGGCCAATTCAAAATTGGCATTTGTAGACTTTTTTGTGGTGGTGAAATCCTCTACGATTTCCATTTTTTCTACTGGCAGTCGTTTCCAGAAATTGTCATCAGAACTAGCTTTTATTTCCTTAACGCCTTTGTCTAAGCCTACTTGTCCGTTGTATAGTATGTTGTATTTTGTACTTAAAGCATGCGAATTTCGAGCCAAAAAAGTATCTTTCTTAGTAGAACAGGCTACTAAAAAAATGAAAAAAAGGAAGAAAAATAATGATTTAAGTAGGTTGAATTTCAATTGAAAACGTTTTTATCAATTAACTTTTAAATACGGTTTTTAGTATATTGACTGGTAAAAATACGTTTCTTTTTGGTATCGTGAAAATTATCCACATTTATTTGAGTCTCTCGTGTGCATGAGGGATGGAAGCGGCATCCTTTATTTTCTTTCTTTAAGAAAATAAAGATACAGCGTACGGCCCGACCCGAAGTTGCGAGGAGGAACGACGAAGCAATCGCGCAGGGTCATGCCCAAAACAAACTTTTGGGTAGAAAATCTAAAAAGAAACCGCAGATTCACTAATTACATACACTACTACAGTTTATAATTAGCAAATTTGCGGTTGCGTTATTTAATGCTTAAACCGCAAAAAACAATTCTAGTTCTTTTAAGGTTTCTGGTGAAGTTTGAATATCCTTGACCACTTCGCCTTTGTGCATGGCCACAATCCTGTCGCTGACCTCAACGGTGTGCTGCAAATCGTGGCTAGAAACGAGTACGGTAACCTCTGGATTATCGGCTAAATCCTTGATGATTTTTTTTAAGCGGAATTGGGTAGTTGGGTCTAAATTAGCAAACGGTTCGTCTAGAATAATGACTTCTGGATTCCCGATTAAAGTGGCGATGATGCCTACTTTTTTCTGGTTTCCTTTGGACAAATCGCGTAAATATTTTTTATTTTTTAGGATTTCTCCGTTAAAAAATTCTTCGTGTGTGGCTAACAAGGCATCAACATCGGCCTTGTTTTGTCCGCGTAAATCGCCAATGAAATAAAAATATTCTTCTGGTGTCAAATACCCAATCAGGAAACTTTCGTCTAGGAACGATGCGGTGAAGGGTTTCCATGCTTCGCTGGTATTTACTTGTACGCCGTTGTTGACAATGTTTCCCGTTGATGGCTGAATTAGATCCAGTAAAAGGCTGAAAAAGGTAGTTTTTCCGGCGCCGTTATTGCCTACTAAGCCAAAGCTTTCGCCTTTTTTTATTTCTAAAGTATCTATTTTTAATACGGTTGTTCCGTTGTATGTTTTCGAAAGGTTGTTTACTTGTATCATTTTTTGAAGTTTAATCGTTTAACTGGTTATTTGGTTAATATGATTGCTAATTATCCTTTTTGTTTGTACGCCGCAATGGTAGCGTATTTCTCTGATTTATAAATTTTTTCAATCAAGGAGAATGCTTTCTCTTTGAAGGCAAATCCAATTACTCCTACACCTGCTACAAGCGCTAAGCCTATGTTTGGGTTTCCGAATTTTGAACCCAACCAATACAGTAAAACGGGTAATCCTAATTGCGGTATGGAGATGAGCATGGTTTTTACATTAAACGCTTTTTTGTCTCCAAAAGCCCCTTTGCCGGAACTCAAATCGATGGGAGTTTTTGTGTACGCGCCACCCAATAAAACCAAATGCGAATTGACTCCGATGTTATAAATGGCACCCACGATGATGGTCAAATACACCTGTACCCCAAAGTAAAGATAGAACGATGCAATGGTTGTGGTCACAATTGTAGCAATCACCATCAGCCACCATTTCGAACTTAAATAGCCTTTGTACGGAATGTTTTGCGTCATCATTAACTGGTAATAGGCGCTATCCCAACTGGGTACAAATTGTCCGAAAGTTATAAGGAATCCGCCCGAAACCATGATCCCGCCCAGAATGTGCATTACGGGACTATAGAAAGCATTATTAGTGAAAAATAGAAGACCATAAAAAAGGAACATCACGCTCAATCCTACGGTGGTTTTAGAACGTTTGTTTCTTTTAATTAATTTAATATCATTTTTCAAGAAAGTTCCTATGGTTCCAAATTGGTTCAGCCAAGTCCAGTCCTCTGTTTTTGCAACATCATGTTTGTTTGACAATCCCGCATCCAGATATAAATTATCTTTAAAATACTGGAAAGTAACAACATACAAACCAACAAGTGCCGCAACTGGAATAGCAAAAGCCAAATACGTATTGAAAATGGCATTGAAAAATGGAGCAGTATAATCTGTGATATTAAAGAGTCCGTAGTAGTGTAAGCCTACTAAAACGGCGGCTATTGCTAGGAAAATACCAAATAAATTATCCTTATTACTAAGTATGATATTAATGAAGTTATTGATGTACAACAGCGAATACAGGGCTAGAAACCAAAGCACAACAGATACGGCATCATATCCTTCGATCAGCAGCACAACACAAAATGGAATTAGAAAAAAACCATGAACGAGATTAAAGAAAGACAAAATGGTTTTTCCTAAGGAGAAATGTACTATTGTCGATTTTTTAATTGGGAAAACCAACATGGGACGAATATTCATCACAGGAATTTTTTGCAATAGCAATCGGATGATTAAATCGATTAATACGTAATAAATCATAAATTTATTAACTGTAGCAATTGGGTCTAAATTTTCTTTCTTTAGAATGTAGAAAACACCTATTCCTAATGCTAGGAAAATCAGAATAAAATAAATGGCAACAAAACCCATCAGGATTTTAAGTGCTAAATTAGTGGCAAACGATGCCGATCTAATAAATGCTTTCCATTCGAGATAGAGGAATTTTTGAATCATAGTTTGGTTATTTTGGTTTTGTAATATGTAGTCAAAACAAGAAAACGTTACATCAAATACAAAAAAACACTTATTTATAATCTCCATTTATTTGCCATTTCCTACTTTTGTAAAAAAATAATCACATGTCATCCTTTCTGAAATTAATCATAAAAGAAGTAAAACGCGAAACCAAAGACGCTGTTTCGATACTTTTTAACGTACCCGAGGAATTAAAAGCAGATTACGCTTATATTGCCGGTCAATACATCAATTTAAAATTAACACTTGACGGTACCGAAATTCGTCGGGCGTATTCTATCTGTTCTTCTCCCGAAAGCGGCGAGTTGCGCATTGCAGTGAAAGCCGTCAAAAACGGTGCTTTCTCACAATTTTCCAATACAAAACTCAAAGTTGGCGATGTTCTTGAAGTAGGAAAACCAGAAGGGAAATTCACTTTTGATCCCCAAGCGGATCGACAAAAAAACTACGCAGCTTTTGTAGCCGGAAGCGGAATCACACCCGTGATGTCTATCTTAAAATCCGTATTGAAAAATGAACCAAAAAGTTCTTTTGTATTGGTTTACGGAAACAAAACGCCTGAAGAAACTATCTTCCATCAAGAATTACACGATTTGCAATTGCAATATGTAGGACGTCTTTTTGTTCATTATGTTTTCAGTCAAGCCAAAGTTGAACATGCCTTGTTTGGACGAATTGAAAAATCGACGGTGAATTTTATTTTGAATAACAAACACAAGGAATTAGAATTTGATAAGTTCTTTTTGTGTGGACCGGAAGAAATGATCAATATTGTTTCCGGTGTTTTAAAGGAACATAATGTAAAAGAATCTAATATTAAATTTGAATTATTTGCTTCTTCAACAAAAGAGCATAAAATAGAACAATCTTTAGAAGGTCATACTAAAATTACCGTAATGGTGGATGATGAGGAAACGACTTTCGAAATGTCACAAAAACAAACCGTTCTTGATGCCGCTTTAAAGCAGGGTATTGATGCTCCGTATTCGTGCCAAGGCGGAATATGCAGCAGTTGTTTGGCTCGCGTTACCTCCGGAACTGCCGAAATGACGAAAAATTCCATCCTTACCGATAAAGAAATTGCAGATGGACTTATTCTTACCTGTCAGGCACATCCTACCTCAGCGAATATTTATGTGGATTATGATGATGTTTAAGAAATAGTCTAGATTATAACAAAAACTTCTCTGAAAAGGGAAGTTTTTTTGTTATAAGGGAGTTGGGATTTTTAGTATATTAGTAGAATAATAGTACATTAAAATCTACATTGTTTTGAATCCTATGAGGTAACACCTTATATTTATTTACTTTGATAATCTTCTACAAAAAAATATGAAAATTAAAAAAATTGAAATTGAACAACTAATAACTGAAAAATTAATACTTAAACCTTTTACAATTTCATTTTGTCAAAATATTTTAAACAATGATTTTAGTGATTTAGAAAAATGGAACTTTCAAAAAGGGAAAAGTTGGCCAGACAATGATGTTTTAGAAACATTACCTAGAATTATTAATAATCTAACTAAAGTAGGTTCTCCAACGGGTTATGAATCTTGGATGATAATCAAAAAAGACACGTTGGAAATAATTGGAGATTTAGGATTTAAAGGATTTAACAATAAAGAAGAAAATATTGATATAGGATATGGCATAATTAAAGAGGAAAGACGAAAAGGTTTCGCAGAAGAAGCAGTAAGAGAAATAATAAAATGGGCTTTCTCAAACGAAATAATAAAAGAAATTACTGCAAATTGTTTAACCGAAAATAGTAGTTCGATAAATCTTCTGAATAAATTTAATTTTGTACAGATAAGAATAAAAAATGATATGATATATTGGAATTTAATTAACAACAATTATAAAAAAACAAACTAAAATTACTTCTAACCGTAGTTTTACTTTATTTGGTTTTGGGCTTAATTTAAAGTTGTCTTATCCTTGTAAATCGAGTGATTGATAAAAATTTAGTATATACTTTTCCCCTGCTACAAGAAACAGGGAAACGTTAAATTTTCAAAAAAAACTTTTCAAATGTTACCAAATATTGGTACTTTGGTGAGAAATTAAAAAATCATGGGAAAGAATACATCCGTCTCTTTAGGAAATCATTTTGAAACTTTTGTAGAAAAAAGTATTTCAAAAGGTCGGTTTCAAAATGCAAGTGAGGTAATTCGGGCTGGTCTTCGTATGCTAGAAGAAGAAGAAGATAAAGTTCTACTATTAAAAAATGCCATTCAGGAAGGAATCGATAGTGGACTTGCAAAAGACTTTGACCCAAAAAATCACCTAGAATCGTTACAAGCAAAGAAAAGAGCAAATGGCTAACTATTATTTGACAAATTTAGCTGTAAATGATTTAGCTGAAATCTGGGAGTATACTTACGAGGAATGGTCAGAAAAACAAGCCAATAAATATTATAAAAAACTATTAGAATCTTATCAGGAATTAGCCAACTATCCCAACTTTGGGAAAAATTATGTGTTAATTCAGTCTGATATTTTAGGATTTAAAACCAATCATCACATTATTTTTTATAGAATTATTTCGGTCAAAGAAATAGAAATAATAAGGATTCTTCACGAAAGAATGGATTTGAAATCTAAGCTTTAAACTGAGACTGTAAACTGTAAACTGTTTTTTATATGAAATCCATTCGAGAAATATTCAAAAACAACCCTTCCCTTCTTAACGAACCAGAAGTAGCGCAACTTTTGGAATACTGTGAGCAATTGCAAGATGAAATAGTGGAATTCAAATTTCAAAAAACGAATAACAAAGAATTAGCGATGCTCGATATGCTTAAAGAAGTCTTAAAAGGCTGCGATGCTATCGAAAAAGAACAAGCCGAGCACGAACGTTTTGGGTATGACGCTCCAAATTATCAGGAAACCATTTCGAATTTAAAAAGATATGTTTTGAAGCGATGTCAAGACGAAAAAATTTGGCTTTGAATTCTTGAACCATTAAAGAATTAAGTTTTATTAAATCTTAAATCTCTTAATGCCTTAATGGTTCAAAAGAATATTTTTTGTTTTTAAAACTATTGATTCCGGCAAAATCGTTCGCATGGCATCTTCATATCCTGCAACTTTTTTATTTCCATACACCGAAGTGGGTAATTTTGGAAACATATTTCTATCGGAAACCAAAGAATTTTCCAATGGCTGATTAAACGGTGAAAATCCTGCATACGGATGCGTAGCGCCCCAAAGTGTAATTACTTTTATGCCCAACATAGCCGCAATGTGCGCATTCCCGGAATCCATCGAAAGCATCACATTCAGATTACTGATGAGCCGCAATTCTTGCTGCAATTTAAGTTGCCCCGCCATATTGATTACGTTTTTTTTGTTGGAAGCAAGTGAATTCAATAGCTCAATTTCTTTTTTTCCCCCGCCAAAAAGTAAGATGGTATGTGTTGTATCCAAAGCTAATTTTTCAATTACTTGCTGCATCAAATCCAACGGATATACTTTAGAATCGTATTGTGCAAAAGGAGCAATTCCTATTAGTTTGTGATTTTTTCCTCCAATTATCGTCAGAATTTCATGGCCCAAAATTGCTTTGTCAGGAAATAATGTCCCGACACTTCGGGAGGATAAATCAACTATAAAACCGAGTTGTTCAAACACTTTTACATGTCGTTCAAACATCGTTGGCAATTGCTGGAACACTTTGTTTTCAGATTGGGTCAACGCTTTTTTTTCCGTTCTTCCTTTATCCACCGAAGCTACTTTTTTTCCGCTAAAGGCAAAAAGGCTTCGAACAACTTTAGAGCGCAAGACATTGTGTAAATCGGCAAAAGCATCAATGTTTAAACCTTTTAAATCTTGGAACAAGCGCAACAATCCAAGAAATCCTTTGTGCCGTTCTTTTTCATCGAAAGCAAAAAAAGAAACATTGGGAATTCCGTCAAAAAAAGGTTTAAAAAAAGGTCTAGAAATGACCGTGATTTTAACCTCTGGATATTGATCGACAAATGCGCGTAAAACAGGAACCGTCATGGCGACATCTCCCATTGCGGAAAGTCTCATGACGGCTATATGTTTGATAGTATTTGACAAATTCTTGAATAGTTTTTATTTGATCATATTTAAAAATGTGACCAAATATTTTGCTTTTCTGGCCATTCTTTGGCCATTTCAATTTATAAATTTTAACTGAAAAACAAGTACTTGAGCCAAACTTATTAACAATTGATCTGCTTTTTTAACAATTTATCGGTTTTTTTCTGGTCCTTTTTTGGCCCTTTCAGATTTATCTTTTTCTAAAGCTTTAAATCCTAAACTTAAAACTTCAGAGATTACCTCCATGTCATTTATAAATTTTTCTCCTATTTCATATATTGAAGACGAACCTTCACCTTCTTGTTTTAATTGCTTATTATTTACTAACTTTTCAACTCGCAAACGCACTTGTTTTCTTGATAGTTTATCTTCAAAAAGCCCAACAAAATCTTTCATTTTTGCTCTCTTCTCTCTTGATAAAAATTGCAAAATAATATTAAAAACTTGATTATCGTTTATTTCATGAAGATTATAATATATTGCTTTTTCATCCGTAAATTCATAATAATCTTTAGACAGAATATAATAAACCGCATTTGTCTTTCCTCTTTTTTCAATTAACTTTTTTTCTAAAAGTTGACTTACTTGCTCGGAATCTAAGTCTTTTTTAGGAACTTTATTTTTAATCTTATTCAAAGTAAGTATTGCTAAAACTGAAAGTTTATCGTTTGAAGGAAGGTCATTTTGAATTGAATCAATAAATAGTGCAAAAGCTCGATCCTCAATAATTGCAGATAATTTTAAATTGACATTAAAATTATCCGACTCTGAATAATCGGGTTCAGCTTTACCTTCCGAAAGTGTATTGAAGTAAATTTTATCCACACCTTGTCCTGACCTTTCTACAATGCCTGTTTTTTGCAAAATATCAGCTAATAATCTATTTCTAGGAGTACTTGGTGTCTTTATTAGATTATCTATTGTAACTCCGACTGGAAAACCTCCTGCATTTATAATGTCTAATCTTTGAAGGTATTGTTTTATTACAATTTCTGAAGTTCTTCTATAGTCGCGATGTGAAACTGCATTATTAATAGATTCTCGAATAACTTCTTCATTAAAATAAGGGACATTAAAAATATATGCTCCATCCTGAATAGGAAAACTACCATTACGTAAATTAATGGTGCTCCATAGTTCATCTATTAAAATAAAAAAAGGTTCCGTAAATTCAATCCTATTGTCAAATGGAATTTGATTTTCACTATTTCTATATTCTAACATTACTTTCGCTTGAGGAAGTTTCTCTTGAAGAATTTCTTTTTTTCCTAAAAGAATCAAAGCTGCATTGGTCAACTTTCCACTCACAGAAAGCTCTAAATCAGAGAGCATTTGATTGTCAGCTAATAATTTAAATTGAGGGTTATTTTGCTTTAAAGAATACTTTCCCTTTAATATTTCTAATGCCCTAGAATCCAAGTCTGAAATTTTTAATCCATCACATATCTGTTGTGAAAAATCTGGTTCTTGCTCTTGGATTATTTTTAAATAAACCTCATCAGACATGGGTTTCAACTCTTCTCCAATACGCATCAAGGGAACATCTTCAAATTTAAAAACTTTCCCCGCAGGGCGACAAGGTACTTCAATTACTAAAACTCTTTTTATATCCTCAAATAATTCGTAAACTTTAAGCCTTATTCCAGTATCAGTATATATTTTAGATTCTAATTCACCTATTGAATCAGTACTCTGTTTTGTTCCTATAACTTCATGTGGATAATTGTCTGTCATTCCTATGACCAAATATCCACCACCTTCATTACATAGTGCGGTAACATAACCTAAAATGCATCTTCGTCTGTCACTTGGTTTTGGTTTGGCCCCACCGTCGTACGAAATGTTACCGCCTTCACCCTTTTTAAATTCAACTTTATCCTCAGATTCCTTAAGTTTTTTTAATGCATCGATAGATATCATAAATAAAGTTTCATTAAAAAAATTACTTCTTATTTTGGTACAAAACTGGATTCAATTCATCATCATTATACATTTTCATTTGTTTGTACACTTTCATGAATTTATCTCCGTTTGCAATATCTGTAAGCAGATCATCAATAGCTGTTGACAAGTCCGTTCTTTGCTCTAGTAAAATATTCAACTTTACTTGGCATTTATCTCTGTGGTCTTGTGAGGCCTCAACACGATTGGCTTCTTCTTGCATGTGATAAATTTTCAAAGCTAGAATTGACAATCGGTCAAAAGCCCAAGCCGGACTTTCTGAATTGATTTTTGCGTTGTCTTTTACTGCTATATGGCTGTATTTTTGTAAAAAATAACTGTCAATATATTCCACCATATCGGTACGTTCTTGATTAGAAGCATCTATTCTTCTTTTCAAGGTTAAGGCCGCAACAGGGTCAATATTTGGATCCCGAATAATGTCCTCAAAATGCCATTGAACGGTGTCAATCCAGTTTTTATGGTATAACAAATGTTCGAATTTATCCTTTGGGAAAGGATTATTTATGGGCTGATCTACATTATCGAACTGATGATAATCTTTGATGCTTTGCTCAAATACAGAGTAGGCTAGTTTTGAAAACATATCTTTATATATTAAAAGACAAAGATACTTTTTATACTTTTATACCATAAAAAAATACTCAGAAGTTTAATTACAAAAATAAAATCATGCACATTCATTATTTATCAGAAGAGAACAGCGTCTTAAATCATTTTTTAGGACAAATACGAAATGTTGATGTTCACACTGACAGCATGCGTTTCCGAAGAAATATTGAACGTATCGGTGAAATAATGGCATATGAATTGAGTAAAAAGTTACACTACAAAAATGTCGAAATAGAAACACCATTAGGAATAAAAAAAACTACTGAAATACAAGATCAATTGCTTTTGTGTTCCATTTTACGAGCTGGTTTACCGTTGCACATGGGCTTTTTAAATTATTTTGACAATGCAGAAAATGGTTTTGTTTCGGCTTACAGGCACCATCCTAATAACGATGATTATTTTGATATTTTAGTTCAATACCAAGCTATTGCAGATTTAAATGAAAAAAATTTATTAATAGTAGATCCCATGTTGGCCACGGGACAATCTATTGTGGCAGTATACAATAAATTGATGGAAAGAGGCACGCCCAAAGAAATTCATATTGCCGTTGTAATTGCTGCTCCAGAAGGTATTGCTTATCTCGAACAACACTTACCGGCACACTGCCATCTTTGGGTTGCTTCCTTAGATGACAAACTAAATGAACACAGCTATATTGTACCTGGCCTAGGCGACGCAGGTGATTTAGCCTACGGCCAAAAATTATAATTGAGAGAAAAAAGCAAAAAGACTACAGGCAATAAGCACAAAAAGTACCATCTCCTGCTTTAGTTTTTCTTGAGGAATTTCTATATGACTTGTTGCCATCATTGCTAAAGGCGCAACAGTAAACAGCAACAGGTCATTGCTTTTATTGGCCGAAATCACAAAAACTATTGCTCCAATAAAGAAAGAGGCGATAATTTTTTTGAAAGAATTATGCAATATTTGCGGTCTGTTTGACAATGTGGCAAACATAGACACTAAAAAAAATAACGCAATTGTTGCGTAAATGGACAAAGCTCCGTTTTGATAATTATTCGTAAAATAATCGATATTTAAATTGATTTGTACGCTTGTTATAATGTAATCGAGAAAATCAAGTTTAAAAACTGTTGCAAACAACATAAACAGAATTCCCGCAATGAAAAAAGCAATAAAAGGCAGAATCCAATTTCTATAATCTCTTGAAACATGGAAAATTATGGATATAAAAACTAGAAAAATAAAAATTATACTCCAAAAATGAAACAAAGTAGCTAGAAAAATCCACAAAGAAGCATCAAATATTTTTTCTTTGGAGGCTTTTAAAGATTGTAATGAAATCAGCCTGCGGAGCGCTAATAAAACAAAGAAATTAGACAACAACAGGTTTAAATTATCTAACACTGAAGGAAAAAACAACAAGAACAACAAGTAAAATAAAATAGTGTAACTGCTGTCTTTGCTTAATCCGTTTTTCTTGACTATAAAATTTGTGATAAGAACGGAGGCTATTATTACGCAAAACAAAATAGCCTTTTTCGACAGTAGTAAAAAGGAATTCAGCCAAGATAAATCTTGAAATTGGTATATAGAAAAGAAAACCAGCATTAAAATTACTACCAATGAAAAATTTAATGGTGTAGATTTTCTAAAAACACTTGTTATCATACGGATATTTTATACTTTTGTGATCGTAAATATAATACTTGTTTAAAAAGGAATCCTTGCAAGTTGTAAAACTTTCTTTTAAAACTTTTTTACCACTTCAATTTTCTCAAAAAACGATTAATTAAATTAATTTTATACATTATGAAAGCATTTTTCGAAGGAATTCAATACTTATTTGTAAATATTTTATTCGCTCCACTAGACTTTTTACGTTCATTAGAGTTGTCATCTTGGTTTGCTGCCAATACTATCAATTGGATTTTCATGATTATTTGTGCTTCGGCAATGGTATATTGGATCAAGCAATTGAAAATTTTTGAAGATGCAGGAACTGAAAAACAAGATACTACCGCTCACTCTTTTTTTAAATAAGATCTATTAAAGCCCGAGGGAATAAAATTGATTGCTTTATTTAAGGTCGTTTCCTATGTCTTTTCTAAAATACATCTTATCAAAATGTAGCTTGTCTATGTTTTGGTAGGATTTTTTTATGGCTTCTTCAAAATCAGTTCCGTAAGAAGTTACTGCTAAAACTCGTCCGCCATTTGAGATTACGTTTCCGTTATCTAATTTAGTTCCGGCATGAAAAACAATCGAATCTTTAACGGTTTCTAATCCCGAAATTATCTTCTCTTTTTCAAAATCCTCTGGATATCCTCCTGATACAACCATAACTGTAGTCGCACTTCTTTTGTCAATTTCCAAATTAATTTCGTCGAGTTTCTCATTGGCCACAGCCAAAAACAATTCGACTAAATCCGTTTTCAATCTTGGGATCACCACTTCGGTCTCTGGATCGCCCATTCTTACATTGTATTCAATTACAATAGGTTCATTATTAACATTGATCAATCCTATAAAAACAAAACCTTTGTACGGAATTCCGTCTTTCTGGAAACCATCAATAGTGGGTTTTACAATACGAGTTTCTATTTTTTCCATCAAAACCGCATCTACATAAGGAACCGGCGAAACCGCTCCCATTCCTCCTGTATTTAGTCCCGTGTCTCCTTCACCAATGCGTTTGTAATCTTTAGCCGTTGGTAATATTTTGTAATTTTTACCATCCGTAAGAACAAAACAACTTAATTCAATTCCGTCTAGAAATTCCTCAATAACCACTTTTGAACTGGCTTCGCCAAATTTTTTATGTACGAGCATGTTTCTCAATTCCTCTTTGGCTTCTGCTAAATCTTGAATGATCAATACGCCTTTTCCAGCAGCTAACCCGTCTGCTTTTAACACATAAGGTGGTTGCAGTGTTTCCAAGAATTTACATCCTTTTGCTACTGTTTCTGCTGTAAAACTATCATACGCGGCTGTTGGGATGTTGTGTTTGATTAGAAATTCTTTGGCGAATTCTTTGCTCCCTTCTAATTGCGCACCCATTTTTGACGGACCTATAACTGGAATGTCACATAATGCGATATCGTTTAAAAAGAAGTCATAAATCCCCTCTACCAAAGGATCTTCTGGACCTACAACCACCATGGTTACTTTTTCCTGAATAACAAATGCTTTTATAGCTTCAAAATCAGTTACGCTCATAGCAACATTGGTCGCGATGGCAGCGGTACCAGCATTTCCTGGTGCTACAAAAAGAGTATCACAAAGTGGACTCTGAATCATTTTCCAAGCAAAAGCGTGTTCTCTCCCTCCAGAACCCAATAGTAAAATAGTCATGTGTAGTTGTGTTTAGTTGTGGTGCAAAAATAATTGCTTTTGAACTTAAAAAATAATTAATTTTCAAAAAGTTGTTGGTTCTCCATCATTAGTTGTTGGTAAATATTATTTTTGATGAAATATACCTTTAAAATGTTCCCACTATTCGACTTATCGCTGCAGCTAAATGGTTTTCCAATGAAGGAGGCTAAAGCCGAATTACGGAAAATTGTAGCCTTTTCTGAAAAAGAACATGAAGTTTTCGTTGAAAACAAAAAAGTGGAAATTGTCAATTATCATTTGCAAAATAATCCTTTTTACAAAGAATTAGTTGGCACAACAGTAAACTTAAATTGGGAAGATTTACCCGTTTTGACAAAAAGTAATTTACAAAAACCATTGTTAGAACGGTTATCTAAAGGCTATAGAGCATCAAATTCTTATATCAATAAAACATCCGGTTCAAGTGGCACTCCATTCATTTTTGCCAAAGATAAATACTGTCATGCGCTAACTTGGGCATCCAATAGGTACCGTTTTGGTTGGTATGGGATCGATTTTAATACTTCCTATCAAGCGCGCTTTTATGGTATTCCGATGGATTTTATTGGAAACAAAAAAGAACGTTTCAAGGATTTTTTGAGCCATCGTTTTCGGTTTTCCATTTTTGATTTATCGGATGAAATTTTAGAAGGTTTTTTGAATCATTTTAGAACTAAAAAATTCGATTATATCAATGGATATAACAGTTCGATAGTTTTATTTGCTAAATTTTTACAAAAGAAAAACATCGTATTAACCACAATTTGTCCCACTTTGAAAGTATGTATGGTAACTTCTGAAATGCTTTTTGAAGAAGACAAACTCCTTTTAGAAAAACAGTTTGGCGTTCCTATTGTAAATGAATACGGGGCTTCTGAACTGGACTTAATTGCATTTCAAAATAAGGAAGGAGAATGGCAAGTAAACTCTGAAACCTTGTTTGTGGAAATTTTAGATGATTTTTATAAACCGGTCTTAAATGGCACTTCAGGTCGCATCGTAATTACTTCCTTATACAACAAAGCACATCCATTCATACGATACGAGATTGGCGATGTAGGAATTCTGGATGAAAAAAGCACCCTGCAAAAACCGATTCTGAAAAAATTAATAGGGCGAACCAATGATATTGCCATTTTACCCAGCGGAAAAATAGCACCTGGATTGACGTTTTATTATGTTACAAAAAGCATTATCGAAGACGATGGGAACGTAAAAGAGTTCACTATAAAACAAACAAAAATTAATGCTTTTGAAATTGATTATGTAAGCGAAACCGAATTAAATTTGGCACAAATTGAAAAAATTGAAGAAGCGATTGAATTGTATTTGGAACCTAATTTACTATTTAATTTCATTAGAAAAAAAACATTAGAACGCAGCAATCGTGGGAAATTAAAACAGTTTACATCTTTAATTTGATTTTTTGATGTACCACGGCTTTATGAGTATTTGCGTGAATAAAAAACCCACCATGCAGAGTAATGAGAGAATCCAATTGTGTCCATGAAACGTTCTGTAAACGGCAAAGTTATGTTTGAGCAAAGCCGTTTTAGAAGCCGAAATGGAATTGTCTCTGATTCGGTACAAAGCCAAACTTTCGGGAACGGGTTGCGCTGTTTTTATTTTTTTAAAAATCGCAAGCCAAAGCATCCAATCTTGGCGTTTCCTAATAGAAGAAATACTAATTTTTCCAAAATATTGAACATCATAAATCCCGGTGAGATTGCCAATATAGTTACAAAAAAATAGTTGCCTATACGTCAAGTTTATTGGTGCTTCTACCCTTTTATGCAATGATTTTCCATTCTCATCAATACAATTATAAAATGAAAAGGTAAATGGTAGTTTATTAATTTCAAGAAATTTAATTTGTTTTTGTAGTTTTTGGGGTTTCCACAAGTCATCAGCGTCTAAGAAAGCAATATAACGGCCGGAACTCTTAGTCAAAGCGGTGTTTCTTGCAATGCCCGTACCTGAATTTTTTTCGAGCACAAAAACCTGAATCCTACTATCCGTTTTGGCAATTTCACTGGCAATTGAACGCGTTTTATCAATCGAACCATCGTCTACTATAATCATTTCCCAGTTGGTGTAGTTTTGATTTTGAACAGACCGAATGGTTTCAGCAATGAATTTTTCAGAGTTATACGCTGGCGTTAGGATTGATACTAAAGGTGTTTCCATTTAATATGCTTTTTCTTCACCTTTTAAAATATTGATGATCGTTTGGAAAATTATTTTTAAATCCAAAATTAAAGACCAATTTTCAATATAGAAAACATCAAATTTTATTCTATTAATCATATCGGCTTCTGTTTCAATTTTGCCACGAAAACCACTCACCTGAGCTAATCCCGTAATCCCTGGCTTAACATAATGGCGCACCATATATTTTTTAACTTTATTCCCGTAGACTTTATTTTGAGCCCAAAGATGCGGTCGCGGACCTACAACTGACATTTCACCAAGCAAAACATTTAAGAATTGAGGCATTTCGTCTAAACTTGTTTTTCGCATAAACTTCCCTATTTTGGTAACACGCGGATCGTTTTTTGAGGCTTCTATTTCTGTTGTTATATTGATTTTCATAGAACGAAATTTATAACATAAAAATTCATTTTCATCAATTCCAGGTCTTCCTTGTTTAAAAAAAACCGGGCCTCTGGATTCTAACTTTATTAAAATCGCCAATAATGGAATGAGCCAGGATAAGAGAACTATAATAATTATACTGGAGAAAACAATGTCAAAAACTCTTTTAAATACAATTGTAGCAGGTTCATGAAGCATGGTTTTTTTTAAAGAGAGTACCGGGAAAAATTCGTAGTAATCAATTTTTAAATTTTTTGAAAAAATCTCTTTTGTATCGGGTATGAATTTTATGGTTTTATTGTTTTCGTCAGCAAAATCAATTAAATCTTTTAAGTTTTCGTTTGAAATTTCATTTAAGGAACAATAAATTTCATCAACAGCATGTTCCATTACAAATGGCTTCAAATCGGCCAATTTTCCTTTAATGTTTGCATTGGATTTCTTATCTGAGAAATAACCTAAAAAGCGATAGCCATAATCATTTCTAGTTTCAAAAAGATTTTTTAATTCAATTGCTTCTGGAGTGTACCCAATAATGATGGCGTTACGGTAGTTGCTTCCTGTAAGTATACGGTATTTCTTTAGATAATAAAACAATAAAAATTTTGAAATAGTAACGAGTAGCATCATTGACGAAATAAACATAGTAATAACCGTCCCGCTGAAAACAGCTTCTTTTGAAAATGGAAAAAAAGCTATAATTACCAACAGAAAAAGTACACTTTGCTGAACAATTTTTGATACAATTTCAAGTGGCGTAGTAAAGCGATAAATTCCGTAAAATCGTATAAAAAAAGCAATAATTCCCCAACAAACTACCTGATACGTGAAAAAATATTCCATCTTTAAATTCTGGTCTTTGAAAAACAAAGAACCAAGAACAAAAAGGACCATCAGATCTATCGAAATACTGATAGGTCTGATAAACTTTGAATATCTACCAGTTTGAAATGCAGTCATAATTAACGAATAGTACCAATTTATTTTTATTCCGTTTTCACAAGAAATCTGTTGATTCGATTGTTTTTTATATAATCTCAAAAATCAAAGTAGTACTCTTCTTTATCTCCAATTATATGGTTCTACTTAATATAATTAGAAAAATCTTTGTGCTCTTCTTTTGATAATTCTTCTTTAGATAAAGATTTAAAATACTCATACGTGATTTTCATTCCCTCGGCACGACCTATTTTGGCTTCCCATCCAAGCAGTTCTTTTGCCTTTGTAATATCTGGCTGTCGCTGTAATGGATCGTTTATTGGTAACGGATGATAAACTACTTTTTGATTGGTTCCCGTCAGTTTTATGATTTCCTCTGCAAAATCCTTAATTGTAATTTCATCTGGATTGCCTATATTTACTGGATACACATAATCCGAATGCAATAATCTAAAAATACCTTCTACCTGATCATCTACGTAACAAAAGGAACGCGTTTGCATTCCGTCCCCAAAAATAGTTAAATCTTCACCACGAATAGCTTGGCCTATAAAAGCCGGAATTACACGGCCATCATTAAGACGCATTCTGGGTCCATATGTATTAAAAATTCTAACGATTCGAGTTTCTACACCATGAAACGTATGATACGCCATTGTTATGGATTCCTGAAAACGCTTTGCTTCATCATAAACGCCTCGTGGTCCAATCGTGTTTACATTTCCATAATATTCTTCCGTTTGTGGATGAACCAATGGATCTCCGTACACTTCAGACGTAGATGCAATAAGAATTCTTGCATTTTTTACTCGTGCCAACCCTAAAAGATTATGCGTCCCAAGAGAACCTACTTTTAAGGTTTGAATGGGAATTTTTAAATAATCAATAGGACTTGCTGGCGAAGCGAAATGAAGAATATAATCCAACTGCCCAGGCACATGTACGAATTTTGTAATATCGTGGTGGTAAAATTCAAAATTCTCCAGTTTGAACAAATGTTCTATGTTTTTTAAATCTCCTGTAATGAGATTGTCCATTCCAATAACAAAATAGCCTTCTTTGATAAAACGGTCGCAGAGATGTGATCCTAAAAATCCAGCAGCTCCGGTGATAAGTATTCTTTTCATGAGTCAATTTTACGGATGCAAGGTATAATAAAGCGTTAATATTTTCATTAAAAAAAGACAATCTTTCAGCTCAATAGTTGTCTTTTTTACTTCTTTATTTAAAAAATTACTTTTGGCCTTTTTAAGTGTTTTGGGGTTTCAAAAAAAGGAGTTTCTGCTTATTCTAGGTCCTCAATTTTCTCTAACAGGAAAACGTTGTTGAAATATGCCGTTGTATCAACCGGAAGTAAAAAGCTGAAAACAAGTCCAAAAAAATTAAAAAGAATTATAAAAGGAACCAAAAATAGTTGTCTCATGTATTTATTAGCTGGCAATATATTCTTTACATAATTTAAAGAAAACTGAAATATAACTTTGACGTAGTTTCCTGTTTTAAAATTATTACTGATTTTAAAACCATTTTTTTGATATAAAAAAAGCAAGGCTGGCGAAGTATAACGGGCAAAATCATATGGCATTTCATGTTCTTCCCACATAAATGGTGTTGTGATTAATGCTTTTCCATTCAACTTTAATACTCTATTGAATTCTTGCAAAACGACATTAATATTAAAAACATGTTCTAAAACTTCAGTACATTAAATCCAGACATAGAAATTCCTGGCCCTTTTACAAAGGAGGAGAAAGTCATACCATAGTTTGCAATATGTAAACCAAGATCAATATCATTAGTGTAAAAGCCAATTTTTGCGTTTGACACTGGATTTACAGAAATATTCCCAGAAACAGTTAATTTTTTTACAGGAGAGTTTGTTCCAATTCCGATATTTCCATTAACAGGTGATGTTCCAATTCCAGTTGATGTAAATCCTCCAATAACAAATATTGATTGTCCAAAAGATACTAATGTTGCTAAAATAGCTGCTGCAAAAAATAATTTTTTTATTATTGTAACTTTTTAATTTGTAAATATATAGGTTGATTTAATTTTTGATGAATTGGATTTTGATGTTGGTTTTGTAAGATTATTTTAAATTATTTATTTCGAATCATTACAAGTTGAATTGATAAACGTGGCATATTTTTCATCTACAAAATTTTTTATTTCTATTTCAAATCGTTCTTTAGAAAATTTCAATGCATGTTGCCTTATTGCTTTATAATCAAAAGTTTTTGTTTCAAATTCTCTAACTGCTTTTATGATGCTTCCTGTTTTTTGTTCCTCAAAAAACAATCCTGTCTTATTGTTGATAACCGTTTCTAAGGCTCCACCTTTGCCATAGGCTATTACAGGAGTTCCACAAGCCTGTGCTTCGACGGGAATAATACCAAAATCTTCTTCGGAAGCAAAAACAAAAGCTTTTGCTTCTTGCAGATATTTTTTTAATTCTAATCTATCGACGTAACCAACAATTGAAATATTGCTTTTAGCTATTTTTTTTATTTTTTTAAATTCTGGCCCTATTCCACCAACAATCAGCTTTAGGTGCGGCATTTCATTAAATGCTTCTACTATTAATTGCATTTTTTTATACGAAACCATTCTTGAAGCAGTAAAATAATATTCTTCCTTTTTTTCGTTTAATGTAAAAAAATTAATGTCAATAGGAGGATAAATAACTACTGCATCTCTGTTATAAATTTTCTTAATTCGCTTTGCAATAAAATTAGAATTTGCAATAAAATGATCTACTCCATTTGATGTGAATACATCCCAAATTCTAATTTTATGCAAGACATATCTAGCATAAATACTTTTTATCCCTTTAGTTAGCGAGGCATCTTCAAGATATTGGTGGTGCAAATCCCAAGCATATCGCATGGGTGAATGACAATAGCAAATATGCAATTGATTACTACTTGTAAGAACACCTTTGGCAACAGCTGCCGAAGAACTCAATATTAAATCATATTCCATTAAGTCAAATTGTTCCATTGCATAAGGAAAAAATTGCAGGAATTTTCTATGATTTGATTTTGCGGTTGGTAAATTTTGGATAAAACTGACATTCGATTTTTTTCCATTCAATATAAAATCTCTATCACTATCATTCAAGAAATCGACTAAAGCGTAGTGCTCAAAATCGTCCCATATAGTATTCAGAGAATGAATAACTTTCTCGGCTCCACCGTTTACATAATACCAATCGTTAATTAATGCTTTTTTCATTATTATTTTTTTAAGCGAAAAAAAATTAAAGAATTAAAGAACCCAAAAAAAATAACTCCATCATGCCTACTTAATATGTTTTCAAAACTAAAATTAAGAAACATAAAAAAGATAAAAGAGATATAAAGGCCTGTTTTTCGATCAAAAGCAATCTTGATAAAATAATAATTAGAAATCAAAAACAGGATTAATCCAATAATTCCTGAAGATAATATTATTTTAAAATACTGATTATGAGAATTATAACTTGTAACTTGATAGGTATCGGTATTGATAAATGTATTATCGTAACAAGATTGCAATTCGGCATCTACATCACCTACTCCATACCCTAAGATTGGACGCTGTGTAACTTTTTCAAAACTACAATAATAGATTCCATTTCTAATTTGTTCTGTGCTTATATTTGGATAATTATCTTCATATTTGCCTTCGGGAAAAGAAAAATCATAGCTCCTCAATTTTTGAAATCTTTCCCCTATCCTATCAGTTTTTAAAATTATAATAAATCCAAAAATAATGGATAGTAACCCAAAAATCAGCATTTTCTTTCGGTTTTTAAATATGGAAAAAAATGAAACTACCATTGTTGCAATAAAAGGCATTCTGGAACCGATTAAGTATTGCCAATAAATAAAGTAACCAATAACTACCATTAAAACTATAATTAAATAGTACTTTTTTTTCTTTATAATCAAATTTTTAATTGTGGTAACAAGAAGTATAATTCCAAACCCCAACCACATAGAAAAATAAGTGCCATGAACTTTTATTTTATTTTCAATAAGCTGCCTGAAATCCCAAAACTGAATTTCGCTATTATAAAGTTGATCAAATAAAGAAAAATGTAAATAAAACAAGGCTAAAATTAATGAGCTTAGATACGTTATTGTTATTACTTCAAATCGTTTATTGTCTATTAACTCTTTATCTTTAAACAAAAATAAAGCTGGAAATAATATGGTGGGTAAAAGTCTAATTATATATTTAATACCATTACTTCTATTTTGAGTATAAATTAATGACAGTAGATAAATAAGAAACAAGCTAGAAAAGAGTAATAAAACAACCGTTTTTTTCTTATTCCAAAATTTCTTGCCTTCGATAACAAAATAAAGGAGGGAAAACAAAAAAGCACAAATCATCAGAACACTTTCACCTCCCCTTGGCAGTATGGGAAATAGGGATAATGCAATTAAAAAAAAGTAGGTGATACTACTGTCATTATTTACAATAAATTCTTTCATTCTAATTTTTTAAATCCGTTTAAATGATTTTTTATGGCTTTTCCCCAAGTGAATTTTGCCAATTGAATTTCTCCCTTTTTCAATAAAAAATCTTTATTTTTTGTGTTTTCAATTGTATCTTTTATTTTCGTGGCCAATTCCAAATAATTTTTAGGATCAAAATAAATCACTGCCTCAGCTCCAATTTCTGGTAAGCTGGCAGCATTAGAACTAATCACCAAAGTTTTTGCAGCAATCGCCTCCAAAACAGGCAAACCAAACCCTTCATATAAAGATGGAAAAACAAACAAAGCGGCATCCTGATAAATTTTTGGTATATCCAAATCGTCAACATAACCAGTAAAAGTGATGCGCTTTTGTAAATCATTGTTTTCTATATAATCCACTATTTTTTTATCTTCGGTTATGAAACCCTCCTTTTTACCGATAATAACCAATTGGTATTTTGATTTAAATTCTTCAGATAAAGAAGAATAAGCCTTTAATAGAACGATTAAATTCTTATGTGGTTTTACATTACCAATATATAGAATATAATTTTTGGGTAAATTTAAATTACTTTCGCGCTTTGTTTCCTCAAAAAAAGTTTTATTTACTCCGCAATAAACAACATTTATCGTTTCAGGATTTACATTCGTATATTTTATGAGTTCGTTTTTTGAAAATTCAGAAACTGTAAAAATTAACTTAGCCCTTCTTACTGCATTCTGAAATAATACATAAGCATACTTTTTCTTTAAAAAAGAAATAGGAATAATTGCTGTCAAATGATTAACATCATGTATGGTTGCTACAATTTTTTTTGCATTGACTGGAAATAGAGGCAAATTGAAATGGGGACACCAAAATATATCACATTTTGGAATAACAAAATGGTAAAGTAACTGTTCCTTTATAGAATAAATTTTAGCATTAAACTCAACTATTTCAACATCCTTACTCCAATCAAATTGTTTTATTTCTTGGGTATTACCAAGAACAACAATTTGATCAAATGAATCCAAAATGCCTGGAATCACATTTTTTAAATACGTGCCTATCCCAGATGCATTGATTAACCGAGCGTCAATTACTAATTTCATCTATATAATTATTTCTATAAGCCAAAATAATCCCGAAAAACACCCAAGGGTATAAAAAATAAAGTTGAACTCCAAAACAATACATTAAAACGAATCCTAATAATACTATTTTCCCTTTATTTAAATTTTTTAAGTCTTTGTACAATATATAAATAATAAACATGAATATTAAAAAACCAGTCACCCCCATATCAACTATAATATCAACAATCCCTCCAAATCCATGTGCATCTATATCTATTACTTTTTTTGGTGGTTTAGGGAAAAATGTTCTGTATTCTATGTTATTTCTAAGTAGAGGATAATTACCTAGACCGATGCCGAAAATTAGGTTTTTTTCTATCATTTTAGGAACAATATAAGTACCTGAAACTCTCCCTAATACTAAGTTGATGTCATCTGGACGTTCACTAACCGATTTTTTAATTCTATTAAATTCAGTAATATACATCGAACTTACATTCATAAAAAAAAAGTAAAACGACATAAAAAAAAGAATGGCAATTGGATAAATAAATGTTTTAAATTTACTTTTTAGGTATTCTAAATTTAATATTCCAATCCACATTACCACGAATAGCATTCCCGCTTTTGACTTTGCACAAAAAGCAATAATTACAAATAAAAACAATTGTTTAACTATCCTTTTTTTATTATTTTCTTGAAAAAAAGTTAGCATAAAAATAAAGGAAAGCATTAATCCATATGGGCCTCCTTCATTATAAAGCCCTCTTAATCTATTATTATCATAAATAACAATTGAATCTTTCATAGGTAGTATTCCAATTATTACCAAAAGATAAATCGAAACAAAAATTAAAGTAATCCCTATATTCCAATCTACTAAATGACTAATTATTTTTTGGGAATCATTCTTATTGTTTTGAAACAATCGAAAGGTAATTATACTTAAACTCACACAAGTTATTAATTCAAAATAGCGTCCAATCGTAATAATATAGGGTGCTTTTATTCTTGACGAGCCAAGTATCTCAAAATTGTGCGTTGAAGTTATAATTAGTCCTAAAATAGCTTCAACTGTAAAGAATAGTAAAAAATAAAAATAAAACTTGTTTATTGATTTTTTTAAAAGAAATGGTGTTAATAATAATAATAGGAGTTCCGAAATTTTCACAAAACCCAGTTTTACATCTGTTGTTTGAATACAAAATGTAATCAGACAAACTGTAAATATCACTAAAACGTTATTCTTTTTTATTTTCACTTTCTTATTGAAATCTATTTAGAAATTCTTGGGTTGCAAAGCATTAATTTTATTGAAATTTCCAGCTTAATTGCTATTTAAAATCTCTATTTTTGATTGTTTATTTTTTCAATTGTACTTCCACATTCAATGCTGGAGCGATACTTCTGAAAAATGTTTCTTCATAAATTTTTTTGGTCGTATTGTTAATATTAACCCACAAAATGAAAGGCCAATTTAAGGGGTTTTTATTTATAAATGTTATTTTAGAATATATTAACTCCCTAAATTGAAAATCAAAGTAATAATTCCTATTGTACCGCGTATTGTTTACAAAAAAATGAAAGGTTCTAAAAGAAAACATTTTCTTATGCGTGGGATCTATAAAGTTATTACTTGAGGTAAAATGTGGAACTCTTATTTCAACAATACCATCTACCTTTAAAACTCTATAAATTTCTTTTAAAACTTTTGGATAATCTACATGCTCTAAAATATCGTAACATATAATATGCTCAAAAATATTATTTTCAAAAGGAAGAAAACTGTTTTCAATATCACAGACTACATCTACACCTGGCAATTTACTAATATCAAGATTAATATACCCTTCTTTGATATCATTTCCACAACCTATATTTAGTTTATTTTTCATTTTTTCAAAAAATTAAGATTTGGGAACTTAAAAATCAAAACTGCCCATAAAGATATTGAAATAAATAGCTCTGTTAAATAGATGCCCGTTGAAATCCCATATATTCCAAATTTTTTTGACAATATTACATTTACTAAAAAATTAATAACAACTGATAAAATAAAAATATTGGTAACCGATTTATGTTTCCCATAAACCAGAAAACTTAAATAAGGTACCATATTTAAAACTACCACAAAAGGTATCCAAGAATTATAAATTAAAAAATCGCTGCATTCAGCTATGCTGGTTTTAATAAAATAGGAAACAATCTGGTCTGAGAAGACATTCAAAATCAAAACTGCCATAATCATGCTTAGAACTAAGAAAACAAAAAGCTTTCTAGCAAACACTTTATAATGTAAGGGGCTTTCAATCGCTATTTCACAAGCTTTTGGAAAGATACTTTGAAGTATAAAAGAACCGCAAAATTTAACAACTAAAATGATTTTCTCAACGACACAATAAATTCCTAATGAATATTCACTTACAAAAAGACCCAAAATCATAGGATTAAGATAGGCATTTGCATTTATGGAAATTACTTGAATGAAAATTCCAAATCCAGTAAGAATTTCGTTTTTTATATCATTGTAACTCGGCAAATAATGTTTCCATTTCATTCTATAAATTAAAATAGAAATAGAAAATAAACAAATCAATAAATCAGATGATCCAATGGCTAAATTTACCAGATATAAATTGCTTTTATTAGTAACAAACAAATAAATTGCTAATAAACTTACTATTTTAAAAAAAATAAAAAAATAAAAAATGTATTTTAATTTATTTAAAGATCTTAATATCCAAAGAGGATTGAAAGTTCTCCCTATCAAAATGGATAAAGAAGAAATATACAAAAAAGAATAATAATTTGCTTTTGGAAAAAATATATAAATGAGAGCTGAGAGGAGAATTGCTAAACCTAATAAAAATATTTTGGAATAATTAACAATAAAAAAATGTTTGTTAATAAATTGAGGATTGCTTTGATTTAACGTTATATCTCTAGTAGCACTAATATTAAAACCGTAATCCGTTATTGACGAAACAAAAACAGCAATTGATTGAAATAAAATAACAATACCAAAACTATCAACTCCAGCTCTTTGGATGATTATTGGTGAAATTAAAAGCGGAAAAATAAAATTTATAAAATTTATAAAAAACAAAAAAAAAGATGAATTAATGTGCTTTTTATTTGAAACAAATAGTCCTATAAGTTTATTTTTAAACATTTTGTAAATAGAATTTAAAAACTAGATAGTATAAATAAACCATTAAAATCACCACTGTTTTAATTAATAAAAAATTACAATCCGTTTTGATATTTTAGTGATTGCTTTCTGTAAAAAGCACCAAAGAGATACGAAATAATAAATAGAAGCAAAAACAAAATTGGCAAAACCAATTTTAATCTTCCATTGACTGAATTCGTATTTTCAATATTTAATGTTGCACTATTGTCTTTAATAATTTTATTTAATCCTACTAGTTCTACTCTATGATCTCCTTGTTCATTAATCAAAATCTCTTTCGTTTTAATAATATCATTGAGCTGAGTGTTCTCATTATAATAAACAAGTTTGTCACTTTTTTGAGTGCCGTTTACCCTATTAGAAAATTCATTCAAAACACCATTTATTTGTGAAATAATAGTGTCATTTTGAATCATCTTTAACTGAACATTACTAACAATTTCTTTCTGTAATTTCGAATAGTATTCCGATTCATTTAAAAAATTTAATAACGGTTGAACTATTTCTGTATCGTTTGTTAACTTTTTTGTTTTAAAATTGATTCTATGAAAGGTGTAATTCTTACTTGTCAAATTATCTTCGAGAATTTTTTTTATATCTCCACCTTCTGCCATCAACTTGATTAATTCGAAGTTGTCTTTCTTGTTTTCAATGAATTTATAGACATCACTTATTGGCTTGACTTCAATTTTCAGTATTTCTTTAGGCTTTTTTATACCAACAACTTCTTTCAGAAAAATAGTATCCCCTTCTTTGATTTTTGACTCAATCAAGTCAATTTTTGAGTATAAATAATCGGTGCTTTCAAAATTTGGAGTAACTATAATTTGATGATCATATGTTTTTCGTGTTTCATCTAAAAACATTCCCACACCTACTCCAATTACCAGCAAAATCAAAATTACAACCGACTTTTTTACAAAAAACTGAATGCATTTAAAGATCAAAGTATTAATTCCTTCAAAAAAACTTTTTATCTTTTTAGAAATTTCTAGCAAATCAATCTCTTGATCTTCTTGGTTAATGGGTTGGTTTTTGCTCATCTTGTTTTCTTATTTCGCGTTGAAAATTTGTTCCAATATCTTAATAGTAATCAAGTAAGTAGGTTTTACTCCTGTGGTTCCCAATCCGCCAGACGCTAGAGTACTTCCAGTTTCAAGTGGATTATCTGATGCATAATAAGCATATCTTACTTTGACATCATGCGGCACACTTTTTCTGATTTTTGATGCCGATTGAATCGCTTTTTGGTAATAAGAACCTTCCATTTCCAGTCCGATAATTCCCCAAGTCGACTCGTGAAAAAATTTCAATAAATCTCTGTTTTGCAATGATGTTCCTAAGACCGTAACCATTGGTCCCGCAAATACAGCAATATCATTCCCTTCAAACATCTCAGCGGTCAATTCATTTTCAAAGAAATAATTATCAGCTGTTCCTTCGTTGATGTGCGCATTTGGAATCATGATATCGCCTTTTCCTCCTTCTAAAATTCCTGCTTTACCCATGATAGAAACCGATTCTACATTAAGCAAAGTATCTTTTTTATAAGGTTTTAATAATTCATCAATGGTTTCATAGGCTTGTTCCCCAAAAGCATAATCCATAACAATCAATACTGGCTTTTTATCTCCTGTACTTGCTTTAGGAAAAGATGTTTTTGCCCAATCAATTTTAGCCGTATCAAAAATTTGTACGTCAATATTAGTTCCTGATGTATCCGGCAACGAAATCATTCCTTGCTTTAAAGCGATGGCTGTTACTTGATTGCGAACCTCGTGTGCCCCAGACTTACTTAACTCCTCATAAATAAAGAAATCAGACTTGTCTTTGAACTTGGTTTTCAAAACTTCGGTAGCAAAGATAGAATTCATTACACTGTGCATGTTTGCACTGATCACGTGAATTGGACGGTCTAAAAGTTGGTTTTCTTTTAAAACTTCCTTGATATTGGTAGCCCAAATTTCGCCGTGAATGTGGTGTCCCAAACGTTCCCTTAAAATAGGGCTAAACGTGATGGTTCTCTTGTTATCATCTACAATTTCTTCAATGGCTAATTTTCCCAACCAAAAGATGACATGCAAGAAACGATCTGGCGCAGCGGCAGAACCAAAGGCATCATAAATATCCAATACTTCTTCAAATCTTCGTCCTAGAATATTAGCGGCGTGCGAAATCGCTTTCTCTTTTTCTACCAAAGTTAGTTTCTTCTTTTGAGAAACTGCTTGCTCTAATTTGATCCAATCGCGAGAAACTTCACCTGAATCATCCAGTAAAACTCTATTTCTGATTTTGTGTGATTCAATGAAAATAAACGTCAAATGCGTCAAAATATCATAAATATCTGATCGTCCTCGCGTAATTTCCACATTCATTTGCTCTTCATCAATACGGTAACAATTGCGACGTCTTTTTGGCGGAACTATCGCCTGAAAATGCGATTTTGAATACCCTTCTTCTGATGTTAAATTGATAAACCTACATTCTTCAATGCCTACTGGCAAACGCTCAATAACATACAAAAGTCCGCTCAATTCTACTTTTTCATCTCCAATATTTCCATATATTTCCGGTCTTAAGGCCAATAAGGCTTCGCGTAATGTATCGCCTGAAACTCCCATTGGCTTGTAAAATCCTCGGTTAAAAAGATGACGCATCGTGATGTACATTTTTTCAATTGCTGCCGATGATTCTTGCGCTCTCGAACGAGATATATTTTTTGTTTCTTTCATTTTCTACTTATTTTCTAACCTGCAAAGGTAGTTTTTTATTCTCTAATTTGTTAAAGTAAGATTAATTGCAGGTTCGATAACTGTACCTCTTACACTTTTGTTTAATTCAAAATCTATTTTTGGTCTTTTATTCCATACTCCTTTGGAATAAGTAACTGTTAAATTTCTATCCTTGTAATTAAACACTAAAGATGGGGCATAGTCAAAATATTTGATTGTTTTTTTTAACTCTTGATTCTTATTTTCTAATTCGATCTTATTATTTTCAATCGACATCCATTCAAATGCAACAAATACTCCTTCTTTTGGAATATTCAGACTATATTTTGATAAATCTATAACATTTTTTTTTGTTCCTTTTTTCGCAAATACAATAATATCTTCATTAATGTAATCTTCACCTGGTAATCCATCTTCTTTAACTTTAAAAACTCTTAATTTGAAGCTAGCATTTTTTATGTCACTGTAGGTATAAATTATTACATTTTTAATAAAAGGAGTTTTCTGATAATCCATTTCATGTTTAAATAACTTAGCATAAATCCATGGCGCTTTTCCTGAAATATAAATAGCACTCGAGCTTTTTGAATCCCCAATAAGCCTTATTATTTCTTTTTTACTCTTACTAACTATAACTTCATTCAATTCAAAAGCTATTTCTTTCATACGTACTTCTTCTGCATCCGAAACTGCAACTTTCTTGGTTTCAAAACCCAAAGCAGAAAAAATTAAAACCTTATTTTGATCTTCCACTTGAATAGAAAATGAACCATTTTCTTCAGATGTTGTCCCAAAATTTTCATTTTCTACCCAAATATTAACGTAAGGAATGGGTTTATTACTTTCATCAAGAACAATCCCTTTAATTTGTGAATACATACAAGTACTCACTATCATTAACAACATTGCAAATTTTTTCATTTTCTAATTGGTAATTTTTCTAATTGATCCACAATACTTCTATCATTCGAAAGCCTCGGGATTTTATTTTGACCGCCCAGTTTGCCAATTGATTTCATATAATTCTGAAAACCATTTTTTACCACTTTAGTAACCACCACTTTTCGCAACACTTTGCCCACAATTAGATCATCATAATACATGTTCTGTTTTCGCATCGCAGTATCTAACGCTTCCGCAAAAGATTCGCTGTCTTCTGGTTCTCCCGATGCTTCGGGATCAAATTCTATAAACCATTCGTGATACGGCAATCCTTCTGTGGGAGTGATTTGTGGTGCCACCGTAAATTCATTGATCCGTATAGTAGTTCCAATTATTGCCTCCTGCAACGCACTCTCGACTTCTTTACCAATCACGTGTTCGCCAAAAGCCGATATATAATGTTTGATTCTTCCCGAGACAATTATTCGGTACGGTTTTAAACTCGTAAACTGAACCGTGTCACCAATATTATAGGCCCAAAGTCCCGCATTGGTAGAAATTATCAAAACATAATTCACGCCTAATGCTACTTCGCCAATGGTGTATCGCCTTGGTCCCGAACCGTCGGGATCAGTATAAAATTCGTCGCTTTTTATAAACTCATAAAAAATTCCGGAGTTCAACAGCAGCAACATTCCTTTTTCCTTTTGCGAATCCTGATACGCAAAAAATCCTTCCGAAGCCGGAAACAACTCAATGCTATCTACTTTTCGTCCAATAAGATTTTCAAATTTTGCGCGATACGGTTCGTAATTCACGCCGCCATAAATAAATAAATTAAAGTTTTTGAAAATTTCGCCAACAGGCTTCCCTCCTTTTTGATGCAATTTCTCAAAATACATTTGCACCCAAGACGGAATCCCAGAAATCACAGCCATATTTTCGTGGATTGTTTCCTCAACAATTGCATTTACTTTGGTTTCCCAATCTTCGATACAATTCGTTTCCCAAGTAGGCATTCTGTTTTTTTGAAGGTATTTTGGAACAAAATGCGCTACAATCCCTGACAATCTTCCTAGTTTAACGCCATTTTTTTCTTCTAAAAGAGGACTTCCTTGCAAGAAAATCATTTTCCCGTCAACAAAATCAGCTTTACCCGTTTCATGAATATAATGAAGAATCGCGTTGCGAGCGGCCTCAATATGATACGGCATGGATTCCTTAGTTAATGGAATGTATTTTGCTCCGGAAGTTGTTCCAGAAGTTTTAGCAAAATAGAGCGGTTTTCCTTTCCATAAGATATTTTCTTCACCTTGTACCACCTTATCCACATAAGGTTTTAACGCTTCATAATCCCGAACTGGAACTTGGCTGGCAAAATCATTCTCATTTTTTATTTGGTCAAAATGATGGTCGATTCCAAATTGCGTTTGCTTTGCCTCTTTAATTAATTTTTGTAAAACTTTTTTTTGCGTTGCGATAGGATTATTGGCCCAAAGTTGGGTTTTCTTGTATATTTTTTGTGCGAATAATTTTGCTGCAATTGATTTTATTGACATTATAAATTTTGTTCTTTAAAAGATAAAAATCGATTTTTTTACTCCGTTTTTGATTTTGCAGAAAGCGATCTCTTTTCTTCCTTAGCTACTTGTTCCCTGAGTTCCAATTCTTGCTTTGATGCGGACAGATCAGCTTGAGAAGGCAATTCATCTGCGGTAGAAAGTATAGAATCTTTATTAAATTTTGCATATTCTAACTCACCCGTCAATACTTTTTTAATGGACTTGATATAGACTTCGTTTTTGTTCAACGCTCTCGACAAAGAATCTGATTTCAAAGCCAATTCCATGGCGTCTTTTTTTAATTTTGATGAAGAATATCCTGGAATAAACTCTCGTAATGGGGTAAAAGCTATAATAAATGTAGTGATAATAATGATTATAATTGCTCCTACAGTTGCAACCACAAAAACGTTCATTAACGTGAGTTTCAAAGAAAATGTTTCTTCAAAAGTATCTTCGTTCAGTATGATTAAACGTCGTTTGTTGAATAGATTTTCCTTGAGTTTGCGCCTTCTTTGTCTTTTACTGGACATATCATTTGTTTGATGAACAAATATAACAATTATTGTTGTTGAAGCAGGAGCATGATTTCGGTTGTTTTGATTGTAGTTTAATTTAAAACTTTTTTAATAAATTTTTAACGCTATCAAAACCAAATAAATGTACCGAAATCTGTTTCTATTAACTAATTCTATTTACCTTTGCACATAGATTTAATATAAATTTGCTCTGGCAATAAATGATACTATCATGGGAAGATTAGGTGTTACAGAAATCCTCGTTATATTAGCAATTGTTTTATTACTTTTTGGTGGTAAAAAAATTCCAGAATTGATGAAAGGTTTAGGAAGCGGAATCAAAGAATTCAAAAACGCTGCTAAAGACAGTGAACCAGCTGTTAAAAAAGAAGAAGAAACAAAATAAAAAAAGGCTTTTCATATTTGAAAAGCCTTTTTTTATGGTTTAAATCACCATCGTCAACTGTATTCTCTTTCTATCCTCATCTACCTCAGTTACTTTTACGGTCACGTGTTGGTGTAGTTTTACCACTTCGTTTACGTCGATTACAAAGCCTGCTTTGAGTTGAGAGATGTGTACCAAACCACTTTCTTTAATCCCCAAGTCTACAAAACAACCAAAATTGGTAATGTTATTGACAATCCCGTTCAAAATCATCCCTGTTTTTACGTCTTTGATTGTTTTTACATTCGGGTCAAATTCGAAAACCTTAGCTGCTTTTCTGGGGTCTAAACCGGGTTTTTCTAATTCTTTAATAATGTCTTTTAAAGTCAATAAACCTATCTCAGCCGTAACATAGTTTTCTGGTTTGATTAAGGCTGTTTTCTCCTTGTTGGCTATTAAATCCGTGACTTTCAATTTCAAATCTTTAGCCATTTTTTCAACAATTGAATAGGCTTCGGGGTGAACGGCCGAATTATCCAATGGATTTTTCCCGTCTTTAATCCGAATAAAAGCCGCACCTTGCTGAAAGGCTTTTTCGCCCAAACGAGGCACTTTTTTGAGTTGTTTTCGATCCTCAAAAGGACCATTTTCGGAACGGTAATTAACGATGTTTTCGGCTAGCTTCTCTCCTATTCCACTCACATAACTCAACAAATGTTTACTCGCCGTATTGATATTGACACCCACAGCGTTTACACATCTAACAACTGTAGTATCCAGTTCTTCTTTCAATTTACTTTGATCTACATCGTGCTGGTATTGACCTACGCCAATGGCTTTTGGGTCAATTTTCACCAACTCAGCCAAAGGATCACTCAATCGGCGACCAATTGAAACCGAACCACGAACCGTGACATCATAATTAGGGAATTCCTCACGAGCAATTTTTGATGCTGAATATACCGAGGCTCCCGCCTCTGAAACTATAAAAACCTGAACCGCTCTATCAAAGGCAATTTTCTTGATAAAGAATTCTGTTTCACGAGAAGCAGTTCCATTTCCTATTGAAATAGCGTCGATGTTATACGCATTGACCATCGATTTTATCTTTTTCATGGCCATAGCCGTTTCGTTTTGTGGCGCATGCGGATAAATGGTTTCGTTGTATATTAAATCGCCTTTTTCGTCTAAGCAAACTATTTTACAACCGCTTCTAAATCCGGGATCAATGGCTAAAATTCGTTTCTCGCCCAAAGGTGGCGCTAGCAATAACTGCCCTAAATTATTCGCAAAAACCTGAATCGAATTGGCATCAGCCTTTGCCTTAGATTCCTGCAAGGCTTCATTAGAAATGGCCGGATTCAGCAATCGTTTGTAACTGTCTTCGATGGCTAGTTGTACGTGAGGGGTTGTTTTATTTTGACTTTTTAAAACTATAGCATCAATTATATCATAAGCTTCATCAAGATCTACTTCTACTTTAAACTTGATAAAACCTTCATTTTCTGCACGCAGCATTGCTAATAATCTATGTGAAGGTGCTTTTGTCAACAATTCTGACCAATCAAAATATTGGTTGAATTTTTGAGCGCCTTCCTCCTCTTTTTTGGTTTTTACTACTTTGGTTGTAATCGTTGCTTTTCTTTCGTACAAGCGTCGCAACTGTTTACGAACAAAAATATTTTCGTTGATCCATTCGGCAATGATATCTCTTGCACCCTGCAAAGCTGCATCTTCATTATTGACAGTATCATTTAAATATTGCGTTGCAATGAAATCTACATCATCATTATTTTGAGCGATAATAATTTTAGCCAACGGTTCTAAACCGTTTTCACGAGCCACATCAGCTTTGGTTTTCTTCTTCTTTTTGAAAGGCAAATACAAATCTTCTAATTCCTGTAAATCAAAACTTTGTTGTATTTTTTTGTCTAATTCTGGCGTTAATCCGTTTTGCTCTTCAATTGATTTTACGATTGCTTCTTTGCGTTTTGTAATTGCTTGGTATTCTTTTTGAAGTTTGGCAATCAGTTCAATTTGTACTTCATCTAGATTTCCGGTGGTATCTTTTCGATAACGAGAAATAAACGGAATCGTACAATCTTCTTGTAAAAGTTGAACTGTTTTTTGAATGTTTATGGTCGCTGTAGTAACCTGTTTTTTAATGAAATCTATATTTGTCATTATCTCTATTTTCTATGGGCTAAAATAATATCTTTGACTTTAATTTAAATCAAATGACTGTTTTATTCTATTACTTTTTTGTGATTAACTTAATTGCTTTTTCAAGCGTTGGTTATGATAAATATTTAGCTAAAAATCAAAAAAGAAGAATTCCTGAACGTACTCTTTTAAGTTTCGTATTTCTTGGCGGAACAATTGGTTCTGGATTAGCAATGTTAATTTTTAGGCATAAAACAACCAAAAAAAGTTATTTATGGAAGTTTTTTGCAGTTTTTATTATCCAAATTTTGATACTTACTTATTTTGCAAATTTGTAACAAAACTGACTCTAAAATAACTCATCTAATTCTTCTATCATTGCGGGACGTCGAGGATATTTGATTTTTAATTTTCGGGCGACTTCAAGAATGCGTTCTTTTTCTTTTGGATAATCTTTTATAACTAATTTCATTTTATTGGCTAAATCTTTATATTGACTTCTTCCATCGCTTCTATCTCCTTCTTTTTCAAATACGGGAATAATACTATCCAATAACTCATTCGGATATGTGTTTATTAGGTAAGGATAATAACTTAAAATTGTAACTAAACTTTCTTGTTTTTGAACAAGAGCTAAAAGTCTGTCCCAATAATTTTCCTGAATATAAATAGGACCTAAACTATTCAAGAGCTTACTGTTAATTGAATTATAGTTATAGAGCACATGGTTTTTAACTGTGTCGTTTATCTTTTTAGTCATTGTTGAAATCACTTCTTCAATTGTCTGTATCCATTCTTCATCTTGATAAGTACTTTTCCATTGTTTGTAATAGTAGCTGTCTAGTGTTTGTCCTAACGCGAATTTCCTTGAAAAATAACGCTCTAACTGTTTGTCTTTTTCTAACACTGCTATTGCTAACATTTTTTTTTCAAATTGAAATACTGTTCCTGAATGTCTTTTTGTTTCCGCTATTTTAATTCCTTCGTTAATTAGTTTTTTTGCTAGTTCATAGTCCTGATTTTCAATATTTCCATCAATTTCAATATTTCTAATATCTGGTATATCTAGATTTTGCTGAATAATTTTATTTACTTCATCGCTATTTCCTGTTTCTAATAAAAAAGAAATTTTTGTTTTTATAAAAAACGCTCTTTCGTAATCATTATTCTTCGCAAATTGAATTTTAGAATCTAAATATTGAATAAATTCTATTTTTCTATCGGTTTTAATAGAGAATGAGGCATAGATTTCTGTTAAATCATAACCAAAATTACCGTAATCGAAATAAATTTTGTTCTTAAGTTCTTCTTTCAAAAAATCAGTAATTTTTTCTTTGAAGTCAAACGAAACAGGAGCATGAATCATTTCAGCCAAATTTGAAATGGCTTCGTTAACATTTTCAAAAACATAACCATTGCTATCATCACAATATTCAACAACTTTAATAACCTCTTTTATGATAATTTGATAAAGCACCGTTGCATCCCGATAATTATTTTTAGAAAGATATTGTTTAGCAATATCTAAATACTGATTCAATTCTTTTCCTAATTTACTGGATGCTGAGTAATCAATATAGCCTCGTGAAGTGTGTGTTTTGATTGTTTTTTTTATGATCTCAACATACTTTTTCTCTAAATCAAATGATTCATTTTTTTCTGAAAAATACAATTCAAATTGATCTTTAAAATTTTTATTTTTTTGAGAATATTGTTTTATAAAATATTGATACTCCTTCAGTTCTATCTTATTTAAAAGAACGTCAAAAGATAGTTTTCGCTGCTTTGGTACTTTTTCCATTTTAGCTGATTTTGGTAGTATTTCTTTTTCTTCTGAAATTGCATATAATACTGCTACTATGTGCTTGCATATAGCTCCATAATCATAGGGACAATTGCAAGAGTATAGCTTAATACTTTCTTTACTTCCTACTTGTATTTCGATAGTATAGTCATCTGTTCCTGATACATTTGCAGTCCAATATCCTTTTTTTATTTCTTCTAAAAATTCAACGGAATCGTTGTTGAAATATTCTTTTCCTCTTTTAAGAATAACTGGATCAATTTGTTTTTCAAAGTCCTGAAGTGTCATAAATTCATTTTTCAAATTACATTATAAAATCTAAATAATTCTGTTTGTTGATCACTTCAAAACTAGCCTCCGGATAAGCTTTGGCGAAAGCCGTAGGAATTTTTGCTTTTCTGTTTTCGTTCCATTTGAATTCATACCCTAGTAAAATACCATTATCTTCTTCGAGCCAATCTAACTCTTGTTGGTCATAAGTTCGCCAGAAATAATTACTAACACTTTTTTGATTGTAATTTTGATTTTTTATGCGTTCAGAGGCTAAATAATTTTCCCATAACGCACCTACATCTGTTCTGGAATCTAACCGACTAAAATTTGCTATAATCGCATTTCGAATCCCGTTGTCATAAAAATACCACCTGTTTGATTTGGTTATTTCTTTACGCAAATTTCTACTAAAACCAGGAACTTTATAGATAACAAAAACTTTGGCAAGTAAGTCTAAATAACTTTCAACCGTATTTTTAGAAATGCCCAATTGTCTTGCTAACTCTTGCAAAGATACCTCCTGCCCTAATTGAAAAGCAATTAGTTTTAACAAATCTAGAATTTTGCTGGATTGTTTGATTCCCTCATAAACCAAAATATCTTTTAATAAATAGGAATTGACTATCTCTTTTAAATAATTGATTTTGTCATTCCAATCTGGGTATTGTTCTAATTCTGGATAGGATCCAAAAAGCAATCGCTCTTCTAATTTCTGAGTGGTTTCTTTAAAGTTTTCATATTTAGCAAATTCCATTTGTGCTAATGGAAATAAATAGATGGTGTTTTTTCTTCCAACTAATGGCTCTCCCAACTTATTGGATAAATCAAAAACTGACGATCCTGTGACAATTACTTTTATTTCGTCAATAGAATCAACTATCAATTTTAAAATGAGTCCGATATCAGGAATATTTTGTGCCTCATCAATTACTAACAATTTTACTTTATTTAAAAGGCGTTTATAATTAGCAACTGAACGCTCTTTCAGTAAATCAGCATCTTGAATGTCTTCACCATTAAGTTGTAAATAATCGACTGCCGGAATAGTAGCAAGATAATTTTTGATAAAAGCCGTTTTACCTACACGCCTTGCTCCTAACAAAATCAGTACTTTGTTTGGTAAAACTTTTTTGGAAAACAATGTGTCTATTCCTCTTTTTAAAAAATTCATCGTCTTGAATTTTAAATATTTAGATACAAATATACTTAAAAATCGTTAATTCAGTCAGTACGTTGACTAAATTTATATTAATTCAGTCAGTACGTTGACTAAATTTACATTAATTTAATCAATAAAAAACAAAAAAAAACCCGGTGTAAAAACCGAGCTTATTAACAATCTTTGGTGCGAAGCACCTCGAATTTTTATTGACACGCTATTTTATTGACACGGTTTTGGTGTCTACCACCTTCAAAATCAGTGGTAATAAAAGCATCAACCATTTCCAGAACTTGTGGGATTGAAGTAAAACGAGCTGGAATACTAATAATATTGGCATCATTATGTTGGCGTGCTAAAACCGCAATTTCTTTGGTCCAACATAAAGCAGCACGAACTCGAGTGTATTTATTTACTGTCATCGCAATTCCGTTTCCGCTTCCGCAAATAACAATTCCTAAATCAGCCTTACCTTCTGTTACATCATTGGCCACTGGATGACCAAAATCAGGATAATCAACACTATCAACTGAATCAGTTCCATAATTTGTTATTTGATGTCCTTTTGCGATAAGCATTTCTATAATTGCTTTTTTGTAATCTGGACCAGCATGATCGTTTCCTATGGAGATTTTCATTTTGTATATTTTAAGTTGTGTTTTGCAAATTTAAAGAAACTATTCTATTGATTGCGTAATAAATTTGGGTTCTTTGTTTACTAATTAAACGACTTATTGTACTTTTATTAATACTCTTGTAACCCTTTAATAACTACATAATTAACGGTTATCAACAATTTTTATTATCGTATAAATACCTGTAAATCAATGTATATTTTTTATTGTAAATGTTAAAAATTTGCATTGTTAATAGCAAAACGCAATTGATTGATATTCAGATAACTTTAAATTAACATAAGGTGTTGATAACTTGATATAGAAAATAAGAACTATTTTTTGGTACTATCAAAAAATTAAGTAATCCAAAACCCAGTTTTTAAAACCTAATTTAGTTTAAGGAATTTTTAGAATAGTTATCATTAATAAAAAGCGGTTTATTAACAAATTTATAAAAACTACTTATTTACAAAATGAATTATTTTTGGATTATTAACCATTGTTAATTAAAAATAGAAACTCCTTTAAAACGAGTACTTTATTCAAAAATAACTATGTTGATAAGTCGGTATAACATCTTTAAAGTTGATTTCAATCCTTTTTAAAATAAATTTATTGCCACTATTAACACGCTATAATAACAACCAAGAAAGAATTTAAATTTAATTTTTCTTTTTGTTTATTCAAATATATGTTGACAACTTTCAAAAAATTGAAGTCAAAAAAATGAATTCTATTTCAAACGATTTTCAAATTGCTGTTCAGGTTGTCTAGCAATTCTTGTACTTTTTCAAAATCGTTAAAATGAATTTTGAGCTTGATACCGCCATATGCAAAGCTGCCAAAAGGATCAACAGAAACTAAGTTTTCATTTTCAAAAAAATAATGAATTGCTTCTTGCTCGAGCAAATGCTTAATTACTATAATTTCATGAGAATAATTAAAAATTGCAATAGTTTGAAATTCTTCCATTTTTTATACTTTTTATAAAGATACAACTATTCTGTAAAGTTATATTTTCTTTAAAACTATACCCTGTTGCCTAATTACAGTTTACTATTTTGTAATTTTAGACCTTTAAGAACAGATGTATGAGTAAAAGATTAAGAAAGCCGGTAAAAAAAGGGAAAGATTTCTCTGAAAAAATTATAAAAATATTATCGCAAAGTGCTAATAAAGCATTCAATTATAAGCAAATAGGAGCAAAGCTGGAGCTCGATGATACCGAAAGCAGGAATCAAATTATAAAAGATTTGAAGATCTTGGCTTCGCAAAATAAAATTATTGAATCAGAACCCGGAAAATATTTAATTAAAGCAGTTAGTAAAGATTATTACGAAGGTAAAATTGACATGACCGGACGAAAGACCGCTTATTTTGTCTGCGCTGATCTAGAAGAAGATGTATTTATCCCTACCAATAATTTGAATCATGCTTTAGATAAAGATATTGTTAAAGTTTATGTTTACAATAAAAGAAGCGGCAAAAGACCTGAAGGTGAAGTTATTGAAGTGCTTGAAAGACATAAAACCGACTTTGTTGGTGTTATTGATATTCAAGCTAATTTTGCTTTTGTTTCTACCGCAAACCCGAAAATGTATACCGATATTTTTATTCCAAAAGATAAAATAGGCGAGGCAGAGCAGGGTGATGTTGTTTTGGTTCATATCGAAGATTGGCCAGCCAGAGCCGATAGTCCCTTTGGTTCTGTAATAAAAGTGTTAGGAAAACCTGGAGAACACGATACAGAAATTCATGCGATTCTTGCTGAATATGGTTTACCGTCAGAATTTCCTATTGAAGTGGAGACGTTTGCACAAAAAATCGATACTTCGATAGAAGAAAGTGAAATTGCTAAACGTCGTGACATGCGTGATACGTTGACTTTTACCATTGATCCAAAAGACGCGAAGGATTTTGATGACGCACTTTCATTCAAAAAACTAGAAAATGGTAATTATGAAATTGGTATTCATATTGCCGATGTTTCGTATTATCTTGAAGAAGGAACAATCCTGGATGATGAAGCGTACCAAAGAGCGACATCTGTTTATTTAGTAGATCGAGTAGTGCCTATGTTGCCAGAAGTACTATCAAATTTTGCGTGTTCCTTACGTCCAAATGAAGAAAAATATACGTTTTCTGCTATATTCGAAATTACGGAAACCTCGCAAGTGGTCAATCAATGGTTTGGAAGAACGGTCATTTATTCAGATCAGCGTTTTGCTTACGAGGAAGCGCAGTATATCATAGAAACCAAGGACGACACGATTCCAGTAGAAATTTCGATCACTGGAACTTCACATCAAGTTTCAGCAGAAATTGTTGCTGCAACCCTTAAAATGGATGAATTAGCTAAAATTCTCAGAAAACAAAGAATGGCCGATGGAGCAATTACTTTTGATAAAGTAGAAGTGAAGTTCAATTTAGATGAAGCTGGTGAACCACAAGGTGTTTATTTTAAAGTTTCAAAAGATGCCAACCATCTGATAGAAGAATTCATGCTTTTGGCTAATAAAAAAGTAGCTGAATTTATTGGTAAACAAAAGAAAACATTCATTTACAGGATTCATGATGAACCAAATGAAGATAAACTTTTTGCAATGCAAGCTGTTATTGCAAAGTTCGGACATAAAATAGATTTTAAGCAAGGCTCTATTTCGCAGGCTTTAAACAAATTAATGGAAGATGTAAACGGTAAAAAGGAGCAAAATCTTATTGATACTCTTGCGATTAGGAGTATGAGTAAAGCTAAATATTCTACAGATAACATAGGACATTACGGTTTGGCTTTTGAGTATTATTCCCATTTTACCTCACCAATTCGTCGTTATCCTGATGTCATGGTGCATCGATTGTTGCAACATTATCTGGATGGAGGAAAATCTGTAGATGAAGAAACGTATGAAACAAAATGTGTTCATTCCTCAACAATGGAAGGTTTAGCAACCAATGCTGAACGTGATTCAATCAAATACATGCAGGTAAAATACATGCAAGATCATCAAGATCAAGAATTTTTAGGTGTAATTTCTGGTGTGACGGAATGGGGAATTTATGTAGAAATCATCGAAAACAAATGCGAAGGAATGTGTAGAATTCGAGATATAAAAGACGATTATTATACTTTTGACGAAAAACAATACGCACTAACCGGCGCAACTTCTGGTAAATTATTACAATTAGGAGACGAAATTTACGTTAAAGTAAAAAATGCCGATTTAGTTAAAAAACAACTGGATTTTAATTTTTTAAGAAGAATGGAAGAACCGTTAAAATAAAAAAAATGAAATCAAAAATTCACGACAAGAGTGCTAATGAACTGGCAAAGCAATATCAAAAAAGAAATAGTAGTATAAAATTAGTAATAATTGCCTTTGTTTTTCTAAGTCAATTTACAAATGCTCAAGTAATCAGAAATTTAGGAGATTTTGATGAAGTAAAAGTTTTTGATAAAATCAATGTAAAATTAATTACAGCTTCAGAAAACAAAATAGTTATAACTGGTGAACGTTCAGATGAAGTGGAAATAGTTAATAAAAATGGCGAATTAAAAATTAGAATGCCGTTTCCACAATTGTTAGCGGGTGATGCTATTACAATAAAACTATATTTTAAAAATATTGAAAGTATCAGTGCTAGCGAGGGAAGCTATGTTTCAAGTGATTTTAATTTTAAGCAAACACTGTTAGATTTGAATGCAAAATCAGGAGCAGAGATTAACATTGAAATTAATGTTGATAAGGTGAATATAAAAGCTAGTGCAGGTGGAATAATTGATGTTTCTGGTAAAGCTACGAACTCAGATGTATCCATAACTTCAAGTGGAATTCTAAAAGCAGCGGATTTATACACAAGTCAAACTAAAATTAGCGTTGCTGCAGGAGGAAAATCTGAAATCCATGCAACTACATTGGTTGATGCAAAAGTGAAAGCAGGAGGCTCTATATTTATCTACGGAAAACCAAAACAGATCAACAAGGAAGTTTTCATTGGCGGTACTATTTTAGAAAAATAGTAGTACTTTGGTTTAGATTTTAGGGTAATAAATTTAAATTTCTAATGATAAACGACATTTTAGCTGGTGTTCCCTGGGGAATTTTCTTAAGTTTTATGATTGGTCCTGTTTTTTTTATTTTACTGGAAACAAGTATTATAAAAGGATTTAGAGCGGCTTTAGTTTTTGATTTAGGAGTCGTTTTAGGAGATATTGTTTTCATTGGAATTGCTTATTTAGGGAGTTACAGGTTAATTCAAAGTTTAAAAGACCAACCGGCACTTTTTATTTTTGGTGGTGTTTTAATGGTTGCTTATGGTATAATTTCCTTCATACAATTAAAAAAAGAAGAAAAAATAAACACTGATATTATTGACAGAGAAATAGTAAAAAAAAACTATCTAAGCCTTTTCATTAAAGGATTTTTGTTAAACATTATCAATATTGGTGTTCTTGGTTTTTGGTTGGCCATTATAATTTCTGTAGGACCAAAATTAGAAATGCAAACCTCTAGAATGATCACTTTTTTTATATCTGTAATAGTTTCTTATTTGTTTATAGATTGTATTAAAATTTTATTAGCCAAGCAATTAAAAACAAAACTAACACCAGTGAATATTCTTAAAATTAAAAAAGGAATTAGTATTGTAATGATGGTTTTTGGGATAGTTTTAATAATTCAAGGGTGGTTTCCAGAAGAAAAAGAAATGGTTAAAAAAGCGTTTGAAAAAATAGAGAATAAATAATATTTATTTTCAAATAGTAATAGTCTTGATGCTAATTGATTTATAATCAGGGCTTTTTTTTATTTAAACATTTAAGTCATCTAAGTTTTTATTCACTAAATTATCTACTGAAATTATTTTATAACCATTAAGTAATTAAGTTTCATTACGACTTTACACTTAATTTTTCTTAATTACTTAATGGTTTAAAAATGGAAACTTATTTAATTTTTCCTAAAAATTAGTCATAAAAAAAGAGACACATTTCTGTATCTCTTTTAGAGGCATCTCCCGAAGCCTCGGGACGGATTCGAACCACAACTTTATTTAATCTTTCCCCTAAAAATTAGTCATAAAAAAAGAGACACATTTCTGTATCTTTTTTAGAGGCATCTCCCGAAGCGTCGGGACGGATTCGAACCACAACTTTATTTAATCTTTCCCCTAAAAATTAGTCATAAAAAAAGAGACACATTTCTGTATCTTTTTTAGAGGCATCTCCCGAAGCGTCGGGACGGATTCGAACCACAACTTTATTTAATCTTTCCCCTAAAAATCAGTCATAAAAAAAGAGACACATTTCTGTATCTCTTTTAGAGGCAACTCTTAAAGTTTTGGGACGGATTCGAACCCTAATTTTATTTAATTTTTTCTAAAAATTAACCATAAAAAAACCTCCAAATTGCTTTGAAGGTTTAGAGGCATCGTCCGGATTCGAACCGGAGTAGGAGCTTTTGCAGAGCCCAGCCTAGCCGCTCGGCCACGACGCCAATTATTTATTGGTGTGCAAATATAGTAAAAAAGTTAAAAAAGGAAAGCTAATAATTACAAAGTTTTAAAAATTCATAATTCGGAATTCATAATTCGGAATTAACTTAACTTCTATATTCTTCCATTTCTATAGTAACTGCTTCAACGTCACCGCCAATAGGAGGATTGAGTTTAGAAACCGCCACAATAATTCTGGAAACTTCAGGAATTTCTTCAAAAATACGAGTTATGATTCGGTGAGCCACATGTTCTAATAAGTCCGAACGGATGGCCATTTCTTCTACAACAATTCGATTTAAAAGCACATAATCCACTGTATCTTTTAGATCATCTGAGATACTGGATTTTCTTAAATCAGTCTTAACTTCTAAGTTTACGGTATAGTCAGACCCAATTTTCCCTTCCTCGATCAAGCAACCATGGTAGGAGTAGGTTCTGATATTTTTAAGTTTTATAATTCCCATTATTTTTTTTGTTTAAAGTGTAAAGTCTAAAGCGAATTGCGAACTTTTCATAGGTTTCTATGGAAACAGTAAACATTAAACCTTAAACTTTTTTACCTTTGCTAAAATAAAACAAAAAAATGTCAACTGAAGAAAAATCACTCCATTTTATAGAACAAATCATTGAAGACAGTGTATCCAACGGTTTTCCTCAAGATAAATTACGTTTCCGTTTTCCGCCAGAACCTAATGGGTATTTACACATAGGTCATGCCAAATCAATTTGCTTGAATTTTGGATTAGGCTTAAAGTATAATGCGCCAGTCAACTTGCGTTTTGACGATACTAATCCTGCCAAAGAAGAGCAGGAATATGTTGATGCTATCAAAGAAGATTTGCAATGGCTGGGTTTTAATTGGGCTGAAGAACGCTATGCTTCTGATTACTTCCAACAATTGTATGATTGGGCTGTAAAAATGATAAAAAATGGCACCGCTTACATTGACAGTCAATCTTCAGAAGATATGGCTGCGCAAAAAGGTACGCCTACGCAACCTGGAGTTGATGGTCCTTATAGAAATCGTTCGGTTGAAGAGAATTTGACCTTATTCGAAGGAATGAAAAATGGAGATTTCCCCGAAGGAAGCCATGTTTTACGTGCCAAAATTGATATGACTTCGACTAATATATTGATGCGTGATCCATTGATGTATCGTGTTTTACACCGTCATCACCACAGAACCGGAAACGATTGGAAAATCTATCCCATGTATGATTTTGCACATGGAGAAAGTGATTATATAGAGCAAATTTCGCATTCTATTTGTACGTTAGAATTTGTAATGCACAGAGAATTGTACAACTGGTTTTTGGAACAAATTTATGATGATTCAAAAGTAAAACCACATCAATATGAATTTGCCCGTTTGAACTTGAATTACTCCGTAATGAGCAAGCGAAAACTCTTGCAATTGGTGCAGGAAAATATAGTAAATGGTTGGGATGATCCCAGGATGCCAACTATTTCAGGATTAAGAAGAAGAGGGTATACAGCGAATTCTATTCGTAAATTTTGTGATAGTATTGGTGTTGCCAAAAGAGAAAATATAATTAATTTTTCACTTTTGGAATTTTGTTTACGCGAAGATTTGAATAAATCGGCTCCTAGAGTAATGGCGGTTTTAGATCCAGTAAAATTAGTCATTACGAATTATCCGGAGGATAAAGAAGAATGGTTGGAAGCCGAAAATAATCAGGAAGACGAGAGCGCAGGATTTAGAAAAGTTCCTTTTTCAAAAGAATTATTTATTGAAAAAGAAGACTTTTTAGAAGATGCTCCAGCTAAATTTTTCCGATTGAGTTTAGGTAGAGAAGTACGTCTAAAAAATGCGTATATCATTAAAGGAGAACTTGTTATAAAAGATGCAGCTGGAACTATTACGGAGATTCATGTAACGTATGATGAAGATAGCAGAAGCGGAAGTGGGAGCGAAGCCAGTCAACGTAAAGTGGCCGGAACCCTGCATTGGGTTTCTATACAACATGCTGTAGAAGCCGAAGTTCGTTTGTACGATCGCTTGTTTATTGATGAAGCACCAGACACTCATAAAGAGAAAAATTTCTTAGAATTTATGAATCCAAGTTCGTTACAAATTGTAAAAGGATTTGTAGAACCAAGTTTAGCAACGGCGCAATCCGGAGAGAAATTTCAGTTTCAACGATTAGGATATTTCAATGTGGATAAAGATTCAACGAAAGGCAAAATTGTCTTTAATAAAACCGTTGGATTGAAAGATGCGTGGGAAGAAAAAGGTAAAAAAGAAGAAAATTTATTGATGAATACTCAAAAAGAAATCAATAAATATGTTAAGGAAAAAGATGAAAACAATGCCAATTTGATTCTTAACACCATTGTTGAAAACATAAAAAGTATTGATAATTACAGTTTAATCATTCAGACTATTGTCAAAAATATTAAGAATGATAATAACTCGTTGTTATTTTCAAATCTGATTTTGCAGCATTCCGATAAAGTACAAGTAAAAGATATCGAAGAAGAAGCTTTGACAAAATTATACAGTATGTCTTTAAAAAGTCAAATGGCAGCTGTTAGAATTTTAGCTATTGAAAATTTGCAAAATGATTTAAATAATTTTAGCCTTTTCGAAACACAACTTTCAGAATTAAAAACGAACGAGAAAAACGAAAAAGTGCTGCAATTATTGAACGATCTTAAATTATAAGTTTAATTTTTTAAATAGATTTTACCAATCAAAAGCTCTCTTTTTAGAGAGCTTTTCTTATTATTGTAATTTATTATTAAAATATAATTTTCTATATTTTTTTACAATCAAAAAAGAGCCCTATAAATTGATTTTAAGACTGTTTTATAAAACAAATAACTACAATTATTGAATTCAAATAAACGTTGAACAGATCGCTTTTATTCGTGTTTTGTCTTGTAGAATTACACTTTAACGAGTTGTTAACGGGTAGTTGTTAATAAATAGCTATCTTTATAAAACAAACTTTTAAAACTAAGAATCATGTCGAATAATACTGGAAATACATTATTGGCTCTTTTGACTGGAGCGGCAATTGGAGCTGTAATCGGAATTTTATTTGCTCCCGATAAAGGATCAAATACAAGAGAAAAAATGAAAGATGGTTTTGATGATGTTAAGAATGAATTAAAAAACAAACTGGATGATACTTCTCAAGAATTAAAAGACAAATTTTCTACTGCAAAAATTGATTTAGAAGAAACCTATGAAGAATTGGTTTCAAATATGAGTCACAAGACCGAAGATGTAATTTCGTTTTTAGAAGAAAAATTAGCAGAATTAAAGAGGCAGAACGCTAAACTTCAAAAATAATTTCGATTTATTTATTGTATAAAATCCTAAATACAAATCCATGGCTTTTGAAGAACTAAAAGAAAATACAGAAAACATTCAAGAACAAGCCAAAGCGTACATAGAAAGCGCTACGGCTTATTATAAATTGTGGGGTTTCAAGGTTGCAATGAAATCAACAACCATGATCATAAAATTTTCATTGATTTTATTGTGTTTCACTATGGTTTTATTGTTTTGTTCGGTAGCCGCGGCTTTAGCTATTGGTATCGCTTTAGATAGTTACGTTTTTGGATTCTTAATTGTTGGAGGAGCTTATCTTGTTATAACAGCAATTTTATTTACTATAAAAGATAAAATAGTTGAAGGACCCATTTTAGAGAGATTTTCAGAAATATTTTTTAACGACTAAGATATGGAAACCAAAAAATATTCTTCCTACGCTCAAATTGAAAGGGAACTTGAAATTTTGAAGATTGAAAAAGAAATCAGTTATCAAAAATTGGCCTATGGTTTTCAAAAAACAAAGGAAAGTATTACGCCTCAAAATATTGTAAGCGACTTAATAGGAACGTATAGTTCTGTTATTCCTTATGGAGCAATTGTTTCAACTGCGGCTCCTTTTATATTAAATAAAGCAATTCCGTTTATTAAAAATTGGTTTGCTAAAAGAAAAAGAGGCAATTAAGCCTCTTTTTTATGAATTCTAGTAAACTATTCTTCTGTCTCCGGTGTTTCTGGAGTTTCCGGTTTTTCATGAAGTTCGATGTTTTTTTCTCTTCTGGAAGTTCCTTTTCCATTTCTCTTTTTCATCAATTCTCCCACTTGGTTCGATGCGCTGAACGATGCAATCATATTGTTAAGCATGTCGCTTCCTGCTTGTGGTGAATTTGGTAATAAAATTAAATTTGAATTGGCATCAGCACCAATAGCTTGTAGTGTATCATAATGTTGTGTAACTACAATCAATGCCGAAGCTTCTTGAGAATTGATTCCAACTCTATTCAAAACATCTACACTTTCTACTAAACCTTTAGCAATTTCTCTTCTTTGATTTGCAATACCCTGTCCTTGTAAACGCTTGCTTTCTGCTTCAGCTTCAGCCTTCGCTACAATTCTAATCCTAGATGCTTCCGCTTCAAATTCAGCTACTGTTTTTTCTCTGTCGGCAGCATTAATTCTATTCATTGCATTTTTTACTTGAATATCTGGATCGATATCGGTTACCAAAGTGTTGATAATCGTATACCCATAAGTAGTCATGGCTTCATTCAATTCTCTTTTTACTGCAATGGCAATATCGTCTTTTCTTTCAAAAACATCGTCCAGTTTTAGTTTGGGAACTTCGGCACGAACAACATCAAATACATAAGAAGTAATTTGATCGTGTGGGTATTCCAGTTTATAGAAAGCATCATAAACAGTCTCTTTAATAACCATAAACTGAACTGAAACTTTAAGCTTCACAAATACGTTATCTTTAGTTTTTGTTTCAATGATAACATCTAATTGCTGGATTTTAAGATTCACGCGACCCGCGATTCTATCGATCAATGGAATTTTTAAATGTAAACCGGATTGTCTGATGCTCAAAAATTTTCCAAACCGTTCTACAACAACAGCTGTTTGTTGTTTGACAGTAAAAAAAGATGACATCAAAATAAAAAACGCAAAGACCGAGAGGACAATTAATGCAATGTTCATGATAATTTGTTTTAGTTTAATTATAAATCTACAAATTAAACTTTACAATCGATCGTATTTATCTTTCTTTTTTGAAGATAAAGTGAACTCTATTTTTTTGATTTTCTATGTTATCAATTAGATGTTTTTTAAATTATAAAGTATTCATTTTTTTATTGCTATGCTTTGTGTTGTGTAATTTTTAATAAATTATTTATAAGAAATATTTCATTAAATTACTGGTTATAAATACGCAAATGTCTACATTTGACTCATAACTATTTCATAATCTTAAAACGTATTTATATGAATAAACCATTTTTTTATTTTGCTTTATTTTCGTGCTTTTATGTGAATGCTCAAACTACCATTGTTGAAGAAAAGTATGAGAAGAATAATTATCCAATAGAACATTTTATACTTTCTAATAGTAATCAATTTGTGATTTCAAAAGGTGATAAAATGGGTGGTTTGGTTAAAGCAAATGAGATTAGGAGTATGATTACCATTGATAGTGATGGTTCTAAAAAAGTTCTTTTTGAAAATAAAAAAATAATAGCAACTATGTTATCTGTTTCTAATGATGCCTTATTAGTGACAGATATTTCTTCAGGTATTTTTAATTCGAAAACTTCTTATTTAATTGATGATAAGTACATTGAAATTTCAAAAGCTGATGTAAAGGATGTTAGGAGTTTTAATAGTGGAAATGGCTATTTTACTAAAAAGAATGAATTTTATTTAAAAAACAAAAAGGATAATTTTGAGATTGATTTTGTCAAGGATGAACTTTTTTTATCTGTTAAAGATATATCTACTAGAAAAAAGAATACATATAAATTAGAAAAACCTTCTTTAAATAATTTTATTGGACCTAATTTTATCAAAAGTAAAGAGAAATTTAGGTTTAATTTTAGTGTTAATCAGGACGAAACATTCGATTTGGATGGTAAATCTATTTCAAAAGATTATACCAATACTATTCTTTATAAAACAAGATTTACAAGTGATGGAAAAAAAGTCAAAGAATCGGTATATAATTTAAAAATACCTAATCATGTATTTCTTTATTCTAGGAATTATGGGGGTGAACTTACTTTTGGTGGTTATGATAATAAATTTCTGCATTTTGCTGATGATCTTTCTGTCAATAATTATATTGAAGATTTTGAGACAGGTGATATTTATATCTACGGTTTATATGGAGATGAGCTTGGAAATTTAAATACTAGTGCAAATCCAAAAGGATATTATGTATTTAAATTTGATAAATCAGGTAAAAAGATTTGGGAATCTATTAATAATATTGCAGATTCCGATTTTACAAAAATCATGTTATGACCACTGTTTTTGTTGATTTAATGCAATTAAACAATAATTTATGCTTTACTATTAGAGTTAATGGATTAAAAGATTTTTTTAATTACAGTATTATTAGTAGTTCTTCAGGTGAAGTTACAAAGTCACAAATATTGGAATTCAATGAAACTTTTGCTCATTTAGACGACACAAACAATAATAGTTTTAATATTAATTCCAGTTTTAAAAACCTTAATGAATTAAAGAATAAAAAATTTGACTTTAATAGTATTGTTGCTTTTAATTCTAACTCTAATTTTGCAGATTATATTAAAAAGATTAAATCTAGAAATGATTTAAAGTTTTACTCAAGTTTTTCCAGTAAAGGAATTTGGCTTTATGAGTCTGATGAAAAAGAATATTTTAAAGTAACCCTTTTCAAGGAATAGAAAAAAAAGCTCCCAAGAGGGAGCTTTTTTCTTTTTACAATGTTGCTATTGCTTTCTGAATTCTCTTTATAGTTTCCTCTTTTCCTATGACTTCAACAATATCAAATAGGTGAGGACCCTTTAGTGCACCAACCAAACTTAAACGAAATGGTTGCATTATTTTTCCCATTCCAATTTCGTTTTTCGTCATCCAGTCTTTGACAATGGTTTCGATATTTAGAGATGTGAAATCGGTTATTTCCTCTACAACAGAAATTAATTCTTGCATTAGTGCTGGAGTCTCAGCTTTCCAGTTTTTGCTTGCTTTTTCATCATAACCTGTTGGAGCCACAAAAAAGAAATCACTCATCATCCAAAATTCTGATACAAAATGTGCGCGTTCTTTTATTAAACCCACAATCTTTGTCAATTTTGTCATTTCGAGCGCAGTCGAGAAACCCTTTTCAGCAAGAATGGGAGCATAGGCTTTCGCCAAAGTTGCATCTTCTTGCTTGATTAAATATTGGTGATTGAACCATTTGTTTTTTTCCGGATCAAATTTAGCTCCAGCTTTATGAACTCTGTTCAAGTCAAATGCCGCCACTAATTCTTTTAACGAGAATAATTCTTTATCGGTTCCGTCATTCCAACCTAGTAATGCTAAAAAGTTGATTACAGCTTCTGGGAAAAACCCTTTTTCTCTGTAGCCTGATGAAATCCCTTCGTTAGTTTTCCAGTCTAGTGGAAATACAGGGAATCCCATTTTATCTCCATCACGTTTAGACAATTTCCCGTTTCCAATAGGTTTCATAATCAACGGTAAATGAGCAAATTGTGGCGCTTCCCATCCAAAGGCTCTGTACAACAAAACGTGTAGAGGCATTGATGGCAACCATTCTTCACCACGAATTACATGTGAAGTTTCCATTAAATGATCATCCACAATATTAGCCAAGTGATACGTTGGCATTCCGTCACTTTTGAACAATACTTTATCATCTAAAAGATTTGTGTCAAATTTTACGTCACCACGAATGATGTCATGCAAATGCAAGGTTTCATTTACTGGAGTTTTAAAACGGATGACATATTGTTCGCCAGCAGCAATTCTTTTAGCAGTTTCGTCTGCAGAAATCACTAGCGATGTATCCAGTTTTTCTCTATTATGATGGTTGTATATAAAGGTTTTTCCTTGTTCTTCTTCTAATTTTCTAGCTGCATCAAGGGCTTCGGCTGTATCAAATGCATAATACGCATTACCGGAAGTGATTAATGCATCAGCATATTGTTGATACAAATCTTTTCTTTCGCTTTGACGGTATGGACCAAATTTTTCATTTTTATCAATAGTCTCATCTGGTGCAATTCCTAACCATTTTAATGCTTCCATGATATATTCTTCGGCACCTGAAACAAAACGATTTTGATCTGTATCTTCGATTCTCAGGAAGAAAACTCCATTGTTTTTCTTGGCAAATAAATAATTGAATAATGCGGTACGAACACCGCCAATATGTAAAGGTCCAGTTGGACTTGGTGCAAAACGCACCCGAACTTGTTTAGACATTATTGTTGATTTTTGGCAAATATAATTCTATTTCTATAGATTACTTCATATTTACAGGTATTCGTTTATTCATGACCGCAAACCAAAGTGGTGGAAAAAACGATAAAACCATTGACGTAGGATATCCATAAGGCATTTGTGGTGACACGTCATGGTACTCCAGAATTTGGTATTTTTTTTGAGATTTAAAGTGATGATCGCTGTGTCTGGTGAGTTCATACAATATAATTCGGCCTAGGACATGGTTAGAATTCCAGGAATGCTTTTCGGTTACGCGTTCATATCTACCAGAGGCGAGTTGATTTCTCTTTAATCCATAATGTTCGATGTAATTAATAGTTTCCAGCAAAAGGAAGCCAACAATTCCAGCAAACAAAACAAACAGAAAACCGTTGAAACCAAAGAGCAAATAAATTAAAAGTAAATAACTAATTTGAATTATCGTGAACCAAAACATATCATTCTTAGCAGAAAATAAGGAACGATTATCAATTAAATTTAATCTTTTTTGAATTTCCCATGCTTTTTTATAGGTTCCTATGACTGTTTGAAACCAAAAAGCATATAGATTTTGATTGTATTTTGCCGTTGATGGATCGTCAGGAGTGGAAACATGTAAATGATGTCCGTGATTGTGTTCTATGTAAAAATGGGTGTAATGGCTTGGAATTAAAAGAAATTTTCCTAAAATTTTTTCAAAAAAATTCTTTCTATGACCCAGTTCATGGGCAACGTTAATACCATTAGATCCAAGAATAACCCCAAGACTCAATGTCATCCCAATGATTTCGATTTTGGATATTCCAGGTTGGGTAATTTTATACAAACAAAAAAATATTGCGCCATAAACAATGGGAACATTCAAGTATAGTAAAACATCAAAAAAATTATTTTTTAATCTATTCGAAACAGTTTCTTGATCATAATTTTTTTGGTCTACTGGTAAAAGTAATTCTAAAAAAGGAATTATAATAAAAGTAAAGAGTAGTGCAGAGAATGACCAAAAATCACCTAAATATATTCCTAGAATACCAACAACAGGAATACTGTATGCCCATAAATATTTCATATCAAAAGATTTTTATAAATTTACTAAATCGTATCGATTTTTCCAACTATTTAAGTTTGCTTATTTTTTTAACGTTTTCTAATTGAGATAAATTTGTACTTTTAACGGTTATTAATTAGAAGTTAAAAATTTTGGAAACTCAGCAGTTTATTTTTCAAAAATTAGAAGCTTTCATCAGGAAGTTTTATACCAATGAATTGATACGAGGAACTATTTTCTTTATCGGTTTAGGATTGTTGTATTTTCTTTTTACACTTTTTGTTGAATATTTTCTTTGGCTCAAGCCAATGGGAAGAACCATTTTATTTTGGACTTTCATTGTAGTAGAAGTCTATTTATTGTTTCGTTTTATTTTGCTTCCCATTTTTAAATTATTCAAACTTCAAAAAGGAATCGATTATAATCAGGCTTCTGCAATTATTGGAAATCATTTTACGGAAGTGAGTGACAAGTTGACTAACTTCTTGCAATTATCAAATCCGAATGAATATCAAATTAAGTCGGAATTATTAGCCGCTTCTATTGAACAAAAGGCGAACGCGTTGCAACCAATCCCTTTTGGGAACGCTATAAACTTTAATGGTAATAGGAAATATTTTCCGTTGGCTATGATTCCAATAGTGTTATTTGCTTTCTTTTATTTTTCAGGAAACAGCAGTATGATTTCTCAGAGTTTGAATAGAGTAGTGCATTTCAATTCGGCTTTTCTCCCACCGGCTCCTTTTAAATTTGTAGTTCTCAATACGAACTTACAAACTGAACAAGGAAAAGATTTTATCCTTCGAATTAAAACTGAGGGTAAAATAGTTCCAGAGAATGCGATGATATTCATTGGAGATGAAAGTTATTTTATGGAATCGACTAAAGCAGGAGAGTTTCAATTTAAGATGGCTAAGCCTGTAGAAAACATTATGTTCCACGTGGAGGGAAATGCCATTTCTTCTCCAGATTATGAGTTGAAAGTGATAACCGTTCCCTCGATTGCTAATTTTGAAATGCAGTTGAACTTTCCTCCGTATTTGAATAAAAAACAGGAAATAATCAAAGGAACAGGGAATGCTGTTATCCCTGAAGGAACGCGTGTGACTTGGAAAATGAATACACAAGCGACAGAAAATGTAGTGTGGATGGACGGAATTTCAAAAGCTTTTTTTTCGAAAACAGAAAATACCTTTATTTTATCCAAAAATATACTTCAAAACACAGATTATCAAATCCTTACTTCAAATGTAGAGGTAAAGAACTACGAAAAACTTAATTATCAGCTTACCATTGTCAAAGATCAGTTCCCAACAATCAATGTGAACAACGCACCGGACAGTCTGAAAGTTGCCAAGAACTATGTTTTAGGTCAAATCTCTGATGATTATGGTTTGTCTAAACTTCATATAGTTTATTACGAAAGAGAGAAACCGCTAACTGCTAAACGGGGAACAATTGCTATTAATAAAGGTGCTTTTGACCAATTCGTGTTTTCATTTCCAAGTAATCTTCCGGTAGAGCAAGGCACTTCCTATGATTATTACTTCGAAGTTTCTGATAATGATGCTGTCCATAATTTCAAAAGCACGAAGTCTTCTGTTTTCTCTAATCGTGTTTCCACAGATGAAGAAAAGGAAGATCAAATTTTGCAACAACAAAATGATAACATCAACAGCTTAGAGAAGTCTTTAGAAAAGCAAGTCAAGCAAATTTCTGAAATGGAGAAGTTGCAAAAAACTGGAAAAGAAAAAGAAAGTCTGGATTTCAAAGATCAGCAAAAAGTAAATGATTTTATCAAACGTCAAATGAAACAAGATGAGATGATGAAGGAATTCACCAAAAAAATGAATGATAATTTGGAGCAATTCAAAACCTATAAAAAGGATGGATTAAAAGAAGAGCTTCAAAATCGAATGGACAAAGCCGAAAAAGAATTGAAAAAAAACCAAAAGCTTTTAGAAGAGTTAAAAGAGCTGAATGATAAAATTCAGAATGAAGAGTTGTTGACTAAGTTGGATAAATTTAAGCAAAACACTAAAAACCAAACTAAGAATTTAGAACAGTTGGTAGAGTTGACTAAAAGGTTTTATATAGAAAAGAAAGCAGAGCAATTACGGGATAAACTGGACAAGCTTTCTGAAAAGCAAGATAATTTATCTAATGATGAAAAGGAAAATAAACTGGACAAACAGGAAGACATTAATGCGGAGTTTGACAAAATTCAAGAAGATTTAAATGATTTGGATAAAGAGAATAAGGAGTTAAAATCACCTTTGGATTTGGCAAAAGACGATGCTAAAGAAAAAAGTGTGGATGAAGATTTAAAGAAAGCCTCTGAGGAATTGAAGAAAGACAAAAAAGACAAAGCTAAGCCAAATCAAAAAAGCGCTGCCAAAAAGATGAAAGAGATGGCGAAAAAAATGGATCAAAGTATGGCTGATGGAGAGATGGATCAGTTGGAGGAGGATGTTGCAATGCTACGACAAATACTAGATAATTTATTAGCTTTTTCATTGTCACAGGAAGACCTGATGAACCAGTTTAAAAAATATAAGTCAGGATCTCCGGCATTCAATAAAAACATAAAAATCCAACAGGATTTAAAGCAACAGTTCAAGCATGTTGATGATAGTTTATTTGCGATGTCGTTGCGAAACCCAAAAATTGCTGAAGACATTACCAAAGAAATTGGGAATGTAATTTACAATGTCGATAAATCATTATCTAGCTTAACCGATGCGCAAGTACCAAAAGGTTTGTCGCACCAACAATATACCATTTCTGCGGCTAACAAATTAGCGGATTTCCTAAGTGACATGCTCAACAATATGCAAATGCAAATGTCAGGAATGGGTTCTGGAAAACCAAAACCGGGTCAAGGACAAGGAATGCAATTACCAGATATTATCAAAAAACAAGATGGAATTGGGGATAAAATAAAAGAAGGTATCAAGAAAGGAGAGAAGTCTGGCAACGGTCAAAAAGGACAAAACGGTAATCCAGGAAAAACTGGTGAATTAGGCCAAGAGGGTGAGGGTGGCGAAGGAGATGCAAAAGCTATTATGGAAATTTATAAAGAGCAAAAGCAATTGCGGGAAGCATTGCAAAACGAATTGAACAAACAAGGATTGGGTGGAAATGGACAAAGTGCTTTGGAGCAAATGAAGCAAATTGAAAAGCAATTATTGAATAAAGGGTTTAAGAATGAAACGCTTCAAAAGATACTGAATGTGAAACAGGAATTATTGAAATTGAATTCTGCCATTCAGCAACAAGGAGAGGAAAATAAACGCCAATCTGAAACCAATAAAAAGGAGTTTAATAATCAATCTAATGCGTTGCCAGCTGCTTTATTAGAATATTTAAACAGGATAGAAATATTAAATAGACAATCCTTACCTTTGCGCTCGAATTTTAATCAAAAGGTTCAAGAATATTTTAATAAAAAATGATCAATTTTAATTACGAAACCGACTTTAATTTAGACAACGAAGAAGCTGTCACTTCATGGCTGGGAAAGGTTATTACTTCGGAAAACAAGAAAGAAGGAGAGATAAATTACATCTTTTGTGATGATGAATATCTTCATAAAATAAATGTGGAGTATCTTGATCACGATACGCTAACGGATATCATCAGCTTTGATTATTCTATGGGTAATGAATTGCACGGTGATATTTTTGTTTCTGTCGAAAGAGTGAAAGACAACGCATCTGATTTCAATGTTTCTTTTGAGGAGGAGTTAAAGCGCGTTTTAGTTCACGGAATTTTACATTATTGTGGTTATAAAGACAAAGGCGAGGCAGAAGAGCTTTTAATGCGCTCTAAAGAAGATGAAAAAATCGCAATGTTTCACGTGGAACAATAATATTGTTTTGATTTTAAAACCAAAGTGTTTCACGTGGAACACACAAAAGCATTTCTTGAATTAAGTTACGATGTTTCACGTGGAACAAAATTTATAGATTTCAAAATTACAATCCTAAATAAGGATTAAATTATAAAAGAAGATGTTTTTAAATGAATATGATGTGATAGTCGTGGGCGCAGGACATGCCGGTTCTGAGGCTGCTGCTGCTGCTGCGAATTTGGGTTCGAAAACCCTATTGGTAACAATGAGTTTGCAGAATATTGCCCAGATGTCATGTAACCCAGCGATGGGCGGAATTGCGAAAGGACAAATTGTGCGTGAGATTGATGCGTTGGGTGGATACTCCGGAATTGTTTCAGACAGGACTGCAATCCAGTTCAAGATGCTGAACAAATCAAAAGGTCCTGCAATGTGGTCGCCACGTGTTCAAAGCGACCGTATGCGTTTTGCCGAGGAATGGAGAATGATGTTGGAAGGAACTCCAAATCTTGATTTTTATCAAGAAATGGTAAAAGGTCTGATTATTGAAAACGGAAAAATAAAAGGAATAAGAACTTCGCTTGGAGTTGAGATTCGATCTAAATCGGTTGTGTTAACCAATGGGACTTTCCTAAATGGTCTGATTCATATTGGTGAAAAACAATTTGGAGGAGGTAGAGCAGGAGAGAGCGCTGCGCATGGAATTACTGAAGATTTACTTGCTGCAGGTTTTGAAGCGGGACGAATGAAAACGGGTACGCCTCCGAGAGTGGATGGACGCTCTTTAGATTATTCTAAAATGAACGAAGAAAAAGGAGATGCTAAACCGGATAAGTTTTCCTATTCGGATGTGACGTCGCCTTTGGTACATCAGAGATCTTGCCACATGACGTACACGTCTCTGGATGTTCATGATATTTTGAGAGAAGGTTTTGATCGTTCGCCAATGTTTAACGGGCGGATAAAAAGTCTTGGGCCAAGATATTGTCCGTCGATTGAAGATAAAATTAATCGGTTTGCTGATAAAGAAAGACACCAATTATTTGTGGAGCCAGAAGGCTGGAAAACGTGTGAGGTTTATGTAAATGGATTTTCAACTTCGCTACCGGAAGATATTCAATTCAAAGCATTGAGTTCTGTTGTGGGATTTGAGAAAGTGAAATTCTTTCGTCCGGGTTATGCAATCGAATATGATTATTTTCCGCCGACACAATTGAAACATACTTTGGAAACAAAACTGGTTGAAGGTTTGTATTTCGCAGGACAAATAAACGGAACTACTGGATATGAAGAAGCAGCTTCTCAAGGATTAATGGCCGGAATAAATGCGCATTTAAAAGTACATGAAAAAGCGCCGTTAATTTTAAAAAGAGACGAAGCATACATCGGAGTTTTGATTGATGATTTGATTACGAAAGGAACGGATGAACCCTATCGAATGTTTACGTCTCGCGCAGAATACAGAACGTTGTTGCGTCAAGATAATGCCGATTTCAGATTGACACCAATGTCACATGAAATAGGCTTGGCTTCAGAAGCGCGTTTGCGTAGAATGGAACACAAATTAAATGAATCTGAAAAAATGGTGGCATTCTTCAAAGAAACGAGTGTTTCGGTTGCAGAAGCAAATCCTATTTTAGAATCAAAAGATACCGCGCTGATTGCTCAAGGGGATAAAATTTTCAAAGTCTTCTCTCGTCCGCAAATTGATTTGGAAGACATCATGAAATTTGAAAAGGTTGTAGCTTATGTTTCGGAGAATGATTTAGACCAAGAAATTTTGGAACAAGCTGAAATCCAAGTGAAGTATTCTGGTTACATAGAGAAAGAAAGAAATAATGCAGATAAACTGCTTCGTTTGGAAGATGTGAAAATTCCAGAGAATTTTGATTATGAAAAAATCAAATCTATGTCGATTGAAGCAAAACAAAAATTAAGCAAGATTCGTCCAGTAACTATTTCTCAAGCATCAAGAATTAGTGGAGTTTCACCAAGTGATGTTTCGGTGTTGTTGATTTATATGGGTCGTTAAAAAGTGATCAGTAATCAGTTAATAGTTGTAAGTTTAATTGTCGATCTATATGGGATACTGCCTCTGAACACGGAACACTAAAATTTGTTCCACGTGAAACTACGCTGTGAAGCCCAGATATTAAAGAAGAATAATAAAAAATAAATAATTCAGCGCTGAAAGCATCCGTTGGAGTTTTCAGGGTTTAGTTTAAAATTAAATTATAAAAGCACTATTAATTAATGGATATTTCAAACCAACAGCCTTTTTTAACCGTTAAAGATTATTCTGTTTCGCAGGAAACATTTGATTTGGTTTATGACCAACAATTAGACATGTTAATTACAACGCCACAACCTAGTTTGGAGAATTTAGGAAAGTACTACGAAAGCGTGGATTATATTTCGCATACGGATAGCAAAAGATCGCTTTTTGAAAAAGCATATCATTTTGTGAAAACCATAGCGCTTAAAAACAAATTAAATTTAATTAATTCGTTGCAACTAGATAAAGGAAGCATTTTAGACATTGGTGCCGGAACCGGAGATTTTCTGTCAGTTGCTAAAATTAACGGTTGGCATACAATAGGCGTAGAGCCAAGCGAAAAAGCGAAAGCGATTGCAAAAAAGAAAGGCGTTTCATTTGTTGAAGAAACCAGCGAGTTAGAGAATCATTCTTTTGATGTGATTTCCATGTGGCACGTTTTAGAACATGTTCCAAATTTGGATAACCAAATCAAAGAATTGAAACGATTATTAAAACCTAACGGAACTTTAATTATTGCCGTTCCAAATTTCAAATCTTTCGATGCAAAACATTACGGAAAGTTTTGGGCAGCTTATGATGTACCCATTCATTTTTGGCATTTTTCTAAAACGGCTATAAAAATGCTTTTCGAAAAAGAAGAAATGAAATTAGTAAAAGTACTTCCCATGAAGTTTGATTCGTTTTATGTGAGTTTACTTTCAGAAAAATATAAAACTGGTAAGATGAATTTTGTTAATGCTTTTTTGGTCGGTTTACAGTCAAATTTTAAAGCAAAGAAAAATTTAGAGTATTCATCACACATTTACATCCTCAAAAACAAGTAAAAATCATTTTAAACGCATTTAAACGCTCATTTTTATGTAATCGACATTAGTGACTAGGATTTTAAAAATGATACGTTAATTTAAAGATATAAAAGCCGATTTTGATAGTTGTAAATTATATCAAAATGAATCACAATAATAAAATCCTATATCACAAAAAAAGCAGCATTTTTTAAACTTTTTGTCAATCCTATCTATTTTTTTATATTTTTGTCCATATTACTTAAAACTAGAAATTCAATAAAATGAAATCAATGATTCAAGATTACCCAAAAAGCAATTTTAAAAATAAAAGCAAAAAAGCATTAGTACTAATTGCATTATCAATTTCGATTGTTGCTTGTAACAAACCTGCCGAAGCAGTTAAAGAAGTAAAAACCGCTTACGTAGACACTTCAGAATTGATGAAGGAATATACAGAGGCAAAAGATCTTGAAGCAAAATACAAAGCAAAATCTGAAGAAAAAGGAAAACAGCTAGAAGCCGAAATTAATCGTTTCAAACAAGAAGCAGCCAACTTTCAAGCACAAGCACAAGCAAACGGTCAAGCTTGGGCACAGCAAAAAGGGGCTGAATTACAAAAAAGAGAGCAACAATTGAGTTATGCACAACAAGCATTGTCTCAAGAATTGCAAGCTGAGAGTGGAAAAGAAATGGATTCTTTAGTAAGCGGTGTGAAAAAATTCATCAAAGCCTACGGTAAAGAAAAAGGATATGCATACATCTACGGAACTGGTGACGCCGCTTCAATTTTATATGCTGAAGACAAATTTGATATCACAAAAGAAATTATCAAAGCCTTGAACGACAAATATAAAGCGCCTGCTAAAACAGAAGAAAAAACTGAAGCTAAAAAATAATTTTTTTATATTAATTCAAAAAATTGCCTTCGTTTCTAATCTTGAAATGAAGGCATTTTTTATTGTGTTTATTTTTTAGTAGGGTCTCCTTGAAAAAATAATAATCTGAAAGGGCGTATAAAATAATACAAGAAATAAAGGTTTTTAGGCAAGTTAATGGCTAAACAATCTTCAGGTTGTGGACGCATAAAACTTAGAATACTTTTAAGTAAATATTTCGATCTATCGGTTTCTTTAGCATAGAAATACGAACTGTATTTAAGGTGGGTATACGTAAACGAAATCGTGTCAAATAAAGGTGAATCATTCTTTCTAACCTTCCGATAATCACCATTTAATATTCTGTTAATCAGTTTGTTTTTTATTTTTTTAGTACCTTGGTTTGCTGCTTTTATTCCCAATAAGTCATTAATTGTGTTATGGATGAGAGGTAAATTGTATTGTTCACCCATTGTTTTCAAAATGTGAATTTCATCGGCACTCAATTCGTTTTTATTTTGCAAATCTTCAATTTGAACCTTCATCTGGGCAAAATCGACTACTGTTTTCAAATAACCCATGTTATCCATAAGCATATGATGCAGTGCTACAGCTCGAAAATGTGCAACTGGAAGTAAGCAATTAACTTCCTTTTGAAACAATTGATAATCGGTAGTTTGGTTAGTATGGAAGCTGTTGCTTCTATCAGGTAAGTAGGTCGTTTTACTGATTATATTATAATGTAGTTCAACATGATGTATTCTCGCGGAACCCTCATGTTTATCGAAGCTAAAATCTTTATGAAGTTGAATAAAATTTTCATGCCTTACCCATTCGTAGTATTCTTTTTGATAGGGTGAATATCCATCTCTTTCTAGTGTTTCTATCGCCTTTGGGAGGTTATCTGGAGCTATTATGAGATCAATATCACTGGACTCTCTCATGCTAATGTTACCGAAAAACTGTTTGGAAAATGCGGTTCCTTTGTACGGAATTAAATTGATGCCGTTTTCTTTACATATAAAAATAATACGTTCTGTTTCTTTTGCTTGTTCAAAACTTTGTAAAGTAAGCCTGTTTAAGTCGTTTCTAAGGCTTTTTTTTATTGGTTCTGGTAGTTCTATTTTAAGTAAAATTCGGTACACAATAGGTCTCAATTTCTGTTTACGGCAATTGGTATAGAATTCTGTCCAGTCTATTTCGTTTACGCTGATAAAGACCTTTAAATCATCTAATTTAGATGATTTAAAGTGTACTCTACAGCATAAAACAATTAATGCAATAGAGGAGTTGTATTTATTATTTATGTCTGTGATAGCGATCATTTACAGAAAGTGGTTTTAATAGGATTTATAAGGAAACAATAACAGCTTATTTTTTTATTTTATTACGATGGTAAGTTTAAATCTATCAAATAATCTATTTCCTTCAATATATTTAATCTTTTTATTTTCATGAATTCACCCTCATGCTTTTTATTAAAATATTCTACTTCAGTAATCATTAGGCCGGTGTGGTTTTTTATTTTGTAATCTTGTAACTCATCTGCTTTAGTCTGCGTCCAATAATCGGCAAAAGCCAGCGTTTTGGCACCGCTGTTTTTAGGTTGTAATCGCACTTTATCTGGTAAGATCCCAATCGCTAAATTTCTAAATAAGGCTCTTGAGTAGGGTTTCGGTTTAAATAATTCAGCCGGTAAACTGTATACTATTTCAAGCAAGCGTATATCTGCGAGTGGATAAACGGTTTCGATATCATATTGATTAGCATAAGATCCTTCTGATTCTGCACGTAAAGTGGTGTGCGGTCTGCAAATTTGCTGTTTCTGCCAGCCTTTAAAACTAGGATGAAATGGAAATGTAGCATCAACTAATTCTGAGTTCAATTTAGAATTTGGGTTTAGTAAATTGCGTTGCTTCTGAATTTTAGGATAATGTAAGTGGGTAGTTTTTGCAATTTTAGATCTGTAATAATAAATGACTCCTTTAATGGCATTGAGTTTAAAGTCCAGTAAATGTTGACAAAATCCTTTAATATTAAAGTCATTTAGGTAGTCGTAAAAATAATTATTTCCATTTTGAGAAACGCCTTCATCCCCAGGAAATCCGCTAAACATTACTTGTACTTGATTTTCGTTAGACGCTTTTCTGTACATAGAATCTTGCCATACAGAATCGCTGTTGGCAACCCCGCCCATCACTTTATTTCGAGTATTTAATTCTTCAAATACATCCTGATAATGAAAAGAAGTGATGTGATGATGGTTTTCTTTTAGTAAACTAGCATAGGAGATGATTTCTTCTTGAGTACCTTGTTCATCAATGCCGTTATTAGAATAGCTTTTAGTCTTATCATTCAATACGAAGGAATAGGTGTGAAGTTGGTTTTTATCCATTACTCTAGACAAGAGTACCGCAATAGCTGAAGAATCCATACCGCCAGAAAGTTGGCACCCTACCATACTTTTTCCTCTTATTCGAGACTGAATTGCTGTTTTAAGTGCGTTTCTTAAAAGTTTATAATAGTCTTCCTCGTTTTTACAATGACTGAGATCAATGGTACTTAGTTCCCAATATCGAATCTCTTCTATGTTTTTTCCTGCCGTTATCGAAATGTAATGAGCTGGTTTGAGTCTTTTGAAATCCTTATAAAAAGTATCTTCTACAAGCTGTGAATAATTGCATAATTCCTTGGCAATATAGGTTTCATTTAAGATAAGTTGTTTCAACAAAGCTGATTTTATTGCCGAAATGGTACTCCCAAAATACAATAATCCATTTTGTTCTATGTAAAACAGGGGGCGAATACCCATTTGATCTTTGGCTATAAAAAGGGTTTTCATTGTATCATCCCAAATGACAAAGCTAAAATCGCCAATTAGACGTTTCACACAATCGACACCCCATTTTTGATAAGCAGCAAGAATTACTTCCTGTTCCTGGGTATTAGAATTAAGATTTAAAAGGATTTGTAATTCATTGATATTGTCTAATCGACACCATCCGACGTAGTTTAAATCACTTTCAAAAATTTCTAGTGGCACAAAAGTGGCAAAGTCATCAATAAATACAGTGTTGTTTTGGAGTATTGGTTTTTTGTCAAAGTCTGCTTTACTCCGCTCATATTTTTCTATTGCCGATTTAAAATCACCATTGTTCATGTTTAAAATGCCGAAAAATCCTCTCATTTAATTGTATTTTTTTATATTTGCTAAGTTAATAAAATATCAAAATAAAGCGAGCTAATGCAATATAATTACAAGGTTTTTAATTTGAATTGTACATCTACAATTGAGCTCCCTTCATTCATCGCTGCTGGTATAGATTGCGAACCTGATTTTGAAGTAGTTCTAGGCACAGTTGGACCGGATTTTAAGCTTGAGCCAACCGTTAAAAAGCCGTTTGCGCATTTTAATGAAAATGAGTTTTATTATCAAATGCCCAATATTGCTAGATATTTTGTTAGCAACGGTAATAAAGTTGTAATTGAGCCACTTTGCGGAGACTGGGGTAGTATTTTATTGTTTTTTTATTCCAATTGTATCGCTGCAATTCTTTTTCAAAAGAATTTAATTCCTTTTCATGTTTCGGGAGTTTTGGATAAAAACGGCGGCCTTTGGCTTTTTGCTGCACCTTCAAGAACAGGAAAATCGACCACAGCTTTAAAACTAAAAGAAAAAGGGTATACTTTATTCACAGATGATACCGCTTTAATAGCCATAGAAGATAATTGTTGCCTAGCCACAGCCTCTTATCCAGAGGCAAGAGCTTGGGAAAATACCATGAATAATCAAACCGCCTTTGCTGTATCAAAAGGGAAACAATTGCGATCAGAGATTAATAAATTTGGAATTGCCTTTCATGATGACTTTGTTTCTACTTCACAAAAAGTAAAGGGAATTGTTTTTTTAGAAATGAAAGGAGATGAGATCCAAATTGAAAGGATGAAAGCTATTGATGGGATGAAACAATTGGGAGATAATATTTACCGTAATACCTGGGTTCAGGGAATGAACAAGCACTTATTACAGTTTAAAACCGTGAGTGCTATTTCTCAAAAAGTTCCTTTTTGGAAAGCAGTACGACCAAAGGATAAAGCTAGTTTTGATAGTTTTGCTGATGCAATAATGGAACAAATTATTGAAGTCTATGGAAAATAGCATCATATGGTTGGCCTCCTATCCTAAGTCAGGAAACACCTGGTTTCGCAGTTTTTTGACTGCATTACTCAATAATGGGGAGATAGACATCAATAAAATGGAAACCGATGGTATTTTTTCAGACAAGGGGTATGTCGAAATCATATTGGACTTATCAGTAGATGATTTAAGCCCACGAGAGTTCGAAAACTACAGGAAACTTGCTTTTGTATACAAAGCTAAAGAAAATGTAAAAGAAGCTTTTGTAAAAATCCATGATGGGTATACCTACTCTCGATGGGATGGATTGCCACTTATACCCTCAGAGGGTAGTAGACTAGCCTTGTATTTTATTCGTAATCCACTCGATGTGGTGCTCTCATTGGCCAATCATACTGGTTTAAGTATAGACGAAGCCATAGATAAATACATTAATTGTGAGGAAGGGGCATTTATCAAAAAAGGTAAAACTGCACAACAATATTACCAATTATTGGGTACTTGGGACATGCATGCTGCTAGCTGGATCAATCAATCGAACATTCCCCTTCATGTTATTCGCTACGAAGACATGAAAGTAAATCCTTTTGCCACTTTTAAAGAAGCCACATTGCAAATGCAATTGAATTATAATGATGAGGCTATTAATAAAGCAATAGCGGCCTGTAATTTCAAGAAATTAAAACAACAGGAAGAGAACAAAGGATTTAAAGAAAAAGCTATTCCTGCCTCAGCCTTCTTTTTTAAAGGAGAATCAGGACGCTGGAAAAAGGAACTAAGCAAGGAACAAATAAAACGAATTATGACCGTAAACGAATCGATGATGAAACGTTTTAGTTACTGGGATGAGGCAATAAATCATATTAAATTATAATAAAATGGATAATAAAAAATACGCTCTTAATACCAACAAAGTACTTTTTACTCCGCTTGAAGAGGAAGGAGTTTTATATGCTATTGAGGATAATAAATACATTAGTTTGAATGAAAGTTATACTTCAATTGTTAGTTGCATTGCCGAAAACCTTGCTTTTACAGCCATTGTTGCCCATTTGATGTCAGAGTACGAGGTGGATCAAGACGTTTGTGAAAATCAATTACAAACGGTAATCGCAGATCTTCTCATTAAAGAATATATATATGAAGTCGTTGGTTAGAAAGCTAAATAACGCACTTGTTCTAAGCAGCCGCCAAAAAAAGTTGGTTGTAACTGTTTTTTGGCTTTCAATTTACCGCAACCTATTGCTCTTTAAAGGGTTTAAAGTTGGTTTTACCGAATATATTTACAAAAATCAAGACCGTAATTTAGTGCTAACAACAGACAAAATAGGTTTAGCTAAAGACATTGCGCTGGCAATTAGTATTGTGAATAAGTACCTTCCTTGGAAAAATGTATGCCGCCATCAGTCATGGCAGGCGGTGTATTTACTTTTAAAGCACCAAATTCCGTTTACATACTTTGTGGGCATTCAGAAAACAAAAAAGATTAAAGAAGGTCATTCTTGGGTAAAAGTAAACGGTAAGTTTGTTTGCGGGATATGTAATGAAAACGAGTATATTCATGTACTGTAACAAATAGTATTGTAGCTAACTGTTTTTTCTACCTGAAATAAAACTTTTTGATCAGTTAATCTGATTAGACCTTGGAGGATTTGGGGCGGCCAAAATTAATGCTTACTCCTATTTCAATAATTAACAGCAGTCGATTGTTTTTAGTTTTCAATTTTTAGCCAAGTAAGCACACTTCATAAAAAAAACTCACCTAAAGTATGGGTGAGTTTATATTATATTAAATATTCTTATGAAATTTAATCTGTGTAATTTTTATTTTAAATAATGATAGTAATTATCAGTACTTAAATATCAAGAATACTTAATCTATAAATTAAGATAGAGACCCTGTTGCCTCTGGTCCAACAGGTACACCACCATTTACTTCTATTTCAGTAGCTACAGGAGCCATCCATTGTTTTTTTACTATGTTCATAATGTATTTTTTTTAAAGTTGCTTACAAATAATACTACAAATGTATTCTTTTTTTTTTGTAAAAAAAATTTCTGTTAAAAATAAATGTAAAAGTTTTTAAGATTTCTTTGTTATTCAAAGAAAATGCTAGTTTTTTTACCAATTAAGTTCAAAAGACTAAATTTGAACTTTAATTAATTTCAACACTATGAAAGAGGCTGTTAATTTATTCCAACAGAACTACTCCGTTTCCAGAAAAGAGCGTGAAAAATTAAATGGGCATGCTGCTTTTACTATTTGGTTAACAGGGCTTTCGGGTTCGGGTAAGTCAACTTTAGCAGCAGCTTTAGATAAATGGTTTTATGAGCGTCAAATACGTTCTTACATTACCGATGGCGATAATACGCGTTTGCACTTAAATAGTGATTTGGACTTTAGTAGAGAAGGACGGAAAGAAAATATCCGAAGAGTGGCTGAAGTAGCCAAACTGTTTAATGATGCAGGAATAGTGGTTGTTAGCTCTTTCATCTCCCCGTTTGAAGAGGACAGAATTGCCGCTAAAGCCATTGTGGGATGTGAGAATTATATTGAGCTCTACCTTTCTACTCCCATAGAAAAATGTGTGGCACGAGATGCTAAAGGTTTGTATCAAAAAGCGATTAATGGTGAAATCAAAGATTTTACAGGCATTAACAGTCCGTACGAAGTGCCTGCCAATCCTCATGTAATCGCAGATCTTCTTATTAAAGAATATGTATATGAAGTCGTTGGTTAGAAAGCTAAATAACGCACTTGTTCTAAGCAGCCGCCAGAAAAAGTTGGTTGTAACTGTTTTTTGGCTTTCAATTTACCGCAACCTATTGCTCTTTAAAGGGTTTAAAGTTGGTTTTACCGAATATATTTATAAAAATCAAGACTGTAATTTAGTGCTAACAACAGACAAAATAGGTTTAGCTAAAGACATTGCGCTGGCAATTAGTATTGTGAATAAGTACCTTCCTTGGAAAAATGTATGCCGCCATCAGTCATGGCAGGCGGTGTATTTACTTTTAAAGCACCAATTCCGTTTACATACTTTGTGGGCATTCAGAAAACAAAAAAGATTAAAGAAGGTCATTCTTGGGTAAAAGTAAACGGTAAGTTTGTTTGCGGGATATGTAATGAAAACGAGTATATTCATGTACTGTAACAAATAGTATTGTAGCTAACTGTTTTTTCTACCTGAAATAAAACTTTTTGATCAGTTAATCTGATTAGACCTTGGAGGATTTGGGGCTGCCAAAATTAATGCTTACTCCTATTTCAATAATTAACAGCAGTCGATTGTTTTTAGTTTTCAATCTTTAGCCAAGTAAGCACACTTCATAAAAAAAACTCACCTAAAGTATGGGTGAGTTTATATTATATTAAATATTCTTATGAAATTTAATCTGTGTAATTTTTATTTTAAATAATGATAGTAATTATCATTACTTAAATATTAAGAATACTTAATCTATAAATTAAGAAAAAAAATATGATCCCTCTAGTCCAGGAGATCCACCATTATTAACTTCTATTTCAGTAGCTACAGGAGCCATCCATTGTTTTTTTACTATGTTCATAATGTATGTTTTTTAAGTTTTTTACAAATAATACTACAAATGTATTCTTTTTTTTGTAAAAAAAAAATTATGTTAAAAAAAACAGTAAAAAAGATGAATATTTCCATATTCACAAAAGAAAACGTTCGTTTTTTTACAAATTAGGTCCAAAAGACTAAATTTGAGCCATAAATAATACTAATACCATGAACCTAACTGCTAATTTATTCCAACAGAACTACTCCGTTTCCAGAAAAGAGCGTGAAAAATTGAATGGGCATGCTGCTTTTACTATTTGGTTAACAGGGCTTTCGGGTTCGGGTAAGTCAACTTTAGCAGCAGCTTTAGATAAATGGTTTTATGAGCGTCAAATACGTTCTTACATTACCGATGGCGATAATACGCGTTTGCACTTAAATAGTGATTTGGACTTTAGTAGAGAAGGACGGAAAGAAAATATCCGAAGAGTGGCTGAAGTAGCCAAACTGTTTAATGATGCAGGAATAGTGGTTATTAGCTCTTTCATCTCCCCGTTTGAAGAGGATAGAATTGCCGCTAAAGCCATTGTGGGATGTGAGAATTATATTGAGCTCTACCTTTCTACTCCCATAGAAAAATGTGTGGCACGAGATGCTAAAGGTTTGTATCAAAAAGCGATTAATGGTGAAATCAAAGATTTTACAGGCATTAACAGTCCGTACGAAGTGCCTGCCAATCCTCATGTAATCGTAGACACCTCGGCAGACACTATCGAAACTTCTTTAAAAATAATCACTGATTGGCTCTTGCTAAATAAATTGCAAGCTTCTAAACCCTTAACGTTGTAATTTATCGTGAAAAAGCAATTGCAAGTCAAAAAAATCCTATTGGACTATGTCCTTATTTTACAATTAATCTACCAGGCTTCTCCAGCAAACGCCTTGATTTATTTTGTTTTGGTTTTGTTGCAATCCGTTGTTCCCGTTTTGTCGCTTTATATCACTAAGGAGATAATTGATATTATTACCAGTCCCAAAGGACATGACTTTAACGAAGTGATTGTTTTAGTCCTTGGATTTTGTTTATTACAATTAATTTCTTCTGTCTGTGCTCAAATGGCAACTTATGTGAATTCACTATACCAGCAAAAAGTTGGTGATTACCTTTCTAAACAAGTATTGGAGAAAGCAATAACCGTTGATTTTGCCTATTACGAAAACCCCGTTTATCACGATACGTTACATCTAGCGCAACAACAAGCGGTATTTAAGGCAGCTCAATTGCTAAATAGTTTTAGTACTTTACTAATGCAGTTTAGCAGCGTAATCATGATTGCTATTATGTTGGCTTATTATTATTGGCAGTATGCAGTAATTATAATTTTACTTTCGCTGCCCTTATTTGCAGTAAAGTGGTTTTTTTCGCGAAAAAGTTTTAGTGAGGAGAAAAATTTAGCGACGGCTGAAAGAGAGGCTAATTACTTGCAGCAAGTTCTTACTGGTTTGAGTTATGCTAAGGAGGTACGGCTATTTGGTTTTGGTCAAGAATTTATTTCACGCTATAGCGCGTTAAGAGAATATTTGTTTAAAAAACGAAAAAGTATTCAAAACAAACAAAATTTTTACAGCGTTATTATTGAAGCGGGAGAAATTGTTTTAGTTGGTTTTATATTTTTATCCTTGGCAAAAAATACTTGGGAGCAACTTATCACTCCTGGACTTTTTGTAATTTATTTACAAGGTTTCCAAAAATTACAATCAGGTACCAAGAGTTTTTTGACTGCCTTAGTGCAGTTATTCCAGCATCGTATGTTTATCAACCATTTATTCTTATTCTTAGATATTCCCGAGAGCAACTCTAGCAAAAACGGGGTTCCTTTTCCGGTTTCACCTGTACGAATAGAGGTTAAAAATCTTAGTTTTTCGTATCCAGATACCGATCGAGAAGTTTTACATGACATTTCATTGTCTTGCGATAAAGGTCAGATCATTGCCATAGTAGGGGCAAACGGTTCAGGTAAATCAACTCTAGTTAAACTTCTAGGAAAATTATATAACGATGATACTGGTGCGATTACCATTGATTCCATACCTGTGCATACCATTGATAATGAGGAATTCAGAAGTAAAAGTGTTTTTCTCTTTCAGGATTTTGAGAAATATTTTCTGAGTGTAGGTGAGAGTATCAGTTTAGGTTCTAAAGAGACAATAAATGTAGAACGTTTACAACAAGCAGTTGCAAATAGTGGTGCTTCAACATTTATTGATAAAATGAAGCAAGGTTTTGACACGAAATTAGGTCGAACGTTTTGGATGGGTGAACAATTAAGTGGTGGCGAATGGCAAAAATTAGCCTTAGCTCGTTTGTTTTATCGCGATGCAGATTTAGTGGTAATGGACGAACCAACTAGTGCATTAGATGCTTTTTCTGAAAGTGAATTGTACAATTCACTTCGTATTTGGGGTAAGGAAAAAATGATTATTTTAGTTTCACATCGTTTGTTCCAATTGAAAAAAGCGGATGTCATTTATGTAATGAAAAACGGTCGTATTGTCGAGAAAGGCGATTTTGATACTTTAATCAGTCAGAAAAGCTATTTTTGTGAAATGTTCGAAGATCAATTGTAACTCTTTTTAAGACGTTTTTAAAATGCAACTTTATACCCTACACGCCAAATGCAAACTATTTCAGAAGCCGCCGCTTACACTTTACGATTCATCAATCAAACCCATCGATCGGTTTTCCTTACTGGCAAAGCAGGAACAGGAAAAACCACTTTGTTACGGGAAATTATTCAAACCACACATAAAAATACAGTTGTTGTGGCGCCTACTGGAATAGCGGCGCTAAATGCCGGAGGCGTTACGATTCACTCGATGTTTCAGTTGCCCTTTGGAGGATTTATTCCTGATAATTCATCGCCTCAATTTTCTGAAAGTACTAAATTTGAAACCAAAGCTACCTTACGCAGGCATTTCAAAATGAGCGGTTTAAAAAAATCTGTAATTCGTAATATGGAATTATTGATTATTGATGAAGTGAGTATGCTTCGAGCAGATTTACTAGATGCAATGGATTATATGATGCAAACCGTACGTAAAAAAAACACTCCTTTCGGTGGTGTTCAAGTGTTGTATATTGGAGATTTATTGCAGTTGCCACCGGTAATTCGGGACGAAGAATGGCGTACACTCAAAAGTTATTATAAAGGAAAATTCTTTTTCCATTCGCATGTAGTGCAGCAAAACCCGCCACTTTACATTGAATTATCCAAGATTTTTAGACAGACCGATGACACCTTTATCTCGGTTTTGAATAATCTGCGTAACAACCAGATTTCCCAGCAAGACATTCAAACCTTAAACCAATACGTAAAACCTGATTTTGACTTAAAAGCCAATAAAGGATACATTACTTTGACTACGCACAACAATAAAGCTGATTCGATGAATGCGCAGGCTTTAGAAGATCTAGAAGGGAAATTAGTAATGTATAAACCAGTTATTACAGGCGATTTCCCCGATAAGATTTTTCCCGTGGAACAAGAACTGAAATTGAAAGTTGGCGCACAGATCATGTTTGTAAAAAACGATTTGTCCTTTGATAAACATTATTTCAACGGAAAAATGGGCGTGATCAAATCATTGGGTAGCCACGAGATTTTGGTGCATTTTCCTGAAGAAAACAAAACCATAGAAGTCGAAAAATACGAATGGCAAAACATTCGTTACAAAGTAGATCAAACCACCAAGGAAATTGAAGAAGAAGTTTTAGGAACCTTTGTGCATTATCCCATCAAATTAGCGTGGGCCATAACGGTTCATAAAAGCCAAGGATTGACATTTGACAAAGCTGCGCTTGATGTTTCGCAAGTTTTTCTACCAGGACAGGCATATGTCGCATTATCGCGTTTGCGCTCGTTAGAAGGGCTTATTTTGCTTTCTCCGTTGCGCATGAACGGCATTTCAAACGATCAGGACGTGATGGATTATTCGCTAAACAAAGCTTCGGATTCATTTTTAGCCAATGCCTTGCATTTTGAAACTAAAAATTTCATCCACAACTATCTGATCAACACGTTTGATTGGAGTGAATTGGCACAGGAATGGCGCAATCACCGATTCAGTTATAACGAAAGTTCTGAAGTTTCAGGAAAATCAAAACATGCGCTATGGGCCAAAAAGCAGAACGAAGTCATCGAACAGCTTTTGGATCCATCCAGAAAATTCATTTCGCAATTGAACAAGCTTTTTGCTCCCGAAACTGTCGATTTGAATCACGTCTCGGAACGCATTCAAGCTGCTTTTAGTTATTTTTTGAAACCAATGGACGAATTAGTATTTGAAATCCTTTGGAAAATCGAAGAGGTAAAACGCATCAAAAAGGCAAAGATGTTTTACGAAGAATTGATAATTTTAGAAGAGGTACAAACCAAAGCCGTTCTGCGCTTAATGAAGGCCAAATTACTGATTGAAACCGTTGTTGCTGGCGAAACCATTTCGAAAGAGAAACTGACGTCTTCAGAAATAAAATTGTACATCAGCCGGAAAACCGAGGCGATTCAAAATCAATTCAAAGAACTCAACATCACGCTGATCGATGATGACAAAGACGTAGAACGCTACACTTCTAAAAAATCAAAAACAGCAGTATCTAAGAAATCAACGGTGCAAGTAACCTATGAATTGTGGGTAGAAAAAAAATCTATTGATGAGATTGCGACAATCAGAGTGTTGACCAAACAAACCATTTATTCCCATTTTGTCAAACTGATACAAACCAAAGCAGTAGCCATTTCAGAAGTTTTACCGGAGGATAAAATGCAGGATTTGACCACTGCTTTTGAAGGATACCGTGAAGAATCCCTCAATGCCTTAATGGAGAAACACGGTCAAAAATTCTCTTGGGAAGAAGCCAGGATGTACAAAGCGAGTTTGAATTGATAAAAAGAAAGTGTTAAAACTAAAAAACCCTATTCGGTAAGAATAGGGTTTTTATATTATAGTGATTGAATTAGTATCCAAGCCTCTGGATTGTGCTTTACATTGATTTCTTTTTTTGCTTTTTCGGCTTCAGCAAAAGTGGCGTAACTGCCATATAAAACTGGATAATAACCGTTTTTGTTCGGCGCGATTCGTTTAGCATTATATCCTAAGCGATTTAAAATTCGCAACGTTTTATCAGCATTTTTTTCTTCTCTGTACACTCCAGCCATAATGTGGTAGGGCATTTTTGCTTCGGTAGTCGATTTTACAGAAAGTGTAACAGCCGGAACCGGAGTTTCGATAAAGAAAGTGGCTTGCTGAATTTTATTTTGAACTTGTTTTTGAACCGCAGTTTCAACCAGCAACGTTTCTGAGGCGATTTGGTTTTGATACATTGGATAACCAACACTTCCCGCAAGTCCTAATCCTAACACAAAAATAGCGGCGTATTTTAAATATGGATTTGTTGTTCTGGTTTCTTCAGGAATTAATGTAATTGTTGTTTTTTCTTCAATTGCTTCTATCTCTTTTTCGAAAATTTCTCTTTTTACAAGTGGAGAAACAAAAGGTGCCAACCCAAAAGAACTAGTCAAATAATTGGTTTGATCGTACGGAGTGAAAACAATATTTTTATCGGCGTTTAAACGAAGTTCTCCCACATTTTTTATCGTAACAATTTGGTTTTCTTCGAATGTCTTCTTCCAATTAAAAACTTCGTATTGAATTTTACTAACAGCATATTCATAAGATGTTTTTTCAGCTAAAGCGATGTGATTGGCTAATAAACCATCATTGTTTTTTAGATTCGCATTGAAGGCAATTCTTTTTGTAGGAGGAGAAAACGAATGCGTGCTGTTATTAAGTGCTGCCGATTTGATTTCGGTCAAAAAAGCCCCGAAACCTGGCACGGTAACACATTGATAACGGTATAAAAGCTCTGCGATATATAGTTCGATTTTCATACTCACAAAGTTATACAACCAAAATACTTATCAAAATTTTATTCACAATTTTTATTAACAATCCGCATAAAAATTTATACATTTCACGTTCAAATAATTAGCATGAAGGAACAGGATTTATTTTATTTATTGGCATTGCAAAGAATAGAAGGCGTGGGCGATATTATGGCCAAAAAACTGCTCACGCATTGTGGTTCGGCCGAAGCAATCTTTACTACAAAGGCTTCGCAGCTAGTGGCTATTGACGGAATTGGTAGTATGCTGCTGAAAAATTTAAGAGACAAATCCGTTTTCGAAAAAGCAACTCAAGAACTGGAGTTTATAAAATCGAATGAAATCAATGCGGTTTATTTTCAGGACGAAAACTATCCGGAACGGTTGAAACATTGTATTGATGGACCACTTTTATTATTTACCTCTGGAAATATTAATTTACAAAACAGACGAATCATTAGCATTGTAGGAACGCGCCAAATAACCTCATACGGAACTGAATTTTGCCGAAAACTGATCGAAGATTTGGCTCCGCTTGATCCTATAATCGTGAGTGGTTTTGCTTATGGCGTTGATATTGTTGCTCACCAACTGGCAATGGAACATAATTTACAAACAATTGGAGTGGTAGCCCATGGTTTAAACCAAATTTACCCAAAAACCCATAAAAAATATGTGTCTAAAGTCGAGCAGAACGGTGGTTTTATGACCGAGTTTTGGAGTTCCTCGAATCCGGATAAAGAAAATTTCGTTAGAAGAAACAGAATTGTTGCCGGAATGTCTGAAGCGACAATCGTAATCGAATCAGCAGATAGAGGCGGATCGTTAATCACAGCCAATATGGCCAATGATTACAACCGTGACGTATTTGCAGTTCCAGGCCGCGTTACAGATAAGTTCAGTCAAGGCTGCAATAACTTAATCAAAACCCAGAAAGCAAATGTATTGACCAGCGCCGCGGATTTGATTTATATTTTGAATTGGGATATCCAGAAGGAATCCAAACCGGTACAGAAACAATTGTTTGTAAGCCTAGATGAAGACGAACAAAAAGTATACGATTACCTCCTTAAAACCGGAAAAGAACTCATGGATATTATTGCTTTGCGCTGTGATTTCCCTATTTATAAAATCTCAGGAATGCTCTTAAATATGGAATTGAAAGGCGTTATCAGGCCATTACCTGGCAAATTATTCGAAGCAATATAAAATCCTTCAATCGAGAGTTTTTTGTGGGAGCAGCGCCTTAAAAACAGGATCAGCTGTTATAGAGCTATTGTTGTAGCACCTTTATCGGTAGTATGTGTGTGTATTTTTTTAGGAGCAGGTTTTTTTCGCCCACCATACAAGTAGTCCCGCTGACCGTTACAATCTCTTATGCCGAAACTGGCACAAGAGGATTTTCACTACCATCTGGGCTAAGTGAGAACGTTTTATTTTCATCACACAAAAAATCTTCCTTTCTACAACACTTTTGTTTTTCTAGTATATAACTGATATGTTTTAGATTGTTGAGGTACAGTGTGGGTACGGATTATTTCATCAATTCACTTCGTTCATGTTCAGATACGCTATCGGGATTGTTTTCCTGCAAGGTTTTTTTTAACCTTGTAGGTATTTAAGTCAAGAAACATACCTACAAGGTTTTGAAAACCTTGCAGGATATAACTAATTTGTTTTAGATTGTTGCGGTACAGTGTGGGTACGGATTATTTCATCAATTCACTTTGTTCATGTTCAAATACGTTTTCGGGATTGTTTTCCTGCAAGATTTTTTTTAACCTTGTAGGTATTTGAAGTCAAAAAACATACCTACAAGGTTTTCAAAACCTTTTATGAATTAATAAACCACCTAAAATGCTGATATCTCGGAATTACAATCGGCGCTATCGTAAGTAGAGATGCATCCGAGCGATCAATGTCATTAAGTTAAGGAATAATCCTTATGATTGTGTCTTTCCGACGAAGGAGGAATCTCAACAAACGTGCGCAACAAACAGAGATTCCTCCTTCGTCGGAATGACAAATAAACACTTAACTTAATGATATTGTCCGAGCGATTGGGTTTATTCGCTATTCGGAGAGTCGGAGACATTCGCACAGCACCTAGTTCTAATAACATTTTGTTCGAAAAAGGAAGACTTCGGGGAGCGGGTTTTTTGGCCCATTATTAGTGTTCCACAATTAAATAAAAAAAAGGACAAGAATATTAATCCCTGTCCTTTGTTTTTATTGTAATTCTAAATTTAAGAATTTTATACTACTATTATTCTGGTTTAGTTACGATATTACCATCAAGAATAACAGCGGTTTGTGCTAAGGCGCGGCCAGTTAATGTTGCTCCCGTAGCAAGTGTAACCCCAGTCTGGGACAATATTACACCTTTAAATTGTGCGGTGGTACCGATATTAACAGTGCCTGCAACCTGCCAGAAAATATTTTTGGCTTGCGCTCCTCCGCTTAGCGTAATTTTTACTCCCGAGCTGACCGTAAGATTTCCTGCTATCTGGAATATCCAAACATCCGTTGCACTTCCTGAAATTATTAAGTTTGTAGGCGCAGTAACCGTATTTGTCCATTTATAAAGACCCCCTGTAAGTGTTTTTCCGCCAATATTTCCTGTATAAAGTTCAGAGAAATCAGGTGAAGGGCGCCCTGCTGCATCTTTATAAGCCGTTATCATATTATTTACTGCCGTTGTAAGGTTTGTCGATGTTGGGCTTACCATATCTGCGGCATATATTTTTCCGGTTACCTGTGCAGATGTAGCATATCCAGTGGCATTTGTTACAGAGAGCCCTGTGATATAAGATGTAGCTGCGGGACTTAATCCTAAATCACCTGTAATAGCGGAAGTAGGGTTATTGTTGATGGCGGTTTTTGCAAGTATAACATAATTACCTGCTGCTCCTAAGTCAACAGCCGAAAGACCTTGTGAATTAATTCCGGTTGTAAAGTTCCATGTGGTATTAACGGCAAGCGAAATACCCGCAGCACTTTTAGCACCTGTAGTTATAGTAGCTGAATATATCATTCCTGCAGTAAAAGCAACTGAGGGAGTAAATGTGGCTGTAGTTCCAGAATAGTCAAAAGTACCCAAAACCGTTGTAGTGCCTTGCATTAAGGAAAAAGTAGTTTTATTAATTGTTGAAGGGTCCATTGTCTCACTAAATGTAATAGATATTACTTTATTGAGTGCCACATTAGTTGCATTGCTGTCTGGACTTTTTGCTGTAATTGTAGGAATGGTCGGAGGTGTCTGTGTAAGAGAGTCATTATTTTCACATCCTACAAAAAGTACAACCGTTGCCAGTATAGCTGCCGTAAACATTTTTTTTATTTTAATCATTTTGTTATTTAATTTAATCATTTTGCGTCTTAATTAATTTTCGCTACTGGCGGACAGTTGTGAAAAATTTTCACATCGCAAAAGTAAAAATCTCTAATCTATATATGTTACACAATCTTATGAAGGAGTTATATAATTCACACCTTTTTTTATATTTTAGACCCAAAGCAAAAGAGGTGTATTAAGTGAATGAGTTTCTTTTTCTACTCTTTATTTCTTACAAACTTAAGTTTTTCATTAACCCGCTGTACGTTACAATCTCTTATGCTAAATCCTGGCACAAGAGGATTTTCAGCACCATTGGGGCTGGGTGAGAACGTTTTGTTTTCAGTAAAAAAACAGGACTATCGTTTTGTAATGTTTCTGCTTGAATTATCCGTTTTGCAAGCGATACGCTTTTTTTAGACCTAACAGGTTTTTAAAACCTGTTAGGTCTAAGTCGTTATACAATTCTAGTAAATTACTTTTTGCGTTACTGTATTTACACCAGGGTATTGGAGTGGGTGCGAAGTCGGAGACATTCGCACAGCAGCCCGCAGTTTTTAAGAACGTTTTTTTTAAAGAACACTTCGGGGAGCGGTGCTTCGAGCAGCTGGGATTTGCACGGTTGCGAATACGCGCTACAAGACTGAAAAATGTCAAAATTGTTTTAAAAAAGTTTAGATTTGTCCAAAACCTAAATAAATAATAAATGAAATATTTAAAATTAGTTGTAGCGTTTACAACACTTTTTTTTGTTACAAGTTGCGTAACCACAGTACCAATTACTAAAGAATTTTACGGAACGACTAAAGTTGGTGTTATTATTCAAATGGATGAAAACGCATCAGTGATCAAAGCATCAACAGACGGTACAGTGGAAACAATAACAGCACCCGATAATAGGTTTTACATTGGATTAGAAAAAGTAAAATTAAAAATTGTTTTTAAGGAGATATTGAAAAAAGAAATATTCAATACACTTACAATTAAAAATAAGTCTTTTGAAATGATATCAGATAATTTTAACGATACAGATTTAAAAAATTTTAAGACCCCTGATATAGAGAAAGAATATTCTAAATCTGATTTTAGATTTATGAAGGAAAAATATAAGGTAGATGAAATTTTGTTTGTTAAGGTTAATCATTATGGCTTACTGTTAGTGTATTCAGGCGTTTTGTTGGCAACAAAAAAAGGATCTGTAATGATGCACACCCAAGTTATAGATCTTAAGGACAACTCACTTTTACAGCAAAAATTATTTGAAACAAATGTGAAAATTAAAGGTAATTGGAAAAGTGACGGTGAATATACTAATTTACAAACTTCAATTCAAACAGCAATAGATAAATCTATAATGAAATTCAAACAGAGATTATAAAAATCGAGTACCTACCTAACTTAAAAAGTAAATCGAAGCGTTTGCAATGCGGCTCTTTTAATACTCCTTGTTATCATACGTAGATGCATTCCCCGTTACCGCACGAACCCTTTTGTGGGCACGTTCTCAAATTATATTTTCCCTTTTCTAAACAAAACAAATCTAGAAAAATTGGCTTTTATTTCATGTCTCCACACGAAAGGATTTGGGCGGGAGCTATAAGGCCATTATCGTGAAAATTGCTTGAGGCGATATGAACGAAAAACAACCGCAGATTCGCAGATTATGGTAATCTTAAATCTGTGAATCCGCGGTTATTTTAGAAAGGTAATTACACTTCAAACCCCAACTTCTCTCGAACTCTTCCCAGCACACCATTGGCAATAGCCGAAGCTTTGCCAGCACCTATTTTCAACAAGCCATCCACTTCAGGAAGGTTGTTCATGTAATACTTGTATTTTTCTCTTTCGGTTTTGAAAGTTTCTGTAATCAATTCAAACAACGCTTGTTTGGCGTGACCGTAACCGTAATTTCCGCCTAGATACAATGCTTTCATAACTGCTATTTGTTCTTCATTTGCTAGCAATGAATAAATAGCAAATGCATTGCAAGTATCCGGATTTTTAGGATCTTCTAGTGGCGTGCTGTCGGTTTCAATGCTCATAACTTGTTTGCGCAATGATTTATCATCCAGGAATATGTTGATAATGTTATTGGCTGATTTACTCATTTTTCCGCCATTGGTACCTGGAATCAGCATGCTATCCTCCTGAATTTTAGCTTCGGGAAGTACAAAGGTTTCACCCATTTGGTGGTTAAAACGTGCTGCAACATCGCGAGTGATTTCTAAATGTTGCAATTGGTCTTTTCCTACTGGTACAAACTCGGCATCGTATAATAAAATATCGGCCGCCATTAACATAGGATAACTAAACAAACCAGCGTTTACATCTTCCAGTCTATCGGCTTTATCTTTAAACGAATGCGCCAAGGTTAAGCGTTGAAACGGGAAAAAACAACTCAAAAACCAGGACAATTCTGCTGTTTGTGGCACATCAGATTGTCTGTAGAAAACTACTTTATTTACATCTAAGCCACAAGCCAACCAAGCTGCGGCAGTGCTGTAGGTATTGGCGCGCAGGGTTTCACCGTTTTTGATTTGCGTGATGGAGTGTAAATCAGCAATGAAAAGAAAGGATTCGTTTTCGGGTTTGTTGGATAATGCTATTGCAGGGATAATTGCGCCAAGTAAGTTTCCTAAATGTGGAGTTCCCGTACTTTGAACGCCGGTAAGTATTTTTGCCATTGTATTTTTAATTGACCGCAAAGTTCGCAAAGATTTTCGCAAAGTTTGCAACGATTGTAAAGTTTTTCTAATAGGTAGATTTTCAAAGCAAATTCTTTTATTAATATTCGCCTACGATTTCTTACTTTTGAACCTATGAAAGGATTAAAAATTATTTTTTGGGTACTGTGGCGCGTGTGGTTTTATATTTTAATGGCCATTCCCATATTGGTGATGTTTCCTTTTTTGGTGCTGTCTATATTGACGGAAAGCGGCTATCCTTATTTTTTTAAGATGGCTCGTATTTGGGCAAAATGCATTCTTTTCGGGATGGGATTTTACTATAAAATAGATAAAGATCAAGAAATGCAGTACCAAAAAAGTTATATGATTGTTGCCAATCATACTTCTATGGCTGATATTATGTTGATGCTTGCAATGACCAGAAATCCTTTTGTTTTTGTAGGCAAAAAGGAGCTTTCAAAAATTCCTTTGTTTGGGTTTTTCTACAAAAGAACCTGTATCCTGGTTGACAGAGGTTCTACAAAAAGCAGAATGGAAGTTTTTAATCTTGCGCAAAAAAGGATCAATCAAGGGCTTAGCATTTGTATTTTTCCAGAAGGCGGAGTTCCCGATGACGAATCGATACTTTTAGATACTTTTAAAGATGGTGCATTCCGATTGGCGATTGAACATCAAATTCCGATTGTTCCCATCACGTTTGCCGATAATAAAAAGCGATTTTCTTATACTTTTTTCAGCGGAACCCCCGGGATTATGCGTGTCAAAATGCATCACCATATTGAAACTTTGGGTAAAACAGGCGTTGATCGAAAAGATATTCGAGAGGAAGTACGTGACATAATTTACAATCAGCTAGTTGCTTTCGATTCAAATCCAATTAAAAGCTATAACTAACACCAGAATATAGTCCAATAAATAACGGAGTAAAGCCTCCTGAATTATTTGAAAAGGTATTCACTTGGTACTTTAGCATCGGTTCAACATTGATTTGAAACGATTTTAGTATTTTGTATCTAAATCCAAGTCCCACATTTGTACTAAAATGAATCGGATTTAAATTGTTTGCTTCACCTAAATTCACATTGGTTTCGGAGGAAATTAACGTTATTTTATTCTGGCTGAGAAATAAAGTACTTACACCTCCAATAAGGTTAATGCCAAATTTTTTGTCCAACACGGCATAGGAAACTTCCAATGGGATTTCATAATACCCCATTTTTTGATTAATAGCACCAGTATTTGTCTTTTGTAGGTCTTTTTCAAAAGTTGTTAGGGAATTTAGCGATGCTGCATTTTTGATTTCGATCAAGGCTTTTGATGAATACCGAATATTGGTAAGGTTGTTATTGACCAATCCCGTTGTATACACTACGTCATTCGTGTTGTACCCTAGCGACAACCTACTAATTCCGCTTCGTAAAGCTACTTTTTTAGAAATAGCATAAGTTATCCCAATTCCAAAACTCAAGCTGTTTTCGGCTGTTTTTTGATTTTCTAAAAATTGAGGATCAATAGCAGAACCGCCCGAATTGGGATTTAAATACACTGCCGCAACATTGGGTGTAATGTGCCATTTTTTATTCGGGTTTAGTGCGATAACTTCCTTTTCGGACTCAGATTTGTTTTTAAGAATTTCTTCTAGTTCGTTTGGGGTTTTTAAGGACAGCTCAGATTGATGGGTTTCATCAACTGCTGCAATCGATACGCGCGGGATGTTTGTAGCGTCACTTTTGCCGAAAGGCATTTTTTGAGTATTATTTTTAAGTATTTGATTTTTCTGTAAACGGTTGTTGTCATCTGCTATGGTATTGGTTTGATTTATCGGTGAATGATTTTTTTGGAAATAAACGACAGCAGATTTTTGATTCTTTTCCTGGTGTGAATTGATTTTAAATTGGTCAGGCGATGTATTATTTTTTTCATTTTTTTTCGCAGTTTTAATGGAGTTCAATACAACTTGAGGAATTCTATCTATTTCTAAAGGATTGCGCTCTTTTTTTATTGAACCAGTAGTAGAATCCTTTGTATCGAACGAATTTTTGATCACTTTAGTTTCTATAACCACATTTTTTTGAATATCATTTTTAGTAGCGGTGTACAATACAAAAAAACCCAATAGGAAACTGGCCGCAATACCAGACGTTTTAATCCAAAAGGGAATCCGTTTTTTGTCCTTATCTTTTTCTTTTAAAGCCAATTGAATGTTTGCCCATGCCTGTTCGCTGGGCTCTGATTCAAAATCTTTGAAGCGTTCTTGAAACAACCGATCTATGTTTTTCTTGTCGTTCATTTTGCCTGTGAATTTGTTGTAATTTTAGTGTGATGGTCTATTTTTTCTTTCAAAATCATTCGTGCTCTGGCGAGATTCGATTTGGTGGTACCAGTAGAAATGTTTAACATTTCAGCAACTTCCTTGTGAGAATAACCGTCAAGCACATAGAGGCTGAATACTAATCTATATTGATTTGGTAACTCTTGAATGATTTGCAGTAAATAATCAATAGAGATATTTTCGTCTTCAATTTCGATGTTTTCCTCAACAATAGCCTCGTTGATGACTTCCATATAGCGTACACCTCTGAATTTTTGAAGCGCATTGTTGATGATTACTTTCTTTGCCCAACCTTCAAACGAACCTTTAAAAGTAAACTGTTCGATTTTGTCAAAAATAAGTATAAATTCATCTTGCAGGTTGTCTTGTGCATCGGCATAATTGCTAGAGTATTTTAAGCAAACACCAAATAATTTTTTAGAAAATAGATGGTAAAGTTGCTCTTGTGCCTTAGGGCATTTTTTTTTACAATCAGCAATTATTTGATCTAATCCCACAGATTTTGACCTATTTGTTAGTTGGTAACGGGCACTTCTACTTCTTCAAATAGGTTGACACCATTGGCGTCTTTTCCTTTATAAAATTTAAAAATATACGAACCGGTATTGGTTACATAAAAATTAAAAGTAACTTCTGATTGCGCTGGTACAGTCTGTACGCAAGCTTGATCTTTATCAACGGCAGTTTGAATAGCGATAGTTCTTGTATTCAAGTCTTTACTGTAATAAATTCCTTGATAGAAGTGGCATTCCGTGGGTCTTGTAAATTTTAATGTGATTTCGTATGTTTCTCCTAATTTAAAAGTGGTAGGAATGATGAAGCTGTCTATTGGATTGACTTCAAAGCTGTAATTGGGTTGGTCATTCTCTGCACTACAACTTATTAAAGTCAATAAAATAAAAGTGAGTAAAATAAATTTTTTCATTTGTACTAGTTTTAAAGTTACTATTATTCGGTTTGTTTTTAAGAACTAAAAACAATTTTATTATTGGATCACTAATTATAAAAAAGGTTGCGTTGTACATAAAAAAAACCCGAGAGTATCGGGTTTCAATGGTTATGCTTCAGCTAATTCTTTTATTCTAGCTTTAATTTTCTCTTCTAATTCATCCGCCAATTCCGGATTGTCTTTGATTAATGATTTTACAGCATCTCGGCCTTGTCCTAATTTGGTTTCACCGTAACTAAACCAAGACCCTGCTTTTTTGATGATTTCAAATTCTACTGCAAGATCTAAAATCTCTCCTGTTTTTGAGATTCCTTCACCATACATGATGTCAAATTCAGCGATTTTAAATGGTGGAGCTACTTTGTTTTTAACCACTTTTACTTTCGTTCTGTTTCCAAGTACGTTGTCACCATCTTTAATTTGTGTAGATCGACGAATATCTAAACGTATCGAAGCATAAAATTTTAACGCATTTCCTCCAGTTGTTGTTTCTGGATTTCCAAACATGACCCCAATTTTCTCTCTCAATTGATTTATAAAGAATACCGTACAGTTTGTTTTGCTGATGGTTCCGGTTAGTTTTCGCAAGGCTTGCGACATTAAACGAGCGTGTAATCCCATTTTAGAATCTCCCATTTCTCCTTCAATTTCACTTTTAGGAGTCAAAGCTGCAACCGAGTCAATAACTACAATGTCGATGGCTCCGGAACGAATTAAATTTTCTGCGATTTCAAGGGCTTGTTCTCCATTATCAGGTTGCGAAATAATCAAGTTTTCTATATCGACGCCTAATTTTTCTGCATAATTTCTATCAAATGCGTGCTCTGCATCAATAAATGCGGCAATTCCTCCTGCTTTTTGTGCTTCGGCAATCGCGTGAAGTGTCAGGGTTGTTTTTCCAGAAGATTCCGGACCGTAAATTTCAATTATTCTACCTCTTGGATATCCACCAACTCCAAGGGCTAAATCAATTCCTAAAGATCCCGAAGAAATAGTTTCTACTTCTTCAATGGCTTTGTCTCCCATTTTCATAACCGTACCTTTTCCGTAGGTTTTGTCAAGTTTGTCAAGCGTAAGTTGAAGCGCTTTTAATTTGGATTCTTTTTCTGTACTCATCTTCTCTTTTACCTTTTCTTTCATCTATTTGTATTATTTATAACTCTAATAAACTGACAATAGGATAAGTTGTCCTGAAAATGTCAATTGTGTAATTTCATTTATTTACGTAAAAATACTTCTTTTTTTAATCAAAAATTTAGCTTTCAATTTTTTTTTCATTGTTGTCCAATAAAAAGCAAATTATGTTTTAGACCTTCTATTTTAATTTGTAATATGTTTTTAGTTTTTGAAAATAAGCCCACGTATGGTTTTGATGAAACAAATTATATCAAAAATTATATTCACGGAACGGAATAACATTTGTGAAATCCGTCGCAAAAAAATAAAAGTGATCACATGCTCAATTTTTTATCAGACAATAATAATTTTTAAATTAAAACAATTTTTTATCGTTAAACAAACAATGCTTTCAATTCAGTAGCATCGTGAGGATTCATTTTTCCCGCCAAAACTAAACTCAATTGTTTGCGTCTTAAGGCCGCTTCAAAACGTTGTTTTTCTAGTTCAGTTTCAGGGATTATTTGCGGTACTAGAACAGGTCTTCCTGTATCATCAACGGCGACAAATGTATAAATGGCCTCGTTGGCTTTGGTTTTGTTTCCAGATTCACGGTCTTCTACCCAAATATCAATGTAGATTTCCATCGAACTTTTGAAAGCTCGGGAAACTTTGGCTTCAACCGTAACTACACTTCCTAAGGGAATGGCTCTATTAAATGCCACGTGATTTACAGATGCTGTTACAACAATTCTACGGGAATGTCTTCTGGCTGCAATACTTGCCGCGCGATCCATTCGGGCCAATAATTCACCACCAAAAAGATTATTCAAAGGATTTGTTTCACTTGGTAAAACTAAATCAGTGAGTATGGTTAAGGATTCAGAAGGATATTTTGGATTCATATTTTTAAGATAAAAAGTAAGGTAATATAATGATTCTAATTCAACCAATATACGGCTAATATTGCGGGAATAAAATAAATGACAATGGTTCTTGCACCATCATAATCTTTAGCAAGGCGCTGGCCAAATAGTAACATTAATAAGGTGATACAAGAAAAAACGGCACCGTAGAAACCAAAAATCCTTCCGTTGTTTATCAATAGTTCGATACAACCTACCACAGACAAAATTCCGGAAATCAATTCTAGAATTAAAATATTTGCTAAAGCGAGTGGTACATGATTTTTTAACGGTGTCTTAGCAAAGTGACCTTTTAACCAATCGATATTGTCTTTCCAATAAAAAAGTTTGTCGTATCCGGATTGTAAAAAAGTAATGGCTAAGAAAATTAAGATTAAGATAGAGGTAATGTTGTTCATTTTTTTATTTTTTATGAATTAATCGAGTGAGTTTTATAGATAAATCGGTTAAAATAATTTTAGCGTTTCCGTTGCGCTCAATGTGATACATAGCCTCCGAAAGTTCCGTAAAAATAACATTGATATTGTTGCTATTTACAAATGGAGCAAATTTCCCCAGTTCAAATTTCTCAACTTGAGGTTCCATATAGACTAAGCTTGGTGTTTGATAATTTAACAAAAGCGCTTGGCGAAACATTTCGATACAAAAATGTAGAAATTTTTTTTGTGTTTCTCTTCCTAAACCCGCTATTTGCTCGCTCCATAAAATCAAATCTTGAATTGCGGCTGCATTTCCTTTTGCTCTAAATGCCGCTCGCACCCAGTCAACAAACCATTTTTCAAAAAAAACAGATTCGCTGTCGGGTTGCAACAATTGCAGTGCTTTGTTGAAATTTCCTTGTGCTTGATGTGCTATTTTTAAAGCTATTTTTGGTTCAATATTATTTTTTGAAACTAATGCATCGGCGATATTGGCATCGGGTAAGCCATTAAAATGGAGTACTTGGCATCGAGAGCGAATGGTTTGAATAATATCTTCCTCATTTTCCGAAACAAGAATGAAAACGGTTCTATCTGTAGGTTCTTCTAATAATTTTAATAGTTTATTAGATGCCGCGGTATTCAATTTATCAGCCATCCAGATAATCATTACTTTATAACCACCTTCATAGGATTTTAAAGCGAGTGATTTTAAAATTTCTTGGGCATCATCCACTCGGATCTCTCCTTGTTTATTTTTCACACCTAATATTTGATACCAGTCAAATAGACCGGCATACGGATTTTGCTCTAGAAATGCGCGCCATTCTCTAATGAAATCTATGCTTTTTGGTTTCGTTTTTACATCTTCTGTACTTACGGTTGGGTAAATAAAATGTAAATCAGGATGCGCTGTTTTTAGGAATTTGATGTTGCAGGCAGGGTTAGAACTTTGGTTTTCTGCATTTTGATTGTTGCAAATAATATATTGTGCATAGGCGATAGCCATTGGTAAAGTGCCACTTCCTTCTGGTCCAATAAACAGTTGTGCATGCGGAATTCTTCCGAGATCAGCACTTCTTGTCAAATGACTTTTAATATGTTCTTGTCCTAAAATTTCTGAAAATAGCATGAAGCAAAGATATAAGAAAATGGTTTAGTCTAAAATTTTTAAAAGGCAAAGTTTATAGAAATGCAGCCTATAAAATGATCGATACAGGGACGGAAAAATGTTTTTATATTGGTATTGATTGCTTAAAATAAGTCTTTTATATTCGTTAAAAATGGGGTTAAACGACCACTCAATACTTTTAGTCACTCTTGTTTATGAAATTAAGTACTAATTTGAGAAATTATTTTAGACTCAAGACACAATATTAGGGTACTTAAACGCTATATTTTTTTGTTGAAAAGAGTTGAATAACATCTTGAATAATTGGAAAAAAGAATGACGTTTTCTCCATTTTTTTTCGTATTTGTCGAAGTATAAAAGTGAAATAAATTTAAAAAAGCCCTTAAAATGATTTTAAAAGTTTTAAAAAAATAAGTTTATAGCTACGATAAAATGTTTTTAAATTACTAATTTATTGATTTTTGTTTAACTGTTAAATTTTAAACTTATGAAGAAATATCTTATTTTTTTTTATTTTTTATTTTATTAAAAAAAAAACCAAATTCAATAGTGTTAAATAATTAATAAACAGGACTTTCTGTTTTTAATACCTAATTTATGATCAGTTTTTTTGATATTTTGTGCATTAATAAATCCTACATTTTTTTATTTTTTTTATTTTAAATAAAAATAAAAATATCCGACGTATTACTTGTTTTATCGATCATTTGCCTTAATTTTTCCATTTGTAACGTTTTTTTAGTCAAAATAATTAACAGTAAATGTTTTTTATTTTGGTTTTATTGCTTAGTTTTGGAGCATTCTACTAATTTTAAAGTTTAGATTATGAAGGCAAATATTGTTTTTTTAAGTATTTTTTTAAGTACCGCAAGCGTAGGTTTTTCTCAAAATAAAGTTGTTGTTCAGAGTATTATAAGCAGAGATGCTGCGATTAGAAAATACCACGAGTTAGATGAATTGAAAGGAATGCAAAAAGGCCAACTTTTGGAATTGTATACGGAGCGTTTTAAAGTGTTGACAAAAATTTTACCAAATATCGCTTTGGCTAAAACTCCAGGGGTTACTATTGCAGATTTAGGTATACCAAATGATGCTGAAAACAGGAAAACGATGGAAGCGCAAACGGCTAGTACTGCTGGATTTATTACGCAAACAGAAGATTTTCAAAGAAAAATGTTGCCTTATTCAGATAAAAACACCTTGATATCAGCAATTTTATTTTATGAAAGCACATTAAAATCATTACATGAATTTGAAGGTTTGTAGGCTGAAGGTCTAGGGTTTCAATTCAATTAAATAATTCATTAATTTAATTTTTACATCCAATGAAAAAAATAACTCAAACAATAGCAATATTTCTTTTGGTATTTTTAAATGCAAATGCACAACAAGAAAAAGGAATTACAGGTTTGAACAATTGGTTGAATAATTGGACCGAATTTAAGCCTAACAAGGTAGAGTATGGTGAAGCAAATCAAATACTAGCAGGTAATATTTCAGCCAATACAAAGTTGTTAAAGAGAAACATATACTTACTTCAAGGTAATGTTTATGTAACTAACAATGCCGTTTTGACTATAGAGCCTGGAACAGTAATCATTGGGGACTTTGAAACCAAAGGTACTTTGGTAATAACTAAAGGAGCTTCAATTATAGCAGATGGTTTGGAAACAGATCCAATCGTTTTTACTTCAAATAGAAGTTTAAAAAAAGCAGGTGATTGGGGCGGAATAATTATTTTAGGAGATGCGCCAATCAATAAATGGGGAGGAGTTTCTTCGGTTAATCCAGCAAACTCTTATTTAAACCCATTATTAACTTCATACGGTGGATTGAATGCGTCGAGTTCATCTGGTATCTTGCGTTATATGAGGATTGAGTTTGGTGGAGCTAAATTAGCAAATGGTGGTGGAAATCTAAATTCATTACTGATAGCTGGAGCGGGAAGCAAAACGGTTATTGAAAATGTAATGGTCAGTTTTTCTGGTGGAAACTCGGTTGAAGTATATGGAGGTGATGTTAATATGAGCCAAATGGTGTCTTTTAAATCGAGTAATGATGACTATAGATTTAATTTTGGAGCACAATGTAGAATTACTAATTCTTTAGCAGTTCGTTCCTCATTCCTATCCAGTAAATTAGGTTCAAGATGTTTAGACATAGCATCCTATGATAAAAAAGAGGAAGTTGATTTTTCTAAGAAACAAACATTTGTTGTAGCAACCAATTTAACTTTGGTGAACAATAGCACAAGCATTCTTGCTGATATTGAGTCAGGTTTGGTAAAAGAGGCTATTTATGTGGCTGAGAATACAACTTTACAATGTAAAAAAACAGTGATTTCGGGATTTAAACCGGCGATTTTATTAGATAGTAACATACAAATTACTTCAGAAAATCTTAAAAAGATTAAATTCGAATCTTTGTATATCAATAATTGTAAAGGCAACATTTTTACAGTTGACAACTCTAATAACGATGATTTAGAAAGTCATTATGGACAACCTGCTTTCGACATTGTTTACTCAAATGGAAATAACTCGGAAACATTTATTGATTTTTCTAACGAGAAAAGACCAGATTTCCGCTTACAACTTTCAAAAATTACTGCATCAAAATAGATTTGCATGGCAAATAAGTGGATGTGTTAGCAGCAAAAAATATAGATTTATAACTAGATATGAAATGTAGTCCCGCTGCCATTTTAAATAAATATATAATTTTTTTTATTTTGGTGGCTTTTTCATCAAGCTCCTCATTGTGTGCACAAGTAACAATTGGCAAACCCTCTCTTGGGTTTAGCCAAATTTGTGCTAATCCTAGTTTTAATACTTTTGAAGTCAGTTTTTCATTCTCACCGGCCGGTTCTTTAAGCCCAACGAATCAATTTTTTTTAGAACTTTCTGATCTTGCTGGAAATTTCAGTACTCCATTAGCACTGAATTACACAGAGAAGCCGCTAACAGCAACCCCTACCTCTAGGACTTTTGTATTTTCAGTTCCTAACAGCACTGCTGGAGAACTCTATAAATTACGTGTTAGAAGTACGGCTCCAGCTTCTATAAGTCCAGTATCCAATACTTTTGCTGCGTACTATAAAATTCAAGATTCACAATTCACTATCAATAACTTCAATGGAACTGCAACCTATTGTAGTGGAGGCTCATTGGTACTAAGGATAGACAATCCAGGTACAGGGACAAACGATTCTCCATTAAAGTATCCTTCACTTACTTTTAAATGGTTTAAAGAACCGAGTTTAGTTCCTATTGCTACTACACCAAGTTTAACAGTAAATCAACCTGGCCGTTATTACGTTGAGACTAACTATGGAACATGTACTTCTGATTCCTATTCAAACAGAGTAACGGTTAATGAGGCTACAGGAGTTACGGCTACTATAACTTCTAGTAAAGGAAATCCTTTTTGCCCTTCAACTGGTCCAACAACACTTAGCACTCAAACAGGAAATTCGTACCAATGGTTTAAAGAGGGTGTAGCTATATCAGGTGCAACAAGTCAACAATATCAAACAAGTACAGCAGGACAATACGCTGTAAAGGTTGATTTTGGTAGCTGTAGTTCGACTCCTTCTATAACTTTAGCAGACGTACCGTTTACCAGTTCTTTAAACGTTTCTGCCACAACAATTATAAATGAAGGTGAAACAAAAACAGTTATCGCGACTACTAACGCCGTTAATCCTATTTTTGAATGGTATCGAAACAGTACTATAATTGCGGGAGCAACCACTAATACTTTGGATGTTACACTAGAGGGCAATTATACGGTTATTATTAAACAGACATCAGGCTGTATTTCCCAAAAAACACTCCCTTTTGAAGTCAAATTTCCGTTTGTAGATCCCAATGTAGTTTTGATTCCAAATTATATTAGCCCAAATAATGATGGAGTAAACGATACTTGGATTTTGCCACAAGAATATGTAAGCGGATCAAACACAGAAATTGTGTTATTAAATTCAAGAGGCGAAGTAGCTTTACAAACAAATAATTATCAAAATAATTGGCCAGAGAACGAACTTGATTTTAAGTCTGTGAATCCCATTTATTATTACATAATTACAACAACAGACAACAAAGTAAAAAAAGGTTCTATCACCGTAGTCAAGTAGTATGAAAAGTAGGTTTTTAATTTTAATTTTTTTTTTCTGTTCACTACAGGCAATCTACTCTCAAGAAGGGGGAGTAGCTTCATTTGATATACCCGTTAGAAATTCGATTAGGTTTAATAAATTTTTATTAAATCCCGCCTTTAGTTTTGCTAGAGAACAAAACTCATATATTACACTTTTTAATAAAAGAGAATGGGTACAGTTTGACAATGCTCCGCAAACGTATTTAGTGAGTTATTCGGGTCGCTTCAGAGAAAATCAAGGGGTATCATTGGGAGTTTTTCAACAAAATTATGGGGTACTTACCACTTTTGGTGGAGTAGCTAATTTTGCGCAAAATGTGTATTTGGACCAAGACAGTAACTTGACTTTTGGAGTTAATTTAGGTTTTTATAAAAGTGGCATTAATACCGGAAAGGTGATTACCAATTATCCAGATCCATCTTTAGAAACAATACCATCTAATTCTCTGTTTACTTTAAGTCCTGGAATTAATTATGGAAATGCTTTTTTTGATTTTGGATTGGCTGTAAAGAATGCAGTTTTATATAATCTTCAGAGTTCTAATTTAGTTCAAGACGATCCATCTCGCAGCATACAAGCTCACTTAATGTATACCGGATTTATTGATAGTTATGGTTTTTTTGACAGAAGCAAATTTTCAGGACTGATTCGTGCTGAAAGTAAAAAAGAGCAGACTATTGTTTCGGGATTAGTAATGTTCAGTATACCAAAAGGGGTCTGGGCACAAGCTGGTTACAACAGTTTTCATGGAGTTTCAGGAGGAATTGGAATGAATGTAACTCCTAGAATTGCATTAGAATACAATTATGAAAAAGCATTAGGTAGCTTTTCACAGTTTGGGCCTTCGCATGAATTAGTTTTGGCTTACAAATTCAAAAGTGATTATAGCGATGTTGACGAGGAAGAAGGAGCTATAATCTCAACTTCTGAAGACAGGAGAGCAGTGCCTTCAGAAGCTGTTGTAAAACCTACGGTTAAATCAGATGCTGAAATTCAGAAAGAGAATGAGTTAAAAGCTGCCAGAGAAAAAGCAATAGCAGATGCAAAAGCTACGGCTGATGCACTTGCACAAACCAGGTTGGAAAATGCTGCTAAGGCTAAAGCTTTGTTCGAAGAAAATCGATTAAAAAGAGAAAAAATTGCTGCTGATGCTGCCGCCAAAGCAAAGGCAATCGCCGATGCTAAAGTGAAAACAATACCAGCACCAGTTGTAACAAAACCACCAGTGGCAGTTTTACCAGACGCAAAAGCAATAGCTGATGCTAAAGTAAAAGCAGATGCTGCAGCCAAAGCCAAATTAGCCGCAGCTGCCAAAGCTAAGGCAGATGCTGATGCAAAAGCAAAATTAGCTGCCGACGCAAAAGCGAAACTGACTGCTGATGCAAAAGCTAAAACCGATGTCGACGCGAAAGCAAAATTAGAAGCTGACGCCAAAGCAAAACTAGTTGCAGATGCAAAAGCTAAAGCAGATGCTGATGCCCGCGCAAAATTATCGGAAGAGGCCAAAGCTAAAGCAGATGCCGATGCGAAAGCGAAATTGGAAGCTGATGCCAAAGCTAAAGCTGATGCCGATGCACAAGCCAAAGCAGATGCTGATGCCCGCGCAAAATTATCGGAAGAGGCCAAAGCGAAAGCAGATGCAGAAGCTAAATCTAAAGCAGATGCCGATGCGAAAGCGAAATTGGAAGCTGATGCCAAAGCTAAAGCTGATGCCGATGCACAAGCTAAAGCAGATGCTGATGCCCGCGCAAAATTATCGGAAGAGGCCAAAGCGAAAGCAGATGCAGAAGCTAAATCTAAAGCAGATGCCGATGCGAAAGCGAAATTGGAAGCTGATGCCAAAGCT
>JAFCUE010000001.1:0-10306 GCA_051990185.1 Flavobacterium sp. DT2-2 | reverse complement strand
CTAAAGCAGATGCTGATGCCCGCGCAAAATTATCGGAAGAGGCCAAAGCGAAAGCAGATGCAGAAGCTAAATCTAAAGCAGATGCCGATGCGAAAGCGAAATTGGAAGCTGATGCCAAAGCTAAAGCTGATGCCGATGCACAAGCTAAAGCCGATGCTGATGCCCGCGCAAAATTATCGGAAGAGGCCAAATCTAAAGCTGATGCTGATGCGAAAGCCAAATTAGACTCCGATGCTAAAGCAAAATTAGAAGCTGACGCCAAAGCGAAAGCCGATGCAGATGCTAAAGCAAAAGCTGATGCAGACGCTAAAGCGAAACTTGCTGCAGATGCAAAAGCTAAAGCCGATGCTGAAGCGAAAGCGAAAGCTGATGCTGATGCGAAAGCCAAATTAGACGCCGATGCTAAAGCAAAATTAGAAGCTGACGGCAAAGCTAAAGCCGATGCTGATGCTAAAGCAAAAGCAGATACTGATGCGAAAGCAAAAGTAGAAGCTGACGCCAAAGCGAAACTTGCTGCAGATGCTAAAGCGAAAGCTGATGCTGATGCGAAAGCCAAATTAGACGCCGATGCTAAAGCAAAATTAGAAGCTGACGGCAAAGCGAAAGCCGATGCAGATGCTAAAGCAAAAGCCGATGCAGATGCGAAAGCAAAAGTAGAAGCTGACGCCAAAGCGAAACTTGCTGCAGATGCTAAAGCAAAAGCGGATACTGATGCTAAAGCAAAATTAGACGCCGATGCTAAAGCAAAATTAGAAGCTGACGCCAAAGCGAAACTTGCTGCAGATGCTAAAGCAAAAGCGGATACTGATGCTAAAGCAAAATTAGAAGCAGACGCGAAAGCGAAACTTGCTGCAGATGCTAAAGCAAAAGCGGATACTGATGCTAAAGCAAAATTAGAAGCAGACGCGAAAGCGAAACTTGCTGCAGATGCTAAAGCAAAAGCGGATACTGATGCTCGCGAAAGCGAAACTTGCTGCAGATGCTAAAGCAAAAGCGGATACTGATGCTAAAGCAAAATTAGAAGCAGACGCGAAAGCGAAACTTGCTGCAGATGCTAAAGCAAAAGCGGATACTGATGCTAAAGCAAAATTAGAAGCAGACGCGAAAGCGAAACTTGCTGCAGATGCAAAAGCAAAAGCGGATACTGATGCTAAAGCAAAATTAGAAGCAGACGCCAAAGCCAAAGCCGATGCTGACGCTAAAGCAAAATTAGAAGCCGATGCTAAAGCGAAACTAGCTGCAGATGCAAAAGCTAAAGCCGATGCTGAAGCGAAATCCAAAGCAGATGCTGATGCCTTATTGCTAGCCAGTACAAGAGTGAAGGATGAAAATGCAAAATCGATGGATAATGTAGCTAACGCATTAGAGAAAGATAGAAGAACACAGCAGCAATTGCTGACTCAATTAAATGAAAAAGTTAGTCAAAAACAAAAGGAGTTAAAAGAATTGAAAGATGAAAATGATTTAAATGACCAAGGAATTGCAAGCGCGCCAAAAGAATTTAAGAGCATTACTGCTGAAACTAATGCATTGGAATCTTTAAAATCAGAAATTGGAATAATCAATAGCAATCAAAATCAATTATTGACTACCTTTAAGAATTTATATGAGGAGCGAATTAAGAAAGTGCCAAATCTAAATGACCCACTTACACAAAGCTATTTGAAAACAATAAATGAGTTAAAAGCAGAGCAAGTTAAAGCAGAACTTTCTAATACAAATTTGCTAGCAGCTTTAGAAAAAATTAATATAGATACTCAAATAGAGAAGAAACGTAGAATAAAGCGTGCTAATTTTGAAAATGAAGACACACGTTATTTAAAAGATCAAGAAACATTAAAACGAATAAAAGCAACAACATTTACTAGTACAGTAAAAGCCAAACCAGAAGATTTTGATTTTGGTAATGAACAAGTAAACATGCAAATTATTAAGAATATTAAAAATGTAGAAACTGGATATTATATCGTTCTTGCGGTTCATGCTGATGTAGCAAAAAGAGATACTTTCGTTACTAAAACTGTGGCCTCTGGAGACAAGGGTGTTAATTTTTTCTATGATGTGAAATCAACAAATTATTACATTTATACAGAGAAATTTGATAATTTACAACAAGCTACAACGACCCTTGAATCTCGTGGTACAAAACCGTATAATGGCAAAATGGTAATTATCAAAGTAGAAAATTAATCATATATTTTTACCAGAAATGGATAAAAACAGCAATTATATAATCTAAAAGAATAAATGCTTATCACCCTAAATTCTATAAAACGTTCCCCAAAAATGTTTTTTGAATTTAGGGTGATTGTAGGCATTATAAATATAGCTCCAATGAAAATAGAAAATTACCTACTCAATATTATTTTTTTATTAATTAGATTCGTCAGCATACCCTTCAAAAAAACGGAGGCAACTTCGCATCCTGTGCTGATCTATAACAATTGCAGGACTAAAAAACGCAACCTACTAAAATTTGGTTTTTTTATTGGAATAATCATGTTCCAAATGACATCTTATAGTCAAAATTTAAAAAAGTTTTCATCAAGGTTTAATCAGCAAATTAAAGGAGACATGTTGGTTGTTGGAAACAGCATCCTTGGTACCAGTGGATCCGTTAACAACAATAGTGTAAATGAAGGAATATCAATGCAATTTATTGATATTGATGGTGATAATTCAACCTTTTCTTCTAGTAGTGCCAATTTAGCCATACCACCTGCTACCACCTGTTTTAGAATTGCTTATGCTGGATTGTACTGGGGAGCGTTAATAAAAACTGGAGATAGTGGAGCCAATATTAGAAATGTAAAATTGAAACTACCGGGTAGTACAGTGTATACTCCAATTACGGGAGAAGTCATTTATGATGCCGCAGTAGCTCCCATTGCTCCAGATTCAAACAAGCCCTATGCTTGTTATAAAGACGTGACCGCTTTATTGTCTGGTTTAACAAATTCTCAAGGAACGTATACGGTCGCTGATGTTGCTTCAAGTACTGGATCAAATGGCACAACAGGATTATCTGCAGGATGGACTCTAGTTGTGGTTTATGAGGATCCAACAGCAACTACTAAATCTATTACAACTTTTGATGGATTTAGTTCAATTTTTGATTCAAGTAGTTTAGATATAAATGTTTCAGGATTTATAACTCCGCCGACTGGATCTGTAGATATAAAGTTTGGCTTTGCTACATTAAATGGCGATAGAACCGCTAGCACAAGAGTTGAAGTAGGAAATTCAGTTTCAAACGGAGATAAAATAATTACTACCGAGAGACCGACTAATAGCTTTTTTAACAGTTCAATCACTGATGTAAATGGATACATAACTGCAAGAAACCCCAACGTTAATAATACGTTAGGATACGATACGGGAACTGTTGAAGTTAAAGGCGCAAGTAAAGTTGGAAATAATGCAACTACTGCAGTGGTAAGTTTGCAAATTCCTAAAGGTCAGGCTAATACTCTTTTTAGTTTTTTCAATTCATTTTTAATAAATGTAGTGGCGCCTGACATATCGCTGACTAAAATTGTACAGAATGCTGCCGGTCAAGATGTAGGTAATACGACCATTAATTTAGGTCAAGATTTGTATTATAAAATTGATTTCCAAAATATAGGAAATGATCAAATTACGGCTTTCACTTTAGTAGATGTACTACCAAATAATGTCATTTTTAATTTTCCTGCAGATGTTACTTCTTTGCCACTAGGGATGACAATGTCAAATGTGACTTATAATGCGGCTACTAGAAGATTAGTATTTACTATTCCGGATAATATTGTAAATATAGGTGATCCCATCAATACGATTCGTTTGCATGTAAAGGTGGTATCGGATTATAATTTATTGCGTGATGCTTGTTCTAATGAAATAAAAAACCAAGCGTTTGCTAATTACAGTGGTGTTGTTAATACAACGCCGCCAGTGGTAGGTGAAGGCAGTTTTGCCTCTACTGTTTGTAATTTTGGTTCACCAAGTTCTACTAACTTTTTAGCAAATATTAATGGCCATACCTTTACCAGAACACAAGTACTTTGTGGTAATAATGTGGTGTTATCCGCTTCAAATGGATATGATTCCTATTCCTGGTCTACAAGTCCTACAGGTTCTCCGGTAATAAGTACCAGTCAAACATTTACAGCTACGAGTACAGGAACCTATTATGTGAATTCCGTAACAAATTCAACTTGTAAATCTATTAAAGAAGAAGTTACTGTAATTCCTTTTGGAAATACAATTACCAATCCTGTTTCACCTTATGCAGATGTAGTACCGAAATGTCCTAATAATGGAAAGGACTTACCTAATATTTTTCTTTGTGGAGCAACTGCAACACGACTGATTCAAACCAATATTACAGATGCTTCTTCAATAGAATGGCAAAAACTAAATGAAGCAACCTGTCCGTCAACGGCTATTGCTAATTGTGCCAATGAAACTTTTGCTAATTCGTGTTGGAATACAGTAGCAACTGGTCAAAATTATGCAGCAGATACGGCAGGACAATTTAGAGTGGTATTAAAATATCCAGGAGGTTGCCAAAGTATCTTTTATTTTAATGTCTTTAAAAACACCTTAAATCCGACAGTAACTACCAATGATATTATTTGCACTACCAAAGGTAATATAACTGTTGGTGGTGTTCCGTCTGGATACGAGTACAGTCTGGATAAAGTAACGTATCAATCCTCTAATATATTTACCGTAAATACTGCTGGTACCTATACTGTTTACATCAGACAAGTAGGGGTAACCACCAATCCTTGTATTTTTGAGGTTAAAGATATTTTAATTAGACTAAGAAATTTTACCGTTTCTAAAATTACTACCCAACCACTTTGTAATGGTGGTTTTGGGTCTATCCGATTGGTTGCTAATGATGCTCGATCCCAATATTTTTTCAGTATCAGCAAAGGGGGAACATTAGTAAATAGTGTGGGCCCTATTTTAGCGAATGAAACTACTTTTCCAAATTTATCATCAGGAACCTACATCTATGAAGTACGAACACAAGATGGTTGTATTGAAACGGGAACTATTGAATTAATAAATCCTGCTGCATTAACAGCTACTTCGGCATTGACCAAACCATTGACTTGTGCTGATGGGGAAATAACTGTTTATCCTGTGGGTGGAACGCCACCATATCAATATTTTGTAAACAGCACTACGGTTTCTCAAACTGCACCTCAAATTGTGGTGTCCAAGCCATTGCCAGCCGGAGGTGTTTATAATATTACTGTCGTTGATGTGAACAATTGCTCTACGCCAACTTCTATTACCGTAGCTGAAGTTCCAAAACCAGTATATACGGTAACCAAAACAGATATCAATTGTTATGGCGCAAATTCAGGTGAGATTCGATTTAACGTAACTAGTGCTAACGGCTATAGTTTGCGATACAGCATCAACAACGGAACGGCTTACAGCACAAACCCAACGTTTTCAAATCTCCCACCGGGAACCTATACTCCAGTATTGGAATACTCCTTAAGTGGACAAGTATGTACTGATCCTGGAGCACCTATCACAATCATTGAACCAGCAAGTGCCGTAACGGCTTCGGGTGGAGTTTCTAAATTAGCAGGATGTACCCTTTCTAATCAAGGTGGAACTATTCGGTTTAGTAATGTTTCAGGCGGAACTCCGGGGTATATGTATAGTTTTGATGGAGGCGCAAATTTTGGTACGGCTACTGAAAAAGATGTGCTGCCGGGTTCTTACACTTTAGTAGTACGGGATAGCAGAAATTGTACTTTCACTATTCCGTATCCAGTAATTTTAGATCCTATTCCCACAGCACCAACAATATTGGTTGACACAGCTAGTTTTAATTGCGACGGTACCGGAACAACTTCTGTAACGGTAACCAATCCTTCTAATTTAAATTACGAATACGAGTATTTGATTGATGGTGTATTAAATCCTAATACAGCTGACCCGAAAGTATTTTTAAATGTACCTTCCGGAAGTCATGTCATTACCGTTAAATATAAATTAGTTTCCGTTTCTACTTTTAGCACCTTATTAGAAGAAAATTTTGGTTCAGGAAATCCTATAACCACTCCTGGAATTGCATCAGCTTATTGTTTTAATGACCAGCGGGTTGTAGGTCCATATCCTTGTGGACAAAGATCTGTAGAGGATAACGAGTATTCAGTCGCAAGTTTTTTCTGGAGATCGGATGATCCTAGCAGTACCAATGCAGGCGCTTGGTTTAATTTTAAAGATCATACTACAAACGGTGTTGATCCTAAAGGTCGTTTTTTATTAGTAAATATTGGAGATGCAGCAGGTAATTATGGAGTTTTGTATAGCAAACCTATTTTTGATGTTATTCCAAATCAGCCGCTTAATGTGGAGGTTTATCTTGCCAACTTATTAAGAGCAGGAATTAACGGTGCTAATCCGGATTTCATAATAGAGTTAGTAAATCCATCAGGTACTGTTGTAGCTTCTCAATTTACAGGAGTTATTGCAGGATCGCCATCCAGTCCAGACCGAAATAAATGGGTTTTCAAACAATTGAGTTTGAATCCCGGAAATAATACAAACCTTACTTTTAGGATTAAATCTGGAAGTATTTTATACGGTGGTAATGATGCATTAATTGATGATATTAGAGTTTACCAATTACCTGAAACGTGTATTGCTAAAAAAGATTTTCCAATTGAAGTACCTACTGGAAAAGCATTTGAAGCACAAATAGCAGGAAGTAAAAACATAACTTGTTCTGGTTTAGCTAATGGCGAAATTACTATAGCAGCACAAAATTTTAATACATCTACTGGATTCCAGTATTCTACTAATAATGGTGCAAATTGGTTCACAACAACAACTTCTCCAGTAACGGTTTCGGGTTTAGCTGCAAATACATACTCTGTTCTCGTACGCCCTAATCCAACATCGGCTGCAGTATGTTCTAAAACATTCTCAGTACCAATTACTGCACCCACACAGGTAACCGCTTCAGCCTCTATTATACTGCAAGCAACATGTAGTACGGGCGCTACAATTCGCGCAGTAGGCGGAGGAGGAACCCCTGCGTACCAATATGAATTGCGTCAAGCAAATGGTATTACGGTAGTTACGGCTTTCAATAACAATCCAGATTTTACAAATGTACCTGTAGGCAGTTACACTATTTTTGTGCGAGATGCTAACGCTTGTACTAATGCAACTGGATTTCCAATAACGGTAACCGCTCCACCAACTGTAACCGCCACGCTAAACGTTGCAACGGATTATTGCTATACGGTAGCTGATCCAGCAACTCTGGTTGTCAATGTAAGCGGTGGTGTAGGTCCATATACGTATAAATTAGACAGCAATGCCTCAATTAGTTCGGCATTAACTACGTTTTCATTTGCTAATGTTACTCCAGGAACGCATACCATTCTCGTAACCGACAGCAATAATTGTACATCAACTATTTCGAGTATCGTTATTGCTCCCGCAGTAACATTCAACGTATCTTTATTGCAAGACTTGACCTGTTTGGTAAATGCTTCCATAGGGAATCCAGTAATTACAGGTGGTTATGGCACTCCATATACCTATACGGTTTCGTACAATTCTGGAACAGCAACAGCAGTGGCTTCATTCCCATATACTGCTACGCTACCTGGAACGTATGTATTTACCGTATCTGATTCTAAAGGATGTCCAGCAACCAGCAATACGATCACTGTAACACCAAAAACGACTCCAACGCATACTACGGTTAAAACCGATATTACGTGTAACGGACTCAATAATGGAACCATTACGGTAACTGCTTCGGGTGGTTTTACTACAACGTATACCTATGCCATAAAATTAAGCACGGTTACAACTTATACTACTCAAGCTACCAGTCTGTTTACAGGTTTAGCTGCGGGTACGTATGATATAAAAGTAATTGATAGCAAAGGGTGTGAGTCTACGCCAACCCAAGTTACAATCATAAATCCAACTGCCATTACGACCAATGCTACAGCTACAGCTTTTAGTTGTAATAGCAGTACCAACGCCAATCAATCGGCTACAATTACGGTTGTACCTGCAGGTGGAACAGGAACGTATACGTATAGCTATAACAATGGTACATCGTATGTACCAAGCAGCACGTTGACGGTTAATGATAATGGAACTGCACAAACCTTCCAAATTATAGTAAAGGATGCTAATGGCTGTTTATCACCCGTTCAAACGATCACATTGGCACCGCTTAATAAACCAACGGATTTAACTTTTGCCAATGCAGTAATAACGTGTACGGCTACCACAACAACAGTATCAGTAACGGCTACCAATGGAGTAGGCGCATTAACTTTTATAATAACAGGAACTACCTCTGCAACAAATCCATCATTATTTGGACCGGTTATCACAACAGGATCAGCACAAGCGGCTTCGTTCCCTAATTTATTACCAGGGAATTATACCTTTAAAGTAACCGATGCAAATGGTTGTTTCTATTCAGAATCCTATACCGTTGCTCCAGTAACACCTATTGCTATTGCGGGTAATAAAACCAGCGATGTATTGTGTAAGGGAGGATCTACAGGTTCAGGAGTTTATACTGTTTCAGGAAATGCTACCATAGGTGCGTACACTTTTGTATTGACCTCAGGAACATTGGGAACAGGAACATTGACAAAATCCGGAAATACGTTAACCTTAGCTAATGTAGCCGTAGGAACGTATGTTGTTCGAGTAACAGATACAGCAACAGGATGTTTTGCTGATGGAACCATTGTTATCGGGGAACCTGCAAATGCATTAACCATTACTAGCGCTACGCCTACCAACGTGAATTGCAACAATGACAACTCCACTATTACAATTGTAGCCGCAGGCGGAACCCCAAATTATACCTACGCAGCAGTAGTAACTGGAGCAATAGCACCAACTATTTATGCAGCCTCTAACCTGGTTGTGGTCGATACCAATTCGGCAGCCAATTTATCATGGGATGTTTATGTAAAAGATGCCAATGATTGTGTGACCCTGAGAAACATAACAATAATCAGCGATCCGTTGCCAGGTCTTACAGTAGCAGTAGACAATCAATGTTCCGGATCAGGAAGTACCTTTACCATAACTGCAACACCAACTTCGGCAAGTTTAACTCCGGTTACTTACGGAATAGGCGGTCCAACAGGAATCTTTCAAACGAGCCCAACATTTAGCGTACCAGCAGGTACCTATACCGTTTCTATCAAAGATAAAAATGGTTGTATAACGGCAGCATCGCCTATACAAGTGTATCCACGATTGACTGCAGCAGCTGTAGTAACGAAAACATTAGATTGTTCTAGTTCACCAAATGCAGTAATTACAACAACAATTACTGGTGGAAGAGCCCCATTCACATATACGGTTCAAAAAGGAAGCGGAGCACCAAGTGCGCCAAGTACAGCGAGTGCAGCAGTAACATTTACAACAACGGTTAGCAATGCTAATGCCGATACGTATACATTTGTTATTACGGATGCTAACGGTTGTACTACAACCACATCGACAACAGTAGCGCCAATAACAGATCCTACAGTCACTGCAACACAAATCAATGTAAGTTGTAACGCAGGAGCAGATGGTTCAGTAACCTTAACCGGTGCTGGCGGATCAGGTGGCTATACGTACAGTAACAACGCTACTACAGGATTTTCTACTAATCCAACCTTTGGCGGATTAACAGCAGCAGGTTCTCCATATACTTTTTACGTTAAAGACAATAAAGGTTGCGTAGGAAGTGTTGTTGTGAATATCACCCAGCCAACGGCAGTAACTTTTACAAGTTCTGCAACAGCTTTTAGTTGTAATAGCAGTACTAACGCTAATCAATCGGCTACAATAACTGTTGTACCTACTGGCGGAACAGGAACATACACGTATAGTTATAACAACGCTGGTACTTTTGTACCAAGCAATACTTTGACTGTCAATGATAACGGAACTACACAATCCTTCCAAATTATAGTAAAGGATGCTAATGGATGTTTGTCACCCGTTCAAACGATCACATTGGCACCGCTTAATAAACCAACGGATTTGGCATTTACCAATGCGGTGGTGACTTGTACGGCTACCACAACAACGGTATCTGTAACGGCTACCAATGGAGTAGGTGCTTTAACGTTCTTGATTACAGGAACAACCTCTGCAACAAATCCATCATTCTTTGGGCCATTTACCACAACAGGATCCGCTCAACCGGCTTCGTTCCCTAATTTATTACCAGGAAATTATACCTTTAGAGTAACCGATGCTAATGGATGTTTCTATTCAGAATCCTATACGATTGCACCGGTAA